>JBDKER010000090.1:0-3360 GCA_039795165.1 Verrucomicrobiota bacterium | reverse complement strand
GCCCCGCAGCTCCCCATCCAGTGGTCAGCCAGCCACATCACCACGGGTCCACGCCAGTTCCCGGCCGACCACCACGCCCTCGTCTGCATCTATCCGAACCCTCTCAACCCATCCCGCTACGTCGTCCTCAACAGCGGCTTCACCTTCCGCGAATACGACTACCTCAACAACGCCCGCCAAACCCCGAAACTGCCCGACTGGGCCGTCATCGACCTCACCACCCCCGCCAATTCCCGCTACCCGGGAGCCATTCCCGCAGCCGGCTTCTTCAGCGAATCATGGCAGGGCCAATGGTGAAATCCCCCCATCAAATCCCGTCATGAAACTTCCCTTCGCTCTCCTCATCCTCGCCATCCTGCCCGCCAGCGCAGCGACCCCCAAACCGCTCCAGGTCTACATTCTCGCAGGCCAGTCGAACATGCAGGGCCACGCCCAGCTCCGCACGTTCGAACGCCTGCGCCTCGACAGCGAATCAAAGCCCCTGCTCGACCTCATGACGGATGCCGCGGGCAAACCAAGGGTCGCCGAACGCACATGGATCTCGTCGCTCGGCACGGCCGACACCGAACAAACCGGCAAACTCACGGCGGGCTTTGGTTCCGCTCAGGGCGGCCCGAAAATCGGACCGGAATTCACGTTCGGCCTCGCCATGGAAACGGTGACGGACGCCCCCATCCTCATCATCAAAACTTCGTGGGGCGGGCGCAGTCTGCACACTGATTTCCGGCCCCCGAGCGCCGGACCGTATCCGTTTCCCGATGGCCAACTCGAGGAACTCGCACGCAAGGGCAAGGACACCGCTGCTCTCAAAGCGGAAAAGGCCGCCCAGACCGGAACTTCGTACCGCCTCATGATCGATCACGTCCGCAGCGTCCTCGCCAATCTCTCCCGTGTGGTCCCGGGCCACGATGCTGCCGCCAAACATGAACTCGCCGGCTTCGTCTGGTTCCAGGGATGGAATGACATGGTGGATTCAGGAACGTATCCACGGCGCGACCAGCCGGGCGGATACGATGCCTACAGCGAAACTCTCGCTCACTTCATCCGCGATGTGCGCCGCGACCTCGCAGCTCCCGAGCTTCCGTTCGTCATCGGTGTGCTCGGCGTCGGCGGCCCCACGGAGGCCTACGGCAAGGACCAACTGCGCTACAAACCCACCCACGACAACTTCCGCAAGGCCATGGCCGCTCCCGCCAGCCTGCCGGAATTCAAGGGAACCGTCGCCGCCGTCCGCACGGAACAATTCTGGGACATGGACCTCTCCGCAGCCAAAACCCGGGAATCCAGCCTCCGCGCGCAGATCAAGGAACGAATCCGCGACGGCAAGCTGCCGGCTGCCGACGAGAACCGGGAATTCACCGCACTCCGCAGCAGCGAACTGAGCGAACGCGAACGCGCCCTCCTCGACACAGGCATCTCGAATGCCGAATTCCATTACCTCGGATCGGCCCGCATCCTCGGCGGCATCGGCAAGGGCTTCGCCGACGCCATGGCCCAGCTCCAGGGCCTCGCTCCCGGGAAACCCTGACCCAGCACGCCGCCATGAAGTTCCCCTGCCTGCTTCTCGCAGCCCTCACCGCCTGCCTTGCCACCGCCAGCGGCGAGGCCGCCAGACCCAACATCATCGTGATCATGGCCGATGACCTCGGCTACGGCGACCTTTCCTGCTACGGAGCCAGCGCGGTGCAGACACCTGCCATCGATCAGCTCGCCAGAGATGGCGTGCGCTTCACGAGTGGATACTGCACGGCATCAACCTGCACTCCCACCCGCTTCTCGCTGCTCACCGGCACCTACGCATTCCGGCAGAAGGGCACAGGCATCGCCCCGCCCAACGGCCCTGCCATCATCCGGCCAGGCACGGAAACCCTTCCCGCCATCCTCGGACGCGCCGGCTATGCCACCGCGGTCATCGGCAAATGGCACCTCGGCCTCGGCGACAAAGCCCCGGACTGGAATGGCGAACTCCGGCCCGGTCCGCTCGATATCGGATTCGATCACTGCTTTCTCCTCCCCACCACCAACGACCGCGTTCCCCAGACGTTCGTGGAGGACCGACGGGTCCGAAACCTTGACCCCGCCGACCCGCTCTGGGTCGGAGCCGCCAAGCCTTCCGCGGACCATCCCACGGGCATCACCCACCGCAGTTCCCTCAAAATGGATTGGTCCCACGGCCACAATGATACCATCCACAATGGCATCAGCCGCATCGGCTTCTACACCGGCGGCACCGCCGCGCGCTTCCGCGACGAGGACCTCGCGGACACATGGATCAGCGCATCCACCCGCTGGATCGCAGCCCACAAGGACCAGCCGTTCTTCCTCTTCTTCGCTTCCCAGGACATCCACGTCCCCCGCATCGCGCACGAACGCTTCCAGGGGAAAACATCGCTCGGCCCCCGCGGCGACTGCATTCTCCAGCTCGACTGGTGCGTCGGCGAACTCATGAAATGCCTCGACCGCCTCGACATCGCACGAAACACGCTCGTCGTCTTCACCTCGGACAATGGTCCGGTCCTCGACGATGGCTACCGCGACGACGCCGTCGAGAAACTCGGCAGCCATGAACCAGCCGGACCCTTCCGCGGCGGCAAATACAGCGTCTGGGAAGGCGGCACCCGCGTCCCCTTCATCACCCGCTGGCCCGGCACCATCCCAGCCGCCACGTCGGACAACCCCGTCAGCACCGTCGACCTCGCCGCCAGCCTCGCCGCCCTCACAAACCAATCACCCGCACGGGACGGCTGCCTCGACAGCTTCAATCTCCTCGACGCCCTGCTCGGAAAGCCGGAAGCAACGGGCCGACCCTTCATTCTCCAGCAGGACAATGGCAGCGGGAACTTCGGCCTCCGCCGCGGCGACTGGAAACTCGTCCGACTCAAGAACCGCGGCAAATCCCAGGCTCGCGTCAGCCGCGGCGAACCTCCCCTGCCTGCCGCCACCCACTCGCTCTACAATCTCAAGACCGACCCCGGTGAACGCTCGGACGTCTCAGCCCAGCACCCGCAGGTCGCAGCCGAACTGACCGCGGAACTCGACCGCATCATCGCCGGCCGGACCCGCCCGGGAAACTGAGCCCTCCCGCCAGGCACCGCTCATGGCCGCATTCATCCATGGCTGGCTGACGGCCTTCGCCTTCCTGATGGCCTCGGCCATGGCGGGCCCAGCCGACTGGATGCCCGGCCCGGAGGACCGCTGCCAGCTCACATGGTCCGAAGCCGCCCCCCGCGCCTTCCAGCAACCCAAACCGGCCACCGAAATCCTCTGCTTCCAGTACGGCCGCGAGGAACTCCGCTTCGATGCCGCAGCCGTCCGCCCCGTCTCCGGCACATGGGAATGCTCGGTCACCGCAGACGGCCG
>JBDKER010000089.1:0-3544 GCA_039795165.1 Verrucomicrobiota bacterium | reverse complement strand
ATGTAGGAGGTGCCCGTACGGCCCTTTTCAACTGGCTCTTTGCGCGGCGCAACGGGGGCGTCTTTGTGCTGCGGATCGAGGACACCGACGAGGCGCGCAATACGCCTGCGGCGCTGGCGGCGATCGGTGACGGGCTGCGGTGGCTCGGGCTCGACTGGGATGAAGGTCCTGGGAAGGGCGGACCGCATGGACCTTATCAGCAGAGCGAGCGGAAGCATCTCTACGATGCGGCCCTTGCGAAGCTCGAGGCGCAGGGCATGACCTACACTGAAGAGAACGGGGCCGTGCGCTTCCGGTCGCCCCGCGAGACCGTGGTCCTTCACGACCGGATCTGCGGAGAAGTGAAGATCGACCGGAGCAAGGAGCCTGACATGACGATCCGGCGGCCCGATGGCAGCTACATTTTTCACTTCGTGAATGTCGTCGATGACATTGACATGAAGATCACGCATGTGATCCGCGGAGAGGATCATGTCTACAATACCGGGAAGCACATCGAGTTGTTCCGGGCCCTGGGGGCCGAGCCGCCCGAGTATGCGCACATTCCGCTGATTCTGAATGATGATGGGTCGAAGATGAGCAAGCGCGACCAGGGAGCAGCGATGGGGTATTACATCGACAACGGTTTCGTGCCTGCGGCCGTGCGCAATTATCTTTGTCTGCTGGGGTGGTCGCCCAAGGACGACCGGGAAGTGATGCCGCTGGAAGAGATTGTCGCCTTGTTTGACTGGGATCATCTGAACCATGCGAATGCGAGGTTTGACATGGAGAAGTGCCGGTGGATGAACGGGGAGTATGTGAAGGCGCAGAGTGGCGCGGAGTTTGGGCGGGATGTGGTGGCGTGGCTGACGTCGCCTGCCTCGGCGGTGGACGAGCAGGATCCGAGGCATGTGGCGTCGTTCCGGGTGCTGGGTCAGTTGCTGGCGGGTCGGCCGGTGGCGGTGGAGGACGAGACCGAGGCCCTGCGTCTGAAGTCGGCCAGTCCGCTGCTGGCTTCGCTTCCGGCTGGGTTACTGGATGGGGCGCTGGGGTTGATGAAGCCGAAGGTGCGGGTGGTGCCTGAGATTGCCGAGCATGTGGTGATGGCCTTTGATCCACGGAGTGCGGTGTCGCCTGAGGCGCGGGCCAAGGCAGCGTCGCAGCCTGGGGCGGGGGAACGGCTGAATTCTCTGGCTGGGCATCTGGAGGCGCTGGTGCACTGGAATGCCGAGCACATTCAGGAAGGAGTGGCGGTGGCGGCGCGGGAACTGGGAGTGAAGCCCGGGGCCCTGATGTTTCCGCTGCGGGTGGCGGTGACAGGTCAGGGGCATGGGGTGGATCTGGTGCCGCTGCTGGCATTGCTGGGGAAGGATGAGACCGTGCAGCGGCTGCGGCTGCGGGCTCCGCTGCTGAGCGCGTGAATCATGCGGGTGCTGTGATGCCATGAATTCCGATGTACTGACGATGGACGATCTGCGGGCATGGAAGCCTGGAGAACCCCGTATGCGGCTGGCTGTGCTGGGCGATCCGGTGGCGCACAGTCTTTCTCCTCAGATGCACAATCCGGCGCTGGAAGCGTGTGGGATTGCGGCGCGCTACGGGAAGATTCATGTGCGGCCGTCCGAGTTCCGGGAAGCTTTGCGGTTGCTGGGGTCGCTGGGATTCATCGGGGTGAACTGCACGATTCCGCATAAATTTGCGGCGCTGGAGGCAGTTGATGAAGTGGCGGCGGCGGCGCGTCGGCTGGGGGCCGTGAACACCGTGATTTTCCGGGCTGATGGGAGTACGGAGGGAAGGAACAGCGATGGTCCTGGGTTTCTGCGGACAGTGAGCGGGGAATTTGGCAGGAGCGTGCGGGATCTGAGGATTCTCATTCTCGGAGCTGGCGGAGGGGCGGGTCAGGCCGCGGCCGTGCAGTGTGCCATGGAAGGCTGCCGGAGCCTGCTGCTTGCCAACCGGACGAGGGAGAAGGCCGATCAGGTGGCTGCGGGGTTGGCGGGTTTGCCGGGAGGGGACGTGGTCCGGGTGGTGCCATGGGAATCCGGAGCGTTGCGCGGCGAGCTGGACGGGGTGGATCTGATTGTGAACGGCACCTCGCTGGGGATGACTGCGGGCGACCCTCCGCTGGTGCCCTACGACGCGCTGCGGCCCGGGCATTTGGTGTACGACATGGTGTACAAGCCACTGGAAACCCCCCTTGTGGCGGCGGCGCGCGCGGCCGGAGCGGCGGCGATCAATGGGCTGCCGATGCTGCTGTGGCAGGGCGTGCAGTCGTTCGAGTGGTGGTTCGGGCGGGAAGCTCCGGTCGATGTGATGCGGGCTGGGTTGCAAGCTGCGACCGGCTGGAGGTGATGGCGAGCGGGATGATGCGAAAGGCGTTGATGTGATGGCTGGGGCGCTTGAGCAGATTCCGCTGGATGGCTGGCCCTTTGATCTGGCGGCGACGCTTGGGAGTGGTCAGGTATTTCACTGGCAGGCGTGGGAGGGAGGCTGGGTGGGAACGATTGGGGAGGAGGGTGTGTTTCTGCGTCAGCGGGATCCTGCGGTGCTTGAGTGCAGTGCCGGGAAGGCGGCGCTGGTGCGGCAGTATCTGGGGCTTGAAGAAGATCTGGCGGCGGTGGTCGCTGGATTTCCTGCGGATGATGCGGCGCTGCGGCGGGCCATCGCGTGGTGTCCCGGGCTGCGGCTGATCCGTCAGCCAGCGTGGGAATGTCTGGCTACCTTCATTACTTCTTCGCTGAAGCAGGTTCCGCAGATCCGGGCGATTTCGCTGCGGTTGCGGGAGCGGCTAGGCGAAGCGGTGCGGTTGGAGGGGCTGCCGTGCGTGTGGAGTTATCCACGGGCGGAGGTGATTGCTGCGGCGGGCGAGGAATTCCTGCGCGGCTGCGGGCTTGGCTACCGGGCAGCCTTTCTGCACCGCAGTGCGGTGGCGGTGGCGGAAGGAAGTTTTGATCTGCGGGCCGTGGCTGGTCTTGGCGATGCGGAAGCGCAGGCGGAACTATGCCGGCTGCATGGAGTCGGTGAAAAAGTCGCGTCCTGTGTCCTGTTGTTTGGTTATGGACGGAGCGGTGCGTTTCCGATCGATGTCTGGATCGAGAGGGTGCTGCGCGAACTCTACTTTCCGAGGGCGAGGAAGCTGACGCATGCGCGGCTCGACCGATTTGCGTGGAAGCAGTTCGGTCCGCACCGGGGGCTGGCGCAGCAGTTTCTATTTCACTGGGCGAGATTGACCGACTGTGGTCGCCGTGCCGTCGGGCCGGCTGGGGACGTCATGGTGGTGGGATGATGCGGGCGCGGAAGTAGAGTCGGCCGCTGGCGGGTGGGGTCACTGGGGCGCTGCGGAGGATGAGGCCTGCCGAGAGCGATTCCGCGACCGGGGAGAGGAACTGAGCGGGCGACCATGAGGAGAGGTTGTCCGATGATTCGATGACGATGCGGCCGTGGTCAGCGCCTGGTTGCTGGTGCCACGAGACGAGTGGGCTGCCATTGGCATCTTCCGACCAGATGCGGGCATCCGGGCCCATGATGGATTCGAGCAGGTTAGAAATGCCGTTGCCATTGTCGT
>JBDKER010000088.1:0-4384 GCA_039795165.1 Verrucomicrobiota bacterium | reverse complement strand
CCCGCTGGCAAGCGCGCTCTCATCGGCGCAGAATCATCACATCGTCCGCCGCCGCCACCACCTGCACCGGCCCCGGCCGCCGCAGCTCCGCCGGATTCAATTCGGCCAGCCGGATGACATCGGCACCGGCCGTCACCGCATACTGTGCCAGTTCCCCCAGATAAATACTCTCGGAAATCACCCCACTCAGCGCATTCCGCCCGGCAGCGCCGGCCGCAAACCGGAAACTCTCGGGCCGCACACACAACTGCACCGCCTCACCAGCAACTGGCCGCCAGCCGGGATCGGTCACCCGGCCTTCCCACTCGCCCGCCGCAGTCCGCACCACCCCGCTGCCCGCCGCTTCCCCTTCTCCCACCCATGCACCCGCCAGAAAATTCGCTTCGCCAATGAACGATGCCACTCCGGCACTCACCGGGCGCCGGTACACTTCCCGCGGAGCCCCGCACTGGCTGATCTCTCCCTTCTCCATGACCGCCATCCGGTCGGCCAGATGCAGGGCCTCCTTCTGATCGTGCGTCACATAAACCGCCGTCAGTCCGAACTGATTGCAGATCCTCCGGATTTCGCCGCGCATATCCAGCCGCAGCTTGGCATCCAGATTAGAAAGCGGTTCATCAAGCAGCAGACAGTCGGGCCGCACGGCGAGCGATCGGGCGAGAGCGACCCGCTGCTGCTGGCCACCCGACAACTGATTGATGCGGCGTTCACCGAGGTGCCCCATCTGCACCATGTGGAGGGCTTCGCGCACCCGCTCCACAATCTCTGGCTTCGGCAGCTTCCGTTCCTGCAGCCCGAAGGCCACATTCTCGGCCACGCTGAGGTGCGGCCAGAGCGCATAACTCTGGAACATCATCGCCGTATTCCGCTGGTGCGCCGGAACCCCGGACATGTCCCGCTCCCCAAAATGGATGCTGCCGGCGTCCTGCTGATAGAAACCGGCAATGTGACGCAGCAGGGTCGTCTTGCCGCAGCCACTCGGTCCAAGCAGAAAGAACATCTCGCCCGCCGCGATGCTCACGGAAATGTCCCGGAGTACCGGCGTCCCCTCAAAGGACTTGCTCAGATTGCGGATCGTAATCGGTACCATGGGAAAAACACAGGAGCATCCGTCTACGGCTCCCCGGCCCCGATTGCAAGCAAGGCAGCAGCCACCGGTTCACTTGAGCCCATATCCCTGCCACAGCCAGATCAGCGTGTCAGCCAGCGTATGCTCGAAAACCCGGCGGTCACAGTGCCCGCTCGCCTTCGAAAACACAAACCGATGGTCGTATCCCATCTTCTGAAAGGCCGCCGCCGTCCGCTCGCCCGCCATCACCCAGTTGTGATAGGTCTCCTCGGGATCCTGCGCCCGGTTGTCGTTCTCGGACACATGCGTGAAGACACGCAGCGGCTTTTTCGGCCCCTGTTCGATGAGCTTCTTCCCGGAATGATATTCCCACGCCCCGAGAGGATATTCCTTCTCCTCCGGAGCATCGTCATCCTGCTGATCGACAAAGGTCCCGGAATACGCCACCACCCGCCGGAACAGATCGGGCCGGAACCACGCCATGCTCAGGGCCGCCGCCCCGCCGGAACTGCACCCCAGGACCCCGCGCCCCCACGGGTCTTTCGTGAACGCAAGCCCCGGATACGCCGCCCGGATCATCGGATCCGCCAGCACCGCCGGCAGCACTTCCCCATGGATAAACCTCGCCAACCGGTCGGACATCGTGTCGTATTCCAGTCCCCTCTGACTGTTCTTCCCGTCATCCCCGCCATTCTCCACCGCAATGGCCACAAACGCAGGCAAGCGCCGCGCCGCATCCTTCGCCACCGTCAGATTGTCCAGCGCATTGCGGATCAGCCCTAGCGGTCCCGGTCCATCATGCACCACCAGCACGGGAGCCTCCGCTCCATCCACATACGCCGCCGGTACATACACCGTGATCCTCCGCTCGCTCCGCACAGGCTTCTTGCCGGGCTCCAGGGTGGCATCATCCCCCCGGAAAACCGCGCTGTCCGCCAGCCGCATCACAAACGAAAACTGCCGCCCCTTGGCATTGCCGCGGTCGCTCAGATCCGGATCCAGACGGTACTCCGGACCCACCGTGAAAATCCCATCGGCCGGAGCCGCCGGTTTTTCCTCGCCACGCAATCCCCCAGCCACCAGCAGGATGCCCAGAATACTGTTGCCGATCAACGTTCTCATCTTGAACCCACGGAGCGCCTGCCTTTCCCCCTCCGCAAGCCCTCTCCCCCCACGGACTCGCGGAATTCCTCCCGCCTTCCTCCCCCTCCAGCCCACCGGAATTCAGCAGTTGCACGCTCCACGATCACGCCTACTTTCGCGGCCCTTTCGTCCGTCCGGCCTGGAAGGCGCCTCCGGTAAGGCCAGCGGCCGGTTCCCACCCCCAAAGTGGAAACCGCCGTCTCATTGGAGGCAACAACGCAACCGGTCAACGTCACAACCCAACCCTAACCACATATAAGACAATGGAACAAAGCGAACTCCTCGCCCTCATGGAAAAATCCTTCCGTGAGCTGAAGGAAAATTCCATCGTGCGCGGCACGATTCTCGACATCAAACCCCAGGTGGTCCTCGTGGACATCGGATACAAATCCGAAGGAGCCATCCCGGTCAGCGAATTTGAAGACGAGGAAATCGAAGTAGGCGACGAAGTCGAAGTCCTCCTCGAACGCCTCGAAAACGACGAAGGCATGGTCGTCCTCTCCAAGGAAAAGGCCGCCCACAAGCAGAACTGGGACAAGATCGTCAAGGTCTTCCAGGACGGCGGCCTCGTGAAGGGCAAGGTCAAGAGCGTCGTCAAAGGCGGCCTCACCGTCAACGTCGGCGTCGAAGCCTTCCTTCCCGGCAGCCAGATCGACATCATCCCTCCCAAGGACCTCAACGAATACGTCGGCAACATCTACGAATTCAAGATCGTCAAAATCAATGACGAGCGCAAGAATGTCGTCCTCAGCCGCCGCGAAGTCATCGAAGCCGAACGCGCCGAACAGCGCCAGCGCTTCCTCGAAACCGTCAAGATCGGCGACAAGGTCGAAGGAGCCGTCAAGAACATCACGGACTTCGGTGTCTTCATCGACCTCAATGGCATGGACGGTCTCCTCCACATCACCGACATGTCGTGGGGCCGCATCAACCATCCTTCGGAAATGGTCGCCGTCGGCCAGCGCCTCACCGTCCAGATCCTCGACGTCAACCGCGACAAGGAACGCGTCAGCCTCGGCCTCAAGCAGATGGCCAACAATCCATGGGAAAATATCGAGGCACGCTACCCCATCGGTCAGCGCGTCAAAGGCCGCGTGACGAAACTAGTCGCCTACGGTGCCTTCATCGAAATCGAAGACGGCGTCGAAGGCCTCGTCCACGTCTCCGAACTCAGTTGGACCAAGCGCATCGCCCGCCCGTCGGATGTTCTCTCCCTCGGTCAGGAAGTCGAAGCCGTCGTGCTGGGCATCAACAAGGATGAACAGAAGATCAGCCTCGGCGTCCGCCAGCTCGATACCAACCCATGGGACGATATCGATCAGCGCTACCCGCTCGGCACACGCATCAAGGGCAAGGTCCGCAACCTCACCGCCTACGGCGCCTTCGTCGAAATGGAGGAAGGCATCGACGGCATGGTGCACGTCTCCGACCTCAGCTGGACCCGCAAGGTCAATCACCCGAGCGAAATGCTCAAGAAGGGCGACGAAGTCGAAGCCGAAGTCATCGAAATCGACAAGGCCAATCAGCGCATCAGCCTCGGCATGAAGCAGCTCGACAACGACCCATGGTCGGACATCGACAGCAAGTTCCATGTCGGCGACCTCGTGAAGGGTACTGTCGCCAAGATCGCCAGCTTCGGAGCCTTCGTCCAGCTCAAGGACGATATCGACGGCCTCGTCCATATCTCCCAGCTCAGCGAAGATCACGTCACCCGCGTCAAGGACGTCATCAAGGTCGGCCAGGAAGTCGAAGCCCGCGTCATCAAGGTCGACAAGGTCGAACGCCGCATCGGCCTCTCCATCAAGGCCGCCAGCTACGACGAAGAACAGCTCAAGCGCGAAACCGCCGCTTTCGAAGCCCTCCGACCCAGCACGGACATGGTCGGCCTCGAAGAAGCCTTCAAGTTCGCTCAGGAAGAATGGCGCCCAGGTCAGAAATGATCAGGCCCCCCACCTTCCAGCCCTGACTCACAGAACCCCTGCCGGCTCAACCCGGCAGGGGTTTCTGCTGCCCGGAAACCACGGTACGCTTCCCATTTCCCCAGCCGAATCCCCATTGCACTCCCCCTCGGCCCGCTTTATCACCCCCATCGCTCCGGCGGGTGTAGTTCAATGGTAGAACACGAGCTTCCCAAGCTTGATACGTGGGTTCGATTCCCATCACCCGCTCCAC
>JBDKER010000087.1:0-4423 GCA_039795165.1 Verrucomicrobiota bacterium | reverse complement strand
CCCCGGCGGGCACGACGCGGCGGCGCTCATCCTCCGGTTGCTCGGCACCCGACTTCCCGTCAGGTCCGGCCGCCTTGCCGTCATCGCGCCGGAAGAACATCAGGTGCTGCCATGGCAGTTCCCGGTACTCGGATTCCAATGCAAAGCCCGCCGGAAGCCATTCCTTGAGAATCTGCGCGCGGCTCATCTTATGCTCGGGCCGGATCGGCACGTTTTCGTCTTCCGCCCGGAATTCCACAAGGGCCACGCGCCCCTCAGGCTTCAGCGCCCGCCGCATGGCCTTGAGCAGATGCTCGGGATGACTGAATTCATGGTACACATCGACGAGCAGAATCAGATCGCAGGACGATTCCGGAATCTTCGGATCCCATGCCTCGCCGTGAATCGTCTCGATGTTCCCCAGCCCCCGGCCTTCGGCCCGCGCCTTCAGCATGGCGAGCATCTGTTCCTGAATGTCGACAGCGAGAATTTTCCCCTTGGCTCCCACGGTCTTCGCCATGGTCAGGGCATGATAGCCATTGCCGCAGCCAAGATCGCAGACGGTCCAGCCTTCCTTGAGGCCCAACTGCTGCAGCATGAGAGCGGCATTTTCCTCCTGCTCGCGGTTCTCGCGCAGCAGCCACTCTGCACCGGTCCAGTGCATCGTCTGCGCAATGGTGCGTCCTTTGTATTCGGTCAGAGCGGGCGGACCCGCGGGCTCGGCCTCCACCCCGCCCCGCCGCCGCTCCGGTTCTTCCGCCCGCACCCCGGCCATCGCCATGACAGCACAGAGAACAATTCCGGGACGGAGAGAAAGGACGGGAATCATGCGGTTTCGTGGTGTTCCTTCACTGTCATCATGCGTTCCTCCTGCAACGGCAACCGCATTGCAGCCACGCACAGAAGGATCATCTTCTCTCCGCCATCATGCCCGCCCATTCCGAGCAATTCATCCTCCTCGCCGTTCTGGCGGCGATCCTTCTGTCCATCCCGGTCATGACCGTGCTGCGGTCCCCCGCCCGCAGCATGCCTCCACCGCTGCCGGGCTCGCAGGACGTGTTTCCTCTCCATCAATGGTGGTGCCGCCCGGACGCATGGTTCGCCCTCGCCATGGTCCTCGTGATCTCCGCCATCATGGGCCCTGCTGCCAGCGCTCCCGGAAAAGGCGGCCAACTCGAACTCGGCCCCCGTCTCCTCGCCACCCAGATCATCTTCCAGGCCGGTCTCGCCGCCCTCGTCATCACCTTCCTCCACCGCATCCGCAATTATCCAGTCTGGCAGCTCTTCGGATGGTTCCGCCAGGGCATCACCCAGACCGTCGCCACCGCGGTCCTCTGGATCGTTCCGGCCACGGTCGCCATCGGCCTCGTCAATGCCGTCCTCGTGCTCATTCTCCGGAATTCCGGATACGACCTGCCCCAGCAGCCGATCATCGATTCCATCCGCCGCTCGGATGACCCCTCCGTGCTCATCCTGTCGGGCATCACGCTCGCCGTCGGCGCTCCCCTCATGGAGGAAATCGTCTTCCGCGGCGTCATCTACAGCAATGCCCGTCGCTGGTTCCCGCGGGCCTACGCCATCCTCGCCAGCTCGCTCTTCTTCGCCGTGGTCCACGCCAATCTGCTGTCGCTCATCCCGCTCACGTTTCTCGGGGCCCTCTTCGCGATCGCCTACGACCGCACCCGCAACCTCGCCGTCCCCGTCCTCATGCACAGCCTCTTCAACCTCTCGCAGTTTCTCATCCTCCTCTATGCCCCCAAGGCCATCACATAGATCTCTCGCCGAAACCGGCGAAGACCGCATCGTTTCCCTCCTCACCAGAAATCTCCCGCAGACCAGCCGCACCCACACCGGACCCGGCGACGACTGCGCCGTTCTCGGCAGCCCAAACGACCCCTCCCTCACACTCTTCAAAACCGACTGCCTCGTCGCCGGCATCCACTTCACCATGGCCACGGAACCTGGCCGCGTCGGAGCAAAACTGCTCAACCGCGCCGTCAGCGATGTCGCCGCCATGGGCGGTCTCCCCCTCGAGGCCCTCATCACGCTGGCCCTGCCCCCGGAACTGCCGCTCACATGGCTGACCCAGCTGTACAAGGGGATCACCAAAGCCGCCAAGCGCTGCGGAGCCGGCATCGCAGGCGGCGAAACGTCAGGTCTTCCGCAAGGCCAGCAACCCGTTCTCTCAGTCGCTTTGCTCGGCTCGGTCGAACCCCACTACCTCACGCTCCGCTCAGGCGGCAGCCCCGGCGATACCCTCGCCGTCACCGGCCGCCTCGGCGGCTCCCTCGCAGGCCATCATCTCGATTTCCTCCCCAGACTCGCCCATGCCCGCTGGCTCGTCAGCCATTTCCGCCCGTCTGCCATGATGGACCTGAGCGACGGTCTCGCCCGCGACCTTCCAAGGCTCGCACAGGCGTCCCAATGCAGCTTCAGCATCGACCCCGCGAAACTTCCGCTGACGAAGGGCTGCTCCCCGCAGCAGGCGCTTTCGGATGGCGAGGACTACGAACTCCTCATCGCCGTTCCCAGCCAGCAGTGGCCCGACCTCGCACGGGCATGGAAATCCCAGTTCCCTCGCCTCCCCCTCACCGCCATCGGCCAGCTCACCAGTCCAGCCTCGCCCCCCACGCCACTCCACGGCGGCTGGGAACACTTTTCTCCCCACACCTGACATGCTCCGCACTGAAGACTTCGATTACCACCTGCCCGACGAACTTATCGCCAGCCGACCGCTCGCCCAGCGCGATGCCTCCCGCATGCTGGTCGTGCACCGCTCGGAAAACCGCTGGGAACACCGCTCGTTCCGCGATTTCCCCGCGTTCGTAAACCCCACCGACCTCGTCATTCTCAATAATGTCCGCGTCGCCCGCGCCCGCTTCTTCTCGGACGACGGCCGCATCGAAATCCTCCGCCTCCACGCAGTCACCCCGCACGACTGGGTCTGCATGGTCCGTCCCGGCAAGCGCATGCGCCCAGGACACAGCATCACCATCGGCGGCCGCACCGGCACCGTCACGGCCGTAGCCGAAGACGGCACCCGCCACCTCCATTTCGAACAGCCACCGGACGATCAGCAGCACGGCCACCTGCCCCTCCCGCACTACATGAACCGAGGGGACGACGACGAAGACGAGGAACGCTACCAGACGGTCTATGCCCGCAGGGACCGCTCGGACGCAGTCGCCGCGCCCACCGCAGGCCTCCACTTCACCCAGGAAATCCTCGCATCTCTCCCGCACACGAGCATCACTCTCCACGTCGGTGCCGGCACGTTCCAGCCGGTCAAAGCGGATGTCATCACGGACCATGTCATGCACTCGGAACAGTACGAGGTCTCCCCGGAAGCCGCCGCCGCCATCGAATCCACCCAGCGCCGCATCGCCATCGGCACCACCGTCACCCGGGTTCTCGAACACTGCGCAGCCACCCACGGAACCGTCACCCCGCACCGCGGCTCGACCAGCATCTTCATCCACCCCCCATGGACGTTCCGCCGCACGGACGCCCTCCTCACCAATTTCCACCTGCCCAAATCCACCCTCTTCATGCTCGTCTGCGCCATGGGCGGCACCGACCTCCTCAAGGCGGCCTACGCCGACGCCGTCGCCCAGCGCTACCGCTTCTACAGCTACGGCGACTGCCTGCTCATCCTCTGAAAAGCCAGCAGGCTCAAACCGACCGCAGCCTGCGCCGGCATGCGCGCAGATACGCCAGCGACGCCAGCTGTCCCTCCAGTTCCCGCTCGCCACGGTACACGGGATCGTGAAATCCCTCGATGTCGATCGCTGCTGACGACCCCGCTCCGCGCAGGATCTTCATGATCTCCAGCCAGTCGCAGTCGCCAAACCCTGGATTGCGGTGCCATGCAAACCGCCGCGGTCCACTGATGCCATGCTGCGCCAGCACCTGCCGGTGAATGTTCGCATCCTTCCCGTGCACATGTGCCACCCGCGGAGCCCACAGCCGCAGCTGCGCCAGCGGATCAATGAGCTGACACATCTGATGCGCCGGTTCCCATTCCAGTGCCAGCGATGGCAGAGGCACCGCCGCAAACATGAGCGCCCACGCATCGGGATGATGCGCCAGATTCCAATCCCCCGTCTCCCAGTTCCCTCCCTGCTGGCAATTCTCGAACGCAAACACCAGGCCTCGCTCCGCCGCTTCCTCCGCAAGCGGAGCCCACACTTCCTGAAACCGCCCCATGCAGTCGGGTACCGGTCTCCCGGGCTCCCGCCCCGCAAAGCACCCAATCACCCGCGTCCCCATGAGCGGAGCCGCCTCCATGGCCTCACGCAGCGCCCTCCGGGATACCTTGCCAAGTTCCCCGGGATGCAGCGGATTCCCATAAATGCCCAGCGCACTCACCGCCGTACCCGTCTCCTCACAGGCCCGCCTCACCCCATCAGCCATCGCCAGCAGCGACGGCATCGGACCATGCTTC
>JBDKER010000086.1:0-4485 GCA_039795165.1 Verrucomicrobiota bacterium | reverse complement strand
CGATCGATGAGGTCGAGCCGATCGAATCGATCATGAAGCGCTTCAAGACCGGGGCCATGAGCTACGGTTCCATTTCCAAGGAAGCGCACGAGGCCCTTGCCATTGCCATGAACCGGATCGGCGGGAAGTCGAACACGGGAGAGGGTGGCGAGGATCCGGAACGCTACACCTGGACCAACGAGCATGGCGATTCAAAGAACAGTGCCATCAAGCAGGTGGCATCCGGGCGCTTCGGGGTCACCAGTCTGTATCTCACCCAGGCGAAGGAAATTCAGATCAAGATGGCCCAGGGGGCCAAACCGGGCGAAGGAGGGCAATTGCCCGGTGGCAAGGTGTATCCATGGATTGCCAAGGTGCGCCATTCCACTCCGGGCGTGGGCCTCATTTCGCCGCCGCCGCACCACGATATCTACTCGATCGAAGACCTCGCGGAACTCATTCACGACCTGAAGAATGCCAACCGTGCTGCGCGGGTCAGTGTGAAGCTGGTTTCCGAAGTCGGCGTCGGCACGATTGCGGCCGGGGTTGCCAAGGCGCATGCGGACGTGGTGCTGATTTCCGGTTTCGATGGCGGAACCGGGGCGTCGCCGCAGACATCGATCAAGCATGCTGGTCTGCCATGGGAACTCGGGCTTGCCGAGACGCATCAGACTCTTCTGCTGAATAATCTGCGGGGCCGCATCGCGGTTGAGGCGGATGGACAGATGAAGACGGGCCGGGATGTGGTCATTGCGGCCCTGCTGGGAGCCGAGGAATTCGGATTTGCGACGGCACCGCTGGTGACGCTCGGCTGCATCATGATGCGGGTCTGCCATCTGAACACCTGTCCGGTGGGCGTGGCGACGCAGAATCCGGAACTGCGCGCGAAATTCACGGGCGATCCCGCTCACACCGTCAACTTCATGAAGTTCATCGCTCAGGAAGTGCGCGAACTCATGGCGCAGCTTGGGTTCCGCACGATCGAGGAAATGGTGGGCCGCACGGACGTCCTCGAGGCGGACAAGGCCATTGATCACTGGAAGTCGAAGGGCATCGATCTGAGCCGGCTCCTGCATCAGCCGAAGGTCGGACCTGAAGTCGGACGCTTCTGCCGCGAGCCTCAGGATCACGGCATCGAGCGCTCGCTCGACATCACGAAGCTCCTCCCGCTTTGCGCGCCCGCTATTGAACGCGGGGAAAAAGTGACGGCGGAACTGCCCATCCGGAACGTGAACCGCGTGGTCGGTACCATCCTCGGCAACGAGATCACCAAGCGTCACTGGGAGGGACTGCCCGATGACACCGTGCACCTGAAGTTCCGCGGCACCGCCGGTCAGAGTTTCGGGGCCTTTGTTCCGAAGGGAGTCACCCTCGAAATCGAAGGCGACGCCAACGATTATGTCGGCAAGGGCCTCAGCGGTGGACGCATCGTGGTCTATCCCCCGGAAGGATCGACCTTTGCGGCCGAAGAGAACATCATTGCCGGCAACACGGCCCTGTACGGAGCCACCAGCGGGGAACTCTTCCTGCGCGGCATGGCCGGCGAACGCTTCGCGGTGCGCAATTCCGGTGTCGACACCGTCGTCGAAGGCGTGGGAGACCATGGCTGCGAATACATGACCGGTGGCCGGGTCGTCGTGCTCGGCCGCACGGGCCGGAATTTCGCTGCGGGCATGAGTGGCGGCGTGGCCTACATCCTGGATGAAAGCGGTGACTTCGCGTCACGCTGCAATCAGCAGATGGTTGGCCTCGAGACGGTCGCGGACAAAGCCGAAGCCGACTCCCTCTATGCGCTCGTCAAGAAGCACGCAGACCTCACGAAGAGCCAGAAGGCCTTCAAGGTGCTGGCGCTTTGGGACGAGGTGCTGCCGAAATTCGTGAAGGTAATGCCAAAGGATTACAAACGCGTCCTCCAGGCACTGCGCAAAGCGGAAGAGGAAGGCCTCACCGGCGACGAAGCGCTCAACGCAGCCTTCGAAGCGAACGCGCGCGACGTGGCACGCATCGGAGGGGGCTGAACGCAGCCCGGTCACCAAACCCGAAATTTCCAAGCAACGACTGACATGGGAAAACCCACTGGATTCATCGAGTACCTCCGCGAAATCCCTGCGGACCGCCCGGCCACCGAGCGCATCAGGGACTGGAAGGAGTTTCATCTGCATCTCCCGGACGACCGGCTGCGCACGCAGGGCGCCCGCTGCATGGACTGCGGCATTCCATTCTGCCACACCGGAACGCTCATCAGCGGCATGGCGAGCGGTTGTCCGATCAACAACCTCATTCCGGAGTGGAACGATCTCGTATTCCGCGGTCTCTGGAAGGAAGCGCTCGAGCGGCTTCACAAGACGAACAACTTCCCGGAATTCACCGGGCGGGTCTGTCCGGCTCCCTGCGAGGGATCCTGTGTGCTCGGGATGAACAACCCACCGGTCACCATCAAGAACATCGAGGTTTCCATCATCGACAAGGGATGGGACGAAGGCTGGGTGCAGCCGGAACCCCCGGAATCGCGCACGGGCAAGACGGTGGCCGTGATCGGTTCTGGTCCAGCGGGACTCACCGCGGCGGCACAGCTCAACAAGGCGGGCCACACGGTCACGGTTTTCGAGCGCGCGGACCGTCCCGGCGGGCTGCTCATGTACGGCATTCCCAACATGAAGCTCGACAAGAACGAGGTGGTGCTGCGCCGCATCCGGCTCCTCGAGGCGGAAGGCGTGGTCTTCCGCTGTGGCGTCAATGTGGGCACGGACATTTCCACGGAACAACTCCAGAAGGATTTCGATGCGGTCGTCATCTGCACGGGTGCCACCAAGCCTCGGGATCTGCCGATTCCCGGACGCGAGCTGAAAGGAATCCATTTCGCCATGGATTTCCTGACCGCCAATACCAAGGCCGTCCTCAATGGCTCGGGTGATTACCTTTCCGCCGACGGCAAGGATGTGGTCATCATCGGTGGCGGCGACACCGGAACGGACTGCGTGGGCACTTCGGTGCGGCACGGCTGCCGCTCGGTCACCCAGCTCGAAATCATGGCGAAACCACCCATGGAGCGCGCGGCAAACAATCCATGGCCGGAATGGCCGAAGGTCTACAAGATGGATTACGGTCAGGAAGAAGCCGCGGCGAAATTCGGTGCGGATCCCCGGGTCTATCTGACCACAGCCACGCATTTCGAAGGTGATGAAAACGGTCACGTGAAGGCCGTGCACGTCGTCGACGTGGAATGGCGGAAGGACGAAAAGGGGAATTTTGGCCCGCAGAAAGTGGCGGGTACGGAACGGGTTCTGCCCGCGCAACTCGTCCTGCTGGCCATGGGTTTCCTCGGTCCCGAACAGCCGTTGCTCGATTCCATGGGCATCGAGCGCGACGCCCGCAGCAATGTGAAGGCGGATCATGGACGCTACGCGACGAACCTTCCCGGAGTCTTTGCGGCGGGCGACTGCCGCCGCGGACAAAGCCTCGTGGTCTGGGCCTTCAATGAAGGACGGGGTGCAGCCAAAGCCTGCGATACCTACCTCATGGGCCGTTCGGATCTGCCCTGAGCGCCCCACACTGCAGGAAGATGAAATCGGCGGCGGTTCTGCCGTCGCTGCATTCAGCACGCCTTCCGGAGGATAGACTGCCCCTTTTCTCACGCGGCAGGCGTGAGCGGGACCCTTCATGGACTAACGTTGGCAAGAAATTCCAACTGCGCCAGACGGCCCCGGTGTGCGCTCTCCCCGGGTCTTGCGCGGGCTCTTGCTGCCAAGGGTCAGGGACCAAAACCGGCCCGCTCCAGCACCGCCCGTTGCCATTGGGCAGCCCGTTCCACACACGGTCCTCTCACGGCTCATCCAGAAACCAAAGGCCAGCCCAACCGCCGCACGAGCCGGAACAGTCCCCTCGCCGGCCCAAAGGATATGCTCACTCTGAAGCTCAATCGCCTCAGCACCAACGAAATTCACACGGTCCTGCCATTGATCGACCCGCGCACTCCACTCAGCTTCGGCCAGACAAGGTCCCAGCTGCGCTGAACCCATCGCCCCGGAAGAAGCCGCGTGCGAAACCGCAACCCTGCGCCCGCATTGGGTCAATTTGACCGATCCTGTGCGTCATTCTGTCGCTGGTGGAAGGGGGAGGACAAATCGGCGCAGGAGCTTGGAATCACATAATCAGATCATAATCAGGGTGTTACGAATCCTTCCAGTCCGCTGGCACGGCGCATGCAAAGACTCTGCGAAAACGAAACCTCCAACCACCTGACACCTATGGGCAAGATTCTCGGCATCGACCTCGGCACCACCAATTCCTGCATGGCCATCATGGACGGCTCCGAGCCGATGGTTCTTGAGAATTCGGAGGGGGCCCGCACTACGCCATCTGTGGTGGCGTTCACCAAAACCGGCGAGCGGCTCGTAGGCCAGGCGGCCAAGCGCCAGGCGGTCACAAACGCCCGCAACACGGTCTTCTCAGCCAAGCGCCTCATCGGCCGCAAATTCAGCGAACTCTCGGAAGCGGACAAGAATG
>JBDKER010000085.1:0-4559 GCA_039795165.1 Verrucomicrobiota bacterium | reverse complement strand
GAATTCCGCACGAGCGTCGCCGCGGAAATCTCCGGCCTCGACTGGCAACCCGGCCAAACCCTCTTCCTCCGCTGGAATGACCGCGACGACGGCGGTTTCGACGCCGGCTTCGGCATCGATGACCTCACCATCACCGCCGGACCAGCCGGACCTGCCACCGTCCCGGACCTCGCCATCTCCAGCCTCCCGCCGGATCGCGTCCGCCTCACATGGCCTACCCGACCCGGCCGCTTCTACGACCTCCAGCGGAGCAGCAACCTCACCACATGGCCAGCCAGCGACACCATCCCCTTCGAATCGCTCGGCACCCAGCTCAGCTTCACGGACCAGACCCGCGGACAGCAGTACTTCCGCCTCATGGAACGCAGCGGCCCCAACCCCGCAGCCGATGACGGACCCCTCCAGGATACTCAGGTCGAAGCCTTCTTCAGCGACATCGGCACCGATGGCTCCAAACCGGACACCATCCTCGAAAATGCCGTCCTCAGCCTGCTCGCCAAGGCCGCCCCCGGATCGTCCGTCCGCGCCGCCATCTACACATGGGACCGCCAAACCATGGCCGATGCCTTCGTCGCCGCCCACCAGCGCGGCGTCGACGTCCGTCTCATCATCGGAAGCGACTTCCCCGCCGTCCAAAGCCTCATCAGCCGACTCCCCGCCGGACACGTCATCCAATGCCGCAACGCAGCCGGCGAACTCATCGGAGCCATGGGCGGCCGCATCAATCACAACAAGTTCGTCCTCTTCTCGGACCTCTCCGGCGACGCCCGCGAGGTCGTCCTCCAGTCATCCGCCAATTTCACGGAACTCCAGCTCTCCCGGAACAATAACCTCCTCGTCTTCCGCAACCGCCCGAACCTCTACATGGCCTACCTCCGCTACTGGAACGATATGGCCACCTGCCTCCCCGACCCTGCCTACTACCGCAGCACCGGCCGCACCACCCCAGTCACCGCATGGTTCTTCCCCCGCGCCTCCGGCAACGGCGTCACTGGAACCGACGACACCATCCTCGAAATCCTCAGCGGCATCAACACCAGCGCCGGAGGCAGCATCCGCGTCGCCATGGCCACATGGTCGAATATGCGCACCGCCATCGCTTCCCGCCTCGCTGCCCTCCACTCCGCCGGCATGGACGTCGCCGTCCTCGTCAACCCCAGCGAAACCGCCACGGAGGTCACCTCCATCCTCGAATCCGCCGGCGTCCCCCTCCGACGCTACCAGCCAGTCCACTCGAAATACATGACCATCGACGCCGAATGGCAAGGCATCCGACGCCAGCTCGTCGTCACCGGTTCCCACAACTTCACCGGCCCAGCCCTCAACAGTAACGACGAAATCATCCTCCGCCTCGAAAACCCAAAACTCTTCGACGCCTTCCTCATCGACTGGAGCCGCCTCTTCACCAGCCCCCTCGCTCAATAAAGGGGTTTTCCAAACGCCCGCCGGAAGGACCCAAGCCAATCCTCACTGGCATGGCGTTGGCGAAGCGAGTCTGGCGAAGTACTCCTGGGTTTCCGGATCGGAGCACCAGATGAAGCATCCCCGGCGGCCACGTGTCATGAGGGTGCGGTAGGTATTCCTGATGATTGCGTCTCCAGTCTGTGCAGCCGCCACCGGATCATTTTTGGCAAGGGTCTTGAATCCCTTGATGGTCGCATCGGATTTGGCTCGGCGTTCCGGATGTGTCGTAACCTTGCCGTCCCGAACCATCAGATCGGGCCCGATGATGACGCCAATGTAATCGGTTTCGAGGCCCTGGCAGGTATGGATGCAGCCGACTTCTGTGACCGCTTCGGGCTTCTCGATCCACAGACTGCCATCGCTGGCGAGATTCCAGCGCGCTCCGTAGCCATGCTCGGGAAAAGCAATGTCCATGGCCTCCGGGTCATTCTTGCTCAGCCATGGCCAGCAGTAACCCGCCACCACCCGGGCCCGCTGATCAGCCTGATTCAGAGCGATGATGCGGTCGTGAAGTTCACGCGGGTTTGCACAGACAGTAAATGGATATCCGCAGTCGCCCAGGCTCAGATTGGCGGTGGGACGGATCTGCAGAATGTGGTCGAGCCACGCAAGATAGCCATCCGATCCCCCGCAGCGGAACTGGGATTCGAGCGAAAGCTCCTCGACGAGGGCTCCCTCGGCGTGAGCCCACTGGTGGATCTGAGCTTTGGTGCCGATATCGCGCAGGGTGACGCGCTGATCTTCATCAATGAAGAAAACCGAGAAGCGCGCCGAGCGGATCAGCTCGCGCACCTGATTCTCGCCAAGGTTGCCATAAAGACCTGACTTCTCGTTGAGTCGATGGGCTTCGTCGACAATGAGCGCGCCGTACTCGTCCGGCGAGGATTCCGTGAAGCTGCCGGAGCCTGTGAAGAGATTGCCAATTCGTGATCGCGCCATGGAGCCGGAAAGACGGGCTTCGAAGACGGCGCGCGGCGCGGCGTTCTTGGTGACGTAGCGGGAAGCGATGCCAGCTGAGAGCAGCGATGCCAGCAGGTTGATGGCGACCACCGATTTCCCTGTGCCCGGGCCTCCTTCTACAATGAGAACCTGTTTCTGGCCTCGTGCCGCGGACTTGGCCATGCTGAGGGCCGTCTCAAAGACGAGCTTCTGATCATCGATCATGACAAACTCGCGCTTTCCCGCAAGCATGCCGCTCAGAGCATCCGCAATCGACTTGGCAGGCCGCTGTTCCGCAGTGCGGATGCGGGCCATCAGGTCGCCGGAATCGCCCGTCCGCACCCGGTCGGTTATGAAGGTCTGCAGACGCGGAGCATCTCGTTTGAGAAAAGCCGGCGCTCTCCCAAGATGGGCCGCATAGAACGCATCAAGAATACCAGCAGGCTGGCGGCAATTATGAAGATAGGCACAGGGAGAGAGCCGCACATGGTCGTTCTGAACAACCGTATTGAAATCCTCAAGAAGGGCCGCATACGACCACGCCTGATAGGAAGGATGCGATACCTCCCTCTTCGTCCCATTGAGAAATGTCCTCACGATGGCGTCCTTGCTGGTACGCTCAACCTGGTCCCACTGCTTGAGTTCGATGATCACGGCAGAGGGGCGCCCGTCGGCATCAAGCCCCGTCACAATGAAATCCACCCTCTTGGCCGTCTGCGGAATATTGAATTCGATGGCGATCCCGCTGTTCTCAGGAAGCAGATGCGTGCCGATCACCTTGTACATCTCATCAAGAGAATTGTCCCAGGACCTGATCTCGGAAGGGGCCACCGAACGACCGAAGCGCTTCTGAAACGCGTCGATGAGCTTCTCGGTGAGGTTCCCGTGCAGCACATCGTGAAGGAATCCGCTCTTGGTCTCAAGATAGACAGTCATGCATTTGTTGAGGGATGCGACTGATTAAACTGTTCTGTTTCCGCCATCATGCGGCAAGACCGAACGCAGAGGGACCGTTTTTTGCGGGGCCGAACGATTTGCGGTCGGCGCTGAAAAACAGTTGCGGCTGAGGTTCCCCGAATCAGGAGACGATTCGTTTCCTCATTGAATGAGAAAGCTAGCCTTCCCCCGGGCTCACCACACCCGCGCGACGCTGCCGCGGCCGAGCACCCGCGCCATTGTCGGCACTTCGGGGCAGCGCTAGAAGCACGCTGCGAGGGCTTCGGGGAGCCGTGGATAGGAGAAGACGAATCCTTCGCGCTCCAGCCGGCTGCTGGTGACGTACCGGCCATAGAGAGCGATCTCTGGATCCGTGCGAAGAAGGAGGGGGGCGGCGATCCTCACCATCCATGTGAAGGCAGGCAAGCCGATTGGCACCTTGGGCCACGGCACGGCGCGTCGCAGGCAGCGCATGAATTCGGCATTGCTCACCGGATGCGGGCTGCTGGCCACGTAGACGCCGCGCATGCTTTCGTCGCTCAGGCCACGCTCGAAGAGCCGGTTCATATCGACTTCGTGAATCCAGCTCATGCCCTGCCTGCCACTGCCGACGGTGCCGCCAAGTCCGCACCGTGCGAGTGGCACCAGTTTGGAAAGCGCCCCGCCGCCGGCCCCGCGGTCCCGGCCAATCACGAAGCTCGTCCGCAGCACGACGCCTCGCTGCTGCGCCAGGAGCGCCTGCGCAAACTCCTGCTCCCACGCGATCCCGACCGTGGGAGCCAGCCCATACCCGGGCGGACTGTCCTCGTCGCACCGCGCGCTCGGCGGATCACCGTATATGTGCGCCGTGCTCATCTGCACCCACACGGGAGGCGGCGCAGCCACCGAGCGACAGGCAAGGCCCAACGCCCGGGTAGCCTCGACCCGGGACCGGAGAATCTCGTCGCAATGGTCGGGCGTCTTCACACAGTCGACCGTGCGGCCCACAAGATTGACCAGCCCAGCCGCGCCATCAAGACACTCAACCCATGCGCCCGCCGACCGCGCATCCCAGACCACATGCTGCCACGGTCCCTCCGGTCGCGGCCGATTCCGCGACAGGATCGTGACCTGCCAATCCGCGGCGGTCAGATGGCAGGCCAGAGAGACGCCCAGAAAACCGCTCCCTCCCGCGATCACCACCCGCTTCGTCTGCGATGCTTTCACCACGAGAGATCCCA
>JBDKER010000084.1:0-4998 GCA_039795165.1 Verrucomicrobiota bacterium | reverse complement strand
CGGCGGAAGCGTTCGGTTTCGTGCTGATCCGGGAGGTCGTGACCATGTTCATCCTTGAGGACGGCGTAGCTCATGACGCGGATGAGGCGGGTGCCGAGTCGCTGCATGCGCGGGATGGCCCGGTCGGCGCGCTCGAGGGTCATTGAAAAATCGTCCGTGATCTGGCTGGCCCAGTTGCCGATGGTCGATCCGAATCCGCTGATGGAGATGCCGTGGTCGGCGAGGGATCCGGCGAGTTGGTCGAAGGCGGCGTCCGGGATGTCGTGTACATTGCCACTGGGGAAGCCCGGGACTTCCACATTGCGCATTTCGATGTGGTGCCAGCCGAGGGCTTTGGTGGCCTTGATTTGGGTGTCGAGGGGATTGCCTGCTTCGTCGCCGATGCCAGTGAGTGTGATCATGATCTGTGGGGATGGGGGAGTGCTGGTGCCATCAGGGTTTGTCCTTATCCTTGCCGATGGCCTTTTTGAGGAATCCGTTGAGGAGGGTATCGACGGCACCCTTGAGGGCGTCGCCGCCCGAGGCCGCGTCGAGCAGGAGGTCCTTGGCGGCGTCCTTCACCGAGCCTGCGAGGGTTTCGCGGAATTTGGCACTGAAGTCGACGTCTGGGTGGCCGATGTCGCCGGTGGATTCGAATGGGATGGAGAGGAGGCCTTTTTCCGTGACGATGCGGCTGAGGACATTTTTCTGGACGATTTCGGCTAGTTTGGGGTCCTTGCCGCGGAAGAAATCGGTGACGCCGGCGAGGGCCTTGCGGCTGACTTCCGTGCTGCCCTGGAGTCTGCCATTGAAGAGGTGGTCTTCCGTTTCGAGGGCGAGCCAGCTTTCCTTGTCCAGTTTGATGCGGTAGGTATCGAAGAGGAAGAGAACGTCGTCGGCGAGGAAGAGTTTGCGGTCGCGCACTGTGGCGGTGAGGTTTGTGTCGCGGGTGAGCACGCCTTCCGAGGGCAGGTCGATGGCGAGGCCGATGTCGGATTTGAGTTTTTCGAGACGTTCCCCGAGCCGGACGAGGGTGGGGATGCGGTTCACGGAGGAACCCTTGCGGGCGACGCAGGCGAGGGAAGTCGAGCCATTGAGTTCGCCCGTGGCGGGGTCGAAAGGCTGGACTTTGCCATCGAGGGTGAGGAGGAGGTCGAGTGTGCGGACCGAGAGTTGCTGGTTGTCGATGACGATGCGGCCGCCGGCGCTGAGGGTGGCTTCGTTGGCGGTGGCGAGGCTGGCCGGGTTGATGCGGACGTCCGTGAGGGCGGCATTGAAGTCGCGCACTTCCGTGAAGGTGCGTTTGCGGTCGTTGCGGAGTGAGTACGAACCATTGCGGATGCGGACTTCCTGCAGGGAAGCGGCGAACGGGAGGTTGGCTGCCTTGAAGGGAGGCGAGGGAGCGGCGGGGGAATCCGTTTCGGTTTCGGGATCCGTGGGGGCGGCGCTGGCGGCCGCCGGAGGAGGCGGGGCAGGCGTGGTGGCCGGGGGAGGAGCGAGGAGTGATTCGAGGGATTTCTCTCCCTTTTTGCTGCGGACACCCCGGATGTCGGGACGGTCCACCGCGATGCGGCGCACCGAGAGATTTCCGGTGAGCAGGCTCCAGAGGTTCGCCTCGAGCAGGAGCCGGTCTGCAGCGATCATGGTTTCCGCGACCTGGAGCGGAGGGCGCTGCGATGGCGGCGTGGCGGTGCCCGCGACTGAGTCGCGCGGGATCATGCGGAGGTTGCGGATTTCGACGGTGGCCGGGAACGAAAAGAGGCTGACGTGGGATGATTCGATTTCCGCCCGGCAGTTGTGAGCAGATTCGAGTTGGAGGGTCAGTTTGTCTGGGGAGAGCTGGTGCCGGGCGATGGCCTGGAGCAGAAAGCCCCCGGCAACAGGGGCGGCGATGAGGGCAGCGAGCAGCAGGCGGGAGCGGCGGTTCATGGCGGGAGGAATCTGCGTTCAAGGTCCGGGAAACCGACCGCTTGTCCACCGTAATCCGGGGTGGGGTCATTGAGCCGGGCAATGGACGGGAGCGGCGAATCAATTCGCTGCGATGGCGGGATCGCCGGAAGGAAAGGCCCATGGACAATACAGTCAAATCAGCTGGAGCGGCGGTGCCGCGCGAAATCCCCCGGTGGGTGAAGTATGGGTATACCGCGTTCATGGCGGTTCTGATTCCCGTGTACTGGTGGCACTATGGTCCGACCAACTTTCTTTATTTCTGCGATGTGGCGCTGCTGCTGACCCTTGTGGGGGTGTGGGTGGGGAGTGCGCGGCTCATTTCGCTGGCGGCGGTCGGCATTCTGCTGCCGCAGTTCGTCTGGTGTGCCGACTTCCTTGCCGAGCTGGTGGGTGGGCGGCTGACGGGAATGACCTCGTATATGTTTGATGGGGGAAGGCCGTTGTTTCTGCGGGCGTTGTCTGGGTTTCATGGCTGGCTGCCGTTTCTGCTGCTCTTTCTGCTGGGCCGGACCGGCTATGATGCGCGGGCCCTGCGGGGGTGGACGGGATTGGCGGCTGTCCTCTGTGCCGTGAGTTTTCTGCTGCTGCCCGGACCCGGTGTATCTGCCGAGGGGGATCTGCGGCCGCGCAATGTGAATTACGTGCATGGCATGAGCGAAAGCGAGCCGCAGAAGCTGATGCCGCCGGCTGCGTACGTGCTGGCGTGGTTCGGGGTGCTGACCGGTCTGGTGTATGTTCCGACGCATCATTTTCTGAAACGGCGCTTTCCGCGGGCGGCCTGAGCTTCCAACATCCGGACACATGAAGTCATTGGAAACGCAGGCAGTACCGGAGCGCTGGGGACGAGGGTTCTGGGCGCTGATGTTCACGCAGGCGCAGGGGGCCTTCAGTGACAATGCGCTCAAGCAACTCGTGATTTATCTCGTGCTGGCGCTCCATCTGGGGAAGCAGGAAGAGATGGCGATGTCCGCCAAGGCCGGGGCCGCCTTTGCGCTGCCCTTCATTCTGTTCAGCATGTTCGGCGGCTGGCTGGCTGACCGCTGCAGCAAGCGCAGCGTGATGCGCTGGGTGAAGACTGCGGAGATCGGGATCATGCTTTTTGCGGCGTGGGCGCTCGCGAGCGGGCGTCTGGGCATGCAGATGGGAGCGATCTGTCTGATGGGGGTGCACAGTGCCATTTTTGGTCCGGCCAAATATGGTATTCTGCCTGAGGTTCTGCCGGTATCGAAGCTGAGCTGGGGGAATGGGATTCTCGAGCTGCTGACCTTTCTGGGGATCATCGGGGGAATTTATGCGGCTGGGGAACTGGCCGAGCGTTTTGGGCCGGGGAGTGCTGGTCCGGGATGGTTTCTGGTGGCCGTGGCCCTTGCTGGCTGGTTGAGCAGTCTCTTCATCACGCGGGTGCCCGCGGCTGATCCGGGGAAGCCTCTGCGTCTGAATTTCGTGGCCGAGCTGGCCCGGCAGCTGCGGTCGATGGGGAAGGACCGTGATCTCATGCGGGCGAACTGGGGGAATGCGGCCTTCTGGTTTGTGGCGGCCCTGGTGGGACTGAACCTGCCGATTTTTGCGGAGCATTCGTTTGGATTCAGTCCGCGTCAGATCAGTTATCTGAGCATGGCCTTGAGTGTGGGGATTGCGCTGGGGAGTTTTGCGGCGGGCTATCTGAGCCGTGGGAAGATCGAGTACGGACTGATTCCCCTGGGTGCGCTGGTGATGGCGGCGAGTGGCTTTGTGGCGGGCTGGCCCGGCATTGGGGTGGCTCCGTTTGCGGTGGCGCTGGGCATGCTGGGTCTGGGGGGCGGGATGTTCATTGTGCCGGTGGCTTCCGTGCTGCAGCATCGACCTGGGGCGGCTGAGAAGGGTGCGGTGCAGGGGGCGGCCAATCTGGTTTCGTGGATTGGCATTCTGCTGTCGTCCGGGGTGCAGGCTGTCTTTGGAGCGCTGCATCGTCCGTCGTCCGAAGTCTTCTGGTTCTGCGGGCTGGCGGCCCTTGTGGCTGGTTTGTATGTGAATGCGACGCGGCCGGGGGCGGTGCGGGAATTTCTGCGGCTGCCGGGCCGTTCCTGAGTGATGCGCTGGAAGCTGACGATTGCCTATGATGGAGCGCCGTTCCGGGGCTGGCAGAGTCAGCCTGGCGGGAATACGGTTCAGGACCTGCTGGAAGCGGCCGTGGGGAGAATCCTTGGTGCAGCGGTGACTGTGCATGGGAGCGGGAGGACCGATGCGGGAGTTCATGCGCTGGGGCAGGTGGCGCATTTCGATGTGCCCGACGGCTGGCGGATGGATGCGGCCGCGTGGCTGCGGGCGCTGCAGGTGCATCTTCCGCCGCAGATCCGGGTGATGCGGGCTGAGCCCGCGGAGCCCGGGTTTCATGCGAGATTCGATGCCGTGGGGAAGACGTACCGGTACCGTCTGTGGCATGGGGTCGTGCTGCCCCCGCATGAATGGCAGCGGGCATGGCATGTGCCGCATCGACTGGATGATGAACGGCTGCGGGAAGTGCTGTCGCTTTGTGCCGGGCGGCATGACTTTGCGGCGTTTGCGGCCTTCCGGGGCGATGTCCGGAGCGATGCCGATACGGTGCGGACGATTCACCGGGCCGGGCTTGAGCGGAAGGGGGAGGAATGGGTGCTCACGTGGAGTGGCGATGGCTTTCTGTACCGGATGGTGAGGTTGCTCACGGGGGCGGCGGTGCGGGTGGCGCAGGGCCGGGCTGAGGTTGCGTGGTTCCGGGGATTGCTGGATGAGCCCGCGGGGCGGAAGAATCATCATCAGGCACCGGCTGACGGGCTGTATCTGGTTTCCGTCGACTATGGGACAGCGGGCGATGTTCACACTTGCCCGGAGAGGGTGGCGGGGGCAGCGGATGGGATCCCCTGATTCCAGAAACAACATGTCCAGCGTCCGCGTCCGATTTGCTCCATCGCCAACAGGCTATCTTCATGTAGGAGGTGCCCGTACGGCCCTTTTCAACTGGCTCTTTGCGCGGCGCAACGGGGGCGTCTTTGTGCTGCGGATCGAGGACACCGACGAGGCGCGCAATACGCCTGCGGCGCTGGCGGCGATCGG
>JBDKER010000083.1:0-5091 GCA_039795165.1 Verrucomicrobiota bacterium | reverse complement strand
CAGCGGATCCGGAGTCCGCGGTGGTTGGATGAGCGGCTGCGCCGTGGGTTTGGGGGACGGATCCCCTGCGGGCGGCGGGCCTTATTCCAGAAGGCTTCGTTGCGCCGCAGTCGAAGGTCTCGACCTTGTCCTTTGTTGCGCCTCGCCTTGTGGAAGAATGCCTCGCCGCGCTACCAGTCCGGGTTTTTCAACAGGCTTCTAAAGCGGCGGGGGCGGGGGCGATCCCGCACCCATGACGAGGCCGTCGCCTGGCTCGAAGAACCGCAGACCGTATTCGAGGCTGCTGTTCTGGATGAGGCCACGCAGTTCGCGCCATGTATCGAACGAATCCGGGTACAGGCAGACGGTGACGTACTGGCGGGCTGCGGAAACCGAGCGGAGGATCGCTGCGAGTTCGTCCTTCCGATCGGGCAATTGCTTGCCTGCGTTCGGGATCGGGGTGAGTTCAGCGGTGCCGCCATCGCGTTTTGTCCAGACAAGGTCCGTCTGGTTCAGATCGCCTGCCTCCGTGCGGACCGTGTAGACTCTGCCGTGCTTGAGAATGACCCAGAATGGTGATTTTTCCGAGCGGCGTTCCTTTGGAAAGCGCAGCATTTCGCGTCTGGCCGAAGCGGCCGCGGCGGTGCGTTCCCGGAGTTGGCTGGCCCGGCGTGCGAGGCGGGAGAGTTCCTGCTCCGACGAAGCAATTTCGTTGAGCAGAGATTCCAGCTGAGCGGATTGCTCGCGGTTGGCGGCGCGCAGCGTGCGCAGGGCTTCGGGCGATGCCTTGTCCGTTTGGGCTGCGGTGCTGGGCTTGGCCTCGGCCCGCAGGGAAGCGATGGCGGCCTTCAGTTCCCCTCGTTTCTGTGCGAGGGAGCTGGCGTGGTCGGTGCGTTCGGCCTGCTCGCTGGCGAGAGCTTCGAGTTGCTGAAGGTCGTCCTCGGCGACGCGGATTCTGCGTTCCAGCATGGAGGCATCGGCAGCTGCCATGGCGCTGGCGGGAGCGGTAGGCGTATCCCGGGCAAGGATGGCCACGAGGCAGGCGATGAAGATGATGCCGCCGAACGAATTGCAGATCGTATCAAGCAGGAGATCGAGACTGTCGCCGGGTCCACGGCTGCGTCGCTTCTTCATGGTTTGCGTGAGTTGCCGGATTCCAGCGTGATGACCGCATCTTCCGGGATGGCATCGTAGCCGATTTCGAATCCACTGTTCCGGGCGGCCTCGAGATAGCCATCGATCTGGGCAACGCCCGAGGGTTTTGCGTAGAAGACAAAGTAGTGATCGAGGGTCGAGAATGCGGTGAGGGCAGAGCGGAAGGCGGCGGCATCGCGCAGCGGGGCGGCTATGCCCTCATCGAAGCGGTGCACTGTGGCTCCATCGTTGCTGATCACGGCGACGAGGGGTTCCTTGCTGGTGCGGGAATTGTCGCGGACGAGCACAAGGTTGGCCCGGCGGTCCATTTCCGCGAGCAGGGAGGCTTCGAGTTGGCGCACTTCGGCGTCGGCCTGCTGCCGCGAGGCAGCCGCTGCGGTGGCGGCGTCGCGGAGTCTCTGAAGCTTGGCGGCGAGCCGCCGTCGGTCCGCTTCCTCAAGTGCGAGATCAGACGCCATGGAGCGGTCGAGTTCCGAGGCGTCGGCTTTGGCTGGCTTTGTCTTCGCCTGCGCCGAGGCCAGAGCGTTGAGTTCTGCCAATTCGGTTTCGAGCAGATCGACTTCCATCTCAAGGGCGCGCGGGCTGGCCTGCGGGTTGGCGAGGGTGCTTTCCGACGCGTTGCGCAGGTCTGCGATGCGGCGGAGCAGTGAGTCAAGTTTCTCCCGGAGGGCCGTGGTTTCCGCGGACGCATCCATGGCTGCCTCGTCCGTGGTTTCCGGCAGGCTGAGGCTGAGCAGGACCGTGATGATGACGAGGATGCCCGTGACAGCCGTGATGATGTCCTGGAAGGCAAAGAAGCTGACCGTGCCCGCAGCGGACCGTTGGAAGCGGTTTCTCATGGCCATAAGGTCCGCAGATCAGGCGGCGGCAGTGTCGGCGAGACGCAGCCGCGACACCACGTTGCGGTGGCAGTAGTCATTGCAGGAGTCGAGGAACTCGCCCTCGCGTGTCTGCAGGAACGTGGTCAGTAACTGCAGCACCAGCGCATTCACGAGCGCCACCAGCGTCGTTTCAAAGGCCGTGGCGAGTCCCCCCGTGACGCCCTGCAGCGAAGACTTGATGACGGCGAGGTCACCCGCTCCCGCAATGGTGAGACCGAAGGCACCGATGGCCTGACTCAATCCGAGGACCGTGCCGATGAAGCCGAGCACGGGAATCGCCCAGATGAATCCGGTGATCAGGCTGTAGCTGGAGGCGATCTGTTCGTCGTCGTTGTCCGACTGGACCTTGAGGATACTGGTGATGTCGCTGACTTGTCCGAGGTTCCTGAGATTGGAGAGGGCGCGTTCGATCCGGTTGAAGAGGAGGAAATGTTCCGGGTGGTCGACCAGTTCGTGGATTCGTTCGAGGACAGCGCGGGCGCTGGAACGGGTCAGTTCGAAGCCCGCTTCCTGGGGAACTGCGTTGAGTTCGAGTGATCGCATCTGGAAGCGCAGTTTGCGGGATTTGACCCAGAGGATGGCGAGACCCCAGAAGAAGAAGAACATGGTGGGGTACTGGACGAGGCCGCGTTTGAGGAAGATGTCGGAGAACGGGGCGGATGCGGGCCATGCATTGGGGAGCCATGCCATGAGGGCGAAGAACGCGACGGTCGCGAGGAGGGCTGCGAGGAAGGTGAGCAGCTTATTGACGCTGGTGTAGCGCCCGCCGCGGAATCCGCAGCGCTGTTCGATGTCGTGGCGGCCCCAATTCAGTGCGAACTCGCGTTCGCGCAGTCCCCGGGGAGTGGCGGTGACGGATTGACTGGAGGTAGTGGCGGGATCGGTGGGAGGCAGCATGAGTGGGGAGGATTCAGGAATTCCGGAGGGCGAGGAGTGCACCAAGCGCGAGGCCCAGGCCGAGGAGGACATAGCTGATGGTGACGGCAGCCACGGCGAGCCCCTTGCCCCGCAGGGTGGGGTCGTTGTTGCAGTTGCTGATGGCGGCATGTCCCAGCACGAGTGAGAGCAGCCAGAGAAGCAGAGCGATGGGCCAGAGCGGCGAGAGGAAGATGGAGGCGAGCGAGCAGACAAACGCTGCAATTGCGCCGCCACTGGTGCGTTCCGGTTTCATCATGGGATGGCCTCCATAATGCGCCCACTGCGCTGCTCCCGGACCCTGCGGAGGGTAGGGCGCGTAGTGAACCTCGAGCGGTGGAACCTCGGGTGAAGCGGAATGGGGAGAATGCATTCCGTTCTCCGGCGGTGGGGCGGCAAAGGATGCGGTTTCGTCCAGCGTTTCCGCGGGCAGAGGCGCCGGCTCGATGCGCTGCGGGGCACGGGCGGTAGGCATGGGCGGCGGCGCGGGACTGAGCGTCGAGAGGAATTCGTCCACCGTGATCCACTTCTGATCGACCATGACAAGGTGGAGTCCGCTGATCTCGCCCGACTGCATCAGGCTGCGGATTTCATTGATGGAGTAGGGACCGCTCTGACGACCGCGCCACGAGACAGGGAAAGACGATTCGTTCATGATTCAGTGAAGAAAGGACCGGCCTCGCGCTGCCGTGCGGCGGAGGATTTCCGGATCAGGCTGAGTCGGTCGATGGGGATGACAAAGACGGGGGCGAAGGGGGGTGGGGCCGCCTGCGGTTTCGGTGAGTTGACGCTCCGCCGGATGAGTCGGGCGGTTTTGGCGGTGCGGTCGAGGAACCAGAGTTCCGGGGCCTGCTCGTGAGCGGGGAGGAGGACGATGGATCCGGTGGCGTCCGTGTGTCCGGCGAACTGGAGGCCCGCCGCGAAGACTGCTGATTCGATGCTGGAAGCCGAGACGGCCTCGCCCTTGTAGGCGCGGTTCTGCAGTGACGCGAAGAACGAGCGGTGGGCATCGGTGACCCCGCTGCCGTCGGGCAGCATCCATGCCGCGCTTCCGGCCGCGATGGCTCCCAATGACTGGGATCGGTTGAGATCAGCAGCGAGGGATGGCGCGAGGTGCAGACCCCAGCCATCGGGGTCGCGCAGGGCGATGGGTGCGAGTCGGCTCCAGAGGTACGACCGCAGGCTGACGGGGAACTGCGTGCCGACGGCGAGTTTCGTGAACACGGTGAGCAGATCACCCGTGTAGTTGTCGCCCGAGGGATCGGTGAGGGTGGCGAGTCCGAGGGATTCCATGAACTGGCTGGCTGGGCTCAGCGAGATGGCGTCGACGGTTTCGCCGCTCTGCAGTTCCGGGATGGTTCCCTTGAGGAAGCGCGGGGCGGTGTCGCCCGGGGAGGGTCGGTAGAAGTTTCCGGAATAGACGGGGGCTGCGCCGACGGTGGCCGTGGCGTCGTCGGTCGAGCGCGGCTTGCCTTTGGCGTAGATGGTGGAGCTGGCTCCGGCGCGCTTGATGGTGACGGCGTAGACGTTATTGAGGTGATCGTCGTCCTGGAGGCTGATGAGGGTAGCGAGGTCGTTCTTGAGCACGACGGCTGGATGGAGGGCCTGCTGCTGCTCGCGTTTCCGCAGCGAGTCCCGTCTTGCCTCGTCCTGATAGAGAATGTGTCCAAGGACCGTGGTGGCGTCCGGCACGGCATCGGCGGCGGCACGGGCGGCAATGGCCGCGCCTAGGGTCACATTCCGGAATTGTTCGAGGGCCTTGCTGAATTGGTCGAGCGAAGTACTTCCTGCGAGCGAGGCATTGGCAGCATCGAAGGCTGAAAGCTGTGCCGTGAAGTTGTCCGCGGCCGCGGTCGTCTGTCTGAGCCGGAGGCTGAGTGCTTCGCTGAGCCGTTCCGTTTCATCCGCGGCCGGATCGTTCATGGCTGCGAGCGACTGAAGAGCAGCGGAGCCATCGGCAAGCGCTGCGCGGATGGTTTCCGGTGGTGATTGCAGTGTCAGGGCGGCGAGGGCCTGCTCGGTTTTCCGCAGCTGGCTGTCGGCCTCCTTGAGTCGTTCCGTGCGCAGGGCCGTGAAGCGGGCGTCGGCGGCATTGCGGACGGTTGCCAGTCTGGTTTCGAGTGCGGGTAGCTGGCTGGGGGCGAGGAGAGCGGTGGATTCG
>JBDKER010000082.1:0-5306 GCA_039795165.1 Verrucomicrobiota bacterium | reverse complement strand
GGCACGGGCCGTGAAGAAATAGCTGGTGGTCGGCTGCAGTTCCTGGACGAGCGACGAGAAGTTGCCACTGTCCGGCCCAAGCACCCGCGACTTCTGCCACGCAGACGGATCGGTCCCGCCATCCGCCGTGCCCCAGAACAAGGTGACCACCGGAGGATCGTTCCCGGTCTGCGTCACTTCGCCTCGCAGCACCGCCGAATTGCCGGTGACATTGTCGGCCCCGCTCGTCGTCACCGTCGGCGGCGTCACCGCCTGCGTGGTGAAAGTCGCGGTCGCATCCGCCCAGTCGCTGCCCCCCTCGTTGCGTGCCCGCGCCCGGAAGAAATACTGGGTCCCCGCCTGCAGACCGGTCACGGTCCGCTGCGCGGTCCCCGCCAGCCCGGGAATGACCAACTGCGAAGCCCAGGCCGCCTCGTTCGTCCCGCCATCAGCCGGGCCATAGAAAATCACCACCTCCGGAGCCACCCCGCCCGTCGTCACGACATTCGCACCAAGCTTCGCCGACGTCGCCCCGATCTCCACGGCTGCTACATTCTCCACCACCGGCGGAGCCGCCACCGTCGTGAAGGACAGACAGGGCGACGCCCACACCGCCCCGCTCGCATTGACTGCCCGCGCCCGGAAAAAATACGTGGTCGCCGGATCCAATCCCGTCACGTCCGCCGCAAAGGCCCCGCTCTGCGTCCCCGACACCACCACACTCGATGTCCACGCGGCCGGATCTCCTCCGCGGTCAGCGGTCGCCCAATAGAATGTCACCACCGGAGCCGCATCGCCCGTCTGCACCACCCGGCCATTGAGAGTCGCTCCCGCAGTCCCCACCGCGGTCGCCGCCGTCAATTCCACCACCGGTCTCCCGTTCGGAGCGGAGGGCGACGCATCAAGCCGGACGTTGTCGAAATGCGAACGCCCCACCCCGCGCGACTGCAGCAGCACCCGCACCCCTTTCCCCACAAGGCAGGGATCGGAAAAGGTATCGAAGGCCACCGGCGGCGCATCCGCAAAGGTGCCCACGGTCACCCCGCTGGCATTACGCGTGTTTGTCACTGCCACGACCCCGGTATTGTCCGCCAGCCCGTACACGGAGGCATTTCCCACATTCGTCGATCCCGAACGGTTCCCCACTGCCACCGTCAGCGTATACAGAGTATTCGGCTGAAACGTGACCCCGGCCAGATCCTGAAACACATCATAGTTCAGCTCCATCCCAAGGTGCTGATCGTTCTGCAGCGATCCCCCGCCGACGTCCTGCGCCGCATCCGCCCGGAAATTTGCAATGTATTCAATGAACGCACTGCCATTGTTGTTGCCGCCGGACCCTGTCCACGAATTGAGCGCATTCGTCCACGTCGTTCCGGACGTCGGATTGTTCGGCAGCTCGAAACTGTAGTTCGGAATCGGCACCGGCGCACCCACCACAGGGGCGACACACGCCAGACAGGCTAGCATCAGGACTTTGAATCGGCTCATGGGATCTATCGTTTCGGGTTATGACAGCACTGCGGAAGCAACACCCGCAACCGGCTGAAAGGGCAAACCGGACGCGAATCACCATACGTCTTAACGGATCCCGCCCTCCAAGGTCAACCTCTATGCCCGCAGAGGAACGATTTTTTCCGCCCCCGGACCGCCCGGCTCATACATCGATGACACCCGGCGCCTCCGGGCGCTGCCGCCCGGCATCTTCTCCGGATTCCAGATAGCGCCCGGGCCGCGGCCCCCTCGGCAGCGTGATGGTGACCCTCGTGCCCTTGCCTTCCTGACTCTCGATTCCCAACTCCCCGCCGTGCTCGCGCACAATCCGCCGCACAATCATCATTCCCAGACCCGTGCCGGATTTCCGGGTCGTGAACCAAGGATCATGCATCGCCGCCACCGTCTCCGGGGCCATCCCCTTCCCCGTATCCTCGAAACTCACCACCGCATCGTAATCGGTCAGGTCACTCACAATCGTCAGCGACCCACCCGTCCCCATCGCCTGCAGGGCATTCTTGATCAGATTGTAGAAGGCCTGCTTGAGCTGATTCCCATCCATCCGCAGGAGCGGAATCCCTTCATGCAGCCGCAGATGCACCGCAATCCGCCGGCTCTTCAGCTCAGGAGCCAGAAAATTCACGGCACTCTCAATCACCCGGTTCAGATCCCCCATCTCGAAATTCGGCCGCGTCGGCCGGATCGCCCGCAGAAACTGCTCGATGATGAAATCCAGCCGCTGCACCTCGCTGCGCGCCACTTCCAGTTGCTGACTCACAAGGGCATGCACCGCCGGATCGGCCTTACGCAGCTTCCGCTCCATCAGCTGCAGATGAATGTTCAGGGAATTGAGCGGATTCCCGATCTCATGAGCCACCCCGGCGGCCATCATGGTGAGGGCACTGATCCTTTCGCTCTCGATCTGTTCCTCCGCGAGCTTCCGTGTCTGCGTGATGTCCCGGATGAGCATGACACTGCCCAGTTCCGGCCCCCCGGCTTCGCCGTCATCAATCGGCCGCAGGTAGTAATTCACATAGCGGTTCTCCGGATAGAAAATCTCCATGTCCCGGGAAACGGTCCCCTGCACCCGTCCCTGCGATGGCCAGCGGAACCCACGGATCACTTCCTCCAACGCCTTCCCAGCGGTCTGCTCGGCCTTCAGCCCGAAGAATCCACAGGCAGCCCGGTTGATGAAGGATACCCGGCCCTCGGGATCACACACAATCACCCCTTCCTCCATCGCCTCGAAGACCTGCTCGAAAAACCCCTTCTCCCGCACCAACCGCAGCAGAATCGCCTGCATTTCCTCCTGCGGCAGGCGGTCAATCCTCGAAATCAGCTTTTCCAGAAATCCCGACTTCATGACTTTGGCCAGAAATTCAAAGGCACCGGATCATCTCTGCGGCTCCTCCGGTCCGGAGCCTCCCAACCGGCTCAGCCCCGGTCGCCCTTTCCTGATTCACCCTTGGCCCGCGGTTCCCCAGCCACCCGGTCGCCGGCCCCCGGAGCGGTCACAAAGGGACCACCCGCGAGCGGGGCGATTCCAGTGAATGCCACATCGGGAACTTCCGTCGGCTTGCCCGCGAGCGGAAAGTCCTTCCGCAGCGGAAAATACGGATAGCCATCCCACATCAGAATCCTCCGCAGATCGGGATGCCCAGTGAACCGGATCCCCATCATGTCATAGACTTCCCGCTCATGCCAGTCCGCGGTCGGCCAGATTCCAGCGACACTGACCACCTCTTCTCCGGGCACCGAAACCTTCACCCGCAGATGCGCCCGCGAGGCGAGCGAATACAGTTCATAAACCATCTCAAACCTCGGTTCTTCCCCCATGTGGTCCACACTGCTCGCATCCAGCAGGAGATCGTAGGCAAGTTCGTCCTTCAGCCACCCCATCACCGCCGCAAGATGCTCGGCCCGCACCACCACAGTCTGCTCGCCCCGGAATTCATGAGTCGAAACAAAGGCGGCGGGAAATTTCTCCTGAAGTGCCTGAATGGATGCTGCGGCGGTCATGACGGATAAATGGGTTGTCGGATCAACAATTTCGCTGCTTGCACGTACGCGCCAGCCGAACCCTCCGCAACGGGGTTTTGCCCGCTCCCCCCTTCCTCGCTCCCCCCGCACCGCCGGATCGCGATCTCCTTGCGGCACCCCGCACGACACTCTACACGGATCCCCCATGCGCATATCCTTCCTCCCTCTCTCGGCGGCCCTCACAGCTGCTTCGTGCCTTCCATCCCCAGCCGCCGGCGGCTTCTACGGCGACCCGCCGGACGAAACCCATCCATGGGCCATCCACGACATGAACCGCCCGCAGCCGCGCCGCGTCGAACCGGGCACTTTCAGCTCGCAGGAACAAGCCGGCAAACCACCAGCAGACGCTGTCATCCTTTTCGATGGATCCCCCGCCGCTCTCGAAAAATGGGCCGCGGACAAGAATCCCCCGGAACCCACAAAGTGGATCGTCAAGGACGGCACCCTCCAGTGCGTCCCCGGCGCGGGCTACATCCGCAGCCGCGAGGAATTCGGCGACTGCCAGCTCCACATCGAATGGTCCGCCCCCGCCAAGGTGGAAGGCGATAGCCAGGGCCGCGGCAACAGCGGCGTCTTCCTCATGGGCCAGGTGGAAGTTCAGGTCCTCGACAATTTCAATAATCCAACCTACGCGGACGGTTTCGCAGGATCGGTCTACGGCGTCAATCCCCCGCTCGTGAACGCCCTCGTCGCCCCCGGCCAGTGGCAGGTCTACGACATCATCTTCCGCCGCCCCATCTTCAAGGACGGCAAGGAAATCGAAACCGGCTACCTCACCGTCTTCCTCAATGGCGTCCTCGTCCAGGACCACACCCCGCTGGAAGGCGGCGGCGGCCACATGGGTCGCTCAAAACCCCGCCCGTTCCCGGAAAAAGGCCCCCTCAAACTGCAGGACCACGGCAACCCAGTCCGCTACCGCAACATCTGGTACCGCCCACTGCCGAAACGCCCGGCGGAAGGCGGCGACGGCAGCCACCTGAGCCCGGAAGCAACCGCCGCCCAGCGCAAGGCCATCGCCACCGGCATCCGCTCGGCAGCCGAGTCCTTCACCGGCCGCCAGCAGATGCTCCACCTCATGGAGTCGCTCACCTACGAAGCCGACGCCGCCACCACCACCAAAGTCGGTGATCTGGCCACCACATGGTGGAAATCCATCACGGAAACTCCCGCCAGCCAGCTGGAAGCCAAAAAAGGCGAAATCATGCAGGTCCACAACGCCGTCAAATACCTCGTCCGCTTCAAGATGCTCCCGGACAGCTTCCCGCTCAACGAAGGCATCCGCAAGCTCATCAAAGACAACAGCTGGGATAAATAATCCGCTCCCGACACCATGATCCGCTCTGCCTTCCTCGTCCTCGCATCCTTCGCAGGCACCCTCGCAGCCAGCCCGCAGGACAAGGAGAATTCGCTCCGGCAGACGGTTCCCACACCCTCCGCCGCTGCCGCCCCGGTCCCTCCCAACCCAGGCGGCAGCGGCCACCTCGCCTTCGCAGAATCCGAAGGCGTCCGCATCCCGGTCGCCGTCGTCCGTGGCTCGCCCTACCAGATGGGCTTCCAACTCGGCAAACTCCTCGCCGACCGCATGCAGTCGTTCATCCCGAAAGCCATGGCAGGCATCACGGCGGAAATGAAATCGTCGACCGATGCCCTCCGCGACCTCTGGGGCCGCTCGGCCGCATGGGGCGACGACCGCGTGGAACAGGAACTGGCCGGACTCGCCGACGGTTCCGGCCTGCCCCTCGGACTGCTCCAGGCCATGCACGCAGTGCCCCTCGCCATGCCGTATTCCTGCA
>JBDKER010000081.1:0-6545 GCA_039795165.1 Verrucomicrobiota bacterium | reverse complement strand
AGAAAAATCGACGGATCGGTCCGCTGGATCGACCCCCGGATCGGTTGGATGAATCGGCTGCTGGGTTCCACATCGAGGACTGGAAAGGGATGATTTCGGCGGCTGGCATTCCGGCTTCACTGCGTGCGGAGAATATCGACGAGGTACCGGAGTTCCGCTTCGGCTTCGTCATTGGTTGGCACGGTCGCCCGGATCTCCCGGCGGAGGGTCTGCGCAAACGCTTTCCGTAGATCAAAGGCGGCCTTGCGCGCCGCAATCTCCGTAGTGCCGAGAGCGGCCGCCACCTCGGCATAAGGGGGAATGCCGACCCCTCCCGGCAAGGCCCCCGCCAGCGCGTCGAACCAGCGCCCCCGGCCCCGCGCCCGGTACTCCGCCCCCAGCACATCCATGGCCCTCCGCACCAGACCCGCCGCCCACTCGCGGTCATAAATCAGATCATCCGGATACTCCGCGTACTCCCCCGCCATCTGCGCCAGTTCCTCCGCCGACCCCCACGGCACCATCCGGGCCGCCTCCGTCGCACGCCAGCGATGCTGCGCCACACCATAACTGTCTCTCCATAAACGAAATATCTCCAGCAGGTAAATACGGAACTTCCCCACACCACGCCCCACATCCCGCAGACTGTCCACATTACTCACATAGACAAAAAACCCCTGCACTTCATCGGCTGCATCGTCATGACCTCTCCCCTGCCTCCTAGCATAATAATACAACGGCCGCCAGTACATCCTGACTAATTCATGCAATGCCCCATGGCCGTTCCGCCCCCCCGCTCCTAACACCATAGACCACTGCGTCTCGGGGAAAAACGAAAGTTCACCCTGCCCGCCGGGCAGGTCGCTGGCCATAAGTTCATTTCGCATCTCGATGATCAAAGCTTACCATGAGCAAGAGGAGCAACTGCCATGCCCATCTGTCAATCAGGACGACTAATTAACTAGTTGTAGGAAGCTTTACATTAATATTCGATTAACTTATCAGCGCCCTGACCGCTTCGTCTCCGACCGCGACAATTCCCACGAACCGCTCGGCGGCCTCCGGGTCATTCAAGGAAAACGCTCCGGCAATTATTTTACCCCCTGATAATGTGTTCATTTGCAACGGGAACCGCTCGCTCCACGACCTGGCGAAACCGGCAGGAGTCTGGCATCCGGCGGCCTGCATGGCGCGGTCGTGAAAGATTCTCCATGCGACGGGTGACTCTGGGGCGGCGCAGCGGCGGAGTTCGAGGGTCATGCGGCCCATGGTGGCGCGGGGATTGATTTCGACGATGGGGCGGATGTGCGGGGATCCGTCGGGGAGGCGGTGGACGAGGGCGTCGATGCCGAGCCATCCGCGGAAGGATGCGGCGTCGCAGTGGGGGGCCAGCAGGGCTGGCAGTTCTTCTTCGTAGAATGCCTGGGCCCCGCTTTCTTCCCACAGGCGCGCCACGCCTCCGGGCAGGTTGCGGCCGAAGGAACGCGACGCCGCGCAGGCCACGAAGCGACCCGCGGCATCGCAGTGCAGGCGCACCAGGCCGCGCAGCTTCGGGCGCTTGCCCGGTTCGCAGTCGTAATGCGCGGAGAAATCGGCTATCCGGTCGAGCCATGGTTCGACGACGATGGATCCCTGGGCGGCCAGTGCCTTCGTGAGCCATGCGGTTTCGTGAGGCTGGAGGCCTGGCTGGCGGATTCTCAGCATGCCGCGGCCCGCAAGGCTGAAGGGAGACTTGAGGACAACCTCGGGAAACCCCGCACCCTGCCACGAGGCCACGGCGCCACGGCATTCCTCCGCATCCCGCACAACCCGCCCGGCAAGGGCGGCGGCCTCGCTCCACCGGCCCTGACACGAAGCCAGCAAGGCAGCGGCGGTTTCCTTGGAATAAAGATTCCGCAGGGCCTCGGACCACGGCACGGATGGTTCCCGGCGCTGTGCGGAAAGTTCCTCTGCCATGGCCACGCTGTCGGCACTCCATCCCCACGGACGCAGACGGCCAAGCTTCCTCGTCCGCAGATCACTGCCCTCCGCCAGCTTCACAGGCGACGGCACCACCACGAATTCCGCTGGCCCGATGCCCGCAGCCATGAGCGTCCGCAGATGACTTTCGGACGGACGGCGCTGCACGAGAACAATGTCGTCAGGATGCGCCACCGCCAGCGGCAGAAGATCAAGATCGCGCATCAGGGCCGGCGTGACCCCATCCTGACCCCACGCCCCGGCCTGCCGCTGCAGCGCACAGGCTTCGGCCCCGGGATTGAACCAGTAGACGTCCGGGGTGCGACCCCGGCTCTGCGAGAAGACCTCAAGCGACCGGATGAAGGCATCGTCGAAGCCCGCACGGCGGCGTCCTTCGGCATTGAAGGGCACATTGCCCCGCGCCCGGGCCGGACTGAGCGGAAAGACCAACCGCTTCCGCCACGCTTCCCAGTCGCTTTCCCCGGCTTCCTTCCACTTCCGCAGCCAGCGCAGGCCATAGCCGACATGACTGATCTCGTCTTCGTAGATCTTCTCCAGCAGCGCCGCCGTGTCATCGTCTCCAAATCCGCGGAACAATCCGCCATAGTGCCGCGCATAATCGAGATTGGCCTGCTCAAAGGTCAGGCTGAGACGGCTCACGTAATCAGCAGGCGAAGTCATGCCGCCCACATGCCTCCAGAAGAATCCGTTCACAGGCAGGTCACCGAACCGGAAGCCGGCCCGTCCCATCCGTTCCATGTAGAGCTTCGTGTGTTCCTGTTCGTCTCGCAGCGTCTGCACCAGACCGGCCCGGAAGGCCCGCGGAGCCTCGGGGAACCGCAGCAGGGCCAGCGCCATCAGCTCGGTCGCCAGCAATTCATGATTCGCAAAGAAATGCAGGAGCAGGGCCCGCGTTTCCTCCCGCTCGAGTTCACGGCCCGACGGCAGCGGCACCCGCTTTTCCCCACCGGCAATGCGCAGTCCCTCGGGCCGCCCGGGAGCCGCTGGGGTTGTCAGCAGGGCCACCCCGCGGTCGTCATCCGTGAGCCTCCCGCCGGGACCCGCCAGTTTTTCCTCCAGCGTTGTCCCGAAAAGCACCCGCTCGGCAAATTCCCTGATCTCCATGCGCCAAGGCTAACCCCGGGCCGCCCGGCTTCAACCAAAGCCCGCACAGGAAATGGATGACCAATCACTTCCCATCTGTCATGATGTTCCCACCCCATGCGCCGCCTTCCCATCATCCTCGCCTTCGCCACGGCCATCCTGCCCTCCCGTGCCGGATCGCCCGCCTACCGCAACGCCGTGCTCGCCGACAACCCGGTCGCCTACTGGCAACTGGACGAAGCGTCGGGTCCGCTCGCCGCCGACGCCGCCCTGCCGGCTCAGAATGGCACCTGCGAAAATGTGGCGCTCGGCCAGCCGTCGGCCTTCCCCGCCCTCGGCACCTGCGGCCTCTTCAATGGCACGTCGTCCCGTGTCCGCATCGCCGCCGACCCAGCCTTCGCCCTCGGTACCGGGGATTTCTCAGTGGAAGCATGGGCCCGCACGCCGGTAACTACCCGCGGCGACATCTTCAATTACAAGAATGCCAACGATTTCGGCATCTTCCTGAACAATGCCGGAGCCGGCTCCATCGGCGGCTGGCACAATGGTGCCCTGCCTTCCTTCAATGCCTCGCTCAACGAATGGCACCACATTGTCTACACCCGCACTGGTGGCATCGTCCGGCTCTACGTCGATGGCACGGAACGCGGCAGCCAGGCAAATTCCCAGAGCTTCTCGGCAAACGCCGACATGTATCTCGGAGCCAACCACACCGGTGCTCCGGCCTACGCCGGGACCATCTGGTTCAATGGCTGGATCGATGAAGTCGCCCTCTATCCCTCCGCCCTCAGCCCGGCCCGCGTGCTCGCTCACTTCCAGGCAGCCCAGCCTCCGCCAACCCCACCGGTCATCACCACCATCCCCGCCAGCAACCTCACGGCCACTTCCGCAACCATCGCCGCCGAGCTGACCGACCCCGGAGCATCGGCTCCTGAGGTTTCGATCTTCTGGGGCCGCAGCGACGCCGGCACCACCGGACCATGGGAAAACGAAATCGCCACCGGGCCGCAAACGGGCACAGTCACCCGCAACCTCACCGTCCTCGCGCAGAGCACCACCTACTTCTACCGCGCCCGCGCCACCAACAGCGCAGGCACCGCATGGTCGGACGCAGCCACGTTCTCGACGCTGACCGCCTCCCTGCCGGTTGTCACGAGCCTGCCCGCCACGGGCATCGGCGGCCTCAGCGCCACCCTGCGGGGACAGATTACGGACACCGGCAACGATCCACCCCGCGTCACCATTTACTTTGGGACGAAGGACGGCGGCACCAACCCAGCCGCGTGGACATCCACCTTCGACCTCGGAACCCAGACATCCGCCTTCAGTACCGCGGCCTCCCCCCTCCAGCCACTCACGACCTACTTCTACCGCGCCAGTGCCACCAACCTCGCCGGCACCGCATGGGCCCCCGCCACCCTCACGTTCACCACCACCGCCTACACCCCGCCCACCGTCGTCATCAACGAAATCCACTTCACCGAAGACGACGCCACCATCCACAGCGAGTTCATCGAACTCCACAATCCCGCCACCGAACCAGCCGACCTCTCAGGCGCTTTCTTCGACGCAGGCATCAATTTCCGACTCCCTCCCGGCTCTGTCATCCCGCCCGGCGGCTTCCTCCTCGTCTGCGAAGACCCCGCCACCATCCAGCAGAAATGGGGGAAATCCGGTCCGTCCGTGATCTCATGGCAGGACCAGGCCGCCCCGCGCTGGAACCGCCTGCGCAACAACGGCGAAACCATCCGCCTGCGCGACCCCGCCGGCCGCACCATCGACGAAGTCACCTACGGCCTCGGCTTCCCATGGCCCACCGTGGGCGACCCGCCAAACTATTCGATCGAACTCATCAATCCCGCGCTCGACAACGACCTCGGTGGCCATTGGCGCCGCAGCGATGGTGGTGCCTCCGTCCGAGAACCAGTCACCTACGTCCCGCTGGGAAGTCCGGGCTGGCGCTACCGCAAATCGACCAGCGAACCATCAAACCCCGTGGAAGCATGGCGCCGCACGGATTTCGCAGAAGATGCCTCATGGCTCACCTCCACCACCGGCGGCGCTCCCTTCGGCTACGGCGAAACCGTCGACACGCTGCTCGCGGATATGAATCAGCCGACCTCACCCCCGGGATACTCGGGCATCCACCTCCGCCACACCTTCACCCTCACAGGACCAGTCCCGGGCGCGCTCACTCTCTCCATTCTCAACGACGACGGAGCCATTGCATGGATCAACGGCGTGGAAGTCGCCCGCTGGGGCCCCGCCGCAGGCACCTTCGTGCCATGGAACGGCACGGCCGGACGCAACCACGAACACCAGGTCCCCGACGTCGTCACCATCTCCAATCCCAACGCCATCCTCAGCCAGGGCACCAATGTCCTCGCCATCCACGCCCTCAATACCTCCCTCAATGGCAGCGGCGACTTCTACATCGATGCCGAACTGAAATTCGGAGGCGGCACGGTCGGAGCTGGACCCACCCCGCTCGCACCCAATGGCAACCTCGCCGCCAATAGCCCGCCAGCCATCCGCCAGGTAAACCACACTCCCATCACCACCACTCCAGGCGAATGGCCCAGACCCGGCGAACCAGTCGCCATCACGGCCCGCATCACGGATCCCGATGGCACCGCCTCGGCTTCGCTCGCCTACCAGATCGTGGAACCAGGCGACTACATCACGGACAGCGACCCGCGCTTCTCCGCCGCCGCTTCATGGATCAGCATCCCCATGAACGATGCCGGCACGGACGGCGATGCCACCCCGAGCGATGGCAATTTCACCGCGCTCATCCCAGCCACCGTCCAGCAGCACCGCCGCCTCATCCGCTACCGCATCAGCGCCATGGATACAGCCGGCCTCCAGATCCGCGTGCCCTACGCCGACGACCCGCAGCCGAACTTCGCCTACTTTGTCTACGGAACCCTGCCGTCATGGACCGGGGCCAACCGCCCGGGCGTCACTCCCGCCCAGACATTCTCCCCGGACCTGCTCGCCTCGGTCCCTCCCTACCACCTCATCACCACCACCTCGGAACACGCCAATGCCCAGTCCGTCCCCGTAACGAAGGCGGATGGTTCGAACCAGCCGGCCGGTGCCCAGTACAGCCACAGCCTCTACAACTGGAAAGGCGCGCTCTGCCACCGTGGCAAGGTGTACGACCACATCCGCTACCGTGCCCGCGGCGGCGTCTGGCGCTTCTCCATGGGCAAGAATATGTGGAAGTTCGACTTCAACCGTGGTCACGATTTCGAAGCCGCGGACAACTACGGCCGGTCCTACGACCAGCGCTGGAAGAAGCTCAATTTCTCATCCTGCATCCAGCAGGGCGACTTCCTCTACCGCGGCGAACAGGGACTCTTTGAAAGCGTGGGCTTCCGACTCTTCCAGCTCTCGGGCATCGCCGCCAATCACACGCAGTTCGCTCACTTCCGCATCATCGAACGCCCCAGCGAAACCAACGGCACCCCATCGCAGTTCGATGACGACTTCCAGGGCCT
>JBDKER010000080.1:0-6936 GCA_039795165.1 Verrucomicrobiota bacterium | reverse complement strand
TCTGGCGGGCGGTGGGCAGGCTATGGGCAGGGCCGCTGCGGCGGCGGGCGAGGTGCAGGCAGCCGCGCGCAGCGATGCGACCCCCGGGCAACTGCTGGAGGCTGGGCGTGAAATGGCGAAGCGGGGGAACTGGATTCCTGCGGATCTGTTTCTTAGGTTTGCGGAGAATGATGCGGCGGTGGGGATGCTGGCACGGGTGGAGCGCATCCGGGTGCTGCGGACAAGGCCTGAGCAGGAAGCGGAGCACCGGAAGGCCCTTGAGGCGGTGCTGGCGGTCTGGCCGCAGGCAGATGGATTCCGGAGTGAACTTCTGTATCTGAAGCTGCTGGCTGGTGAAGCGGAAGCCGCCGACTATGGGCTGGCGGAGCGGATGGGGACCTGGGTGGCTCCGGATGCATGGTGGAAGGTGACGGCAGCGCTGGCGGAGCTGCGGAGGGGGAGGCAGCCTGCGGCGCAGCAGATCCTCGAGGGCGTGATTCCTGCGGAAGGTGAATGCCCGGTGGGCTGGCTGGTGGTGCAGGCGGCCGTGCTGTCGGCGGGGAATCGTCAGGCCGAGGCTGAAGTGGCGCGGGGCCGGATTGGAAAACGGGCGCTGCGGTCGGGTGAGCGGGCTCTGCTGAAGCAGTACATGCCTTCGGCTTCCTGAGCGCCTCTGGAAAACCTTGTCCGGCATCGCATCCTGGTTTTGCCTTGATCGGAACAGCGGTTGAGGGGTCGATGGGTGATGGGTTTCCCGGCGGGCGGCGGGCTGGGTCCTGCCAGAGGTTCCCGGGGATGGGATCAGGGGGAGAGGAAGCGGTCGAGGAACTGGAATGTGCCGACACCGTGGATGGTGTGGGGTCCGTTGAAGAATTCGATTTCGGTGCGGCTGGCGAGACCGAGCCGTGAGTAGTGGCGCCGGGTGCGGGCGTATTCGTAGGCGACCCATTCGTCGCAGCTGACATTGTCGTCGTGGCCGCGTTCGACCATGAATGGTCTTGGGAAGATGAGCCAGCTGAGTTCGGCGTAATTGAAGGTATGGCCGAGGTTCCATTCTGCCATGTCGTATTCTCTGGTATGGAGGTACGAGAAGGGTGAGGAAGCGTCGGTGGTTTTCCAGATCCATTCGTTGTAGTCGGCTGAGCAGATGCTGAGGCAGTAGCCGGGGAGGAGGGCGGGGATGCGCATGGCGGTTTTGCCGCCGTAGCTGAGGCCGTAGAAGGCGATGCGCTGCGGGTCGGCGTGTGGTTGCTGCTGGAGCCATGCGAGGATGGTTTCGTGCTGCCGGACGATGAAGCTCCAGAGTGAGAGGCCGAGGGGCCATGCCTTGCGGCAGAGTTGGCGGAATTCCGTGCCACCGGTGTAGGGATTCTGCGGGGCGAATACGAGGTAGCCTTTTGTGGCGAGCCGGGCCGCGAAGGCATGGTAGGCCGGGTGGTCCCTTGCGGGGTCGGCGACGTCGGCGGGCAGGCCTTCGAGTCCGTGCTGGCAGACCACGACCGGGCGGGATTCGCCTGCCTTGAGGTTTGTGGGAATGAGGAATGTACCTGCGGCGAAGACGTCCGGGTAGACCTCGAGTTCGATTTCCCATGAAGTGAAGTGAGGTGTTTCGAGGGTGCGGCGGCTGCGTGGGCGAGGTGGTACGGTGGCTGTCGGGAGGAAGCCCACAATATCGTTCCAGAATGCGGAGCGGTAGGCTGCGGCTGATGCTGCGAAGCGTTCCGCGGTCGTGAAATCTGCCTTTTTCCAGTACTCGGCGCGGCTTTGCGGCGATGTGCGCATGAGTTGCTGAGTGTCCTCGAGCAGGGCGGAGAAGAGGCGGTCCTGCTGGATGGAAGGGTCGCTGGAGGGAACGGCGGGCACCGCGACGGCAGGTTCCGGGAATGGCGGCAGCGATGTGTGGCCGAGGGCTGCGGCGAGTTCCGCGGCGGGAGGGCGGGATCGAGGGATGGTGTGGAGCGACTCCGCCAGCGGGCCCGCGAGTTTCCGCAGCATCTGCCATTCCGCGGCAAGTTCGTCATCCCCGGGCTTGGAGATCCGGCCGGGGGCACCGCCGGCGGTATCCTTGAGCGAAACCTCCGGCCAGCGCTGGTGGGCGATGAAGAGCGGCTGCGGGGCGACGAGGGCTGCGAGGGCAGCCGTGGTGAATTCCTTCTGAAAACCGAAGACCGTGCGGTCGATGGGCCATTGCCACTGCTGGGAGGCTGGGCCGAAGGCACCGTCGGCGACGATGTGGGAGAAGCGTGGCTCGATGGCTGCGGCGAGCAGGGCGATCCATGCGCCTTCGCCCGAGCCGAGCAGAGCAATGCGCTGCACGCCATCGGCACGGAGGGCATCGGCGGCGGCCAGCACCATCTGGATTTCGTAGCCCGGGACCGTGCGGCCCATTTCGAAGGCGGCACGCCAGAGAACTTCGCGCTGACTGAACGCCGTGCGGCGGCCAAGCGGCATGGGGGCTTCGCTGCGGCGGTCGAGCCGCGGCATGACGAGGATGCGCAGCGGGAGAGCTGCGAGCAGGCGGGCGTCCTCATGATCCGAGGGCAGGCCCGGGGCGAGGCCGAACGATTGTTCCGCAGAGACACCGCAGTCCGGGAGGATGATGACGGCATCCGTGCCATTTCCGGACAGGAGGCCTTCCGCGTGGAGACTGCGGAAGACCGGCCATGAAGCCGTGTGCACCGGGATCGGGCCGAGCGAGCCGATTTGCTGTCCTGTCGTGATGGGGCCGCCCGTGCGGGTGTCCGTGAGACCGAGCTGGCGGCGGAGGGTTGCGCGTTTGGTGGCGGCGTATTCCGGGTCGTGGGTGTGAGCGCGCCAATCCGCTTCGCAGTCTGCTGTGGTGGTGGCTGCGAGCCGATCGAGGAAGCGGTGGATGCCGCCGACCATGGCAGCTGCCGTGTTTTCGCGTGGAGGGAGCGGATCAGTGCCCGGCAGGGGATCGGCGGCGGCGGCAGCCATGGTCAGGACGCCGAGGAGAACGCATGATGCCAGCTTCATGGCAGCGAGCCTCGGTCCGGGATGCCATGAGTGGCAAGGCCGCGATGCCGGAGCGGGATCAGTCCATGAGCGGCAGATCGAGGCAGGCCACGGCCATGGCGCACATGCCTTCGCCACGGCCTGGGAAGCCCATGCCTTCATTGGTGGTCGCCTTGATGCCGACCCTTGTGACGGGGAGGCCGAGGGCTTCGCCGATGCGTTCCTTCATGAGGGGGACGTGGGGAAGGATTTTCGGCCGTTCTGCGACGAGAGTGCTGTCGATGTTGTGGAGGACGGCTCCTTTTTCGCGGAGAATGGCCGCGACGCGGCGGAGAATCTCCAGACTGCTGATGCCGCGGATGCTTTCGTCCGAGGGCGGGAAGTAGTGACCGATATCCGGGAGGGCGGCGGCACCGAGCAGGGCGTCGGCAATGGCGTGGCAGAGCACATCCGCGTCGCTGTGACCATCCAGTCCGCGGTCGTTGGGAATTTCCACGCCGCCGAGAATGAGGGGTCGGCCTGGGACAAGCTGGTGCACGTCGTAGCCGATGCCGGTGCGGGTCATGGTGGTGAGAACGGAAGAGGGTTGGCGGGATCAGGTGTTGGCCTTGCTGCCTGCCATTTCCTCCTCGACCCATGCGAGGGGGAGGTGGCCATTGGTGCAGCACATGGAATACTTTTCGGCGGCGGCATCCTTTTCGAAAAGGCGGGCGCGGCCGCCGGCGGTTTCCACGAGAATGATGCCTGCGGCGACGTCCCAGAGGCTGATGACTTCCTCCAGGTAGGCGTCGAGCCGGCCCGCGGCGACATAGGCCATGCCGAGGGCGGCGCTGCCGAGCATGCGGGTTTTGCGGACCTTGAAGAGGAGTTCCTTGAAGCGCTGGAGACCGGCGTCGATGGATTCGCGGTTCTTGGAGAAGCCGACCGTGATCATGGCGTCCGACAGTTCGCGGCGGCCGCTCACCTGCATGGGTTGGCCATTGAGTTCCGGGGCGTGGCCTTTGCGCCCGACGAACATTTCGTCCTGCATGGGGTCGTAGATGACGCCGAGGATGATTTCTCCGGCGACGCGCAGGGCGATGCTCACGCAGAAGTGGGGGATTCCGTAGAAGTAGTTCACGGTGCCGTCGATGGGGTCGACGATCCATTGGTGATCGCTGGCCTGGTTGCCGCCGAGGCCTTCCTCGCCGTAGATGGCATGGTCCGGGAAGCTGCGGAGGATGATGGCTGTGATCAGTTCCTGGCTGCGGACATCGAGTTCCAGCTTGATGTCGTATTGCTTGAGTTCGTTGACGCCGAGGACGCCGCCGAAATTGGCGCGGAGGAGAGCACCCGCCTGGCGGGCGGCATCGAGGGCAGTGGCAAGGAACGCATCGGAACTGGACATGCGATCCGCTTGCCGTGGATTACAGGGCGGCGCCAGCGGAATTCCGCCGAGGCGAGGCTTGCAGAAAGGCGGCCCGGCACGCACGGTGTCCGCCATGTCCGTCCGACTTTCCCGCCGTCAGTTCCTTCCTCTTGCCGCGGCTGCCATGGCATCGTGCGCCCGCCGGAACGATGCCAATGTCCTCAACATCTATCTCTGGGCCGAGTACCTGCCCGACGACGTCGTCCGCGATTTCGAAAAGGAACATGGCTGCCGCGTCCAGGTGGATACTTATAATTCGAATGAAGAGATGATGGCCAAGGCGGCCACGGGAAACTGTGGTTACGATCTGGTATGTCCGTCGCAGTATGCGGTCAGTCAGATGGCATCGCAGGGATTGCTGGCGGAATTGGATCATGGAGCCCTGCCGGGGCGGCGGAATCTCGACGTGCGGTTTGTGGGAATGCGGGCGGATCCGGAGGGACGCTGGGCCATTCCTTATCTGGGGGCGTCAACGGGAATCGGTTACCGGAAGGGAGCGGTGGAGCCGCCGCCGCAGCGCTGGGCCGATTTGTTCGATCCGGCCTTTCTGGAGAAAGTGCGCGGTAAGCTGTCGATTCTGGATGATGCCCGCGAGGCCTCGGCGATTGCGCTGCTGGCGCTGGGTTTGTCGCCCAATACGACCGACCCCGGGGAGATTGCGAAGGCCGGGGATCTGCTGCGGAGGCAGAAGCCATCGGTGGCTTGTTATGATTCCGAGGCCTTCGAGGACAAGCTGGCGTCGGGCATCTGCAGCATCGTGCAGGGTTACGCCGGAGATTTCGTAGCCGTGATGCAGGCCGATGCCGAACTCGATTTTTTCCTTCCTGCCGAGGGATCGGTTTTCAACATGGATTGCCTCTGTGTGCTGCGCGAATCGCCCCGGAAGGTGCAGGCGCATCAGTTTCTCGAGTACATTCTGCGGCCTGCGGTGGCGGCGCGCATTTCCGAGGGCACTGGGTATCCGACTGCGAATGCTGCGGCGGCCGGTCTGATTCCTGCGGCGCTCCGGGAGCATCCCTGTTTCCGGATTCCTCAGGGCGATCAGCTGATCATGCTGGAAGATCCCGGTGTGGCAGTGAAGGATCTTTTCACGGATGCATGGGAATCGGTGAAGCAGTCGTGAGGCGTTCGCTCCGCGTGGCGGGGCTTGATGCAATTTTCCGGATCAGCGGGTGCAGGTGAGGGGATTCTGTGCAGGGTCACAGGACATGAGAACTCTGGTCTTTGATGCTCGTTCGTACGACCGGATTTTCCTTGATGCTGCGAATGCTGCCGATGGTGGCCGGCATGAGTTGGTGTATACGCAGGCGCAGCTCGATCTGACGACGGTGGGTTTGGCGCGGGGGTTTGATGCGGTCTGTCTGTTTGTGAATGACCGCGCCGATGCGGGGGTGGTTGCGCAGTTGGCGGACTTTGGGGTGCGGGTGGTGGTGCAGCGGTCTACGGGGTATAACAACATTGATCTTGAAGCGGCTTCCCGGCATGGGCTGACGGTGCGGCGGGTGTCGGAATATTCTCCGTATGCGGTGGCGGAGCATGCGGTCGCCCTGCTGATGACTTTGAACCGGCGGGTGCACCGGGCGTACAATCGGACCCGGGAATTCAATTTCCGTCTGGCGGGGCTGATGGGGCGCGACATTCATGGCAGCACGGTGGGTGTGGTGGGGACTGGGCGGATTGGCATGGCCTTTGCGGCAATCATGAAGGGCTTTGGCTGTCCGCTGCTGGCGCATGACCGCGCGGAGCATCCCGGAGCGGAGGCCATGGGGATCCGCTATGTGCCCATGGATGCACTCCTTGCGGAGTCGCATATTGTCAGTCTGCACATCCCGCTGACACCGGAGACGCATCATCTGATCAATGCGCGGACTTTAGCGCTCATGAAGAAAGGAGCCTATCTGCTCAACACCAGCAGGGGAGGTCTGGTGGACACGGAAGCGCTCATTGGGGCAGTTGGGCGGGGCGAACTGGGTGGTGTGGGATTGGACGTTTACGAGGAGGAAGAGGGCAAATTCTTCCGTGACCTGTCGGATCGGCCCATGAACGACGAGGTGCTGGCGAGGCTTCTGGGGTTTCCGAATGTGCTGGTGACCGGGCATCAGGGATTCTTCACGGAACAAGCGGTTACGACCATTGCCGAGACGACCATTGCGAATCTGAATGATGCGGCGGCCGGGCGACGCAGCGGCAATACCCTTGTGTAGGCTGAGGGGCGGGCTGGCTCCTGCTTTCCGGGCGTGTTGATTTTTTCAGCGCCGGTGGATGCGGAAGAAGAGAGAGGGTTCGGATCCGAGGCCGAAGTCTGCGAGCTGATAGGATTTGGTGGTGGTGGGTCCGCTGCTGGCGGGGACATTGTCGTCCAGTTCGCGGGACCAGTCGGCTGGGTTTCGGGTGTAGCGGACCGAGTAGGATGCGCCGGGTTCCGAGGTCCATGTGAGGGTGAGGACGCGGGTGGCTGGGTTGAAGGAATGGGAGACGATGGCGAAGGGCGGGGCTGGAACTGATGCGCCGACGATGTCGCTGAATGACGAACCGATGCGGATTTCGTCGATGAAGAACTTGGTGCCCGAGAG
>JBDKER010000079.1:0-7206 GCA_039795165.1 Verrucomicrobiota bacterium | reverse complement strand
CGTTCTTCTTTGCGAGATAGTCGGCCGCCTTCTGGATTTCCTCCGGCTGAGGTTCCCGGGAATAGGCGGTCACAAAGAGCTGTCGGAGGCGCTCCGCGACCGGACGTTCATCCTTCGCAAGGATGGCGGATCGGCTCGTCTCGGCGGTCAGCTTCTCCTGAATGCCCTTGGAATTGAGAAGATGCAGGCTCTGGGCGAGACTGCTGTCCTGCGTGCGTTCGCATTCGCAGGCACTCGAATTCTCCGGCCGTCCGAAAACCGTGAGGAAATAACTGGCTCCATTGAAGCTGTCATCAGGGAGGGCCACGGCCCGGCGGTCAGCCGGCTGACCCGGGAAACGGGTGGCCAGCCCCGTGACCGAGTCGATGGCATCGAGGAGGACTTCCGCCTGAAGCCGGCGCGGGAAGAAGCGGCTGAAGTTCTGGCGGTCCGACGCATTGTGCTCGTTCGGCAGGCTGCTCAGCTGGTAGGTAGTGCTGCGGCAGACGAGCCGGACGAAGGATTTCATGTCGAAGCCCGACTTCGTGAATTCCTGCGCGAGGGCGTCGAGCAGGGCGGGATTGACCGGCGGGTTCGTGACGCGAATGTCGTCTTCCGGTTCGACCAGCGCGCGGCTGAAGAAGTGCTTCCAGTAGCGGTTCACGAACATCTTCGCGAAGAAAGGATTCTCCGGCGAGGTGAGCCATGCAGCCAGCGGTTCGCGCGGATCATCCTGCGGGCTGAGCTGAAGCGGCTCGCTGCCGAGCGGCTTCGGCTTCTGTGGCTTGCCCGTGCGGGGATTGGCCGCCGACGCCTCTTTCCATTCGTGGAAAATCGCTTCCTCGGCAGGCTGGTCCGACGGCTTCCGGCCAATCGTCGAGAAGAAGGCAGCGAACCCGTAGTAGTCGTCCTGGCTCCATTTCTCGTAGGGATGATGATGGCACTGGGCGCACTGGAGGCGCTGGCCGCAGAAGACCTGCGCAATGTCCTGGAGCTGATCCTGGGGTTGACGCACTGTGCGATACCATCCGACCGCCGGGGACGAACTGATGCTGCCCGAGGCACTCACCACGCGGCTCACGAATTCACTGTAGGGCACGTTGCGGTTCAGCAGATCGCGGATCCATTCGTGAAAGGCCAGCGTCCCGTACGCAGGCCGGTCTCCCCGCTTGTTGCGGAGCAGCGCCGCCCATTTGGCAGCAAAATATTCGGCGTACTGCGGCGAAGCGAGCAGGCGGTCGATGAGCACATTGCGTTTCTCAGGCGATGGGTCAGCCGCAAAGGCCGCCGTTTCCTCCGGCTTGGGAAGCCGACCGGTGATGTCGATGGTGACCCGGCGCAGGAAGGTGGCGTCGTCGCACAGACCCGACGGCGGAAGACCGAGCGTGCGGAGCTTCGCAAAGACATGGGTATCGATGACATTCCGTTCCGGCGGGAAATCGCCGAGCGGAGCCCCGAGCGGAATCGTGCCGCGGAAGACGCCGACCAGTTCCATGAAGCGGACCATGATAGCGACATCGCCAGGCTGGGTCGCCGTGGACACAAGGCCGTCTTCCGTGACCGTCGCCATGTCCTTGGCCCCGCTTTCGTAAGTCACGAGACGGGTGACATCCCGCCAGGAGCCATCCGCATAGAGAGCCGTCACCTGAAGCTGCTGACGATCCGATGGCTTGAGCAGGCGTTCCGGGGGAAACACCGCGAGACTGACCGGGGCCGGAGCCTTGGGATCGCCCTTGGGCATGCCCTGTTCCATCCAGCGCACCAAGGTCAGGTAATCCGGCGTCCCGCGGGTCATGCGGGCACCGCCGCCGTGAGGCATTTCGCCAGTCCCCTTGAGCAGAAGCAGGCTGCTTTCCGGTGCGGCCGGGAAGAGCCGGCGGCCACGGGATTCGTGCACAAGAAATCCGTAGTCTTCCCATGGCTCGAAGCCGAGCAGGGAAAGCTTGAAGCCATTCTGACCTTCCGACTTGCCATGGCACCCACCGCCATTGCAGCCGTACTTCGTGAGGACCGGCACAATGTCGTTCGTGAAATGCAGCGGCCGCGGGCTCGCCGATCCGGAAACCGTGATCGTGAGGGACGCACTCCCGCCATTTTCCATGGCCGCCGTCACGGTCGCCTTCCCGTCAGCCAGCGGAATGGCCATGCCCGCGGGCGAAATCTCGATGGCTCCAGCAGGCTCAACCACCCAGCGGACACTGCGGGTCACGTCAGCGGCCCGTCCATGATCGTCCGTGGACGTCGCCACAAGCTGGAGACTGGCATCCTTCGAGGAAAGCACCGCTTCCTGCCCGGCCGGGGCCCCCGCATGAATGTGCAGGGCGGCCTGCGACAGGTCAGACGCCAGTAGCACCGCACCGATGGGAGCGAGCAGAATCCGGAATCCGCAGGAACGGCGGGAGAGCAGCGCAAGGCTGAAGAATCGGCGGGCGGCAGGGCTCATACGAGTTCCTTCATGGGTTGAAACTGACCATCGACAAGGTAGTGCGGGCGCCCCGTGAGGTCCGGCACCGTGGTCGTGTTCGGATTGATGCCAAGATTGTGGTACATCGTCGCAAAGATCTCCTGGAAATGAACCGGACGGTCGCTCGCTTCCCCGCCCAGCCGGTCCGTGGAACCAATCACCTGCCCCGTCTGCATGCCGCCACCGGCAAGAAGCGCACAGGAAACATTCGGCCAGTGATCGCGCCCGCCGTCCTTGTTGATGCGCGGAGTACGACCGAATTCACCCCACGCCAGCACGGACACATCATCGCCCATGCCACGGTTGTGCAGGTCCTCGACCAAGGCCGAAATCGCCTGGTCGAAGTCCGGCAGATTCTCCTTCGCGATCCGGAAATTCTGGCCGTGCCAATCCCAGAAGCTGTAGCTGATGGTGACCACGCGGACACCGGCTTCCACGAGACGCCGGGCCAGCAGAAACTGCTCGTTGAGACGCGGTGCGGCGTCCCCTTGGATCTTCTCCGTGCCTTTGCCGTAGCGTTCGCGCAGTTTCGGATCCTCCCCGGAAATGTCGAGGGCCTTGAGGAGGCGCGACGAGGTCAGAATGTCGAAGGCCTGTTCCGTGAAGGAATCCACACCCGACATGGCCCCGCTCGCGTCCGTTTCCCGGCGGAAACTGTCGAACGAAGTGAGCAGCGAACGACGGTCCGCAAGGCGTTCGATGGTGACCCCATTGAGCGACATGTCATCCTTCACACTGCCCAACGGCATGAAGGGCGCATGGGCCACCCCGAGGAAGCTGGTGCGGCCCTGATTGTAGGGCGTGTGCTGCATCTTCGGAGAAAGATTCACATAGCAGGGCACCGATGCCCCCCCACCCTGCACCCGCGAAACCACACTGCCAATCTCCGGCCAGCCACCCGGTGGAACATTGTCATTGAGCCGTCCCGTGACGCACTGGAACGATTCATGACGGTCCTTCGCGCCCACCACGCTGCGGACAAAAGCGAACTTGTCCGCCATTTTCGCAAGCCGCGGCAGGTGCTCGCAGATCTGAATCCCAGGAACATTGGTGCCAATCGGCGAAAATTCCCCGCGGATCTCCGAGGGCGCATCCATCTTCAGATCAAACATGTCCTGGTGCGGCGGTCCGCCCGGTAAGTACACCAGAATGAGGGACTTCTGCGACTTTCCCCTGCCCTGCCCGGCCTCCGCCCGCAGCAGCTGGGGAAGCGAAAGCCCACCAAGCCCTAGCGCCCCAATCCGCAGAAACGACCGCCGCGAATGACCATCGCAGAACGAACCCGAGGATTGTCTGGAGAAAATTGTCAGCATGAGATCATGGAGTTGAATTCAGCGGCAGCCGGAAGCCACGGGTCCAAGGGCGCAAAATCGGCGGAAAGCATCGCCATTCCTCATCCCACCAGTTCAGGCAGGGGTTTGAACTGCTCGTCGACAAGGTAGCGCGGACGCCCGTTCAGGTCGTTGATGGTCACCGTCTTCGTATCGATTCCGGCTGCATGATAGAGGGTTGCAAAGACTTCCTGAAAGTCGACCGGCCGACTGTTGGCCTCGCCGCCCAGCCGATCCGTCGAACCAATCACCTGTCCATGATTGAGCCCCCCGCAGGCAAGGGCCGCACAGGAAACCCGCGGCCAGTGATCGCGCCCGGCATCCTTGTTGATCTGCGGGGTACGGCCGAATTCACCCCATACGACCACACTGACATCCTTATCCAGACCGGACTGATGCAGGTCCTCGACAAGGGCGGTCAGCCCATTGTCAAGCTGCGGGAAAACTTCGCGGCCCTGCCGGAAGTTGGCCCCATGCCAATCCCAGCGGTTGAAGCCAATGGTCACACAGCGCACTCCCGCCTCGACCAACCGACGCGCCATGAGAAACTGCTCCGGACATTCCGGCCCCCCGTCATCACGGCACTTCATGGTGCCACCACCATAGCGGGCACGGACTTTGGGATCTTCCTTGTCCAGATTGAGTGCTTCCGAAAGCCGACTGCTCGTGAGCACGCCCATGGCCTGCTGCTGAAAAGCATCCATCGCTTCCATCATTCCACTGTTGTCCACATCACGCCGGAAACCGTCGAAACTCGTCAGCAGCGATTTGCGGTCAGCCAGACGGTCGAGCGAAATGTCATTGAGCACAAGGTCACCAGCCCCTCCGCCATTCGGCTGAAACGGAGCATGCGCTGGCCCCAGAAAACCGGGCTGACCGGGATTTGCCCACGGCGCATGCCCCATTTTGGGAGATAAACCTACAAAGGCCGGCACCCCCGGAGCACCCGAGCCATGCACCCGGGAAAGTACCGATCCGATGCTCGGCCAGCCGCCCTGCGGCGCATTCTGCGGCCCCCGCCCAGTCAGGCATTGATCCGCTGCATGATCTCCCCGCGCACCAACCATGCTCCGAATGATCGAAAACTTGTCCATCATGCCCGCCATCTTCGGAAACAACTCGCAGATCTCGATCCCGGGAACCTTCGTCCGGATCGGACGGAATTCCCCACGGATGTCAGCCGGCGCATCCATCTTCAGATCCCACATGTCCTGATGCGGCGGTCCACCCGGCAGAAAAATCATGATGACCGACTTCGTGCCCTTCGCCTGCACCGCAGCTTCCGCCCGGAGCAGTTCCGGCATCGCGAGACCTCCCAGCCCAAGGGCACCCAGACGAAGGAACCCACGGCGGCTCGTGCCGTCGCAGAAGCGCGAGGATTTCGTTCCGTTGATTCTCAGCATGGCATGGAAACGGTGAAGAGTTGCAAAGCCGGTGAAGGGGCCATGGCGGAGGCGCGGTCGGCTCGTGGCCGGATGCCCGCACGGTCCCTGGCAATGGTTGATTACTCAGGGGAACGGGTGCTCTTTCGGAACGAAGTCACGTTTTTAATCCGCATTCATGGAACCATCCTGGTCCCGCAACCGGGCCCGATCCCTCATTGCAGAGGCCCTCACGAACGGTGAGTCTGCGGAATGTCCGGAAGAATGATGGATGCAGCAGCCCTGCGCGCGACCGCGGCGGAAATGGCGCAGCGGCTCCAGGCGGCGGGCCACATGGCCTATTTCGCAGGCGGCTGCGTGCGGGACGAACTCCTCGGCAGGGAACCGCACGATTACGACATCGCCACCGATGCCACCCCTCCAGAGGTACTCCAGTTGTTCCCCAGAGCCCAGTACGTCGGTGCCCATTTCGGAGTCGTCGTGGTCCACGAAGGCGGTGCCATGTTCGAAATCGCCACGTTCCGGACCGATGGTTCGTACCGCGACGGACGCCGCCCGGAAAGCGTGACCTTCGCAACTCCCAAGGAAGACGCCCAGCGCCGGGACTTCACGGTCAACGGAATGTTTCTCGATCCAACAGACGGAAAGGTCATCGACTACGTCGGCGGACGGGCGGACCTCCAGTCGAAGGTGCTGCGGGCCATAGGCGATCCCATCCAGAGATTCCGCGAGGACCGCCTGCGGCTCATGCGCGCCGTAAGGTTCGCCGCCGCCCTCGACTACCAGATGGACGCCGCCACATGGACCGCCCTCCGCGCCGAAGCACCCTCCATCACCGACATCAGCATCGAACGGGTACGGGATGAATTCATGCGCATCCTCCTGCACCGGAACCGCCTGCGCGGATTCGACCTGCTCGATGCCTCCGGCCTCCTCGGCATCATTCTCCCAGAAATGGAGGCCCTCAAAGGTTGCAGCCAGCCACCCGAATTCCACCCGGAAGGCGATGTCTGGACCCATACCAGACTCATGCTCAGCCTGCTTCCCGAAGAAGTTTCCCAGCCCCTCGTGCTCTCCGTGCTGCTGCACGACGCCGGGAAACCCGCAACACGCACCCTCGACCCAGCCGAGGGACGAATCAGGTTCAATGGACACGACCGCGTCGGAGCCACCATGGCAGAGTCAATCCTCACAAGGCTCAAGTTTCCCAATCAGATCATCTCCGCCGTCGTCACCGCCGTCGCAAATCACATGAAGTTCATGCACGTGCAGGAGATGCGCCCCGCCAAGGTGCGACGCTGGCTCGCAGAACCAAGCTTCGCAGACGAACTCGAACTGCACCGGGTCGATTGCCTCGGAAGCAATGGCCTGCTCGATAACTGGGAATTCATGCGGACAAAACTGACGGAAGCCGCCGAAACCAGAACCCTGCCCCCATGGCTGGTGAGCGGCCGGGACCTCCTCGCCGCAGGATACACTTCCGGTCCCCGCATGGCCAATGTCCTCCGAGACGTACACGATGCCCAGCTGGATGGCCTCGTGAACTCAAAGGACGAAGCGATGGCGTGGGTCCTTACTCGGCATCCCCGCTGACACCCCAGCCAGCATCGCCCGAACCCAACCGCGCTCCTTCCCAGGGAAGCCTCGGAATACGAACCTCCCATCCCCACCAGGAACCCACCTTCCCGCCGCTCTCAATGCCCCCCCAGCGGCTGCAACTCTCGCGAACCGACAACGGGACCACCGACAACGGCTCCCGCAAAATGACAGCGAGACAGACCTCCTGAATGACAGCGAGACAGACCTCCTGGGACGCTACATGCCCCGGACTCGCCAACCCCTGACCCAGACTGTTGGACAGACCCTCTGTCCGGCGGCAGCTGCATCCTCCACCCGAAGCCCTGATCCTCAACAAAGGGACAGACCTTCTGAAATGCTGATCCTCAACAAAGGGACAGACCTTCTGAAATGACGCGGACTCGCCAACCCCTGACCCAGACTGTTGGACAGACCCTCTGTCCGGCGGCAGCTGCATCCTCCACCCGAAGCC
>JBDKER010000078.1:0-7433 GCA_039795165.1 Verrucomicrobiota bacterium | reverse complement strand
GCCTTCGCAGGCATGCAGCAGGAAAACATGACCCGTGGCCACGCATGGCAATTCCTCGAAGCCGGACGCCGCCTCGAGCGCGCCATCAATGGCCTCTCCCTCATCGCCGGTTCCGCCCGCCGCTGCCGCACGGACGACGCCATCCTGACTCCGCTTCTGGAAGTCACCGACTCCACCATGACCTACCGCCGGCTCCACTTCGCACGACCCTCGCTCCTGCCAGTCGCCGACCTCCTTCTGCTCAGCGAGGAAAATCCCCGCAGCACATCCGCCCAGTTTCACCGCCTCGCCAGAGTCTTCGCCGAACTGCCCGCCGGAACCTCCGGCAACCCAGGCCACCAACGCGAACTGCTCGACGGTCTCCGCTCGGAACTCGCATCCCTCAACCTCGACGCCCTCCGCTCTTTCCCGGACGCCGCCTCCCACCGCATCGCCACGCTTTGCAGCGACCTCGCCACAGGCTGCGAATCCATTTCCGCTGCCCTCACGGAACACTTCTTCAGCCACGCTCACCGCCGCAGCGACTGACCCCACCCGCCCCACGCATGGCCACGACCTATCAGATCAGTCACCGCACCCTCTATTCCTACCCGAGCCCCGTCACGGTCGCCCATTACATGGCCCGCCTCATGCCGCGCCAGCTTCCCACCCAGTCCTGCCCGTGGCACGAAATCCATATCCGCCCGGAACCAGCCTGCAGAGCTCCTACCCGCCAGGACGCCTTCGGCAACCCCATCGTCTACTTTGAAATCGAAGGCACGCACCACCAGCTCGAAGTGGTCGCCCGCAGCTTCGTGCGCATCCAAGACCGCCCCACCCCGGAACCCCGACTCTCTCCCCCGTGGGATTTCATCGCAGCCGCCTGCCGGCACGATCAATGGTCGCCGGCCACCGCCGCCGCCGAATTTCTCTGGCCCTCTCCCCTCGTGCCCATCCACCCGGAACTGGCCGACTTCGCAGCTCCTTCGTTTCCTGCCGGACGACCCATCCTCGAAGGAGTCGCCGATCTCAATGCCCGCATCTTCCGCAGCTTCCAGTTCGATCCGGAAGCCACCAGCGCTGCCACCCCGGTCATGGACGCCTTCCACCAACGCCGCGGCGTCTGCCAGGACATGGCCCACATCATGACCGGCTGCCTCCGCTCCATCGGCCTCCCCGCCCGCTACGTCTCCGGCTACCTCGAAACCATCCCGCCACCCGGTCAGCCCCGCCTCATCGGAGCCGACGCCTCGCACGCATGGACGTCAGTCTGGTGCGGCGAATCCCTCGGCTGGATCGACGCCGACCCCACCAACGACCTCCTCCCCCAGAACCGCCACATCACCATCGGCTGGGGCCGCGACTTCTCGGACGTCAGCCCCCTCACAGGCGTCAGCATCGGTTCCCCCCACCAGGCTCTCACGGTGAGCGTCGATGTCATGGCACTGGACGATTGATTGCCGCATTCCACCCGCGAATCTCCACTCCCGGCGATTTTCCCTGCCACAACGGTCACCGGATGCTTATCTCTTCCGGTAATGACCCAAGGCTCACCGGAACCACGCCACCCCCAAGGCTTCCAGACCACCCACTGGTCACTCGTGGCCTCGGCCCAGGGCCCCCCGTCCCCCGCCGCGGAATCTTCCCTCGCCGCCCTCTGCCGGCTCTACTGGCACCCGCTCTTCACATGGCTGCGGCATCACGGTCACCGGGAACACGACGCCGAAGACCTCGTTCAGGAATTCTTCGCCAGACTCATCGCCGGCCACTGGCTCGACGCTGCCCAGCCCGCCAAAGGTCGCTTCCGTACGTTTCTCCTCGTGGTCCTCAAACGCTTCGTCGCAAATCAGCGCGACCACCAATCGGCCCTCAGACGCGGCGGCGGGGTCCCGCCGCTGCCCCTGACCCCCGACTGGCAAGGGGACGGCGGACCAGCCGCGCCGACGGTGGATCCCGACAGCGCCTACGACCGCGCATGGGCTCTCACAGTCCTCGCCCAGACACTCGCCACCCTTTCCGATGAACAGGAAACCGCCGGACGCGCCACGGAATTCCGTCTCCTCAAACCATTCCTCACGGCCCCCCGCGGCGAAGTTCCCTATCACGAAATCGCTCCGCAGCTCGGCATGACCCCCGCATCGGCCCGCAGCGCTCTCCACCGCCTCCGCAAACGCTTCCAGTTCGTCTTCCGCTCCACCGTCGCCGCGACACTCCACCACCCGGAGGAAACCGACGACGAAATCCGCGCCCTCATCGCCGCCCTCGCGGCAGCCTGATTCACCTCCCCCATCTCTGCTCCATGCCGCTTCCTCCCTGCCCGCAATGCGGCACCCCCGCCGGACCGCTCTTCATCGATGGCCTGTGCGCCCGCTGCCTGGCCGGTCTCGCCATCGATCCCGGTGGCACGGAACCGGATGCCCGCACGCGCATTCCCCCCATCTCCGAGCTGACACCGCACTTCCCTCAGCTCGAAATCATCGAATGCCTCGGACGCGGCGGCATGGGTGTCGTCTACAAGGCCATCCAGAAATCCCTCGGCCGCCCGGTCGCCCTCAAGCTGCTGGCCCCGGAACGCGTGGGCGATCCTGCCTTTGCCCAGCGCTTTGCCCGCGAAGCCCGGGCTCTCGCAGCCCTCAGTCATCCCCACATCGTCGCCATCCACGACTTCGGCGAAGCCGCAGGCAGCTACTTTCTGACCATGGAATTCGTCGACGGACTGAATCTGCGCCAGCTCATGCAGTCCCGCCGCCTCTCCCCGGAGGAAGCTCTCGCGATCGTTCCTCCTGTCTGCGCGGCCCTCCAGTGCGCTCACGAACACGGGATCGTCCACCGCGACATCAAACCGGAAAACATCCTCATCGATAAAGCGGGCCACGTCAAAATCGCCGACTTCGGCATCGCCCGCATCATGGACGGATCCCCCGCGGGCCCAGCCGCCGCAAGTGGCATGGAAACCATCGGCAGCATCGGCACCCCGGCCTACGCGGCCCCGGAACAGCGCCCCGGATCCTCGCACGACCACCGTGCCGATATCTACTCGCTCGGCGTGGTGCTCTACGAAATGCTCTGCGGAGAACGCCCCACGGGACCCCTCATCCCCCCTTCGCAGAGGGTCCAGGTCAGCATCGCCATCGACGAGGTCGTTCTCAAAGCGCTCGCCCATGCGCCGGAACTCCGCTTCGCCACCGCTGCCGATCTGCAGACGCAGCTGGCCGCCGCCCTTCCGCAGACCCCGCCTCCGCCAGACCCTCCGGCCACCACCACCGGGAGCACAGACCCAGCCCCTGCCTCCCCGCCCATGGACCGCACCCGCCAGCTCCGCCACCGCCGTCTCCTTCTCGCCATCCTCGCAGTCGCCACCATCCTTTTCTGCGGAGCCCATCGCGAAGTCCGCACCACTTACTACGACGGCACACCCTTCGCCACGGAAACATGGTCATTCGGAATGGTCCCGCGCCTCGGAAGCATCCCGGGACCGTGGCGCACGGAAACCAGACAGTTCCAGCCGGCTGCCGGAACCATCACTCGCATTCACTGGCTCTCCACCTCCATGGCGGCAGGCATTTCGGCCCTCGCGGCCCTCGCAGCATTTGTCGCCGCCGTGGAAGCGGAACGGCGTCGGCCACCGCAACCCGGCAGACCGGAACCTGTCTTCCTCTTCCCCATGCTGCGCCCGCAGGACACGGGCCCACCCACGCTTCACAAAGCCAACTTCGCCCGGGCACTTCTGCTCCTAGTCTGCGCGGGCCTCCTTCTGTCCTGTCTCATGGTCATCGTTTTCCATGGCCTCCTCGGTGGCTCCGGACCGCTCCTGCTCTCCATGTCCCTCACTTCGGTGATGCTCGTGGCCGGTTTCCTCCCGGCCCTCCTCCGCCTGCCCGGAAGCCCCCGCACGAAGGACCATCCGGCACCCCCGCGAGCGACCGCGCCTCCACCCGGACGAGGGGCCACCGAAATCGCTCTGGCCTTCGTCTGGTGGTGCGCCGTGGCCACTGCCGCCGTCTTCCTGATGCCTGCATGGCACAGCCCGGAACTCACCATTCTTCTGTCCCTGTGCATGGCAGCCGCCGCATCCGCGGCCCGCTCCTTCCTCCGTCCCTGGCCCGCCGCACCAGCAGCCGTCCGGAGACTGCGATGGCACGCATGGCTCGGCTGGATGCTGTCGGCCCTCGCCGCCGCTGTCACCCTGTTCTTCCTTTTCTCCCGGCTCACCGAATCCGGGGGCTGGCATCCCGCACCATCGGAAGCGGTTGCGGTCCCCCTGATCATGGCCGCAGCCCTCCTCCTCCCCGCCGCCGCCCTCCGTCTCCAACGCGCTTCCCAGCCGAATTCCCCGGCCCTTTCGACCCCAGTTTCCCAACGCAGCCTGCTCGCCCTGCTCATCGGGGTGGCAGCCATCCTCGGGTACGCTCTCTTCCGCCGACCCAAGCCCCGCCTTCCCGCCACCGCACCCGCACCCTTGTCCGCAGAGGTAACGAAACGGCCGACGTTTCCCCCCTTCCCTGGCATCTTCACCACGGAAGGCCAGCACATCCTCACGCCCCGCGCCACCCTCACCATCGAACGGCCGGACGTCTCGGCCGGACTGCCCGGCCAGCGCGGCTTCTCCCTCCGGATCGTCAACCCCGACGGAACTTCCTCAACCATCGGCCACAGCCCACTGTCCCAGGGCAGCGACCCCTTCTTCGCCACCTTCGACGCTCCCACCGGCATCCTCTGGCTCGGATCCCCCACCGTCATCGGCTTCCTCCCACTCGAACCATCCGCCGTATACAAAGCATGGCACCACCGCACATCCATCCCCCCGGAAATCGAAGGCACCCTCCCGCCCGCCGTCCGACTGCTCCTCGAACCATGGTACCAGCCCAGCCCCCCCGCGGACAGAGAGTAAACCCCGGAGGCACCCCGTAGCCTTGACAGCAGCTGCGCCAGCAGCAGGAATGAGCATGAACAAAGTCAATATGGTGAGATTCTGGAGCGCATGCCTGCTGCTGTCCGCATGGATGATCGGCGGAGCGCCCGCCGAGGAACGGCTCACCGATCGCTTCAGCCGGAAACTGGAGGAATTCGGTTCCGGAAACCGGGAACAGGGAAAACTACTGAACGGACCGGTGCCGGTTAAAATGCTGCGCGGCGGCGCGGCCGGCCGCATGTGGCGCGCCGAACTCGGCGGCGTGCCCTTCAAGGTGACCATTGAGGATGGCGTGCCGCGGACCCCGGAGGAAGTGCTCAGCGTGCTCGCAAAAATCCCCGCTTCCTACCGCCGGGCCCTGGAAATTGTCTCGGAGGAAGGCAAGGACGGCGTCGCCATCTACCGCGATCTCGACGGAGCCGCCGCCCATGGATCGCAGGACTACCTGAACATGGTTCCCTCGGCCAATGCCTTCGTGGTCGTGCACGAAGCCGGCCATATCCTCGAACAACGCGCCACCAAAGCAGATCCGGATGTGCTCAAGCGCTGGGCCGAAGCCCTCGCCGCAGATGCCGTGTCGGTTTCCCGCTACGGCGACCAGGTGGCCCACGAGGACCTCGCGGAATTCGCCAGAGTCTATGCCCTCTGCCTCGATGCCGGAAAGGAACCGCTGGCCGCCCTCCGCAAGGCTTCACCCCGCCGGACCACGCAATGGGAAGCCATTCTCCGCGGAGACAGGAAATAGAAAGAAGCCCGGCATCCGGATCACCGGGGCGGAAAGAGATTGCGGGATGCGCGGGAATTCCGCAGAGCATTCCCATGAAATTCCTATTCCATCGGGCCCTGCCACTTCTCCTCACGCTCTGCCTGTCCGCCTCCGCTGAGGAACCGAACCTCGGTATCCCGGACAAGGACGACGGCATGGCAGGCTCCGGACCGGTGCGCCGCTACGACTGGTTCCGCGGACTCTGGAACGAGAAACGCGCCGCATGGGCCAAACGCCTCGAGGCCGACCGCGGTGCCGTGGTCTTCCTCGGCGATTCCATCACCCAGGGCTGGGGCGACGACTTTGGAGGAAGCTTTCCCGGGATGAAGGCCGCCAACCGCGGCATCAGCGGCGATACCACCCGAGGCATGCTGCACCGTCTCGAACACGATGTCCTTGCCCTGCAGCCCGCCGCCGTCGTCCTCCTCATGGGAACCAATGACCTCGAGGAAAAGGCAACTCCGGAGGTCATCGCCGGAAATCTGAAGCTCATCCTCGCCGCGCTGCACGCCCACAATGCCACCATGCCCATCGTGCTCTGCCAGGTCTTCCCCAGCGCCGCCTCAAAGTCGCGTCCCGCCGACCTGATCCGCAAAGTCAACGAACTCTATGCGGCCTCCGTGAAAGGGAATGCCCAAGTCACCTTCGTGGAAACATGGCCGATGTTCGCCGATGCCGCCGGCGACGCAAAACCCGCAGAATTCCCGGACCTCCTCCACCCCAACAAGGCAGGCTACGACCGCTGGGCCATGGCCCTCCGCCCCGTCCTCGCCACCCTCGGATTCCTCGAAAAGGAACCCGATGCCTTCACCCCGGAACCGGGCAGCAAAAGCCTCTTCAATGGCAAGGACCTCACCGGCTGGGGCTACCGCGACAAATCAGGCACATGGGAATCCTTCGACGGAAAAGCACAGAGCAGCGACGGACGCTACGCTGCCATCGGCGGCCGCCTCGTCGTGAAAACACCTCCCGAATACAGCCGCATCACCCAACTCTGGACAGCACAGGAATTTCCGGAATCGTTCGAGCTGAAACTCGAATTCCGCGCCACCCCGAATGCCGACAGTGGCATCTTCATCCGCGGTCCCCAACTGCAGTGCCGCGATTATGTGCTCGCCGGTCCATGGAAGAACCTCCCTAATTACCGCCCGCAGGAATGGAATGAAGTCGTCGTGACCGTGCGCGATGGCGTGGCTCGCTGCACCTGCAACGGTGACGTCCTCGACGAAGCCTTCAAGGTCCCCGCCACTGGTCCCATCGGCCTCGAAGGCGACCGCGGTCAGATGGAATACCGCCGCATCCGCATCAGGAAATTGCCATGAAGCAGATCCTGCGCTGGCTTCCCGGCATCGTGGCAGGCGCAACCCTCGCCGGAGCGCAGGAATCCCTGCAGTTCACCGTTCAGAGCCGCTCCGCCGGCCCCCACGGAGCCGCCGTGGCACTGCGCGAAGTCACATGGAATCCCCAGCAGTCCGCTCTCATCCTCTGCGATTTCTGGGATTCACACAGCAGCCCGGGATCCGCCCGGCGCGTCAGCGAACTGGCCCCGCAGGTCGCCGAAGTCGTCGCCACCGCCCGTTCCCGCGGCGTCCTCATCATGCACGCCCCATCCGACTGCATGGCTTTCTACGAGGGACACGCCGCACGCAGCCGCGCCCAGGAAACCCCAGCAGCCGACAACCTGCCGGACGGCATCGACCAATGGCAGTACTGGCTCAATGCCGAAGAAGAAGCAGCCGGCTACCCCATCGATGCCAGCCCCGATGGATGCGACGA
>JBDKER010000077.1:0-7678 GCA_039795165.1 Verrucomicrobiota bacterium | reverse complement strand
CCGGCCCACGCAGCGCTTCCACGGCGGCAAACCATGGTTCGCACTTCATGACCATGCCCTGGCCTCCGCCGTATGGTTCGTCATCGACCCGGCGGTGGCGGTCGGTGGCCCAATCGCGCAGGTCGTGAACTTTCAGGTCGAGCAGCCCCTTTTCCTGAGCCCGGCCCATCATGCTCTGCCCGAGGGGCGCAGCGCACATCTCGGGAAAGATCGTGATGATGTCGATCTTCATGCCGCAGGAACCGGAGCCGCGGACGACGCCGCAGCGGTTTCCCGGTGACTTCCCCAGAGGCGCTGCGGAATCAGGCCGATGGCGATCAGGCCGAGATTGAAGCCGACCCAGCCAAGCAGAGTCCAGAAGGCAGCGCCCATGAATCCATAGCTATGCAGACCGATGCCCAGCATGTTGGTGCCGAACCACGACCAACTGGTGACGATGTTGCCGAAGATGGCGAGATTCATGAGCCCGCGGTCGCGCACCATGCCACCCATGCGCGCATGGAGAATGAGCGCATTCCAGAGCACAATGATGAGAGCTCCGTTTTCCTTGGGATCCCAGCCCCAGAAGCGTCCCCAACTCTGGTCCGCCCAGATGCCGCCCAGCACGGTTCCCACAAAACTGAAAAGCGTCGCGAAGCAGACGATCGCAAACACCATGCTCGCAAACGCCTTGCTCATTTCCTTCGTGACGTGCCGCGTGAAGACGCCGCGCACCACATAGATGATCCCGAGAATCCCAGCCACAAAGGTCGCCGCATAACCAAGCGTCACAATGACCACATGCGTCGCCAGCCAGAAATTGGTATCGAGCACGGCGCGCAGCATGATCATGGTGTCGCCATCGAGCGAAAGGAAATGCGCAATCATCAGCGTGCCGAAGCCTAACATGGACGAAACCGCCACCCCGATTGAGCGCGGCCAGATTGCTTCGAGCACGAGTCCGAGCGCCGCCGCGGCCCAGCCAATGAAGAGGGCGGACGAATAGAGATTGGTGACCGGCGGCCGTCCCTCGAGGAACATCCGGGCGACCAGTCCGATCGTCATGACGACAAGTGCCAGCACCATGAGCCAGACCGCTGTGCGTCGTGCCCATTCAAAGCGCTCGGGCGCAAACCACACGAGCACAGAAAGCAGAAACGCCAGTACGGAAATCACCATGCCGCGGTAGAAGGGCTCGACATGATTGAGCAATTGCTCGCGCGGAGCCTTGCGCAGGTCCTTCGCATGAATTCCAGCCGATTCCAGCCGCGCGCGGTAATCCGCCACCGCTTTGGCAAAGCCCGCGGCATCGCCGGCCCGGTAAGCCGACGCCATGGCCGCATAGGCCGACAACGCATAGGCAGGTTCCGGCTGACCAACCACCTGAATCGCCCGCGACCATTCGCCGCCCAGCGTTTCCGTAGGCACAATGAGGGGCGCATTGAGATGCGGCGTCACCCAGTCGAGGGCGGCCTGATCAAAGGGCTGACCACTCATCTGCGCATTGAAGGCCGAGCGGCTTTCCTCGAACTTCGCGCGGAAGGCTGCGAGGCCCTCCGTGAGGTTACCGCCGGCGGCGGGACCAGCGGAGGCGCGCAGCGTCTGATAGAGACTGAGGGCTTCCCAGAGATTCACGAGACCCTTATCGTAGGCCGTGCGCAGGTCAGCCTTGATGGCGGAAGCCCGCTGCACTTCCGCCTTCAGCCGCACCATGCCGGGAGCGATCTGACTCCATGAGTAATGCTTGCCATCGCTGCGCAGTTCCTCGTTCTTGCCGGCCGTGAGTGCGAGCAATCCGATGATGTCGGCATTGTCGATGCGGAAGCAGGGACGTGTATCCGCCTTTTCCGGGGCAAACATCAACTCGGCCAGCCAGTCGATGGCGGGCACGATCTTTGGCTTCCCGAGTTCTCCCTTCCATGGTTCCTGATTGAGGGTCTGCTTGCGGCGCAGAATGAGGAGAGAATTCCGCGCGAGCGAATCAAGCGGCTGATGCCGTCCGCTCTGCACCACGGGCAGACTGCCGAAGTCGCGCAGCGGCATTTCGCCCGCGGCGTCCTTCGGACCGCGCAGAAAACCGAGAACCCAGGCAGCAAGGAGCAGGGTGACAGCGAGAGGAATCCAGCGTTTCATGCAGTTCGGCGTTTATGACTGAAGCGGAAGAGGTGGAGCAGGAAATGGCGGAGCATTCCGTAACCAACGAGCGAGCACCCGAAGTACGGGGAGAACCATGAAGGATTGCGCACGACCTGCAGCGCACTGGTGCCGCGGCTGCGGTCGAGTTCATCGCGCCCCATCTGGTACTGGAAGAAGGTCAGGCCCGCATAGCGCAGCGGGGCATTCATGTAGATTTCGACTTCACGGTTTTCCCGCTGTTCCGGATTCTCGATGCGCACCCGGCTGCGGAAATCCTTGGGAATTTCCGTCCCCGGATAGACTTCGTGGGTCGTCTTGAGCAGGGTCATGCTGAATGGATGGTAGTTGCGCGCCATGCGCAGAGCGACGCGCCACTTCATGCCGCCGAAATCGAATTCCTGCGCCTTGAGCATCGGAGTCACGAGCCATGATCCAGCCACGGCCCCCGTGCCATCCGTGAGTTCCACGACCGCCGCCGGAATGTTCCGGCTATCCATGTCGCGCGCCTCGGGTAGCGGCACCGTGAAATACCGCTGCGCGACATCGGACGCCGCCTGCGCCGGGGGATCGGTTTCCGTGATCGGCTGGCCAGCCTCGACCCGCTTCGCTGCAAAGCGCATCTCGGCGTCCTGCATCGCAAAGCGGCTCAGCATTTCGCGGCGGAACCGCTCGCGCAGCGCAGTCATGAGGGCGGCGGCCTTGTCGGCCTGTCCGGCGATCTGCTTTGCGGCGGTCTCGATGTCTTCGCTGGCCGGCACCCCGAGGGTCGCAAGGGCTTCGTGCCAGACAGCCACCCGCCCTGGATTTTCCTTGGCGCGCGCTGCTTCCGCGGTAAGGCTTTCGGCATTGCTGTAGCGCGATTCGAGGGCGGCGAGGGCCCCGCGCAGAGTGCCTTCCTGCTGCTGCGCCGTCTGGCGGTTCACCAGTTCACTGTTCGGCATCCAGTCGCGCACGCGCACACCGAAGGGCAGTTTCGGATGAACCAGCGGAGCCGCTCCCGGCTTGAGAAGATCGTGCGGGATCGCGACGACCTCGTCATTGGCGGCATCGGCGGGCTTCAGGAATACGAGTTCGGAATCGAAGCGTTCCTCGCTGTAGCGGGCCGTCTCGCCTTCCCGGAAACTGATCTGCGATTCCGTGGCCAGCATGTCGGTCGCCAGTTGACCGACCATGAGAATGGCGATCCCGAGGTGGACGAAGTCGATGCCGATCTTGCGTCCGCTTCCTTCCATGGCTCCGCGGCGGGACAGCAGGAGGTCGATGATCAGGAGGACCGTGCAGACAAAGGCAAAGACCCATGGCATCCACAGCAGCTTCCATGTCACCACATAGAGGGCGAGCGCAACCACTCCGTAGTGCAGCAGCATGGCCAGCATGCCGCCCGGTGGCCGGGTGAACCTCCGGAAATGCGCGCACATCATGTTCAGCAGAAAGGCCAGTCCGAGCGTGTAGCCGCCCGGAAAGACCGGAGGCACCCACCAGATGTCGCCGGCCCGCCGCACAATCCACCAGCTCTTGAACCAGCGTTCCTGAGCCAGATACAAACCTTCATGCACCTGCGCGAGCGTCCCCAGAAAAACGAGGAGCGCACTCAGCCCGAGCAGCACGACCGCCAGCTGAAACGACGTCAGCAGCTTCCACGCGCGGCGCAGAACCGATCCCCGGTCCGCCGCAGCGGACCCCACCTCACCAGCAACAGCGGCAGCAGTTTCACTCATGGCTTCTTGGCTTTGGCATAGTTCAGAAAGGCTTCCCGCGCCGCCTTCACAGCAGCCACCGGTCCCGTCAGTTTATAGAAAAACCACTTCCCATCCCGCGGCACCACCGCCCCGGACAAGCCCCGGTCCCCATTCTCCAGATCCACCACCACCGCCCCATCCCCAGCTCCCTCGATCGGCCGCGCCGACGCCACCAGTTCCGCCTCGGGAACTTCCGGAAGCGACAACTGCCGCCGCCACCGCAGCACATTCGCCGCCAGCCCACCCGTATCGCTCGGAAAAACACTCACGGCAACCTCCGCTCCTCCTTCCAGACCGAACTTCGCAGCCTGCATGTTCCCCGGTTCCATGACGGTCCAGCCAGCAGGGGCTTGTTCGGAGGAAGGGACTGGAGGGGTTGGGACGGCAGGGACGGCGGGGGCCGAAGGAGTTGGGGGAGCGGATGCTTCGGTGGGATCGGAGGTGAACTGCACGGATTTCAGGAATGCCTCGAAGGCTTTGGTTTGGTCGGCGACTGCCGTGGGTGTACCCTGCAGTTTGAAGAACCACGTCTTTCCGCCGCGGTGCAGGAAGGCGGTGACGATCCGCACGGGTTCTCCGTTCCGTTCCGCCGAAAGGTCAAACATTCGTCCTTTCTCGCTGCCGATCGCCACATCCTTGAGCTGGGCCTTCGTTTCGTCATCGCTCAGCGCCGTCTGTCCGAGCACATTGCGCCACATGTTCACAAGCATGGCTTCCTGACCATCCATGGACGCCAGCGGAGTCACATTGATCATGGCATCGCCTGCCGTGAACCGCCCCACGTTCATCGTCTTGTCGGGCCCAAGGTCCTTCCAGCCATCCGGCACGACCCAGCCAACCTTGGGAAGCTCTGCCGCAGCCGTCCCCGCCGGTTTCTCGCCTTCATCCCGCCCCGCTGTGGCCGCCTCGGGCTCCACGTCCCGCGGCGCTACATACGTCCGGACCTCCGCACGACGGCAGCCCCCGGCAAAAATCGCAGACATCGCCAGCAGCAGGGTCGCTCCAGCAGTACAGTTGGTTCGGATTGGCATGATGTGAAATCTGGCAACGCTCCCGCTCCCCCCGTTCTTACGCCTGCCATCGGAACCGGGCGCTTTCTTCCCCGCATCTTCATCCCTCCCTCACCCCGGCGCACCATCCACCGCCCGGGAAATGATTCACCCGCCGTGATCCATGGACCACGGCGGGTGATTGATCAGATTCGACAGACCGCTGGATGCGCGAGGCCCTTGCGGGGGCCTCTCATCCCGGGCGCTTACGATCCGGTTTTCGCGTTTTGCTTCTGAGCGGAAGCCACGGCCGCCTTGCCGACACTCGACTTGCCCATGAAGGTCGCGCCTTCCTCGATCGCCAGCGTACCAGCAACCACATCGCCTTCCAGCGAGGCACTGCTCTTCAGTTCGCAACGCTCCGTCACCGTGATATTCCCCTTCACACGACCGAAAATGATGACCGACTTCGTGTGGATCTCGCCAGTCACGAGGGCATTCTCACCCACGGTCAGGCTGCCATCGGAACTCACTTCACCGTCAATTTTCCCATCAATGATGAGATCATTGGAGAATTTGAGCGACCCCTTGATCTCGACGTCGCTGCTCAGAATGTTTTTGTTGGGGCTCATCATGGAGGAAGTTTTTGCCGGTACGGGAACGGTGCGGGTCTTGGAAGTCGATTCGTAGTACGATCCAGTGGACTGGGGGGCCGAAGGAGCGGGCGCATAGCCGGGATCCGCAGCAGGCGGGGCTGCCGGAGGCGCGGGCGGTTGTGGCTTCTGACCAATGATTTGCTTAAGCACGGCGCGTAAAGGGATAGGGTTGAGTCATGAATCGCGGCTCCCGGTCCACCCCTGTCACAGGCCCCGGAAACGTCGATCCAACGGCATTTATGCTGCCCCCGGAACCCACGCAAGTCAATCCTTGGAAAAGATTCCAGGATCTGCGGAATCCTTCACCCGGAAAATTGCCAACCCTCTGGTATTTATGGTTTTTCATAGCCAGCACAGCAGGGAAAGACGGGCCCTAGGGTGGCAGCCGATGCCTTGGTGTAGATTTTCCGGCCGATGCCCGCCATGGTGGGAAGTATTGGGTGGTGGGCGGCGCGGTCGGGATTGCCATTGTGAAACGATGGGGTTTCCGGTAGGGCTTGGTCACCGTTGTTTTCCGGAGAGCCATGAAAGACCGCACGCAGCTTCTGATTCCCCTTGCCTTCGGGCTTGGTTTGCTGGCGGTGGCCCTTTTGCTGCTGCCTGGTACGCTGGGTCAGGGCAATGGATTCTGGCGGAGCCGTCCGGAGGGTGGACCGGGGAATGACGAACGGTTGGCGGGTCGGCAGGGGAACGATGGATCCTTTGATTCTGCGCACGGTCCGGGCGGGACGCCTGCGGATCCATCGGCGGCGCTCATGGCGGATCTGCTGCGCGATCTGGCGAATCCCGAGGCACGGCAGGGCGAGGCGATTCTGACTTTTACCTCGGCGGAGGCCCTGCAGCGGTTTCTGGCACGCGCTGGGAAGGCGGGTCTGACGGTTTTGGGATCGATCGATGACATGCTGACGGCCCGGGTGAAGTTTGCGGACCTTGCGGCGCTGCGCGATGACATGCGGGCCAATCCCGGGGATTACCAGGACGCCGGAGGGAATTACTACGTGCACATTCCGGGTGTCCCGGCTCCGGAAGACCGACCGGCCCAGGCTGAGGTTGGATTCGGCGACGGAGCGCTCGCCTTCATGGGGATCCGGGGCGACCACAGCGAGTGGGGCAAGGGCGTTACCATTGCGGTGCTCGATTCCGGTGTGGAAGCCCACACGACCTTCGGAAACCGGCTCCGCGTGCTCGACATCGGCCAGGGAACCAGGGGATCGGCGCAGGTCGATGGCCATGGCACGGCGGTCGCCGCCCTCGCGGCGGGATCGGGGGCGGGATCCACCGGCACCGCCCCGGCTGCCAATATCCTGAGCATCCGGGTCACCGGAGCGGATGGATTCAGCGACATCTTCACGCTTTCCCAGGGGATCCGGGCAGCGGCCGACGCCGGAGCCCAGGTCATCAACATCAGCCTCGGAGCCTACGAGGAATCTCCCCTTCTCAGTCAGGCCATCGGCTACGCCTACGAAAAAGGCTCCGTCATCACGGCAGCCGGCGGCAATGACACGGCTTCCTCCCTGACTTGGCCCGCCGCCGACCCGCGAGTCGTTTCGGTGGGCTCGGTCGATGCCAGTGGCCAGCAGACTTCGTTTTCGAATTCCGGCCAGAACCTCTGGGTTACGGCTCCTGGCCTTGAGGTGCAGACCGCATGGCCTGGCGAACAGATCGTTTCGTTCGACGGCACGTCGGGAAGTTCGCCCCTCGTCGCCGGATCGATTGCTGCCCTGATATCACAATACCCAGGCATGAGCGGCCAGCAGGCTGCCAGTGTACTCAGCAATTACTCCGCCGACGCGGGCGCAGCGGGACGCGACCCAAGTTTCGGCTACGGTACCATCGACCTTGGCTGGGCCATGAATTACGGGAATCCGCAGTACACCGACACTTCCATCGCCAGTCATTACTTCCGCGCCGACGAAGGCCTCATGGACTTTGTGGTCCAGAACCGCAGCAATCAGCCGGTCAATGGCCTCACGCTCTCCATCAATGCCGCCGGTGCCCAGCAGGATGTCGCCGTCCCCGCGCTCAGCGCCGGAGACCGCTGGACGTACACCGTGCCCGTCGATTCCGCCGCGCTCAGCCAGTCGGGCCAGCTCCAGTATTCCTCCCGGCTCCGCAATCCCAACGGCTTCGTGGACCAGAATCCCGCCAACAATCAGAACGCCAGCAGCGTCATCCAGAC
>JBDKER010000076.1:0-8870 GCA_039795165.1 Verrucomicrobiota bacterium | reverse complement strand
CGACTCGGCGGCGCCGGTTTCAGCGTGACTCCCGCCCGCGACAAGGTTCCCTCCCGTCCCTCCGAAGCCCGCCTCTTCCTTGCCGGACGATGGTACGCAGTCGCATGGGACGCCTCGGACATCGACGACCCGGTGGGCCGACTCGATGTCAGCGTCCTGCAAGACCGTGTCCTCGGTCCCCTTCTCGGCATCGGCGACCCGCGCACGGACGAACGCATCGAATTCTCCGGTGGCATCCGCGGCCCGGAAGAACTGGAACGCCGTGTCCAGCGCGGTGACGCCGCCCTCGCCTTCTCCATGTTCCCGGTCACCGTCGACCAACTCATGGACATCGCCGACGCCGGACAGATCATGCCGCCCAAAAGCACATGGTTCGAACCAAAACTCCGCTCAGGCCTCGTCATTCAGACGTTCTGAACGGAAAATGATGTCCCGTTCCTGATTGCCGGGACACCGGGGTGGACGATCTCCGCGGGCACCTCTGCGGTCCGCATTTTTGCCTGCCCGCGGCTTGCTGACGCAGGGGAGCACAGCCATGGTCGCCCATGCGCTGGGTTTTCATGATGATGCTGACGTTGCGGATGCATTCCGGAGCGGAAGCGCCGCCAGCGGTCGAATTCATCGACGACGAAGGCTTCATGAAGTCGTTCGAGAAATCCCTGTGCAAGGCCGGCGATGATGCCTCGGCTCCGCCGTGGACCAAACTCAAGGAACCATCGGGTCGCCTCGACGGCGCATGGAAGCCGCCCGCGCCCGCGACGCAGCCAGTGCCGGCCGGGCAAATGTACCGCCGCTGCTCCGATGCCGTCCTCGCCATCTCGTCGGCATGGAAAAATGAAGCGGGCACATGGGAATGCGGAGAACCAGCCACCGCATGGGTCATCGATCCCAGCGGCATCGCCGTGACCAATGCCCATGTTTTCGAATCGGCCCGCGCCTCGGAAGTTTTCGGCGTCATGACGCGGCGCGGGAACTTCCATCCGGTCGTCTCGCTGCTGGCGCGCGATGAACACCGCGACGTCGCCATCTTTCGCATTCCAGCCAAAGGCCTCCCCGCCCTCGCACTTTCCCCGGACGAACCCGTCGGCAACCCCATCGCCGTCATCAGTCACCCGGACCAGCAGTTCTACACGTTCACCCAGGGATCGATCACCCGCTACACTCTGCTGCGCGAAAAACCGGAATCGCCACCCGTGCCTTACCTCTGCGTCTCCGCTGATTTCGCCCGCGGTTCCAGCGGTGGCCCGGTCCTCAACGGAAACGGAGCTGTCGTGGGCATGGTCTGCAGCACCATGACCACCTACTACGGCCGCAAAGGAGAAGACCCCGACGACGACGTCCAGATGGTCGTGCGCTTCTGCATCCCCGCCCGCTCGGTCCTCCAGGTACTCGACTCGCTGGGCGCGGCCACCCCCCAGCCGCAAGCCGCCCAGCCCCCACGGTAACACGGAAATCCATGGCGCGACGATCATCCCAGCACGAAACCTCTTCCGGCGCGTGGCTGCCCCGCACGTTCTTCATCGTCCTGTTCGCCGCCACCGGTTTCCTCGTCGCCATGGAAATCATTAATATCTTCCGTCAGCCCTCCATCCGCAACTTCCAAGGCCCAGCCGCCCACCGCTTCTCCATCTACCAGCGATCCGGCACCAGACAGCGCGAAGCATGGTTCTTCCACGAACCAAAAGGCAACCTCGCCCCACCCATCTGCTTCCTCCACGTCGTCACCGCCTCCGCCTCCGATAACTCCGGCCCACTCCACTGGACCCACGACGGCTGCCTCCTCATCGGTACCCAGCGCACCCCCAGAAATCCCGCCAGCAGCACCGTCTGGATCTACGACTTCACCACCACCACCCTCCTCTCCTCCGAACCCGCTTCCCACCAGTCCGGTATCCCAGCCACCCACACCTCCAGCGCCAGCCTCGACCGCCTCATCCAGCGCCACGGCGGCCGCGGCCCCGTCGCCCTCCATTGGTACGACCTCGGAAAAAAAGAAAATCACCTCTTCGCATGGCGCATCACACGATGGGAAAATGCCATCGCTGCCATCCCCACAGAGTCCCCGACACCAACTGAATCGGCATTGCAAAAGTGATTAAAACCGTAAATATCATAATTTTGAATAATTTCTAACGATCATGCAGACTTCTCTCGATCCCACTGGTGGCTATCTGATGTCGGAACCTCCGCGGCTGGACGGGACACCTGCGGGAGAATTTGTGGCCGAACTGCTGCGTGGGCTGATTCACAAGCAGAACAATGTGCTGGGGGTGATCCAGGGGTTTTCAGGGCTGGTGCGGATGACGGAGGGACTGGACGAGACAGCGCAGGCGAATCTCGACCGGATCCGGGAAGCGACGCAGCAGTCGGCGGCGATGTGGGATCGGATGCTGGCGGCGGCTGGCTGTGTGCGGCTGCATCCTCAGCCGGTGCGGCTGCAGGAATCGCTGCCTCTCATGGAATCGTCTCTGCAGTCGCTCGGGGCTCCGCATGGGGTGCCGGTGCGGATAAAGGTGGGGAGCGATGTTCCGCCGGTATTGGCCGATGTGGGACGGCTGCGGGAAGTGCTGGTGGAATTGATCCGTAATGGGGTGGAGGCGGTCGCTTCCGGCGGGAGGCCGGGGATGGTTGCGGTGGATGTACTGGCATCGGGGCAGGTTCCGGAAAGCCGGAAGGGCTGTGTCGATGTCTTTGTGCGCAACACCGGACCGGAGATTCCCGCGGCGCAGCTGGGGACGATTTTTTCCCCGTTCAAAGGCACGCGGGACAATCATCATTTCGGGCTTGGCCTGACGATTGCTGCCATGCTGCTCGGGCAGATGAATGCAACCATCGGAGTGCAGAGTCAGGCCGGGGCGACCACATTCTGGCTGAGCATTCCGCAGGCCAGCTGAGTTTTCCGGTGGGCCCGGCCGGGCTTCAGGGCCCTGAGGGACCGTTGCGCGGGGCGGGCGGAGTGGCGGCGTCCAGAGACGAACTGTCCTCGCTTTCCTCATCCGGAACCGTGGAATCTGCCGGCATGGATTCCGGGGTCGGGACAGGAATGGTGCCGGGGACCGGAGCGACGACGATGCGGAAGCCCGTGGAGGGATCGGCTTCGCGGTCGGGCGGCACGGTACGGCGGAATTGAGTGTTCAGCGATTCCGTTGAGGAAACTGGGGTGGACCATGCGGCTCCGCGGGTGACGGTGTGGCCCGCGGTTTCCGGGTTCGCTCCACCGTAGGCATCCGAGACGAATTCCCAGACATTGCCCGCCATGTCGGCGAGGAGGAATTCGCCTTCGCGGAACGAGCCGACGGGCGCACTGTGCGGGGCCTTGTCATCGTATCCGAGCAATTCGATGGCCTTGGCGTCCTCCGGAGGCAGGGCCGCGAGGGCCGCGGAACGCAGCGCGGTGAGGTCGCCCAGATTGGCACCCGCAGGCTTATCCGCCGCGGCAGCCGGTGGTGGGTAAAGGTAATGCGGGAGCCATGGGTAGACCCGGGTGACCTTGAGGTGGCGTTCCGCGGGTGATTTGAGTTGATCATCGACATTGGGGGCCCCGGCGGCCTCGCTCCATTCCTTATCCGTGGGCAGTCGGTATTCCCAGCGGTCGTCCAGCAGGCGGGTTTCGCGGTCGCGGGCCGTGAGCCATTGGCAGAAGGCGATGGCGTCCGCCTTGGAGACATTGACGACCGGATGGTCGGGCGTCTGGTCGTCCTTGCCATCCGCATTGTGGTCGACTGGTGCGACCGTGCGCTGGCTGGCGGCGGCGAAGGCAGCGAAGTCACGGACGCGGGTTTCCCATCGGCTGAAGAGGAGGGAGCCGACGGGCTGGAAGGTCATGCCGAGCTGATTCTGCCATGTCTGACCGAGGGCGGGCAGTCGGCTGCGGGTGAGTTGAGCCTTGAGCATGAGGGTGCCGCCGCTGGGGACATCTCCTTCGAGGAGCGTGTCCTCGTAGCCTCCGAGGCGGACCGTGAACTTCACGGGGCCCGCACGGTGGTCGTACAGCGTGAACGGGGTCAGCTTGAGCAGTTTTCCGTCCTCGTAGACGGCTGCCGATGAAGGTTCACTTTCCACGAAGACGCGGCCGGTGCGTTCGAGCACGCAGCGGAAGCAGATGGTCGGTGGTCCCTCGAGCGCCGGGCCGGTATTGGGTTTGGCCTTGCGGGGCTGATACACTTCCGGGCGGTAGTACCATCCATCCGGGAGAAGATTCGCCTTCACTTCCCGCTGCGTGAGCTTCTCGCAGAAACGCACCGCTTCCGCTTCCGGAACACTGATCAGATAAATCACCCCCTGACCTCCGAAATCCTCGTCGATGACCGTGCCGCTCATGATCTGGAGTTCCTTGCGGAAATCATCGTAGCTCACCGGCCAGCGCGACACATGGCTCTGACCACGCGGATCAAAGATCATGCCATTGCTGTTGTTCCATGGCTGGCCCGGCACTGGCGGATTGTAATAACGGAGCGACACCGTGGGCACCGGCGTCACCCTGCCGGGAAGAACTCCCTCCACTCTGACGGTTTCCTCGCGGTGGCGCGCCAGCCGCAGCGTGAAAACCGCATCGCCCGCCGCAACGCCTTCCACCTTGACCGGGGTGCGCCCGACCGGTTTTCCATCGTAGACGACCTCAGCTCCCGCTGGATCGCTGTCGATCTGCACACTGCCCGTGATCGGCAGCAGCGGCACCAGCGCATCGTGAAACCGACCCGGCGGCCATGGCAGTTCGCCGCCATGACGCCATATCAGCAGGCCGAAGGCCATGGCCGCACTCAGAATCGGCAGCAGCAGAAGATTGCGGACCCAGCGGAAGCGGCCCGACCCCATGCTGCGGGCAAGGCGGAGGGCATCGGCCATCTGGCGGGCGCTCTGGAAGCGCTTTTTCGGGACCGGAGCGCAGGCCTTGCAGATGACGTCATTGAGGGCCAGCCACATGGGACGGCTGCCTTCCGTGACAAGGTCGGAGGGCACTTCCGGGAACTGCAGGCGGTCATTGCCCGTGCTCATTTCGTAAAGCACCATTCCGAGGCTGTAGATATCCGCCGATGACGACCCCGGACCTTCCGGCGGGACGAATCCCTCCGTTCCCACAAACGTCTGCTGACCTTCCGTGGCCACCAGTCCGATGTCCGCGAGCTTCGCCCGCCCATTCACGAAAATAATATTCGAAGGCTTGATGTCGCGGTGATTGAGCCCGTGTTCGTGCAGGTGGGCGAGCGCGTCTGCGATGGTGATCCCGTGTTCCACGCACTCGGAAACCGAAAGACGGCGGCGCGCCGTGCGGTCGGTTCCCATCGTCCTCGGTTCGTAGCTGCCGGGATCGCAGGCACTGCCGCTTTCCCGGTCGTCCCCGAGTTCCATCACATAATAATAAAAGCCTTCCTCGTCATTGCGGCCGACATGGAGGACATGCACAAGGCCTGGATGGTCGCGGGAAATCGGCTCGAACTTCCGGATGCCATCGAATTCCCGCTCGAACGTGCGGTCGAGTTCAAAGTCCTCGCGGCGGACGACTTTGACGGCGCGCATGGCTCCGGTGACGCTGCGGGCGAGCCAGACTTCGCCGTAACTGCCCCGACCGATGCAGCGCAGGACTTCGTGGTCCGGAATGCGCGGCGGTTCGGTTCTTTCGGCGACGAGCTTAGATGAGCTGCTTTTCAAGTTCCGCGATCTCTTTTTTGATGAGCCCGCCAACCCGGTGTTTGGCGAGGTAGACCTGCGCCATGCTGACGCCGAGTTCGGTCATGACCTTCTTCACGCTCCATCCCTTGATCACATACGCATCGAAAATCTGAAACTGCCGTGGGGAAACCCTCTGCTTGACCGTGGCGACGGCGCGGTCTGCGAGGTTCTGTTTCCATTCGAGGTCCCAGATGCCTTCGAGTTTCTGGGCCTTGGGGTCGGCGAAGCGGTCGAGGGTGGACGTCTTGCGGTCGTCCTCGTCCGGAAATTTGTGCATGGCCGTGTCCTTGGCGCGCTTGCGGAACTGATCGCCGATGCGCCAGCGCGTCATGTTCATGAGCCAGACCTTGAAGGAGCCGGCTTTGGGGTCGTAGCGGTTTTCGCGGCTCTGTTTGGCAATGGCGAGGATGGTTTCCTGGACGACGTCGAGGGCTTCTTCCGGGCGGAGTCCGCTTTTGAGACCGACGCCGTAGATGAGGCGCCAGTACGTCCGGTAGAATTCGTCCCACGAGCGTTGGTCTTCCCAGTTGCCGAGGCGTTCGATGAGGCTTTTGCGGGTCCGTTCGTAATGCGTACGCAGCACCTCGTCCTCCGGGGCGGCTTCCTTGGGAGGATCCGCAGGCGGAGAGGGAGGAGTGGGGGACGCATCCGCGCTGTCTTTCCGGCGAGCCATGAACCGTAATTTACTCCGGAATCCTTAAAGTCTAATACGGAATCGCAGGGAAATCCGACCCGGCCACGGGCCTTCTCCGGGCGGGTTCCGCGGCGTGGCCGGGCAGTCCGGAGGCGTGGAATTCAGGGACGCGTGATGGTTTCGTGGAGATTGAGCAGGACGCGGGCCACGGAGTGCCATGCGGCGGCCTCGGCGGGCGGAATGTCGTCCGGGACGCGGAACTGGCCACCGCCGAGGGCATCGCGGGCCGACTTTTCGTCCTGCTGGAAGGCGTTGCGGTGTTTGGCGAGGAGGGCGGCGAGAGTGGCGGCTTCCGATTCCGAGGGGGAGCGGCCGGTGGCTTCGCGCCATGCCCATGCGAGTCGGGCGGGGTCATCGTTTCCGCCTTCCTTGACGATGCGGACGGAGAAGGCGCGGGCGGCTTCGATGTAGGTGAGGTCGTTGAGGAGGACGAGGGCCTGCTGGGGAATGTTCGAGCGGGTGCGGTCGGCGGCGCATTCTTCGCGGGTGGGGGCGTCGAAGGCGAGCAGGGACGGCTGCACGTAGCTGCGCTGCCACCATGTGTAGAGCCCGCGGCGCCATTGATTTTCGCCACTGCTGTTTTCCCATTCGCGCTGCGGGAAATTTAGGTTCTCCCAGTAACCAGCCGGCTGCCATGGCTTCACGCTCGGACCACCCACCCTGCGGACCAGCAACCCGGAAATCGCGAGGGCATTGTCGCGCACGAATTCCGCATCGAGACGCCAGCGCCCCCCGCGGGCGAGGTCGCGGTTGAGGGGATCGCGGGCGAGTTCGGCGGCCTGACCGACCGATGACTGACGGTAAGTGCGGCTCGTGACCATGAGGCGGACGAGTTGCTTCACATTCCATCCGGAGCCTTCGAATTCCGATGCCAGCCAGTCGAGGAGGGGTTGGTGCACGGGGATTTCACTCTGCGTGCCGAGGTCGTCGAGTGTCTTCACGAGCCCACTGCCGAACCAGAGTTTCCAGAGTCGGTTGACCGCGACACGGGCCGTCAGTGGTTGACCGGGCGAAACGAGCCAGCGGGCGAGGTCGAGTCGGTTGAGAGGTTTTTCCGGCGACGAAGTCAGCGGGGACGGCAGGAAGGCGGGCGTGGCCGGGAGCACGACTTCGCCGCTTTCATTCTGCCAGTCACCTCGCGGGAGAATGCGCACCGTGCGGCGGTTCGGCATGGACGTCGTGACAAGGCAGCGCGGCTGGGCGGCTTCCGTGGCAGCCAGTTCCTTGCGGGCCTCCGCGATCTGACTGCGCAGGGGGTCGAGCCCCTTCGCACTTTCCCGGAAACGTGCCTCCACCAACTGGCGCTGCGCATCGCTGCGGGCCTCCGGAGCCGTGCCGAGGGCGGCGAGGAGGTCTGGCTGAGCGGCGGCGCCGGCGTGCGCAGCAGGGTTCGGCTGGGCGGTCGCTGCGATGCGGAAATGCCCGAGGCTGTGGGTGCCGCTGGCGTGATGCTGCCGCAGTTCCACGATGAGACGGTCGCCGGCGGCCAGCGTGGCGGTTTCGCGGCAGCTGAGCGTGAGCACGTGGCGCTTGCCGACCTCCGGCAGAATCGCCCAGCCCCATTCCCTGCCCTTTTCGTCTCGGTCGACGGTGGCCGCAGCCGGCCAGCCCTTCCATGGCGTTTCGTTGCCGTGGCTCATCTGTTCGTGACTCGCATGGGCTGCCGACAGCGGGATTTCTTCCTCGGTGCCCGACGCCCGCTTCACGCGGACGACGGCTTCCGTGATCACGAAATTCCCATTGCCCGCGCGGCCCGGACCGCGGGCCGGGAGGGAATCGTGCGGCAAGGCTTCGAGGCGCAGGCCAGCCAGTTGACCCGTGAAGGGAGTGCTGAGCACATACGATCCATCGGCCTGGGCTCCCTTGGCAAGAATGGCACCGTCGGCAGACGGCTCGAGGACCGTCCCTTCCATGGCCTTGCGTTCGTCGAAACTGAGAGTCTGCCATGCGGCCTCGCGGGTGGCAGCGGCGCGGAGAGATTCTTCCCATTGCTGGCGTTCCGCGGCGAGTTCCGGGTGCGGTCCCGACAGTTTCGCTTCGAGTTCCGCCGCTTTGCTGCGCACGGCCGCAAGGGCCGCCTCGCCTGCCGCATCCGGGACCGGAACCCCCGGACCCCGGCCACCGACCGCCACTTCCTCGATGTCCGCAAAGAACGCCCCGAGCGCATAGAAATCACGCGCCGTCACCGGATCGTACTTATGATCGTGGCATTCCGCACACATGAACGTCTGCCCAAGCCACGTCGTGCCAATGCTCTTGACCCGGTCGACCAGATACTTCGCTTCATATTGCTTCGGCTGCGATCCCCCTTCCTCCGTCGAAAGGATGAGCCGGTTGTAGGCACTGGCCACCAATTGCTCGGACGTGCGCTCCGGCAGGAGATCGCCCGCAATCTGTTCGACCGTGAACTGATCAAATGGCTTATTGGCATTGAACGACCGGATCACGTAGTCCCGGAAGGGCGATACCGGCATCGGATTGTCGCTGTGATAGCCAATCGTATCGG
>JBDKER010000075.1:0-9010 GCA_039795165.1 Verrucomicrobiota bacterium | reverse complement strand
GCCGCGCCCAGGAAACCCCAGCAGCCGACAACCTGCCGGACGGCATCGACCAATGGCAGTACTGGCTCAATGCCGAAGAAGAAGCAGCCGGCTACCCCATCGATGCCAGCCCCGATGGATGCGACGACACCGAGGAAGAAAAGTCCGCATGGCAGGCAGTGCTCGCAAGGGAAGGCCGCCTCACCCAGCGCTGGCCATGGCGGTCACAGCACCCACTCGTGCCCATAGATCCGGAACGCGATGTCATTTCCGACCGCGGCCGCGAAATCTGGAATGTCCTGCGCTCGCGCAACATCCGCCACGTCTTCATGGCCGGCGTCCACCTCAACCGCTGCGTGTGCGGCCGCCCCTTCGGCATCCGCCAACTCCGCAGGCTCGGCATCGAAACCGTTCTGCTGCGCGATCTGACCGATGCCCTCTTCGATCCCCGCAAACCGCCGCAGTTCCCCCAAGCCGCCGGAACCACCCGGATGGTCGCTCACGTGGAACGCTACCTCTGCGGCACCAGCGAAAGCGCAGCCGTCTTCGGCGGCCGCAGCGCGCTGCTGCGCGAGGACCGGCGCGCGTCGCTCGCCGTGCTGACCGGCGAAGACGAATACCACACCGCAGAAACCCTGACCGGTTTCCTGGAAGGCGACGCCGCCGCCGATTTCCGCGTCACATGGCTCACGGAAGACAGCGCCAGCAGCAGCGGAAAACTCCTCCATGCCACGGCCCTCGATTCCGCCGACCTCATTCTCGTGAGCATGCGCCGGAAAGCACTCGCAGCACCGGACCTCGCCTCGCTCCGCCGCGCCGTGGCCCGCGGCGTGCCCGTGGCGGCCATCCGCACGGGAAGCCATGCCTTCTCACTCCGCCCAGGCACCGCCGTGCCCGCAGGCAAAGCCGTCTGGCCGGAATGGGACGTCCATGTGCTCGGCGGCAACTACCAGAATCACCACGGAGCCGACGCCCGCGTCACGGTCGACCTGCTCCCCACCTCACACCCCATCCTCCGCGGCGTGGACGGTCCGTTTGCCTCAGGCGGCTCTCTCTACCGCAACTCTCCCCTCCAACCCGGAGCCATTCCTCTCCTCAGCGGAAAAGCGGAAGGAATCGCTCAACCGGAACCCGTCGCATGGGTGCATGTGACCCCGGCCGGAGCGCGCAGCTTCACCACTTCCCTCGGCCACCCGGATGACTTCGCCGTTCCCGCGTTCCGCCAACTGCTGCACCATGGCCTGCGCTGGGCCGCCCGCATGGATTGATCCGGATCAGAATCCCCGGGGATGGCGGGCCGTGAAGCCCTTCAGATTCCGCGGCTTCGCATTCCACCGCGGCCCCACATGACCAGACCCCCTACTCGTCGTGTCAAGCCGCAGCCCGCACACCGTCATGAAGACATGACCCGGCCGCGCATACACCGTGATGTAGCGCCCGGGCCCCGGTGCCCCGTACTTCCGGAACGCACTGCTCGGCATGGTCTCGGCCAGCAAACCGCTCGACCTCAGCACATAGGAAACCGATCCCGAACAGTCGAGCCCGCGCGACCGTCGACCGTGCCCGCCCCCGAATTCATACGGCACTTTCTGAATCCGGTTCCCCGCAGCAATCGCTTCCCGCACCACCCGCGGCACTCCCGCCGGAGCCACAGCCCGGCCATTCACGAGCGCCGCACGCGAACCCCGGTACACGGCCGTGCTTTTGGGGGCCGACGCACAGCTGACGGCGAGAACCGCCAGTCCAGCGGCGCAGAAGAGGCGTAAAGAGAATCGCATGGCTTTCCTTGCGTTTACCCGCAGCTGCGGATCGGTGCAAGCCGTGCCCTTCCTCCGCTTCCGCACCATCCCACCACCGTTTTCCCAGACCCCATGAACCCCAAACCTGACAGCGCCCTCATCCTCGTCGGCCACGGATCGACACTCAATCCGGATTCGTCGCAGCCCACCCACGACCACGCCGACACCCTGCGCCGCATGGGTCTCTTCCGCGAAGTCCACTGCGCCTTCTGGAAGGAGGAACCCTCCATGCGCGAAGTCCTCCGCATGGTCGACTGCCCGGAAGTCTACATCGTTCCCAATTTCATCAGCGAAGGCTACTTCACCCAGAATGTCATCCCACGCGAACTCGGTCTCACCGGCCGCACCACCGACCTCGGAAGATTCCGCGCCCACTACACCGACCCCGTCGGAATCCACCCGTCCATGACGAAACTCCTGCTCAAGCGCGCCGCCGAAGTCGCCCCGAGCGTGCCACCCTCGGAAAGCAGCCTCATCATCGTAGGCCACGGCACCGGTCTCAATGACAACTCGACCAAGGCCATCAAGGATCAGGTCGCCCTCATCAAGGATATGAACCTCGGATTCGCCGAAGTCCTCGACGCCTACATGGAAGAACCACCGCTCATCTCGGACTGGCTCACCCTGACCACAGCCCCCAATGTCATCGTGGTCCCGTTCTTCATCGCAGACGGGCTCCATTCCTTCCAGGACATTCCCGTCCTCCTCGGCGTGGAAGCGGAACCGACCGCCGCCGCCAGCCAGCTCGATGTCTTCCGCCGCAATCCCTACCAGATGCATGGCCGCCAGCTCTACTACAGCAGCGCCATCGGCACCGAACCCCTCCTCGCCGAAGTCATGCTCGATCAAATCATGGCCTTCGACGCCGCCAGCACCCCCGCCGCGTGAACCTTCCCGGCAACACCATCATGAAACCTACCATCGGCGAAGCATTGACTGAGTGGCTCGCAGCAGGAGGATCGCGCATCGGTCAGATCACCATCCGCCCGGACGGCGGGGCATGGACTCTGCGCCACGTGGAAGATACAGAGGCCGACGCTGCAACCCTGCGGCGACTCGATTCGCCGGAAGACCTCCGGGAAATGGCCAAATGGGACGCCGCAGGTGTCTACCGCCCGCTCCGGACAGCTCCAAACCTCGCCCGCGGCTGGGAAGCACGCCTCTCTTCCATGGCGGACCTCCGCCTCGCCCTCGACTTCCTCTACCCGGCCGCCGTCGCCAACTGGCTGCGCTGGCTCGACGGCGAAGCCGAAGCCTGCTCGCTGCGCGATACCTTCAACCGCCAGACCGGCATGTACCGGGTCACCGGCCTGATCCGCAGCGAAGAAGCCGAAGAACTCGTGACCACCGCCTGCGCAGACGCCAACTGCCTGCGCAAGGTCCTCTGGAAACTTGATGCGGAAACGGGCTGGCAGGGCTTCGGGGAAGCCAAGGTCACGGCCCCGCGCCACCAACCCGCGGAAGGAGCGGAAATTCCACTGCTCTGCCTCGACCTCTGCCCGCTGCTCCTCGGCGCAGCACGCGAGACCGTGAAAAAACGCATGAAAAGGGAAAGCGATGCCGCGAAGGCTGCGGAGCAGGAAGCGTCCGCTTCCTGAAAATCCCAACCACGCCAAGCCCCATGCGCCGCCGAAACCTGCTGCTGCAGCTGCCCCTGCTGATCACCGCGGGCTGTTCCGATCCCGCCGCGAAAACGCCTGCGGGCACCGCCGCCCCGCTCTCCGTGGGCATGGACCTCACCTACCCGCCGTTCGAATTCAAGAACAGCAAAGGCGAACCCGACGGCGTGGATGTCAAACTCGCGGAAGCCCTCGCCGCTCACCTCAAACGCCCGCTGCGCATCGAACCCCTCCCGTTCGAAGGCCTCATCGCCGCCCTCAAGTCAGGCCAGATCGACTGCGCCATCTCCGCCATGACGGCAAACGACGAACGACGGAAATCGATCGATTTCTCCGATCCCTATGCGTTCACGGCCATCGCCATGCTCGTGGGCAGCAACAGCCCGGTGCAGAACGCCGCGGACCTTGCCAAACCCGGCGTCCGCTTCACAGCCAAACTGGGCACAACAGGCGAAAGCTTTGTGCGTTCCCAGTACCCCACCGCCGCCCTCACGTCGCTGGATGACGAAAGCGCCTGCGTCCTCGAAATCGTCCAGGGCCGCGCAGATGCCTTCATCTACGACCAACTTTCCATCTGGTCCTATCACCTCAGAAACAAGGAAACCACCCGCGCCCTCCTGCAGCCCATCCGCGAAGAATCATGGGCCGTGGGACTGAAAAAGGGCAACGATGCCCTCCTCGCAGCCGTGAACGGATTCCTCAAGGAATTCCGCGCCGGCGGCGGCCTCGCCAGACTCGGCGACCAGTACCTCGCCGAGGAAAAGCAGGCGCTCGAATCCATGGGCATTCCCTTCATCCTGCGATGAAGACCGACGCCATCGCAGGATTCGTGGAGTTTGTCGCTCAATCCATGCCGACAGGCGATTTCCTCCGCGCTACCCTCGCCAAACCAACCCGGGAAGCCCCGGATGGATTGCGCGCCGTCTACCTTCGACCAGTCGCCCTCCGCGGCGAAAACCTCATCGCATGGACATGGCGCTACGCCCGCCGCGACGAACAGAAGAATCTCAGCCCCACAGAAAGCACAGCCGAAATCCGCAGACTGGCAGGCTCCATCTTCCAGCACATGGATGCCGAAAAAAAGGGCCTCGGCGCTTCCCTGCGCTTCAACCGCCGCGGCGAAGCCACCCTGAACTTCCACAAACCACGCACCCAATCCCCTGAACCCGACCACCAGCACGACCGCCGCAAGGTTTCCCTCGTGGACCCCCACCTGCCCTGCTGGCGGGCACTCGGTCTGACGACCGACCATGGCCAGATCCTCCCATCAGCCCAGGACAAATGGCGGCAGATCGTGAAATTCACGGAGGTCATCGATGCACTGCTGCGCCGGCAACCCCTCCCCGCCGGAGCCAAAATCGCCGACATGGGATCAGGCAAGGGCTACCTCACCTTCGCACTGCACGCCCTCCTCTCAGCACGCGGTCTGTCCCCGCAGATCGTGGGCGTCGAACAACGGCCCGAACTCGTGGCACTCTGCGAATCCGTCGCCCGGCAATGCGACTGCCACGGACTCACCTTCAAGGAAGGCGGCATCGCCGGATGGGACGGCGGACCACTCGATCTCCTCATCGCCCTCCACGCCTGCGACACCGCCACCGACGATGCCATCGCCGCCGGAATCCGCGCGGACGCTTCCATCATGGTGCTCGCTCCCTGCTGCCACCGTCAGGTCCGCCGCTCCATGGACTCAGCACATCCCGCCCTCGCTCCCCTCCTCCGCCACGGCATCTTCATGGAACGTCAGGCCGAAATGGTCACGGATGCCCTGCGCGCCCTCCTGCTCGAACGGGAAGGCTACCGCTGCCAGGTCTTCGAATTCATCAGCCCGGAACACACCGCCAAAAATGTCATGATCACCGCCGTGCGCGACACCGCCGGACGCCACTCCGCAGCCGGAACCGACGCAGAAATCACCGCACTGAAGCAACAGTTCGGATTGACCCGCCACGCCCTCGAAGACCGACTCACCTCACCCTGCGCAGACCCAATCCCGGCGGATGACAATCCCTGAAGCTTGACCCTGAAGGCACCCTCACGGCACCGCCGGGCTCAGTTCGAAACAGATCGCTTCGCGGTCGTTCCGCACCAGCAGCAACGTTCCCGCCAGACACGGCTGATTCCACGTCTTGCTGCTCAATGCCGGAATCCGCGCCAGCACCCGTTCTTCCTGGTCATCGGCAGCCGCCACCACGACTTCCCCGCGCTCACTCTGCACAATGAGCACCCCGCCCGCTCCCAGCATCTGCCCGTGACCATAACTGCTCCCGCGCCACAGTGACTTTCCAGTGTCAAGATCGAGACACGCCAAACGTCCCTCATCAAGCGCCCACGCCCGGTTCCCACGCACCACGAAATTCGTGAACTTCGGCTTCATCCGGAGGCTCTCCCACAGAATCTCAGGCGGCTTGCCGGCCTCGGTCTGCAGCATCGTCGATCCCACCCCGTAACCAATCCCCACAAGAACCCGGTTCGGTGGCAGAAACACGGGATTCGCCACATTGGCCGGAGCACCGCGGAATCCCTCGGTCCACGACCATAGTTCCTTCCCCGTCGCCGGATCAAACCCGCACGCCCGGTCGGAAAACACACACAGAATCTGCGAACCGGACGGCGTTCCCACAAGGACGGGCGACCCATACGAGGCTTCTCCAGGACCACTCCTCCAAACGGGCTCGCCATCCGCGAGCCGGTACGCCGCGAGGCACTGCGGACCCTTGCCCAGCGTCACCACCACCTTGTCCCCCGCAATCAGAGGACTGCAGCTCTTGGCCCACATGAGATTCGCATGCCCAGCCTCCCCAAGGGTATCCCGCCGCCACCGCAGCTTCCCCGTCGCACCCTCAAGACATACCAGCACCCCAGTCGCCCCCAGCGCATACACATTCCCCTCATGCGCCGTCGGCGTCGCCCGCGGCCCGTCCCCTCCCATCGCCTCGGAAAATCTCGCCTTCTCCGCATGCACCCACAACGGCTGTCCGGTCCGCTTCCCATACGCCACGGTCACCTCCTCGTCTCCGCGCTGCTCCTGCGTCACCGCATAATCTCCAGCCACCACAAACCCACTCCAGCCAAGCCCTACCTCGCGGCGCCACAACTCCTTCGGTGGCTTCGCTTCCCAGCCAGCCGGAAGCTGCGGAGCCGGATCAAGCGCCGTACCCTGACGCCCAAGGAATCTCGGCGCATCGCCAGCCTCATCAGTTGTAAACCGCAGGGCCCGATCCCCTCCCGCAGCCACCACAAGGGGTGCCACCGATTCCCCGGGCTTCGGCTGCCACCGCCACGCCAACTGCGGCAGAAAATCCCCCATGTGACCATCCTTCCGCACCATCGCCGCAGCCAGCACGAGCAACCCCGCAAGGACACCCAGCCCCCGCCAGCGCACCCGCCACGGCAGCCGACTCGCCGCCAGCAGCCACACCGCCGCCAGCACAAGGGAAAGAAACACCGCCCCCACCCCCGCAAATCCCAGCGCAAACGAATACCGGTCAAAAGCCGGCACCACCCGCAAAGCCAGCAAGCCCAACCACGGCAGCACCACCAGCCCAGCCAGCAGCTTCCACCTCACCCCGGCTCTGTTTCTCTCTTCGTTTTGTTCTGACATATTCGCCTACCATACGCTCCAAATCCCCTCCCGCACAGCACGGATTCACTCCCCCCTTTTTCCCTCGACACACCCCCGCACAACGCAATTCATGACCCATCCCACGACCGCCACCCGTACCTCTTCCACTCATGATCGTCCTCAGCCACAAGTCCCCGGATTTTCCCGCGTCCCTCGCCCGGCTCGACCGGCGCCACCTTCCCTCCGCGGACCTGCAATCGTACGTGGCCGATATCATCGCCGATGTCCGCAAAGGCGGCGACAAGGCCACCGTCGCCTTCGCCAGTAAATTCGACGGCGCCTCGCTCCGGCCCGCCGACCTCGCAGTCCACCCGGACGAACTCAAGTCCGCCGCCCGCTCGGTCTCCCCACAAGTGAAGCAGGCCCTCCGCGCCGCTCACCGGAATGTCATGGCGTTCGCCCGGAAAAGCCTCCGCAGGAACTGGAAAATGAAGAACGCCGAAGGAGCCGACGTCGGCGAAATCTACCAGCCGTTCCAGCGAGTCGGCATCTACGTCCCCGGCGGAACCGCCCCTCTCATCTCCACGGTCATCATGACCGTCACCCTCGCCAAGGCAGCCGGTGTCCCCGAAATCGTGGTATGCTCGCCCTGCGGCAAAGACGGTCGCATCAACGATTCCATGCTCTTCGCCCTCCAGCTCGCCGGAGCCACGGAAATCTACCGCATCGGCGGTGCCCACGCCATCGCTGCCCTAACCTTCGGAACGGAAACCATCCGCCCCGTCGACAAAATCATGGGCCCAGGCAACAAGTTCGTCGTCGAAGCCAAACGCCAACTCGTCGGAGCCGTCGCCATCGACCTCCTCCCCGGCCCCAGCGAAATCATGGTCATCGCAGACGACAGCGCCAGACCGGACTTCATCGCAGCCGACCTCCTCGCCCAGGCAGAACACGGCAAGGACAGCCAAGTCATCCTGGCCACGCCTTCCCTTAAACTCCTCCGCGCCGTCGAGAAGGAAGTCGCCTCCCAGCTGGAATCCCTGCCGCGCGCTGACATCGCCCGCGAATCCCTCCGCACCGGCGGCACGCTCGTGCACACCAAAGACCTCGCCCAGGCCATCAGCATCGCCAATGCATGGGCCCCGGAACACCTCAGCCTCGTCGTCCGCAAAGAAGCCCCGCTCATCCCACGCATCCGCACCGCCGGAGCCATCTTCGTCGGCAATTACAGCCCCGTAGCCGCAGGCGACTTCCTCGCCGGACCCAGCCACACCCTCCCCACCGGAGGAGCCGGCAAATCGTTCCCAGGCCTCACCGTCGACCAGTTCCAGCGCCGCACCAGCATCGTCAAACTCAGCCGCAGCGCCCTCCGCAAATCAGCCCCCATCATCGAACTCTTCAGCGAAATCGAAGGCCTCGCCGCCCACGGCCGCTCCGCTTCCATCCGCGCCGCAGACTGATCCCCGCCTCACCGCCATGCGACTGCCCACGCTCCGCCTGCTCACCGCCGCCACCGCCGCGGCAGTCGCCCTGGTGTGCAGCAGTCCAGCCGCCGCCGCCACAAAATCATCCAAATCCTCAAAAAACGCGGATTCCCAGACTTCCCCAAAAGCCAAATCCTCCAGCACCACTCCCTCCCCACGCAGTTCCCCCGGTGCGTCAGCGGCACGCCGCGCCGTCGCCGCCATGCAGTCAGGCGACTGGCCAGAAGCCCGCAGCCAATGGCGCGAAGTCGTCCGACTCGAACCCGGCAACGCAGGCGCATGGTCCAACCTCGGCAAAGTCGAATTCCGCCTCAAGGAATACGACGCCGCCTGCGACCACCTCGAAAAGGCGGTCTCCCTCCGCCCCGCTCTCTCCGATTCATGGATCACCCTCGGCTTCGTCTACGCCGAACTCGGTGCCCCCATGCGCGCCATTTCCTGCCTCACCCGCGCCGTCCACGAAAACCCCGCCGACCCGGAAACCCGCAACGCCCTCGCCATCCACCTCAAGAAAATCGGATGGACCTCAGCCGCAGAATCGGAACTCCTCAAGGCCATCGACAC
>JBDKER010000074.1:0-9092 GCA_039795165.1 Verrucomicrobiota bacterium | reverse complement strand
CCCCCGCTTCGCCATTTCACGCCCAGCCTCCAGCAGTTGCCCGGGGGTCGCATCGCTGCGCGCGGCTGCCTGCACCTCGCCCGCCGCCGCAGCGGCCCTGCCCATAGCCTGCCCACCGCCCGCCAGAACCGCCTCACCCGACTCCGCACGGTAGACATAAAGCGCCCGCACCACCGCCGGCAGCACATGAGGCTCAGCAACCGCTGCCGTGCGCACACTCGGATACCGCTCCAGCGCCAGCAGCGACTCCATCCGCAGCCGCACCCAGTCCAGATCCGTGGCGGCCCTCGCCGTCTTGTCAAACAACCGCAGGACTTCCTCATGGTTACCGGTCGTCCCCAGCCAGCGCCCGACCCTCAGCTGCTCAGGGGCCTCCATGCGTCCACAGGCTGCCACCGCTTCCCTCACAATCTGCTCCCGCTGCTCCGGACGGATCGCAAGGTCCATCGAGCGCAACTGCAGATCAAGCCCCAGCTTCTGCTCCTCATCGAGCCGGCTGAACATCGCCCGGACCGAATGCCGCAGACCATCGACCACCTCATCACCGACGCGCAGCATGCCATGGTTCCGGGTCATTGCCTCCACACGCAGTCCCGCTGCCTCCATCTGCTCCCGCACCGGCAGATCCGGTCGGTTCTGCAGCTTCTCAAGACGCGCCAATCCCTCCAGAATCCTCTCGGTCGCCAGTTCCCCCTCGCCCGCCGGACGCACAAGGAGCGCACACAGTGCCATGTCGATCGACAACTCGGTCGGCCTGTGCAGCAGACCATCACGCAGACGGCTCTCCGCCGCCTCATGCTCCCCGCATCGCTCCAGCCAGCGGGCCTCCGCAATGAGCCGCCTCGGCAGAGAGGATTCCACCGGCTCACGCAGCCAATCCTGCATCGCCGCCGGCATGAATTCCGGGTAATTGGAACCGATGGCAAATTCCGACGCCCGCACGAGATCGAGTTCGGTCGCATGGCCATCCTTCATGAGCAGCCCCACCACCCCCGCGGCCTTTTCATCCCGGCGCTGCAGATAGTAATCAGCCGCCAACCGGAGCGCCTCCGGATCACCTGCCGATTCCCGAACCGCCTTCTCCATCATGGACGACGCCGATGCCTTCGCTCCCCTCGCCTCCTCAAGCACAGCCGCCGCCACGGCATCGCGTCCCCCCACTTCGCGCTTCCAGAGCGTCCCCCTGATGACCTTCCACGCCAGCAAGCCGACACCGGCGACTACCGGCAGCAGCGCCAGCCACCGCAGCCGCGGAGGGAGCCCGCCCGTCTTTCTCCGCCGTCTGCCCCGGATCCTACCGATGCTCTGACGATTCTTCCATGGCGGATTGCCAGGCTTCACCATCGATGGAGCCGTCGCGGGCGAGATGCGCACCGTCACCGGTTCCTCCTCTGCTAGGGATACCGCTGGCTCCGCCCCCCGCCAGACCTCCCGGACCGGGACCGGCCGCTGCGGTTCCACCGCCGCAGGAACCGGCACTCCGCCATCGCGGAGCATGTCAGCCTCGCCACGGCTTTCCGATGGAAAGACATCGCCGCCTCCACGGTTCGGTCGACGCAGAATCGTGCGGATCGACTCCGGCTCCCGTGGCTTCGGCTCCGGAATTTCGCGGGATTCTGCCGGCTGCAGCTCTGCCTCCTGCGCGGCATCCGGAACTTCCCTCACAGGAATCCCCGCGATGCCCTGTCCCGGCACTCCGGCAGCAGGATCCAGCGACTCCACCGTCTCGGCCACCGTTGGCATCGGCTCCAGTTCGAGCAATAGCAGGTCATTGTCTTCCGCGACCCCGGTTTCACCGGAATGCCCGGATCCGATCTCCAGTTCAAATCCAAAGGTCTGCTGAACCAACTCAGACCCGTCGGAAGAAGGATCGGATCGGTCACTGTTTCCGGATTTCGGTCTCATGAATCAGCAAAGCTCGGCAGGCCCTGTCAGCAGCAAAGACCTGACCACGGACTACAGCGTCAGTAAGGTCAGGACGGCCTCAGTTTCAAGAACCCATCCTCACCATTTCGCGGTCCCGCCGCATGGATCGACGGCGAGTGCGGAGCGGCAAAGGGACGCCTATGATTTCTTCGGTCCACGCTTCCGGTAGACCGTCTTACCACGCCGCGGCTGATTCGTGCGCTCCCCGGATTCAGCGGCCTTCGGCAGCTGTGGTGGCTCTTCCTCCTTGGGAATCTCCGTAAGCCCTTTCATCTTGTCGCCCCGGTCAATGACCGCGGCTGCCAGATTATACTCGCACCGCCGGAAGTATTCCAATCCCACCTCGATGGCATCGCGGATCAACTGTGCCCGCTTCCGGTTCATGTGAGCCGCCACCTCATCGATGCGGCCAAGCAACTCAAGAGGCAGAGAAAGAGGAATGGGACGCGACTTGGGATTCATGGCAGATAAGTGGGGTTTTGTTGTCTCCCCCCAATGTGCACGAAGACGCGGCTGAGGCAACCGCCACAAGTTGAATCCCTGCGGATTCAGAGAAATGGGAAACGGGAGGACCGGAAATCATCCACGAACCTGCTCCAGAATCGGAAGCGGCCGGGGATCAGGCCTTTCGACCCGATCCCCGGCGATGCTGACAAGGCTCACTCCAGGGGATGTTCCCTGAGAAGTTCCTCGACCGTGTAGAGGGTGGCCCGCTGCCCAGTGGCTTCGCGAACCCGGCGGACCTCGCCGCCGGTCACTGCCTTTGCCTCGTTGCCGAAGCTGTTCCGCACAAAGGTCAGCACGGAGGCCAGTTCCTCATCCTTCAGCAGGCCGCCGAATGGCGTCATCGGAACAGAGCCGTCGTACTTCTTCCCATTCAGCTCGAGCGGTCCCATGAGGCCGTAAAGCGACAGCTTGATGAGGCGCTCGGTGCTGCCATTGACCCACGGGCTCTTCGCCAGCGAAGGAAATGCCGGGTCGAGCCCCTGCCCGTTCGGCTGATGGCAGGTCGTGCAGTGTCCATCGCGGAAGTAGATTTCCTGACCCGCGAGGTACTGTTTCTTTTCGTCGTCGCTGAGGTGCCCGGGAGCAGGGAGGACTGGATGTTCCGCCACCACCTGCTCGGCGAGTCCCGCGAGACGGTCGCCTGCCGTGCGCACCGCATGCTTGCTCCACTCGTCCACCGGCAGGGCCGCAGCCGCCGCCACAATGCGCCGCGCCGCTGGAATGTCCGCCAGCCAGGATGCCGCCACGACCGACTCGAGACGGACCCGGCCCGCTTCATCCGTGGCTGCCTTCTCAAGGAGCGCCGCATGGTCCGCGAGACGGTGCCAGTTGTAGCGTAGCACCCGCACGGCTGCCGCACGCGCATGGAAATCCTTCGCCGCCAGCAACTGACGGAGCAGGCCCTCGTCTGCCTGATTCAGACCCCAGGTCACCCAGAGCGCCTCGGTCAGATGATGTTCGTACCGTGGATCCGCCTTGTCGAGAGAAGCGGTCCACGCCTTCACTGCTGCCAGCACTTCCGCGGCCGGACGTCCCCGCAATTCCCGACGGCTGCGGTAACGGGTCCGGTCTTCCGGAAGCTTCAGATTCTCCAGCAAGGTCGCCACCGGAGCCCCCGCCACCTCGGCTGGCTTGACCAGCGGACGCGATGGATACGTGATCCGGTAGATGCGGCCATGCACGTGGTCACGGTACGGATCCCGGGCATTGTGCTGCATGTGCCCAATCAGCACGTTGTGCCAGTCAATCACATAGAGCGATCCATCAGGCGCAAATTCGAGATCGACCGGACGGAAGTTGCCATCGGACGACTGCAGCAGATTGTGCCGGAACGAGGTTTTCCAGCCAGTGCCCTCGTCCACGATGGCATGCTGCTTGATCCCCAGAAATCCGATCGCATTGCAGAGCACGATGTCGCCCTGCACTTCGTCCGGAAAGTGCCGAGAGGAAATGAATTCCAGTCCGGAAGTCGGACGCACGGCCTGCCCCTGAGGAATCAGATCCGGAGCCGATGGTGTCTTGCTGCCAAAGGTCGGCTTCACCGAAACCGGCAGCATCCAGTTGAGGGTCGGTCCGGAGGTATGCAGCAGAAAATCCTGCCCCCAGCTATCAAAACCCACGCCCCATGGATTGGGAATCCCCATCTGCACGGTCCGCTCCAGCATGCCGCGCTGCGGGCTGTAGCGGAAGAAGCCGCCGTCCACGCAGCGCACTGGTCCGTAGGCCGTCTCCACATTGGAATGCAGAAACACTCCTTCGCACATCATGAAGGCTCCCGAGGGATCTGCTCCGAAGGCACTGATCGCATGGTGCGTATCGTGCGTGTCGAATCCTCCGAGGATGATTTCCGTGCGGTCGGCCCGGTCGTCGCCGTCGGTATCGCGCAGCAGCACGAGATTCGGTTCCTGCGCCACATAGACACCCTCGGGAGCAAACTCGATGCCGATGGGCATGTGCAGATTCTCGGCGAAAACGGTCTCTTTGTCGGCCTTGCCGTCGCCATTGGTATCCTCGTAGATCAGAATCTTGTCGTTCGGCATGGGATCGCCGGGACGGTAGTGGGGATACGTCGGCATGACTCCCACCCAGAGCCGCCCACGGTTATCGAAAGACAACTGCATCGGATTCGCGAGATTCGGGAATTCCCGCTCGGAGGCAAACAACTCGATCCGGTAGCCTTCGGGCACCGTGAAGCTCTTCAGGGCATCTTCTCCGTACTTGTATTCAGCCTGACCATTCTTCCCGCCTGGCTTGTAGTTGCTCGGCACGGGCGGCAGCTTGTGCGTCCCGGAATCGTCCACGGCCAGATCCTGCTTCCGCCCGTTGGCCACCGCATGAATCAATCCATCGCGCAGCCCCATCATCTCCCGGGTCTTCTTGACTTCGTCAGGATAATTCTGCGGCCCAAACGGATTGTAGCGCTGCCCGTGGGTATGCACTCCATTGAGAATATGATAGTCATTCTGCCAGAACCAGTCCTTCTGCTTCACAGCAGCATGCACCAGCTTCGGATCCGGCTTCGTGTCCCATTCCTTTTTTCCAAAGAGTCCGTCGGCCAGCCAGACAGCCAGTTTCTGGTACCCGGCCTCGGTGGGCATGAATCCATCGGAAGTGAACGCTTCACCCCCGTTTGAATAGAGTGCCGCGGTCGGACTGAAAACATCGATATAGGTCAGCCCGCGCTTGCGAGCCACTCTCTCCATGGCTGCTGCATAGAGGGAAAGATTGGCATTCTGCACCGCCCCGTCCGGAAGGTCCCGCTTGGCACTCAGATTCTCGAAGGCAATCGGCGACACCAGTACCAAACGCGGGGCCTTGCGGCCATTGTAGGCCCGGCTCAGCGTATGGCCCGCGAACGCATCCAGTTCAGCTTCGAAATTAGCCACCCCGGCCGGACCGTCGAAGGATTCATTGTAGCCGAAGAAGGCCACCACGGTATCCGCACGCAGATGAGTCAGCCATTCATCAGGCATCGGGAAAAACCCGCGCCCGTTGTGCGTCTGCTTGTCAGGATGGAACTTCTCCGCTCCCGGAAAGGCCCACTGGGACTGACGTGAAGGATGCGGACGGAACCCGGGCGTGTCCCCCACCCTCGCCATGTTCCGCACCAGCAGTTCCCGGTCGGGCCAGCGCAGCTGCAGTTCGGTCTCGATGCGGCTGTAATAGACATCGCGCTCCGCCAGCCCGTTCCCGATGAAAACCACGCGTTCGCCCTTCCGGGGAGGAGCCACTTCCTGCGGGCGCTTCTCTGCCGTCTCCCGCGGCACCGGCATGCGCGCATGAGACGCATTCTCCGGTGCCCCATTCATCGCTTCCTCGGGTTCCGGAGGCTTTGGCTTCGCCCCCGGCACTCCCGTCGCCGGACTCTTCCCGAGCACATAGTCCTCCGGCCGCAGATTCCGCGTCCGGTAGTAATCTTTCTCCCCAATCGCCCGGAACGGTGTCGGCTCGAACGGATCGACAACCGCCGCATCCGCCTTCTCCGGCACCGACTGCCCCGTCATGTGCAGCACCGCATTGACCACCAGCCTGCGCAGGTCCTCATCCGCAAAATCCGAGGACGATCCCATCGTCGTGCAGAAGGCCTGACCCTTCGCCTTGCCCCCGGGAGAAGTGTACTCCCGCATCCAGGCAAGAGGCATCATGGGATCATTCTTCGGTCCGGCAATCGGCTTCGATTCAGGATCAAGCGACTCAGTTACCGCTCCCCGCAGCAGAATCGTAGCCGCTTTCTGATCGAGATTCGCAATCCCGTAGACATCCGTCGGCCCGAACACCTTGCCCACCCCGCGCAGCACCGGATGCGACGCATGGGCCGCCTCCACCACTCCAAGGGTACCCTGACTCCCATGACCGCCATGGTGATTCACCCATCGCTCCCCGAGAATGCTGAATCCGAAATCCGCCCACCGGAAGTCCCCGGTCTTCGCATTCCCCAGAAAGGCATGCGTGGCCGTGCGGAATCCAATCACCGGCTTCCCCGCCTCGAGAAATTCCGCAAAGTCCGCAATCTGCTCCGGCGGCAACTGCCGGAATCTCGTTCCAATGATCATCAGATCAGCGGCATCCAGCGACTCCGTCCCGGGAATGTTGGTCTGACAATTGGGATCGATGAAGCCGCCATCCGGATTCGTCGAAAAGATCACCGTGCAGTCGAATCCATGACGCTGACTCAGAATCTTCGCCAGCATCGGACAGGTTTCCTCGGACCGGTACTCCTCATCGCCTGCCACAAGGACAACCTTTTTGCCATTCGGCTTGCCGCCGGGAGGCAGATGGAGTCGGTCAGCCCCGGCAACCACAGTGGTCAGGGCAACGAGGGAAAGGAAGACAGTGGAACGCATGGAAATGGTGCTGGCGATGTTGATTGAAATTGGACTACGGTAGGCTGGAGGAACTACCAGATGCCTCCGCCGCTGGCTATACTTCTTTTCCTTCCCTGAGCTTTCACTCCGTATCCGGAAAGCCTCTGGCCGGGTACCCCCGTGGCACGACCCCTGCTTTCATGCCAGAACTGTCCGGATGGTCTTTTCCACCCGGTGCCCCCGCCTCCCCCCCCATGAATCCATCCGCGCTGGACACCGGCACTGCACCACCTGCGCCCCCGCCCCTGCCCTACCGGCCATCGCCGGAAGCATGGGACGAAATGATGGATCCCTCGGGCAGCATCCGGCCCCACTGGCATGCCCTCGCACTTCACCTTGCCGGCCTTTCCGCCAGTCACTGGGACCAGCGCACCGCCGCCATCCAGCGCCTTCTCGTCGATCACGGCGTCACTCATAACATCCACGGGGAAAGCGACAGCGCCTCGCGGCCGTGGGCGCTCGATTCCATTCCCTTCATCCTCCCGGATCACGAATGGCAGGAGGTGGCCGCAGGCCTCTCCCAGCGAGCCGAACTTCTCAATGCCCTCCTCGCCGACATTTACGGCCCCCAGCAACTCCTGCGCCAGGGCTGGATCCCGCCGGCCCTCGTGCACGGCAACCCAGGCTTCCTCCACGCCTCCTGCGGTGTCACCCCGGCTGGCGCCTCGTTCCTCGTCTCGATGGGAACCGATCTCGTCCGCAGCCCGGATGGACAATGGCTGGTGCTCGCCGACCGCACCCAGGCTCCCAGCGGCCGTGGCTATGCTCTCGAGAACCGCAGCATCCTTTCCTCGGTCCTCAGCGAATCCTTCGCAGCCTGCAAGGTCGCCGGCCTGAGCGGATTCTTTGCCGCGGAACGCGACGCTCTCCGTGCCCTCGCACCGACGCGCCGGGGATCTCCCAGCGTCGTCCTCATGACTCCGGGCCCATACAGCGAAACCTACTTCGAGCATGCCTACGAAGCCCGCCTCATGGGCTACCCTCTCGTCGAAGGCGCAGACCTCACGGTACGCGACCGCCGCCTCTTCCTGAAAACTCTCGATGGCCTCCGCAGAGTCGATGTCGCCCTCCGCAGGGTCGATGACGTGTTTGCAGACCCGCTCGAACTGCGCGCCGATACATGGCTCGGTACAGCCGGCCTGTGCGAAGCATGGCGCAGCGGCAACGTCGCGCTCGTCAATGGCATCGGGACCGGTGCCGTGGAATCCCCTGCCCTCCATCCCTTCCTCCCCGGCATCTGCCGCCACCTCCTCGGCGAAGAACTCAAACTCCCGAGCGTCCCGTCATGGTGGTGCGGCCAGCCACGCGAACTATCCCTCGTCCTCGCCAACCCCCGCCGCTGGGTCCTCAAACCTGCCTTCGCCTCCGGCCCGCGCGACCCCATCTTCCTCGACACACTCTCGTCCAGCGATCTCGCCACCGTCCTCGCCCGCCTCCGCGACGAACCGCACGCATGGGTCGCCCAGCAATCGCTCCACCTCTCGTCCACCCCGGTCTGGAACGGTGCCGAACTCGAACCACGGCCACTCGTCTGGCGCACCTTCACCGCCCGCAGCCACGGCCAATGCACGGTCATGCCCGGCGGCCTCAGCCGCGTCAGCCCCGTCCCCGGCCGCTTCGTCATCACCATGCAGCACGGCGGCGTCTCCAAGGACACATGGATCCTCTCGGACGCCCACGCCGCATCTCCTCCACCGCCGCCGTCCCCAGTCGTGCTCCGCCCGCTCCGTTCGCCCGCGGGCGTCCCGAGCCGCTCCGCAGAACACCTTTTCTGGCTCGGCCGCTACGCGGAACGCATGGAATGGCACGTCCGCCTCATCCGCACCACGCTGGACCGCCTCGGCGGAGAAAATTCCCCGTCGCTGGACCGTGAACGGCCGGCCTGCCTCCACCTGCTGCTTGCCCTCGAACTAACCACTGCCACGCAACCGACGGGCGCCCTGCCCGGAGAACTCCACGCCCTCCTCACCCAGCCCCAGCGCCAGGGCAGCATCCCGGAACTCGCCGCCCGCCTCCGCTTCAATGCCGCCGCCGCCCGCGACCGCCTCTCGGACGATTCATGGAGACTCTTCAACCGGCTCGACCGCGACGCCGACGAGGCCCGCACCGCCGCCAGCGACCACGCCGCCGCCCGCAGCCTCCTCGACACACTCATCCTCGACCTCGCCGCCTTCGCAGGCATGCAGCAGGAAAACATGACCCGTGGCCACGCATGGCAATTCCTCGAAGCCGGACGCCGCCTCGAGCGCGCCATCAATGGCCTCTCCCTCATCGCCGGTTCCGCCCGCCGCTGCC
>JBDKER010000073.1:0-9457 GCA_039795165.1 Verrucomicrobiota bacterium | reverse complement strand
AGAGGCGGTTGTGCTGGCCGGCGGCGAGGGTCTGGAGGAAATTCCCGGGGGGTTCTGCCGGTTCCGAGGGGATCAGGGAAAAACGGACGCCGTCGAAGCGGGCGACGCCGCGCGGGGTGGCGGCCCACAGGTAGCCATCGCTGGTCTGGGCGAGGGAGTGGACGGTTGGGGCGGGCAGGCCAGCTTCCATGCTCCATGTGCGGACGAGAAAGCGGTCGGCTGGGGATGATGTGGCGGAGTTTTCGGGTTCCGCGCCGGGAAGGACGGGAGCGAAAGCGACGGCGGTCAGGGCAAGGAGAGAGCGGAAGCAGGAGGCCACAGGAAAATCGTTTACTTTCGCGAAGCGGACCGAATGTGCAATTCCCTGGAATTCGCGGGGCGGGGGATTCGGCGGGGAATCCGCTGGCGGGGGGGCGGAGGCTGTGGCAGAGAGGGTTCATGAATCGAAGGGGATTTCTGCGAGTGACCGGGAGTTGTCTGCTGGTGCCCGGGGCGGCCCGTGCCATGGAAACCCCGCTCAATGCCGGGGAACTTGCTGTGCTTGAGCGCTGGGTGAAGCGGAGTGCCGGGCTGAAGACCGTGATTGCCGATTTCCGTCAGGAAAGAAAACTGCTGACTCTGCGGAAGCCGCTGGAGACGACTGGGAAGCTGTGGTTTTCCGCTGCTGATGGAGCCTTCCGGTTGCAGAGTGGTGACCCTCCCAAGCTGGTGGCGGTGCGTCGGGGATCCGGAGAACTGACGGTACTTTTCCCCGAGAAGAAGGAGGCCGAAGTCATTGCGCCCGACGCGATTGAGCGGAGTGAGATGGGGCAGGCCCTGCGGTTTCTGACCGTGGGATTTCCGGGATCGGTCGAGGCTCTGAGGGCGCAGTTCGTGGTGGAATCGGTGAAGGGTGCCGAGGGATGGCATCAGATTCAGCTGCGTCCGGCGGGGGCTCCGTCCGGGGCCATGGTGAGCAATCTGATTGTGCAGGTGGAGTCGGCCACGGGTACGCCGGGGGCGCTGCATTTGAATTTCCGGGATGGCTCGCGCGTTTCCAACACCTTTACGAAGGTCGAGGAAAATGCCGAGATTCCCGCGGATTGTTTCACAGCTGGTCTGGATGGCTACCGGGTGAAGCGGAAGTGAGCGATGAGCGGGCCCGGAAGGCCCCGGGGGGCATGCCAGCGGCGCGTGTGAAATGACGCGTGAAGGCGCTCTGGTCGCAGAAGCCGCAGGTCAGTGCGATAGAAGCGAGGGAATCGTCCGTGCCTGCAAGAAGGTGCATGGCGTAATCGAGTCTCGTGCGCAGGATGAGGCGCTGCGGGGTTGTCCCGAAGATGCGCTGGATGCGCGCCGTCAGCTGGGAAGTGGTGAGTCCGCTGGCGCTGGCGAGGTCGCCGGCGGTGACTGGTGCGCCGGTGTGGGCGTGGAGGAAATCGAGGGCGCGGGCAACTTCCGGGAAGTCGCGGGACGATTGGGAACCAGGGGACGTTTCGAGGTCGCGCGAGATTCCGGCGACGCCCGCGATGGAGCCTGAGCGGCGGGCCCGGATGGGGTATTTGCTGGTGAGGCACCAGCCGCGGCGGCGGTCCGTGTAGAAGTGGAGGTCGAGGCTATTGAGGACCGGTCGGCCTTCGCGCATGACGCGTTCATCCTGTTCGCGGTAGTGGCGGGCAAGGGTGGCCGGAAAGAGGTCGGCGGCCATGCGTCCGCGGAGATCGCGGGGGTCGCGGGCTCCGCAGCGCGTGGCGAGGGTGCGGTTCACGTGCAGGTAGCGACCATGGCGGTCCTTGATGAAGAAGACGACCGTCGGGATGTCATCGAAGATCCGTGCGATGGGAACCGAGGCGGTTTCGCCATCGATGAGCAGATCCGCTTCAAGGGGGAGGCCCGCTTCGCTGGAGGAATTCCGTCGTGCAGCAGGCATGGCGGGCAAGTCCGGCGGAAGCCGGGGACGGGTCAGGCGAAGATGACCGTTTTGTTGTTATAGGCGAGAACTTTGCGCTGGGTGTGCCAGCGGACGGCGCGCGAAAGCACGACTTTTTCGAGATCACGGCCCTGCCGGACGAGGTCGGTGACCGTCTGTCGGTGGGTCACGCGGATGACATCCTGTTCGATGATGGGGCCTTCGTCGAGGTCACTGGTGACGTAGTGGCTGGTGGCACCGATGATCTTGACGCCGCGGGCGTGGGCCGAATGGTACGGTTTGGCTCCCGGGAAGGCCGGGAGGAAGCTGTGATGGATATTGATGATGCGGTTCGGGTAGCTGCTGGCGAAGCTGTCCGAGAGGATCTGCATGTAGCGGGCGAGGACGATGGTATCGATGCCGTGGGCCTCCACGATTTCGCGCTGACGTGCTTCCGCTTCCGCCTTGGTGGCAGCCGTGACGGGCACGTGGTGGAACGGGATCCCGAAGCGTTCCGCGGCCGGGCGGAGGGTTTCGTGATTTGAGAGGATGAGAGGGATTTCCGCCTCCAGTTCGCCCGCTTCGTGGCGGCTGAGGAGGTCGTAGAGGCAATGAGCGTCCTTGCTCACGAAGAGCGCGAGGCGGTGCGGTTGGTCGCTGAAGTGGAGGCTCCATGTCATCTGGCGCGGCTCGGCGAGGGCGCGGATGAAGACCGGAAGATCGTGACGGGGAATCGTGAACGAACCGAGGTCCCATTCGGCGCGCATGAAGAAGATACCGGCTTCCGCGTCGACGTGCTGATCGAACTGGATGATGTTGCCGCCGTTTTCCGCGATGAAGGAAGCGACGGCGCGGACGAGACCGGGCTGGTCCGGGCAATGGGTGAGCAGAATGGCGGAAGGCATGTGGCAGGAAGATGCTTCAGGCGAATTGACCGTCGCGGAGCCGGAGGTGCCGCTGCATGCGGGCCGCCGCGCCGGGGTCGTGAGTCACCATGACGAGCGACGATCCGGAATCGGCCTGCAGGCTCAGCAGGAGATCGATGAGACTGGTGGCGCTGGCGGTATCGAGGGCCCCGGTGGGTTCGTCCGCGAGGATCAGCTCGGGATTGCGGATGAGGGCGCGGACCACGGCGACGCGCTGGCGTTCCCCGCCCGAGAGCTGTGACGGCATTTTGGCGGCATGGGCGGTGAGACCAACCCGCTCGAGCAGATTCACCGCGCGGCTGCGGGCCGATTTCATGTCCGGGGCGTCTCGGCCTGCGAGGACCGGCACGAGGACATTTTCCAGAGCCGTGAGGTGCGGCAGAAGGTGATGTGACTGGAAGACAAAGCCGATGTGGCGGGCGCGCAGATCGCTGAGCTGGGCTTCGCTCAGGGCGGCTGGATTCTGTCCAAACAGGCGGAGCAAGCCGGACGTCGGCTGGTCCAGCGTGCCGAGCAGATTAAGCAGCGTGCTTTTTCCACAGCCGCTGGGTCCCGTGATGGCGATGGATTCCCCGGGCTGAATCGTCAGGCTGATGCCCCGGAGGACGTGCTGCACGGGAGCGTCCGGAGACGACTGGAAGTCGCGGCAGACATTCTCGAGGACAGCGATGGGAGAATCCGGAGCCATGGCTAGCGGCTGGCTGCAATGAGGTCCGCGAATTCGCTGAAGAAGTAGCGTGCGTCGTTCGGTCCGGGGGCCGCTTCTGGGTGATACTGGACCGAAAAGACCGGGGCTTCGCGGTGGCGCAGGCCTTCGACGGTCTGGTCGTTCAGATTGATGTGAGTGACCTCGACGTTGGCAGGCAGGGAATCGGGATCGACCGCAAATCCGTGGTTCTGGCTGGTGATAGCGACTTTGCCCGTGCGGAGGTCCTTGACCGGCTGATTGCCGCCGCGGTGTCCGAATTTCAGTTTGAAGGTTTTGCCGCCAAAGGCATGGCCGAGAATCTGGTGTCCGAGGCAGATCGCGAAGATGGGGAGCTTGCCGACGAGTGCGCCGACTTCCCGGTGGACGTAATCGAGGGCGGCGGGGTCGCCGGGGCCATTGGAGAGGAAAACACCGTCGGGTTTCCGGGCAAGGATGTCGGCGGCCGAGGTATTGGCGTTGACGACTTCGACAGCGAAGCCTTCCTGGCGGAGGCGGCGCAGGATGTTGAATTTGATTCCGAAATCGTAGGCGACGATGCGGTATTTCGGGGTGGGGAGTTCCGGGGCCGTCCAGCCCTGGCCATTGGCGAGAACCCATTCCCGGCTTTTTGTGTTTTCCGGGTCCCAGAGGTAGGAGGAAACCGTGGAGACCTCGCGGACAAAATCGCTTCCCTGCATGGGGTTGCTGGCGGCGGCGCGGGCCGCGGCTTCCGCCGGGTCGAGAATTTCCGTGCTCAGGAAGGCGCGCATGGCCCCGCGGGTGCGCAGGTGGCGGGTGAGGCGGCGGGTATCGATGCCGTCGATGCCGAGGATGTTCCATTTCCGGAGGTAGTCATCGAGGCTGCTGTCCGCACGCCAGTTGCTTGGCTGGCGGCAGAGTTCACCGACCACGAAGCCGCGCACATGGGGCTGAAGGCTTTCATCGTCTTCGGAATTGATGCCGTAGTTCCCGATGAGCGGGTACGTCATGGCCACGATCTGGCCACGGTATGAAGGGTCGGTGAGGACCTCCTGGTATCCGGTCATGGAGGTATTGAAGCAGGCTTCTCCGGTCGTTGAGCCAGAGGCTCCGAAGGATTCACCGAGGAAATGGACACCGTCTTCGAGTGCGAGAATGGCTTTCATGCGGGGCTGGGGAAGGGACTAGAGCCCCGTGCGGAGCTTGGCAACCGGAAGACCAGAGCGGGAGCTTCTCTTCATCATCGGGTGAGGAGGAATCGGATAGCGAAGGCGAGGGCGGCGACGATGGCGAGGATGCCGCCGATCCAGAGGGCGCGGTGGCGTCCGTGGCCTTTGGGGAGTGACTGCGGCGTGCTCACGAGGGGTTCGGCGCGGCGGGCCTGCACGCAGCATTCCGAGCCGAGCGCTGGAACGAGGGCAGCCCAGAACTGGTTGAGCCGGATCCACCATGCGTGGTTCTCGAGGGGGCTGCCGGTGCTCCGGAAGGCGTGGCTGCCTGTGGCGAATTCCAAGACGAGGCCCACTTCGTAGCAGAGGCGGCGCCAGCGGGTGGGCGAGAGGCACGTGATGTGGCCGCCGGGAACGATTCGTCCAGCGGCCAGTTCGCGGCGGAACCAGCGTTCGCGCAGGGTCGCCGCCGGGTGAGGCAGGGTGGGAGCACAGCCAAGAAAAATTCCGCCGGGACGGAGGAGTCGGCTCACTTCCGCCATGGTGTAGCCCGGGCGGGGCAGGTGCTCGAAGACATGGGAACTCACGACCGCGTCTGCCATGCCGTCAGGCAACGGCAGCGTTTCGTCGAAATTCGCCGGCAGAACCTTGTCGTATCCGGCAACCTCCGTAGCTTCGCGCCGCGGGTTCCAGTCGAGTCCCGTCCAGTGAGCCACGGTGCCTTCCGGAGTGAATTGCTTGAGCCAGCCCCGTTCGCAGCCGAGATCGACCACGTGCAGCGGGCGGCCTTTGCGTTTGGCCTCGGCGGCGAGCGCCTGCGCGGCCCACCAGTAGCGGAGCAGGCGGACCGAATAGGCCGATTTGCCAAGGTGTTCATCGAGTTTCGATTTCGGAACAACCCGGGAAACGACCGAGCGGAGCGGAGCGAGGGGAAACGAGAGGAGGGCGAAGCGGCCGGTGGACGAAGGCATGGGAAAAAGCGGGGAACGTTTGGTCAGAGAATGGAAAAGCCGCGGACATCCGTGAGCGGAGGAATGGAATGCGATTCCGTGTCCTTGATGTGATTGGCGAGTTCGCTCGTTTCCTGAATCTCGTGCAGGAAGGCATCGAGTTCCTCAGCATCGTGCGACATCACCTGAAGTTCTACCCTGCCGTCCGTGAGGTTGCGGACCCAGCCGGTCACTTCATATCCGGCCGCGATGCGGCGCGTGGCATAACGGAAACCGACGCCCTGCACGCGTCCTGAGTAGAAAATCTGTCGAGCCACCATGGGATGTTACGGTGGTGGGGAGAAAGGGGAGGGCAAGTGGGGAGGCAGTCTCCGTAAAAAAGATCACCCCGCTGCGCGGAAACGCAGCGGGGTGACGGCGGATTCAGTGCGGGTACGGGAAAATTCCGCGCCCCGGGGTCAGGCGTAGGCCCCTGGCTTCGAGGGATCGCACTGGCCGGGAACGGCGAACGGATAGTTGCCGTCCTTGTCCGGATTGACCGTGGCGGGGGCGTCGAAGGCGAGGCTGGCTGGCATTTCGCTGTTATTCCATGCGAGGGCTTCGTCCCACTTGACCATTTTGCCGCTGTAGGTGGCGTAGCGTCCGAGAATGGATGTGAAGGTGCTTTCAGCGCCGTACTGGGCGTTGTTGAGCGCCTTGTTGTCGCGGATGGCGGCGTACAACTCGTTGTGTTCGTTCTGGTATGGATCGCCATCGGTGCCCTGCGGGCGGTAGCGCCAGATGCTCTTGCCCGAGCGGTCCTTGATGTTGGCTCCGCCGCCGCCGTCGATGTAGAGTGTGCCCTTCGAACCGACGATGATTTCGCTGACGCTGTTCCAGCAGTTCGGTTGGTGGCGGCACTGACTGTTGAGGATCACCCCGTTGTCGTAGGCGAATTCGACGTAGTGGTGGTCGAAGATCTGGGTTTCCTTGGCGTTATTGCGGACCGCGCGGCCGCCCATGCCCTGGGCGCTCACGGGGTGACCGTCCATGAACCAGTTGATGACGTCGATGTTGTGGATGTGCTGTTCCGCGATGTGATCGCCGCAGAGCCACACGAAGTGGTACCAGTTCTTGACCTGATACTGGATTTCCTTCCAGTCCGGTTTGCGGTCGACCTTCCAGATGCCGCCGCCGTTCCAGTAGCACTGGGCGGAAAGAATGTCGCCGATGAGGCCTTGTTTGACCTGCTCCTTGGCCGCGCGGTAGTTGGCCTGGTAGCGGCGCTGGAGACCGACGACGACCTTGAGGTTCTTCTGTTCCGCGATCTTCGCGTTTTCGAGGACCATGCGGGTTCCCGGGGAATCGACGGCAACCGGCTTTTCCATGAAGACGTGCTTGCCCGCTTCGACGGCGGCCTTGAACATCATGGGGCGGAAGCCCGGAGGGGTGGTCAGGAGGACGACGTCGGCATGCTGAATGACTTCCTTGTAGGCTTCGAGGCCAATGGCCTTGCGGCTGTCGGGGACATCGACGCGTTCCTTGAAGGTTGCCTGAAGGCTCGAGAGGGTCGGCTCAAGGCGCTCTGCGAAGGCGTCGGCCATGGCCACGAGGCGGGTGCCGCCGGCCGTGAGGGCCTGGGAAGCAGCGCCACCCCCGCGGCCACCGCATCCGATGAGGGCGAGCTTGAGTTCATCGCTGCCGGCCACCTGGGCGCAGGCTTGGATGGGGAGATTGACGGCGGCGGCGGCAGCCGCGGCACCACCGAGGAAATGGCGGCGGGAAGCAGCTGGCTGCGGGTCTGGCTGTGGAGTCGATGTGGATGGTTGCATGTGTGGGAATGGGAATGATTCTGTCCTTCCGCGGGCGGAAAAATCTGCGCGGCAGGGAGGAAGAACGTAAGGGTATTGCCGTGTCTTGCGGTCCGTGGGAAGACAAATTTTGACCGTGAGGGCGGGGAATTGACAGTCGGAAGGATGGAGGCGAGGCTGCGCACATGCACTGGAACAGCATCGGCAGTTTTCTGAATCACGGGGTCCACCATGTGCTCGCAGGGTGGGACCATCTTCTCTTTGCGGCGGCCCTCGTGCTTGTGCTCAATAGCTTCTGGGACGTCTTCAAGGTGATCGGAGTCTTCACGGTGGCACATTCCATTACCGTGACGTGGACGGCGCTGCGCGGGGCCCCGGTGCTCCCGCCCTCGATCGTCGAACCGGTCATTGCCGCCAGCATCGTGGTGGTGGCCGTGGAGAATCTGCTGCGGCGGGATGCCGAACTGAAATGGCATCGCCTCGCGGTCGCCTTTGTGTTCGGTCTCGTCCACGGAATGGGGCTGGGCGGCGCTCTGCTGGAGAATCTGAAGGATCTGCCATCGGCAGCCGTGGCGTGGGCCATTGCGGCCTTCTGCGTAGGAGTCGAAATCGGCCACCTCTGCGTGGTCGCCCCGCTGTCCGGAGCCCTCAAGATCGGCCGCGACCTCTGGCAGGAACGGTTCCGGTTGCCCGCCCTGCGCTGGGGATCGGTGCTGATCGCACTGGGTGGTGCATGGTATCTGGCGGCAGCCCTCGGGCTCATGCCGGGTCCCGGAGGCGAATAACCGGTTTCAGGGATTTCCGCAACTGCATGGATCCTGCCGACCACGATGCCGGGGCTGCGGAAGCCGACCCTCTGCCCGACTGGCGGGCCGACCTTGGAGCGGCGCTCGCCCTGATCGGCAAGTGGCACATGCCCTTCGGTAAATACGGCCCGAAGCAATACCCGCCGCACGGGATGCCACTGCACGATCTTCCGGTCGATTACCTGCTCTGGTTCCGGCAGAAGGGCTATCCCGCCGGGACACTTGGCAAACTCCTCGCCCTCCTCGCCGACATCCACCTCGCCGGAGCCGAACAAGTGCTCGAACCACTGCGCCAGGCCCGCGGCGGCCGCCGCCCCGTGCGGCCACCACGCAGAAAAAGCTGGGACTTCAGCAGCGGCGACACCAAGCCGGATTGACCGGTCTGCCGAACCGGATGGGATCCGTGCCGCAGTGGCGCCCTCATCACCGCAGGCAGACCGGTCTCTTTTGCCGAACCTGCGCGTGGAATTGAAAAAATCATTTGCGCACGGGCGATGTCTGGATACGATCGCGCCTCCTTCCGGCACGAACAAGTGGCCCAATCCTTTATGGAGCGGTAGTTCAGTCGGTTAGAACGCCGGCCTGTCACGCCGGAGGTCGCGGGTTCGAGCCCCGTCCGCTCCGCCACTTGTTCCCTGTGCCCCCGGATCTTCCGGGTTGCTACAGTTACTGCCAAATCCGGAGGATATTCCCCGGCAGATGACTGCAGATCCGATGGGTCTCTCGTCCTGACGGTTCACCATGTTCTGGTGAGCAACACCAGTTTGCGGAAAGCCGGAAAATCGTCGATTCAGCCGTAACCTAGGGAGACGGATCCGTCAGGTACGGAAGAGAGAGCCATGAAATCGACCGAACCATGTACCCAGTGCCACAAGGCCATCCCCGCCGACGCCCCCGGCGGTCTTTGCCCCGCCTGCCTGCTGCGCCAGGCCATGCCATCGGATCCGTCACCCAACCGCGCCGGAACGCCACCGGATGAACAGGAATTGAGCAGCTTGCTGCCGCAGTTCGCCATTCTCGAATTGATCGGCAGCGGCGGCATGGGCTGGGTCTACCGCGTCCGGCAGCGCGGACTCGATCGGCTGGCCGCTCTCAAGATCATGGCCCCAGGCCTCGCCACGGATCCCGCCTTCGTAGAGCGGTTCACCCGGGAAGGACAGGCCCTCGCACGCCTCCAGCATCCTAACATTGTCAGCGTGTATGATTTCGGGGAAGTGGCAGGCTTCTGCTGGCTCCTCATGGAATACGTGGACGGCGTCAA
>JBDKER010000072.1:0-11170 GCA_039795165.1 Verrucomicrobiota bacterium | reverse complement strand
TGCGGGTGAAAAGGAGGACGTTGTGAAGGAGTTTGCCGGTCGCTGCGTCCACGCAGAGGGCACGCAGTTCCACGCTCGAAAGGAGGGTGAGCGGCTGATCCCCGGTGTTCGTGCGCAGACGTTCCTTTGTTTCCTCTTCGGAGGCCGGGGTTTCGATGGCTGTGGTCATCCAGACTCTGCCATCGGAGATGATTGGGGAAGACCAGCCCCGGCCGGGGAGTTCCGTGCGCCATGCGACCCCTTCCGATTCGCCCCATGCGGTGGGCAGGTCCTTGCCGGGGGCGTGTCCCTGGCCATCCGGTCCGCGCCACTGGGGCCAGTCGGCTTGCAGGGGCAGGCAGGCGAGGAACAGCGGAAGGAACGCGCGTTTCATGATCCGCCAGAACGGGGGAAATCCCCGGGCTCTGTCGCCGGGTCGGCTGAAGTTTCCGCACGAGCCCGTGAGCGGTTTGTCATGGCTCCCGGAAGACTCCCTCTTTACACCCTGCTGGCCCGGTGCCATGACGCTGAAATTTTGCCCTTCCGTCAATGCCCAAAGACACATCGATCCGAAAGATTCTCGTTATTGGTTCCGGTCCCATTGTGATCGGTCAGGGATGTGAATTCGACTACTCCGGGGTGCAGGCCTGCAAGGCGCTCAAGGAGGAAGGATACACCGTGATCCTGATCAATTCGAATCCGGCCACGATCATGACCGACCCGGAATTTGCGGCGAGGACGTATATCGAACCGATCACGCCGGAGGTCGTCGAGAAGATCATTGAGAAGGAAAAGCCCGACGCCCTTCTGCCGACCCTGGGGGGGCAGACGGCGCTCAATACGTCCATGAAGCTCTGGCACACGGGTGTGCTCGCCAAGCATGGGGTGCGCATGATCGGGGCGAAGGCGGACGCCATCGAGAAGGGGGAGAACCGCATGAAGTTCAAGGAGGCCATGATCCGGATCGGCCTCGACATGCCGAAGAGCGGGATTGCGCACACCATGGAAGAAGCGAGGCGCGTGGCGGACGACATCGGCACGTTCCCGCTCATCATCCGCCCGGGCTTCACGCTGGGTGGCACCGGCGGCGGCATTGCCTACAACCGGGAGGAATTCGAGACGATCGTCACCCGCGGACTGGATCTCTCGCCGGTCAGCGAAGTCCTCATCGATGAAAGCCTGCTCGGCTGGAAGGAATTCGAGATGGAAGTGATGCGCGACTGTGCGGACAACTGCGTCGTCATCTGTTCCATCGAAAACTTCGATCCGATGGGGGTGCACACGGGCGATTCCATCACGGTGGCCCCCATTCAGACGCTGACGGACCGGGAATACCAGATCATGCGCGATGCTTCGTTCGCCGTGATCCGGGAAATCGGCGTCGAAACCGGTGGATCGAACATTCAGTTTGCCACACACCCGGAAACGGGCCGCATGATTGTCATCGAAATGAATCCGCGGGTCAGTCGATCTTCGGCGCTGGCCTCCAAGGCGACCGGGTTCCCGATTGCGAAGATTGCGGCCAAACTGGCGGTGGGCTACACGCTGGATGAAATCCGCAACGACATTACCCGGGAAACGCCGGCGAGTTTCGAACCGACGATTGATTACGTGGTGACGAAGGTTCCTCGGTTCACCTTTGAGAAGTTCCCGGCAGCCGATCCGGTGCTGACCACCCAGATGAAGAGCGTGGGCGAGGCCATGGCCATCGGGCGCACCTTCAAGGAGAGCATGCAGAAGGCCCTGCGCAGCCTTGAAACCGGCCGGGCCGGCTTCGGAGCCGATGGCAAGGACCCGCTCAATCCATCAAAGGAGGAAATCGTACGCAAGCTCAGTCTGCCCAATGCCGAGCGCATCTTCTGGCTTGGGGTGGCGTTCCGCGAAGGCTTCGGCGTAGAGGAGATTTACGATCTCACGAAGATCGACCGATGGTTCCTCAGGAATCTGGAGGAGATCGTGGTGGCTGAGAAGGCCGTTGACACGGGCGCAGCGCCGGACGGTTTCCATGTGGCTGGCTTTGTGAAATCGCTGGTGCAGGCATTGCGGATGCCCGGGGCGTCGGATCGGTGGAATGCGCAGGATGCATCAACGGAGCCGGAGATGGCGCGGGTTAAGTCGTACCTGCGCAGGCTCAAGGTTCTGGGTTTCTCGGATGCGCAGATTGGCTGGATGCTGTCGGTGAGTCAGGACGATGTCAGGGTGGTCCGCAAGTTCTTTGGCATCATTCCGGTGTACCGGCTGGTGGACACCTGTGCTGCGGAGTTCGAGGCATACACTCCGTATTATTATTCGACGTACGGCGAGGAAAACGAGACGCGGCCGAGCACGAAGCGGAAGGTCATGATTCTTGGTGGCGGGCCGAACCGGATTGGGCAGGGCATTGAGTTCGATTACTGCTGTGTGCACGCGGCATTTGCGCTCAAGGAGATGGGTTTTGAGACGATCATGGTGAATTCGAATCCGGAGACGGTTTCGACGGATTACGATACGAGTGACCGTTTGTATTTCGAGCCGCTCACGTTCGAGGACGTGATGAACATCTATGAGAATGAGCAGTGCTGGGGAGTCATTGTGCAGCTGGGCGGTCAGACGCCGCTGAATCTGGCGGCGAAGCTTGAGGAAGCCGGCTGCAACATCATTGGGACCTCGCCGAAGAGCATTGAACTGGCCGAGGACCGGAAATTCTTCGCGAAGCTCCTTGATGATCTGAAGCTCAACCAAGCTCCCAGCGGGACGGCGGTGACCGAGGATGAGGCCGTGGCCATTGCGCAGCGGATTTCCTATCCAGTGCTGGTGCGGCCCAGTTTTGTGCTGGGGGGGCGAGCCATGCAGATTGTGTACAGCGACGATGAACTGCGGCATTACATGCGGAATGCCGTGCAGGCCTCGCCGGAGCGCCCGGTGCTCGTGGACCGTTTCCTTGAAGATGCTGCCGAGGTTGATGTCGATGTCATTTCCGACGGTGAGACTACCGTGATGGGTGCCATCATGGAGCACATCGAGCAGGCTGGCGTGCACAGTGGCGACAGTGCCTGCGTCATTCCCGCCTTTGGTCTCAGTGAAGCCATCAAAATCGAGATCATGCGTGCCTCAAGGGAACTGGCGAGGGCACTCAATGTGATCGGTTTGATGAACATTCAGTTCGCGGTGAAGGATGAAGTGCTTTACGTGATTGAAGTGAATCCGCGGGCCAGCAGGACTGTGCCCTTTGTTTCCAAGGCGATCGGGCGTCCTCTGGCGAAGTATGCGGCCAAGATCATGGCGAGCCATGGGCTCCGGAAGCAGGGCCTGACCGACATGAAGGCCGAGACACTGCAGACCCTCGGGTTCACGAAGGAGATCATTCCTGGGCATTACAACGTGAAGGAAGCTGTTTTCCCGTTCGCGAAATTCCCGGGCATCGACATTGCGCTTGGTCCGGAGATGAAGAGCACGGGAGAGGTCATGGGGATCGATGCCGACCATGCGATGGCCTTTGCGAAGAGCCAGATGGCGGCCGGGAACACGCTGCCTCTGAAGGGGAAGATCTTCATCAGTGTCGGTGACCGTCAGAAGGACCGCATCGGAGCGATTGCGAAGGAGTATCACGATCTCGGCTTCACGCTGGTGGCGACTGAGGGAACGAAGAAGGCCATGGAGGCTGCCGGTGTGCCGAGCGAACTCGTGCACAAGATTGCGGAAGGCCGGCGCCCGAACATCCTCGATATGATGAAGAACGGGGAGATCGCGATGATCATCAATACGCCGAACGAGAAGGAGACGAGGAAGGACGAAGTTCTGATCCGGAGCACCAGTGTGAGCACGCGGACCCCGATCCAGACAACGCTCCGCGGAGCCCGCGCCGCCGCGCATGCCATCGGGTCGCTTCAGAAAAACCGACTCGAAGTGAAGCCGCTGCAGGAATATCACTGAGAGAGCCGCGCCCGGACCGGCCGGTTATCGTGGGCTCTCAATGGCCGGAACTGACGAGGTCGGTGGCGGCTTCAGCGACGGCCTCGCGTTCAGTTTCCGTGAGTCCGCTGAGGAGTGGGGGAAGTGGTCCGGTGGGTGCGATCCCGGCGAGGCTGACGGCTTCGTGGAGGACGCGGACGGGATTGATGGCATTCCGGAGGTCCTCGAGGGGCTGGAAGGAGGCGCGGACGATTTCTGCGGTCTGCCAGTCCTTTACCTTGCAGGCGGTCAGCATCCGGGTGGACAGGGTAGGATGGAGGCAGCCGCAGCCGGTGGTGAAGCCCGCCATGCCGCGGTCGCGCAGGTGATGGATGACTGGTTGTTCGCCCATGCCGCTGACGACCATGGAAGGATCGACCATGGCGAGGAGATCGCTCAGAAAGGGATCATCGTGTTCGTCGGCACGCACGATGGCGTACTTGATCCACGAGACGAGGCCGTCGCGCACAAGTGAAGAGGTCAGGGCCGGGGTGAGGTACCCTTCGGCTTTGAGGTAGACTACGACGGGTTTGCCGTAGGCTTCAGCGAAGTGGCGGATACCTGTGGCGACGCCGTCCGGGGTATTGAGGCCCTGGTGGGGCAGCACCATCGCGGTCGGGAACGGGAAATCGCGCAGGATGGCCGCCTGGTCCATGCTCAGGCCGTACGATGGTCCGGCGGAGGGGATGATGTCGGTGTCAGCGGGCGCATTTTCTGCGAGCATGCCTAGGATGCCGGCGTATTCCGACGGGCGGATATGGTAGAAGACCGCGTTGCCGCCGTAGAGGAAGATGCGGATGCCTCCGGCGGCGATGTGCGCCATGATTCGGCGGTTTGGTTCGGCGGCGGCCTTGAGGTGTGTGTCGCGGGCCAGCGGCGGCACGGCAATGACAGATGACGAGACGGGGATCATGGAAGAAAATGCGGGAACGAAAAGGCCGCAGCGCGTTCAGTTTCCGGCGGCTCCGGACTTGGCCCGCACGGCCGGTTCGACGGCGGGAAGCAGTGCCTCGGCGATGACGGTAGCTCCCTTGTCGGTGAGCATGACATCGGTGACGAAATGGTCCGAGTCGTGAGGGATGCGGTTGTTGAGGTCGATCCATGTGATGTTTTCGGCGAGTCCGAACGATTCCCCGGCGTCGGCGAAGCGGCGCACTTCGCGTTCGATCCATCCGGGGGAGGTACGGGCGGGGCGGTCGGCGTTAATGGAAGCGGACACGTAGGCGACGAAGCTCTGTTCCTCGGTGATGCCGGGGCTGGTGGTCTGGAGGACAGGTTCGCCGGTGAGGATGAGAGTCGCTCCGATGCGGTCGGCGAGAGCTTTAGCGGCCTTGAGGGCATCGCGGTATTCCTCGATGGGGTCTTGTCCTGGCGGGCGGCTGAGACCGTCGACGAGGGGAAGTCTGCGCACCGCTTCCTGGGTGTCGGTGAGGGATTTCTGGAAGGCTCCGGTGCGGCCGATGGAGTTCTGGGCCAGCCCTGTTTCCTTCCGTGCGTTCATGAGACGCTTGAGTCGGGCGATCTGGGAAACGGCGGCGATGCGGTCCCGCATGGTGGGAGGTTTTGGTACGAATTTCGCGGCGACGGCAGCCGCATTGTAGCGGTAGTCGAAGGGTTGGGCGATGGCATCATCGAAGCCTGCATTGACGATGAGAATGTCCGGGCGGAGCGACTCGATGAGCGCCATCGAAGTGCTGAGGTTGTCCGCCAGGGGCATGCGTTCCGATCCGCGGGAGGCGACTTCGGTCTGGAGTCCCTTGGCGGCTAGTTTGGCCTGCAGTTGGCCCCACCATGTGTCGCCATCGTTCTGGTTCATGGCGAGGGTGCCCCAGCCTCCGAGGCAGAAGATGCGTACGGTCCCGGGTTTCTTGTCTTCGCTGGCGAGGGTGAAGCGGCGGGCCTGGATGCGGTCGAATTTGAGCATGACCTCCGGTTTGCAGCCGGGCAGATCGTTGCTGAGCACGAGTGTGCGGGGAGGGTCGGCTGGCGTCCGGAGGATCAGCCAGCCGATCAGTTCCGTAAGAATGAAGAGGGCGGCGAGGCCGATCAGAGTGAGGCGGAGAGCGCGGGGAAACACGGTGGGTCGAGTGGTTTGAGAAATTACGGAAATTTGAAATTGCGGTGAGATAAGCACAGAGCGTTGATTTTGCAAAGCTCAGAAGGGGGGCGGGTATGGTTCCGCGAATCCGGATGGGCCGGGGTGGTTTCCTGCTGCGTTGATGGGGCATGAACCGACTGACCTTTCTCATGACTCTTGCTGCTGGAATTGCCACTGCGTCTGCTGCTGACGCGCCCACTCTCCAAGGGATTCCCCTGAAGACGATTGAGGGGAAGGATGCGACGCTGGGTGACTACAAGGGAAAGGTGCTGCTGGTGGTGAATGTGGCATCGCAGTGCGGCTACACGCGGCAGTATGCAGGACTGCAGTCGCTTCATGAAAAGCTGAAGGACAAGGGGTTCACGGTTCTTGGGTTTCCGTGCAATGACTTCGGCGGGCAGGAGCCGGGGACGGAGGCCGAGATTCAGAAATTCTGCAGTACGAAGTACAAGGTGACGTTTCCGATGTTCGCGAAGGTAGCGGTGAAGGGGGCGTCGAAGCATCCTCTGTACGAAGCACTCACGGGCAAGTCTTCGCCTGTTCCCGGGGATGTGAAGTGGAACTTCGCGAAGTTTCTGGTGGGCAAGGATGGCGCGGTGCTGAAGCGTTTTGATTCCGGTACCGAGCCGGACGACGCGGATCTGCTGAAGTCGATTGACGAGGCGCTGGCGGCCAAGTGACGGTACTTCCTCAGGTCCCGCAGAACGTCCGGTAGCATGCGCCTTCGGGGGCGGGTTGGCGCTCGGCGGGGGTGGCGAGGTCGCGCCGGAACGGTTCGCGGCAGAGGGCGAGCATCCGTGCAAACGGGCCAAGGTCGCCTTGTTCCGCGGACGTGAGGGCATTTTCGACGAGGTGATTCCTTGGGATTACGGCGGGATTGCTGCGGGCCATGAGGTCGTGGGAGGACTGCGGACCGCCGGGCTGCCGGCTGCGGCGGGCTTCCCATGCTTCGAGCCATGAAGAGAAGGCGGGAATTCCCGCGAGGGATCCATCGGTGAGGGCGGCGAAGGTTCCGGTGAAATCGGCGCGTTCGTTCTGCATGAGGTCGAGCAGGTTCCGGGCGAGCATTTCGTCTTCCGGTTCGGCGTTGGCGAGGCCGAGTTTGGCGCGCATGCCATGGAGCCAGTGCGACTGGAATGCATCTGCGTAGGAAGCGAGGGCTTCCTTGGCGGCGTCGATGGCGCGTGGTTCGTCGGGGTCGATGAGCGGGAGGAGTGCTTCGGCGAAGCGGGCGAGGTTCCACTGGCCGATGGAAGGCTGATTGCCATAGGCGTAGCGGCCGTGTCGGTCGATGGAACTGAAGACGGTGGCTGGGTCGTAGCGGTCCATGAAGGCACAGGGTCCGTAGTCGATGGTTTCGCCGGAAAGGGCCATGTTATCGGTGTTCATGACTCCGTGGACGAAGCCGATGAGCTGCCATTGGGCGATGAGGGCGGCCTGGCGGGAAGCGACAGCGCGGAGCAGGGCGATGGCGTCGCCGGGGGATGCGGGGATTTCAGGAAAGTGTCGGTCGAGTGTGTAGCGGACGAGAGCCTGCGAGGCGGGGAGGTCGCCGTGGGCGGCGGGCCATTCGAACGTGCCGACGCGCAGGTGACTGGCGGCGATGCGGGTGAGCACCGCTCCCTTGAGTGGTGATTCGCGCCAGACGGTTTCGCCGGTGGCGGTGACGGCGAGGCTCCTGGTGGTTGGGATGCCGAGGGCGTGCATGGCTTCGCTGATGAGGAATTCCCGGAGCATTGGGCCGAGGGCGGCGCGGCCGTCGCCCCGCCGCGAGAAGGGGGTGGGGCCGGATCCTTTGAGCTGGATGTCCATGCGGCGCTGGTCTGGAGTGATCTGTTCCCCGAGAAGAATGGCGCGGCCGTCGCCGAGGGTGGTGAAGTGTCCGTACTGGTGGCCGGCGTAGGCCTGGCAGAGCGGATGCGATCCCGGAGGCGGGGAATTGCCCGCGAGGATGGCGACTCCTTCCGGCGAGCCGAGGTGGTCGGGATCCAGTCCAAGTTCGCGTGCGAGCGGTGCATTGAGGATGACTCGTTCCGGGGCCCTGACGGGAGTGGGTTCGACGCGGCGGTGGAGGGAATCTGGAAGCTCGGCGTAGCTGTGGGCGAGATGCCAGCCGGTGGGCGAAGGAGGATTGGCAGGCGGAGAAAGCGGCATGGTGGGACGGGGGATGGCGGGTGCCGAGGGACTACGTGCCGCGGCGGGCGCTTGCGATGAGAATTCGCTGCGGCGAGAAGCCCCGCCATGCGAGATCTGCTCCCAACGCATCGGCCCGGTCTCCTGCTGGCTCCGATGCAGGATGTCACCGACCTTCCGTTCCTGCGGATCATGGCGCGGCGGGGCGGCCCCGATGTTTTTGTGACCGAGTACTTCCGGGTGCATCAGGATTCGCGGCCTGAGCCGCACATCCTGCGGTCGGTCTGCGAGCATGGAACCGGTCGGCCGGTCTTTGCGCAGATGATCGGACAGGATGTGGCCGCGCTGGTGCGCACCGCACGGGAACTGCTGCGTTTTCCGGTGGCGGGCATTGATCTCAACCTTGGCTGTCCGGCTCCGGTGGTGTGCCGGAAAGATGCGGGTGGTGGCCTGCTGAGGTATCCGGAGAGGATCGATGCCATTCTCGGGGCGCTGCGCGAAGCCACGGCAGGGGCGAGGTTCACGGTGAAGTGCCGCCTTGGATTCGAGGATGCAGGAGGATTTGCGCGGCTGCTCGAGATTTTTGCGAAGCATCGGCCGGATGCGGTCACCATTCATGCCCGCACGGTGCGGGATGGATACCGTACCCCCGTGCAGCCGGAGGCAGTCGCTGCGGCCGTGCGGCAATTGCCCATGCCGGTGATTGCGAATGGGAATGTGGTCGACGTGGCGACCGGTCAGGCGTGGCTGCGCCGCAGTGCCGCGGCCGGTCTCATGATTGGGCGCGGGGCGATCCGGAACCCCTGGATTTTCGGACAACTGAGGTCGGCGTGGGGTGAGGGGGAAGCTCCGCAGCCTCGTGGCCGCGATGTCCTTGAATACATCCAGGAACTCTGGGACGAGACGGCGGCGTGCGAGCGGCATTACCATGCCACGAAGCAGGTGGCCCGCATGAAGAAGTACCTTTGCTACATCAGTCAGGGAATGGACCACGACGGGAGCTTCGAGTACCGGATCCGCAGGGCCGCAGAAGAAGCGGAATTCTTCTCTGTCTGCCATGAATACCTTGCTCACGACGAGGCTGTGCCGGCCACTCCACCGGTGCCGTCCGCCTTGTTCAGCGGGTTCGCGGAGCTGCTGTCCTGAATGAGTAAATGAATGATGACCCAACCAGCCAAAGCTGGTAGAGTCATCACCCATTAAACGGTTGAGTACGCAGGAAATTCCCTGTGGAAATGATCAGCGGAGAGTGATTCTATCTTCGTCGATTACGCGGCCTCCTACGGACAGAAAAACCGAGCCGCCATTGAAGATGGCGGAGCCGGCACCCGTGGTTTTGATGGAGAGAATCACCCTGCTCCGGCCATCGGCGAGCTTCTCGCGGGCGACCCTTGTGAGAGGATAAGGGGGGTTCTCCCAGAGTTGCTTGACGGTACTGGTGAACAGGACGGCACCGAGGTTCGAGCGGACGCCTGCGACGGCGCTGAAGGTTCCGGTCACAGAGAAGCGGACCTCGCCGTTCAGATTTCCTACGATGCTTGTGAGTCCACCACCCGCAGCCGTGGAGCCCTGAACTGCGATTTCGTCAGCGCTGGCAGTTCCGGGGGCGGCGATGCATACGCCAGCGAGAAGGAGCAGGGTAAGTCGAATTGCTTTCATTGGTTTTGTTTCTGTTTCTGTTTTTAGTTTAGTTTCGTCAAAGGATCTATTTTGTGATTCTAACCTATGACGCATCAGGAACGATGCTTTTCCTGCAGGAGATGCATTTAATGGAAAAAAAGTACAAAAAGTCAGCAGGCTTCAAATGGATTTACTTTGATATGAGATAAATATGCGAATTTACGTAAACACGTGTGCAATATATTTGTGTATCCAGACAACTTGGGATTTCCGCATGAGGTTCAGGATCAGCGGAATGAGCGTACGAAGCCATGCTAAGCGAGAGGGGTGTATTGCCCAGGGAGACACGAGTGGATGCATACCCTTGCTCATGGGGGGATGCCGCCTATGTATCCGATCATGTCGACTGTTCCGTGTCGGCCTTGATTGCGAGGAAGCGCCCGGTGCAATCTGTTGCGGGGCCTCGAAGGGGATTGCGTAGAGCTTCGGCGATGGATCCGGCGTGCGCTTGGCTGGCTGGCGGAAGGTCGGTATGCCGGTTTGGGTTATGTACGGAACGACGCAGCGCTGCTGTGCCATGAATACCTTGCTCACGACGAGGCTGTGCCGGCCACTCCACCGGTGCCGTCCGCCTTGTTCAGCGGATTCGCGGAGCTGCTGAGTGGAAAGGATGGCTGAAGAGTCTTTTCAACGGCCGGGGGGAGGCAGGAGCGAAGGCGGGGTGCTGTTCCGGAGGGCGGAAGGGAGGACTGCCGAGAAGGCGTGTGCGGCGGCGGATTCTGCTTCCGGGGAATGCATCAGGCCATTGATTCTTGCGGTGAGGCAGGCGTGCTGGAGGGAGCGGGAGGAGGCGGCGTGCCATTGGGTGAGAACGGCCTGGGGATCAGGCCGATGCTCTGTGGCGATGCCCTGCCAGATGGCGGAAGCGACTTCCGAGGCCATGAGGCCGAGGCCGCTGAGGTCGTGATGGCGGTGGTCGTAGGCCTTGCAGAGTTCGGTCTGGCAGATGCGGAGGCTGGGGAGGGCATGCCATGCGTGGAGCATGCGGATTTCGGCATCCCAGCCGGTTCCGAAGGGGATTTGCTGGAGGGCGGAGCGGCGGAGGCACCATTCGCCCGAGAGGGCGTAGCGGAATTCGCCGAGGTAGGAAATCCATGGGCTGGGGGAACCGGCGGCGGTGATGGCGTGGCAGAGCGGTTGGACGAGGAGGCGGAAGAGGCGTCCGTGGAGCTGGCTGGAGTGGCGGCTGTACCAGCCTTTGCAGCCGTCGATGCCGGGATCTGGGTGGAGGACAGGCCAGCAGAGGCGGGAGAGGAAATCGGGGGAGTAGCCGACGATGTCGGCGTCGTGGGCGGCCACGGCGAAGACGGCGGGGTCGGCGAGGGCGGCGCGGCAGCAGAGCCAGAGATT
>JBDKER010000071.1:0-13027 GCA_039795165.1 Verrucomicrobiota bacterium | reverse complement strand
GCTTCCGACTCTTCCAGCTCTCGGGCATCGCCGCCAATCACACGCAGTTCGCTCACTTCCGCATCATCGAACGCCCCAGCGAAACCAACGGCACCCCATCGCAGTTCGATGACGACTTCCAGGGCCTGTACCTCGCCATCGAACAGCCGGACGGTCAGTTCCTCGATGAACACGGGCTCCCGGACGGCAATCTCTACAAAATGGAAGGCGGCACCGGCGAACTCAACAACCAGGGACCCAGCCAGCCGAAGAACAAAGCGGACCTCACCGCCTTCCAGGCCTACACCGCCACGGAATCATGGTGGCGCACCAATGCCGACCTGCCAGCCTACTATAATTACCGCGCCATCGTCGACTGCATCCACCATTACGACATCGGCGACGGCAAGAACTACTACTACTTCAATAACCCGGACACCGGCAAATGGCAGCAGGTTCCATGGGACCTCGACCTCACATGGGCCGACAACATGTACCGCGCCGACAGCGGCATCGCGGGCCTCCCACCCAGCGGAAATTCCACGGAACCATTCTTCACACGCGTCTTCGGCAATGGCTCGACCACCGGCATTCCCGCCCTCCGCACAGAACACCGCAACCGCGTCCGCGAAATCCTCGACCTCCTCTGGAACACAGAACAGACCGGCCTCCTCATCGACGAAATGGCCTCGGTCATCTACCAGCCCGGCCAGCTCTCGTTCAACGACGCCGACCGCGCCCTCTGGGATTACCACCCCATCCTCATCTCATCCGCCGTCAACAGCAGCAAAGCCGGTCACGGACGCTTCTACCAGCGCTCGGCCGACTCGCCCGACGGCATCGGCAATTCCGGACCGGGTACACCCGCCGGAACGTTCGCCGGCATGATCACCACGCTGAAGAATTACATCACGACCCGCCGCAGCGTCATCACTTCCCAAATCCTCACCGCAGCAGACGAAAACCTTGCCCCGGCCACCCCCACCGCTGCCCGCGCCACCGCAGGAAGCGATCCCATCCCCACCAACGCCCTCACGTTTTCCTCAGGCCCCTTCACGGGCCGCAGCGGTGCCACTTTCGCAGCCATGCAGTGGCGGCTCGCGGAAATCACGGACCCCACCGCCCCGGGCTTCAACCGCTACAACCGAACGGAACGCCGGAAGTACGAAATCGAAGCATCATGGACCTCGCCGGAAATCACGGCCTTCACTCCCACCATCACCATCCCAGCCGTCGCCGCACGCCCCGGCTCCACCTGCCGCGTCCGCGTCCGCCACAAGGACAGCACGGGACGCTGGAGCCACTGGAGCGCTCCCGTCCAGTTCCTCGCCACCGAACCAGATGTCTCTCTCTACCGCCAATCCCTCGCGGTCTCCCAGTTCATGTACCACCCAGTCGACCCCACAGGCACAGAACTGGCAACCTCCACAAATGCCTCGGACTTCGAATGGATCGAACTCCTCAACATCGGTTCCAGCCCGCTCGACCTCTCGAATGTCCGCTTCACCAAGGGCATCGACTTCGACTTCGCCACGAGCGCCGTCACTTCCCTCGCACCAGGCCAGCGCACCGTCGTCGTAAGCAACCCGGCCGCCTTCACGGCCCGCTACGGCACCCTCCCCGCAGGCACTCTCATCGCCGGATCATGGCAGCAGGGCGATAACCTCGCCAACTCAGGCGAACTCATCCGCCTGAGCTTCGGAGCCGGTACCCCCATCCGCGAATTCACCTACGACGACTCCTTCCCATGGCCCCCGGAAGCCGACGGATCGGGCTTCCCGCTCGTCCTCGTCGCCCCATGGAACAACCCAGACCACGCCGTCCCCGCAAACTGGCGCAGCGGCCAATCCACCAACGGTTCCCCCGGTTCCTACGACGGCACCACACTCGCCACATGGCTCGCCTTCCACCAGCTCAGCGACCCCACCACGGACTCGGACGGCGATGGCCTCACCGAACTCGCCGAATACGCCCTCGGATCAAATCCCCGCAGCGCCACCCCAGCCGACTTCCTCACCGTCACCATCGACCCCTCTGGCTCCACCCCAGCCATCCTCATGGCCCGTACCGCCGCCAGCCACGACAGCGTCTCCGTATCCGCTGAATGGTCGACCGATGCCACCGCATGGACACCCAGCCCAACCCTCCTCAGCACATCCCGGAACCCGGATGGCACGCGGTCCCTCTCATGGCTGGCTCCCGTCCCGCCATCCTCACAACCCCGCGGCTTCTTCCGCCTCCGCTTCTCCCAAAAACCATAATCCCACAGACTCATCGGCCTCCCACGCCCACCCCCCCGATTTCAACTTGCCCTCCCTGCCCTCCACGCCATCTTCCCCCCGTCGCCAAGACGCCATGGAGAGGTGGTCGAGCGGTTTATGGCTCCGGTCTTGAAAACCGGCGTGCCCGCGAGGGTACCGTGGGTTCGAATCCCACCCTCTCCGCCATGTTTCGGGGCACATCCCGAAACTCCCTTGGAATCAACGGGTAAAGCGGATCCCGAGGCACCCGGGCCTGAAATTTCACACGGAATTTCACACAAGTTGACCCGGACCGCGCGTCCCCAACGGGGACCAAGAGGACAGCCAGGGGCTGAGCCACGCGATGCCCCAGGTCTCCAGCCACCCCCATCATGGCGCCCTGTAGGGGCGCAAGAGCTACCCATTCCACCCAGGCACCCCCGACGCACAGGATTCCGACAAATACCCAGACCTCTGCGCATCTGTCGGCCCGCGGCCTTCAGCGCCAACGGCGCGCCCCATTCCAGACCGATGGGACGGGCCTTCAGCCCTTCAGAAGTAACTCTATCCGGTAACCTGGGCCAACGGCCCAGGTTACCGACGCACAAATCCCGAAGCCCTGTAGGGGCGCCCCATTTCCGGACCAATGAGACGAACCGTCGGGATTCCGGGTCAGACTGGCACACTTGCGGGTGCCGAAACGACCACCCGGCATTCTTGGATTCCTTGTGGCTTGTTCATTTTCAATGTATTATGCGGACTGCAACCCCGTGGCACGATTCGAGCAGATGATGATGGGCAAGCCAGCATGGACTGGACCACAAGCAACCCAACCAAACTGCCGAACATGAATACCTACAATCCCCTCCGTGAACTTGGGCTTTCGGGCCGCCTGATCAATCTTGCCGACGCACTGTTCCGCGACACTGCCGGGACGGGCGAGACGCGCACGTGGAGCCCAGCCGTCAATATCTGTGAAGACGAGCAAGGCTACCACATGACCGCTGAACTGGCGGACGTGCCGGCTGCCGATGTCAAGGTTGTCGTCCGGGACGGCGTGCTCACCGTGAAAGGCGAACGCAAATTCGAACGGAAGAGCGAGAACACCCGTTACCATCTGGTCGAACGCAGCTACGGCAGTTTTTCCCGCAGCTTCACCCTGCCGAAGGATGCCGATGGCGACCGCGTCTCCGCCCAGTTCACGAACGGCGTGCTGAACGTCACGGTCCCGAAACGCGTCGAAGTCCAGCCCCGTGAAATCGAAGTGAAGGTCAACTGACCCTCGCAATCATAGCAGTAAACAACCCTCGCCGGCCCAGGTTTCCCGACCTGGGCCGGCGTCTTTTTAGCCTTCGGTCGCGCAGGACGACTTCGGTTCCGCGCGCGGCCGGTCAGGACCCGGGAATTCACAACCACCCGACTCATGAAGTCTATCAAAACATTTGATATCAGTAACGGAACGCAGGATGCTTCCGTCTTTGCCGTCCATTAACGTAACGATGCCATGCCCCTGACGATTCTTCCCTGTTTTGATTCCGACGAATTGGCGGCGCGGTGGCGGACGATGCTGGACATGCCGCGGGACCGTGCGCGGATGCTGGGGGAATCGGCGGTCGCTGCATTGGCGCGCGGGTATTACGACGGGCCGTCGGGTGAACGGATTTCCATCCGGGCGTTGGTGGATGCGGCGGTGGCGGCGCGGCGGAGTCTGCCGCCCGAGGCTTCTCTGCCATCTGGCGGGATTGTGTCGTGGGAAGAGACTGTGGTCTCTGTGGGAAACCTTTCCACGCTGACGGCCACGCAGCAATTGGAGGGGGAAGGCTACCGACCACTGGCCTTGAACTTCGCCAACGGCGTGACTCCCGGCGGAGGATTTCTCCACGGGGCGAGGGCGCAGGAGGAAGGACTCTGCCGGGCGAGCGGGCTCCATGCGACCCTTGAGGGCGATCCCATGTATGCTCATCACCGGACCAGGCCGCTGCCCGATTCGACTCCATGGTGCATCCTCAGTCCGCGCGTGCCGGTTTTCCGGGACGATGCCGGTGAACCGCTGCCCGAGCCATGGCTGATGGATGTGCTGACCTGTGCCGCGCCGTATGCACCCGCTCTCGGCCTTGATCATTCGGCTCAACTCCTCCGGGAACGCATCGACCGAGTCCTCGCGGTGGCTCATGCCTGTGGATATGAAACGCTCGTGCTGGGCGCATGGGGCTGCGGGGCTTTTGGCAATGACCCCGCGCAGACCGCCCGCGACTTCCGGGCCGCACTCGAAGGCCCATGGCATGGCAAATTCCGGCGCGTCAGCTTCGCCATCACCGACTGGTCACCGGAACGGCAATTCCTCGCCCCCTTCCGCGAGGTGTTCCGCTGAGGACGGTTTCCGGCCGTGGGATTGATGATGGAGTGAGCCCCAGAAATCTGACCTCACGCTTACTTCTTCTCGATGCGCAGCAGTTTCTGTTTTTGTTCGTCGGTGAAACCACCGCTTTGGACATATTTCTGGAGGGCGTCGGGGTCTTTGCGGCGCCATTGGTCGGCGACGCGTTCGATGGCGCGCCAGCGTCGGCCTTCGTCGTTGATGGATTCGGCCCACGGCATGGTGTCGGCAGGGTTCTGGCCCATGACTTCGTAGGTATAGCGTTCGATGGGGCGGTCGAGGTGGGGACCGGGGGGTTGGGAAGCGAGGTACTGGGCGGCGGCGTTGCGGTCGTACTGGATCCAGCGGCCATAGATGCGGCTGTAGTATTCCTTATCCTGCTGGTCCTTGGGAAGGGAACTGACCCAGTTGAGGGCTTCCGATGGATTGACGCGGGCCCATGATTCCGCGAGTTCGACGCGGGCTGGTCCGAGATTTTCCTTATTGGTGACCGAGCGATCCATCCAGTCGCGTGCGGCGGCGGGGTCGTAGCGGGCCCAGCGGTCGATGATCCGGTTGAGGGCCATGTCGCGCATTTTTCCGGCCGGCTGGCGTTCGGCCCATGCGACCAATTGGTCGTGTCCGCCGCGTTCGTATAGTTCGTCGAAGACCATGGAAGCTCGGTCGCCTTGTTTTTCGAGGTCGGCGCGATGGGCATCGAAGAAGGCGAGGGCCTTCTCCGGATGGGATCGGCCGAGGCCATCGAAGACGAGTTCCATGCGGTTATCCGGGAGGTCCTTGTTGGGATTCTGGCGGGCGAAATCGTAAGCGGCCTCCGGGTTTCCACGGGCCCAGTTGCGGAGGGCGGATTCGCGCAGTTCGTAGCGCAGTTTGGGTTCGTCGATTCCGGCGGCTGCGCCGAGCGCAGCTTCTCCATCGATGCGGGCCCATTGCGAGATGAGGCGGTAGTATTCCATGTTCCGCTCGCGGCCTGGAGGCATGAGGGCAATCGAAGCGAACTTCCGTCGGCAGTCCTCCGACGTGAGGTCCGGCGGGAGGTCGCCTTCGTCGTCTGGTGCGCCATCGTCGGAAGCGCGCTGGCGTTCGCTGGCAAGGGCCTGCTCTGCGGTCCGAGGGGATCCCGGGACCATCCGGCCAGCCAGCGTCTGCACCGGCGGGAGACCCGCTGCCGGACGGGCCGTTTCCCGTCTTCCACCGGCCGAGCCCGCCCAGTAGGCAGCCGCGACGGTTGCCAGCCAGAGACTGCCAGTCAGAAGAGTCGGTCGGGAAAGGGGAAGGCGCATCGGTTTCCAGGAATCGGCAGCCGGTCTCGGCACCGCACTCCATGATAAGACCGGCGGATTCCTTCGATGCAGCCGCAAAGCGATTACGCGTGAGCGGGCATTATTCCTGACTGATGTTCCTCTTTGGGATCAGCGAGGCCCGGGGCTAACCGAGGCGGCGCGGTCGATGAGCTGGAGGAATTCGCCGCGGTAGCCATGGGGATCCGATCCTTTGGCGGACTGGGCGAGGCGGCGGATGTCGTCCCATGGGACGCGGATGGTGGGAGATTGGCGGAGGTTGGCGGCGAAGATGGCGACGGAGGCCGCCCAGCGGGTTTCGGGCGAGGCTTCGCTGAGGGGCGTTCCACTGTCGCGGACTGGAACCTCCATGAGTTCGCTGACGTCCTTGTCCGGGGCCTTCCAGCGAAGCTTGACGGTCATGGTTTCATCGCTGGCGGGCGCCGCTGCGGCCGGCTTGGCGGCTGCCACGGGAGCGGCGGCGGGAGCTGGCTGGTACTTGAGCGGATCCACGGCTGGTGGCGGGGGCTCGACGCCTGCTGGCACGATTTCGTAGAAGGCGGTGACCGTGTGGCCGGCTCCGATTTCACCGGCGTCCTTGCGGTCGTCATTGAAATCCTCCTTGGCGAGCATGCGGTTTTCGTATCCGAGGAGTCGGTAGCTGCGCACTTTGGCGGGGTTGAATTCGATCTGAATCTTGACGTCCTTGGCGATGGTTACGAGGGTGCCGCTGAACTGTTCCGAGAGGGCCTTGCGGGCTTCGCTGAGACTGTCGATGTAGGCGTAGTTGCCGTTTCCTTTGTCCGCCAGCAATTCCATGGTGTCGTCCTTGGTGTTGCCCATGCCGTAGCCGAGCACGGACAGGAAGACACCGCTGCGGGCTTTGTCTTCGATGAGTTTCTGCAGGTCGCCATGGCTGGTGATGCCGACATTGAAGTCTCCATCGGTGGCGAGGATGACGCGGTTGATGCCATCGCGGACGAAGTTCCGGCTGGCCTGACTGTAGGCCTCCTGAAGGCCACCTGCCCCGTTCGTGCTGCCTCCGGGGGACAGACCGTCGATGGCCGCCGCGATCTTCGCGCGGTCCGCGCCATTGGTGGCAGGCAGAGCAACACCCGACGCACCGGCATAGGTCACCAGAGAAACCGAATCCCGCGGGCTCAACTGATTGACCACGAAGTGCAGGCTTTGCTTCACGAGGGGAAGCTTGAGCGGATCGTCCATGGAGCCACTGACATCGACGAGGAAGACGAGATTGGCGGCCGGACGTTCCGCGGCAGGGATTTCCCGGCCCTTGAGGGCGACCTTCGCGAGCCGGTACTGCGGGTTCCATGGAGCCGCGGTCGTTTCCACATGAACCGCGAAGGGTCGGCCGTCGGTGGGCCCCGCGTATTCATACGGAAAGTAATTCACCATTTCCTCGAGTCGGACCGCGCCCGGCGGCGGAGCTTGGCTGCGGTTCAGGAAGCGGCGGACATTCGCATAGCTGGCCGTGTCCACATCGATGCTGAACGTCGAAAGAGGTTCGCGTGAAACATCGGCCAGCGGATTCTCCGGAAGGACGGCGTAGGATTCTCCGGCGGATCCTTGCGGCGCATTCGTCCCAAAGGCCAACCCGGGAGCTTCCCCGCGGCGGAATCTCGATTCCTCTTTGAAATCCCTGCCGAAACGGTCTACCGCAGCGCCCTTGCCTTTGGTCAGCTCGCTTTGCTCGACCCCACCGCGTGTGGCCAGCCTGCCATCAAGGACGGGCGGCGCAGCCGACGGCTTTGCCTCCGGCGACGCGTCGGCGTAAAGGTCCACGTCCTGCTCAGCGCTGCGGCCGGCGAGGCCGCCAGCCGTCGAAGCTGCCCACAGTTGCCGTTTGCGCTTAAAGCGCCAGTCACTTTGCGCGGCGTCGCTGCTTCGCTCTGCGAGCGCCTTCGATTCCACAGCGTCGGCTTCCGCAACTAGTTGTTCCGCCATCGGTTCGGCAGGAGCCGGCCCAGTGGCCGCAGCGGAAGCGACTGGCGCATCCTTTCTACGCTCCAGTTTATCTTCGCCATCAAGGTCGCTGAAGCGAACCCGCGGAGCCGCCGTTGCGGGAGCCGAGGAGAGGACCGCCACGCCCGTACCGTAGGTAATGTCGCGCGGAGGAACCGTGCGCAGCATCCAGATGCCGCCGCCGACCGCCAGCGAGGCCGCGAGGGCGGTGACTCCGAACTCGCGCCAGATGCCGGGGGAGGGCCGCGACGATTCATTGAGAAGTTGCCTGCGGGCCGTTTCCGGGAGCGTCACGGGCGGGCGTTCCAGATGCCGGCCCATGAGCTGACAGAATTCCCGCATGCGTTCCGCCTCGGCGGCGAGGGCTGGATCCGCGGCCACTTCCGCGGCGCAGGCCTCCGCTTCCGCACCGCTCAGTTCCCCGAGAATCCACGCCATCAGGCGGGCTCCGCGCTCAGATTGATCATTCATCGCATTCATCACAGCTTTGGAATTTCGGTGGTTCAGACGGTCGCATGAAACTGTCCGCGCAGGGTCTGCACGGCATGGTGCAGGAGGTAGCCGACATTGCTCACGGACAGTCCCGTCACGGCGGCAATGTCCTTGTAGCTGAGGCCAGATTCGAATTTGAGGCGGATCAGTTCGCGTTCCCGGTCGGGCAATGCGCCGACCAGCATCCGCAGCAGACCGGCGTCGTCTTTGCTGGCGAGTGCGGCATCCGGGCCTGCTGCTTCATCGGGAGCCGCCGCAAGATTGGTTTCTGTATCCATGGCAACAAGTCGTGAGGATTTTCGGTGGAAGTCAGAGAGGCAATTGCGGCAGACCGTGAAGAGCCATGGAGCCAGCGATTCCAGATCACCGGATGGCGACTTCCGGATGAAACGCAGAAAGGTTTCCTGCACGGCATCCCGCGCGGTTTCGTCATCGGCTCCCTGATGCCGCGCGAACGCCAGCAGCGGGCGTTCAAAGCGGTCGAGGACGGTCTGGAAATCGGCAGCGGGCGCGGACATGCAGTTGGCTAGTTCAGGGGTCGCACTCTCTGTACCACGGACGTCTGCATTCCTTCCTGGAAGATTCCCGCAGATTTTCTGCAGTGGGGTGATTCTGCGCTTCTGCTGGCGGCCTGCCCGGCATCTGCTACGGGATGCGGCGATGCGGGAATCCGCAGCCGACCCACTCCGCCATGCGCTTTTTGGCATTCCTGCTTCTGTATTTTCTGCCCGCCCCGATGCTTCCCGGGCGGCCGCCCGACATCGTGGTCTTTCTGACAGATGACCAGAGTCAGCTGGATGCGAGTCCGTACGGGGCGCGCGGCATGGTCACGCCGAACATGGAGCGCCTGGCCGACGCGGGCATGACCTTCGAGCGGGCCTACGTGGCATCGCCGAGTTGTGCGCCGAGCCGGGCTGCCCTGCTGACGGGACTGATGCCGTCGCGGAACGGAGCGGAGGCCAATCATTCCCGTCCTGCGGCCGGCCTGCGCAAATGGCCGTCGTGGTTTCATGATTTGGGATACGAAACCGCCGCCTTCGGCAAGGTCTCGCACTATCAGCATACGAGCGACTACGGATTCCAGACCTTTGGAAATGACGGCTTCCATGATCATGCGGGCATGGCCCGCACCGTTGCATTCCTTGCGAAGCGGGACCGCGGTCGACCGCTTTGCCTGATGGTGGGAACGAACTGGCCGCATGTTCCGTGGCCGGAGCAGCACGGTCTTGATCCCGGCGCGCTGCCGCTTCCCGCGGGCAGCATTGACACGCGGGAAACGAGGGAATGGCGGGCCCGCTATGCCGCCGCCGTCGCCCGGGCAGACGAACATCTCGGCATCATCCGCAAGGCCGCCGCAGAGCACCTGAGTGCCGAAACCATTTTTGTCTATTCCGCGGATCACGGAGCGCAGTGGCCGTTCGCGAAATGGAATCTGTATGAAGCCGGCATCGCGGTGCCCCTCATCATCGCATGGCCTGGCATGGTTGCCGCGGGATCGCGGAGCAATGCCATGGTGCAGTGGACCGACCTTCTGCCGACCCTGCTCGCGGCCGCCGGAGGACGCGCGCCTGATGACATCGATGGGAAATCGTTCCTTCCGGTGCTCACCGGAAAGTCCGCCAGCCATCGCGACCGCATCTTTGCGACACACAGCGGAGACGGTCGGATGAATGTGTACCCATCGCGTTCCCTGCGCCGGGGCGACTGGAAATACATCCGGAACCTGCATCCGGATTACGCCTTCACGACGCACATCGACCTCGTCAGCGGCCGTCTCGGGCAGCGCAGCTTCTTTGAGTCGTGGGAGGCGGCGGCGCGCACGGATCCGGCCGCGGCAGCGATTCTGCGGCGCTATCACGAACGTCCGGCGGAGGAACTCTACGACCTCGCGTCCGATCCCCATGAACTCCGCAATCTGGCCGCCCAGCCGGAGCATGGGGAGATTCTCCGGAGCCTCGGAGCCGAACTCAGTCAATGGATGCAGGAACAGCAGGACAAGGGTACGACCTTTGCGGAACCCCGCCTGCTCAGCAATCCTGACAGCTATGGCCCGTGGGCCGTCCAACCGGAGAAACCCAAGACCGTCCGTCCCCGTGAAAACAGGTAATCAATTCCTCGCCGCCGCCATCTTCGTGCTGTCTGCCACGACCCACGCCGCAGATCCACCAGCGGATCAGCTTCCCCCCAAGGCCCGCATGACATGGCTCGACAACGGGACCCTGAAACTCGGAGCCGATCTCGCACACGGTGGAGCCATTGTCTTCCTCTCCCGCAAGGGCGGGCCGAATCTCGTCAACAACTACGACTTCGGGCGGCAGGTCCAGATGTCGTTCTATTCCGGACCCGTTCCCTTCACCGCAGACGGCCAGAAACCCGCCAAACACTGGGAACACCTCGGCTGGAATCCCGTGCAGACCGGCGACGATTTCCGCAACGCCCCGGAAGTGCTCAGTCACCGCAATGACGGGCGGTCGCTCCACATGCAATGCCGGCCCCTGCAGTGGCCACTGAACAAGGTACCGGCGGAATGCCTCTTCGATTCATGGCTCGAACTCGATGGTCATGTGGTCAAGGCCCGGGCGCGCCTCACAAACCAGCGCAGCGACACCACGCAGTACCCGGCCCGACTCCAGGAACTGCCGGCAGTCTATGCCACGGGGTCCCACCACCGCGTCACTACCTACTCGGGCAGCCAGCCGTTCCGAGGCGAACCGGTCGGGCTGGCTCCGCAGCCCACGGGTTCCCATCCATGGTCGTTCTGGCAGGGCACGGAAGGCTGGAGCGCCCTCCTTGACGAATCCGGTCATGGCCTCGGCCTCATCACGCCCGGACGTCAGCACTTTACGGGCGGCTTCGCAGGAACGCCCGGTCCCGCCTCTTCCATGGACAACAGTACCGGCTACGTCGCCAGCATCAGCCAGGAAATCCTCGATCACTCCATCACCTTCGAATACCGCTACGAACTCGTCGCCGGAACCCTCGCGGAAATCCGCAGCCGCGCCGCCACGCATCAGCCCTCTGGCCTGCCCTCGTGGCGTTTTGCGGACGACCGCCAGGGATGGCACTTTGTCAATGCTGGCGATCATGGCTGGCCCGTCCGGGACGGACTCAAACTCAGACTCAGCCAGCCGGACCCGCAACTGGTCAGTCCCCTGACCTTCTGGATGGCGGAAGACGCCCCTGTTCTCCGGCTCGAAATCCTCAGTCCCTCGGCTGGGAATCTCACGGTCTTCTGGCAGAAGCACGGAAGCCCCGGCCCGGGTGGAGACACGTCCCTCAGCGTGCCCATCTCCCCGTCACCGGATTGGCAGACTCTGAACATTCCGCTCGAGCACCGGGAATACCGCGGGCCCATGGTGCGGCTGCGGCTCGATCCACGGTTCGCGGAACCATCGCCCCGGTTCGAACTGCGTGCCGTCCGGCTGGTCTTCCAGTCACGATGAACGCAAACCCCGTTGCGCAGCCTGCCGCCCCCGGTAACAAACGCAGCTTCCGGAATGGTCTGCTGCCCCCGGATCGCCACAGCCCCAACGCACATCGCCATGGACCCTCTTCTCAACCTTCTGCAGAACGACGCCCGGCTTTCCGCCGAACAGATCGCTGCCCAGCTCAACCGTTCCCCGGAGGAAGTGAAGGCGGAAATCGCTGCCCGCGAACAAGACGGCACCATCCTCGGCTACCAGGCAGTTCTTGATCCCGAAAAGGCCCACGACACCGCTGTCCTCGCCCTCATCGAAGTCAAGGTGACCCCGGAACGCGGCGGCGGCTTCGACCGCATCGCCGACCGCATTGCCCGCTTCGATCAGGTGGTGAGCTGCTGGCTCATGTCGGGTGGCTACGATCTCAAGATCATCGTGCAGGGACGCGACCTGCGCGACGTGGCCCGCTTCGTTTCCGAGAAACTCAGTTCACTGGAAGGAGTCATCAGCACGGCGACTCACTTCCAGCTGAAAGTTTACAAGCAGAATGGCTTCCTCTCGCATGGAACGCGGGAAGGCGGACGCCTCGCTGTCTCGCCCTGACAAATTCACCGCCCCGCGCCCCCCCCACTTTCATGAATCTCTCCAGCAAGATCTCCGAACGCGTGCGCGCCGTGCCGCGGTCCGGCATCCGGGAATTCTTCGAACTCGTCCTCGCAGCCGGCGATGTCATTTCGCTCGGCGTCGGCGAACCGGATTTCGCGTCTCCATGGCACATCCGCGAGGCCGCCATCTTTTCGCTCGAGAAGGGCCAGACTTCCTACACGAGCAATCTCGGTCTCCTCGACCTGAGGCGCAGCATTGCGAAGTACGTGCAGCAGAAATTCCATGTCGGCTACGACCCTGCCACGGAAGTGCTCGTGACCGTCGGTGTCAGCGAAGCCCTCGACCTTGCCTTCCGCGCTCTTCTCAATCCCGGCGAGGAAGTCATCTATCACGAACCCTGCTACGTCAGCTACAATCCGAGCATCTACATGGCCTACGGGAATCCCGTGACGGTCGAAACGAAGGCGGAAGACGATTTTGCACTGCGGGCCGCCGACGTGGAAAAGGCCATCACGCCGAAAACCAAGATTCTCATGCTGAACTTCCCCACGAATCCGACGGGGGCTGTGCAGCCGAAGCATGAACTGGAAGGCATCGCGGATCTGGCGAAGCAGCACGATCTCATTGTCATCACGGACGAGATCTACAGTG
>JBDKER010000070.1:0-13153 GCA_039795165.1 Verrucomicrobiota bacterium | reverse complement strand
TAGAGCGGTTCACCCGGGAAGGACAGGCCCTCGCACGCCTCCAGCATCCTAACATTGTCAGCGTGTATGATTTCGGGGAAGTGGCAGGCTTCTGCTGGCTCCTCATGGAATACGTGGACGGCGTCAATCTGCGCCAGGTCATGGCCAGCGGTGGATTGTCTTCCACCGAGGCGCTGCGCATCATTCCGGAAGTCTGCTCAGCGCTCGGCTACGCACACGGACGTGGAGTGCTCCACCGCGATATCAAGCCGGAGAACATTCTGCTCGACGCCACGGGACGGGTGAAGATCGCGGACTTCGGGGTGGCACGGTTCAGCGCCGGAGCAGGGGGAATCAGCAGTCTCACGCAAAGCGGAGTTTCCCTCGGCACACCCGTCTACATGGCTCCGGAACAGATCGAACGACCGCAGGATGTGGATCACCGCGCAGACATCTACTCGCTCGGCGTGGTCTTCTATGAAATGCTCACCGGTGGATTGCCCCTCGGCCGATTCCCCGCCCCGTCGGAAACCGAGGGCGTCGATGCCCGGCTCGACCCCGTGGTCTTCCGGACCCTCGAGAAGCAGCGCGAACGCCGCTACCAGAGCGCCAGCGACATGAAAACCGAGGTCGAAGCGGTCAAATCCACACCCCCACCAGTGCCGCCTGCCGAGGCTCCGACCGGCTCGGGATCGGAAAGCGATCCTCAAGACCCAGCGGTCCCGGCATCCGATCCCGTGCGGATCTCGCGGAAGGCCATCGCGGGATTGCTCTGCACGATCACGGGAATCCTCATGCTGCTGGGCGGCTTGTTCCTCATGCGGCCCACGAGCGTCAACATGCGGCCAAGCAGCGCCATCAAGGCCCACGGGGCACCAGCACCACAGCTCCAGTTTGAAACCATCAACCCGAAATGAATCATGGCTGCTGCCAATCAAAATGCTGAAAGATATTTTGAGCTTTGGGGGATGTCCCTCATGCTGCTGACGCCCGTCCTGCTGCTGGCAGGCATGGTTTTCGGAATGTCGGCACTGGGCGACATCCGGCGGGCTGGTGGTCGGCTGGCCGGAGCTCTGCCGGCTGCTCTCGCGGCGGGCCTGCTGCCGTCGCTCCTCATCTGCGGATTCTGCCAGGTGATCATGGAACTGCTCGGCCAGGAACTTCATAAACCGGGCGCCAACACAGCGCGCTGGGGCATGATCGGCTTGCTCATGGGACTGGGCGCTTCCGGTCTGCTGCTGCAGCATGTGTACCGCTGGGCAACCCCATGGCGGCGGCGCGAACCGATGTCTCCGCTGGCAAGCGTGTCCGTGGCCCTCAGCATCTTCGGCATGGTCGGTCTCCTGCTGCTGCCGACAAGAATGCGCGAGGCCCTGGAAATCATCTTTCCTGCCGTCTGTCTGCTCGGCGGCCTTGTCTGCGGCATCCTGTCGCGACGGGAACAGGCGGGCCTGCTCAGCGCCATCGCCAGCGGTTGCGGGCTCATGATTCTCCTCCTCGTGGCCGCATGAAGGCGGACGATCCGAAGGCCTTCGCCGCAACCCGCTGGACCCTCGTGCGGCGCGCCAGCGGGAAGTCGCCGGAAGCAAGGGATGCCCTCGCCGAACTCTGCGCCGTCAGCTACGAACCCGTGCGCGCCTTCATCCGGACATGGTGCCGCGACGACGGCCGGGCCGACGATCTCACCCAGGATTTCTTCGCGGAAATCCTCGGCCACCGCGGGGTCTCCGGAGCCAATCCGGAACGCGGAAAATTCCGCACCTTCCTGCTCGGGGCCGTGAAGCACTTCCTGAGCCGCGTCCGCGAAAAGGAACGCGCCCAGAAACGCGGCGGCGGCCAAACGCCCGAACCGATCGACGCCGCCCACAACCTCGAAGACAGCTGCCTGCCACCCGATGCCGCCTTCGATCGCCAATGGGCCCTCGCCCTGATCGCCCGCACCCTGCAGTCGCTCGACGCCCACGCCGCCCGCGAAGGAAAAACCGCCCAGTTCGCCGTGCTGCGCGACTGGCTGAGCGGCGAAGCCAGCAAACCCCAGTCGGCCGCCGCCGCAGAACTGGGCATGACCGAAGCCGCCGTCAAAGTGGCGGTCCACCGCTGGCGGCTGCGCTTCCGCAGCGAACTGCGCCGGGAACTGGAAGCCACCCTCGATGCCTCGGAATCAGCCGACGCAGAACTCCGCCACCTGCTCGCCTCCCTTTCCTGAGATTCGTTTATCCCTGCTGCTGCCACCACTTCCGCGCTCCCATGGCTGCCATTCTGCAACGCATTCCCGTGATTGCGCCTCGCCCGCCCTCCGGTACGATCAGGTCGCAACCTGAACCATTTCCCCCTCCAATCTCCATGAAACCCATCCGCGTCATCCTCCCCGCCGCCTCTCTCGCTGCCGCTCTCTCCCTCGCGACCGGTCAGCAGCAGGCCGATAAATTCCGCATTCCCGACGACCAGGCCGCGAAGATCCGCGAAGCCCTCCCCGCGAAGACGCCCGCCCCCGTCCAGAAAAAGCACGAAGTCCTCGTCTTCAGCAAGACTGCCGGATTCCGCCACAGCTCGATCGCCGCAGGCGCACACTGCATGAAGGCACTCGGCGAAAAGACGGGCCTCTTCAATGTGACCCACACCGAAGACGAAGCATGGTTCGCTCCGGATAAACTCAAGGGCTTCGACGCCGTCATCATGCTGAACACCACCGGCGATGTCTTCAAGGGATCGCCCCTCGGAGAAGACGTCCTCAAGAAAAGTCTCGTCGACTTCGTGAAGAGCGGCAAAGGCCTCATCGGCATGCATTCGGCCACCGATACCTACAAGGACTGGAAAGAATACAACGACATGATGGGCGGTGCCTTCGAAAGCCATCCATGGGGATCGGGTGACACCGTCACCGTCAAGAATCTCGCCCCGGATCATCCACTCAATGCCGCCTTCGGTGGCAAGGGCATCACCCTGAAGGACGAAATCTACAAATTCCGTCCCGGTACCGCCCTCCCAGCCGACCGCCGCATGCTCCTCGCCCTCGATGCCAATGGCACCGAAATGAAAAAGGACGACGGCAATGGCGATGGCAAGGCGGACCGCGATCTCTACCCGATCGCATGGCTCGCGAAGTACGGAGAAGGCCGCACGTTCTACTGCTCGCTCGGTCACAACGAACACGTCTACTGGACCCCCGAAGTGGTCGCGCACTACCTCTCCGGAATCCAGTACGCCCTCGGTGAACTGCCCGCCGATGCCACGCCGCAGTCAGTCGCCATGGTCCTGCCCAACGGCACGGTGGTCGCCCGCCGCTGATACCCTAGAGAATTCTGCACGCTCGCATGATGCGACGGGCTTCACGGTTGCAAGCAGCCGGAGGCACCGTCACGTCGTGACTGCCCGAACCAACGATTGCACCATCCCGTGAGTGACCACGCTTCTCTTTCCGCTGCCCTGACAACCACCGCTGCACCCCTCATGCCCCAGGAAGGCTGGCACGTGCTCCACCTCTTCTACCGCATCGAACGCTCGCAGTGGGAAGTCCTCAGCCACGACGAACAGATCCGCGCCAAAACAGGACTCACGAAGCTCATTCAGGAAATCCGCGCCATCCCCCAGACCCAGCTCCTCGTCTTCTCCATGGTGTCGCCGAAATCCGACCTCGGATTCATGCTGCTTACCCCGGACCTGCACGTCGCCAATGCCTGCGAAAAACGCCTCACGCAGGGACTCGGAACCGACGTCCTCAGCCCGGTCTATTCCTACCTTTCCATGACCGAATGGACGGAGTACTTCACCACCGAGGAAGAACAGGGAGCCAAAATCACCGCTGAAAAAGGCTTCGCCCCCGGAACACCGGAATTCACCGCGGAAATCGAGGTCTACCGCCAGCACATGGCCAAATACAAACAGGACCGCATGTACCCAAACATGCCGGACTGGCAGGTCTTCTGCTTCTACCCCATGTCAAAACGCCGCAACGACGGCAACAACTGGTACGCCCTCCCGCATGCCGACCGCCGCCGCCTCATGGGCGGACACGCCATCACGGGACGGAAATACCACGGCAAAGTCCGCCAGCTCATCACCGGATCGACCGGCCTCGACGAATTCGAATGGGGCGTCACCCTCTTCGCCCACGATACCTATCAGATCAAATCCATCGTCTACGAAATGCGGTTCGACGAAGTCAGTGCCCGCTACGCGGAATTCGGAGACTTCCTCATCGGAATTCAGCTGCCGCTGGATGAATTGTTCCGCCGGGTCGGAATCTGATCCCCTGCTGCCGTGGCTGACCCATTGATCATCGGAGGAAGAGAATTCCAGTCCCGTCTGCTCACAGGCACAGGGAAATTCGCGTCGCCATCCGTCATGTGCGAGGCCCTCGCAGCATCGGGCACGGAAATCGTCACGGTGGCCCTGCGGCGGGCAGACCTCAGCGGCAAAAGCGACCCCTTCGCAGACATTCTGGAACACCTCGACCCGGCCAGGTATCTCCTGCTGCCGAACACCAGCGGCGCGTACACGGCAGAAGAAGCGGTCCGGCTCGCCAGACTCGCAGTGACCGCCGGCCTGCCAAAATGGGTGAAGCTCGAGATCCATCCCGACCCCCGTTACCTCCTGCCGGATCCCGTGGAAACATTCAAGGCCGCCGAAATCCTCGTGCGTGAGGGATTCACCGTGCTGCCCTACATCAACGCCGACCCCGTGCTCGCCCGCCGGCTCCAGGATGTGGGCACCGCCACCGTCATGCCCCTCGGCTCGCCCATCGGCACCAACCGCGGCATCGAAACCCGCCGCCAGATCGAAATCATCATCGAGCAGGCCACCGTCCCCGTCGTCATCGATGCCGGACTGGGGGCCCCCAGCCACGCCGCCGAAGCCATGGAAATGGGGGCCGCCGCCGTCCTCATCAATACTGCCATCGCCGCCGCCGGTGATCCCGTGCGGATCGCCCGCGCCTTCCGCAATGCCGTCCACGCCGGCAGGGAAGCCTTCGAAGCCGGTCTGCCCATGGTGCGCGATACCGCCAGCGCCACCAGCCCTCTGACAGCATTCCTCGGCGAATCCTGACAATTTCCGCCGCGGAAATGAATGCAGCGACCCGCGAGATCCTGACCGATGCCGTGCGGTTCTGGGAAACCCTCCGCGTTCCCTACAATGTCGTGCTCGCCGGGGTCGTCCTCGCCGCCCATTTCGGCCAACCGGAAGCCCAGCGGCACATCGTCAGTCCCGGATCCCTCGTGGCCCTCGCCCTCGCCGCCGTTTTCGCCAATCTCCTCTACTGCACGGCCTACCTTCCAGACCTGTTCCTCCAGTTGACCGCCTACCGCAACCTCTGGCGGCGCTGGCGCTGGCTCCTCTTCACCGCAGGCCTCCTCCTCGCTGCCACCCTCGCCCTCCTCACCATCGCCCCAGCATGGTTCCAACTCCTGCCTAACCAGCAGTGAGCCGCGGACATGTGGGTGCCGCCGCATGTGCCACAACGTTGGTCCGTATCTTCCGGTACGGTACTCACCCAAGCCCACCGACCGGTCACGGTTGACGCACTCAGCCGGATCCGATGCCGTTTCCCTTGCCGCACGGGAAACCAGTAGACTCTTCCAGCGACACGCCCCAGTCGACAAAGAGGTGGCCACAAAAGGACATGGCGACAAAGGGACAGACCTCCTGGCAGGGGCGCTCGGAGCCACCCGCTCAAAAAGGTCCGCTCAAAAAGGTCTGTCCATCTGTGGGTGGTCCGTGTGTGGGTTGCTCATCCGCCGAGCATGGCGACAAAGGGACAGACCTCCTGGCAGGGGCGCTCGGAGCCACCCGCTCAAAAAGGTCCGCTCAAAAAGGTCTGTCCATCTGTGGGTGGTCCGTGTGTGGGTTGCTCATCCGCCGAGGGGCGACAAAGGGACAGAGGGGCGACAAAGGGACAGACCTCTTGGTAAGCGAGACCTCTTGGTAAGCGAGAGGCAACAAAAGGACAGACCTGTTTGGAAGTGGGTACGACCAGCGGAGGGCGACAAAAGGACAGGCCTCCTAGCAGTGGAGGCGAATCCGTTGTGTGGGCGACAAAAGGACAGGCCTCCTGGCAGTGGAGGCGAATCCGTTGTGTGGGCGACAAAAGGAAAGGCCTCCGGGCATGGCGACAAAGGGACAGACCTCCTGGCAGGGGCGCTCGGAGCCACCCGCTCAAAAAGACTGGCGCTCAAAAAAGGCCTGTCCATCTACGGGTGGCTTATCCTATCCGCAGAAGCCAAAAGGTATTGCCAATTGCCGAATGGTCCGGCCAATGGACTTCGGATGCGGGTGCGAATGTGTGACATCCTGACGCGTGCAGGACCTGCGTCAAAAAGGTCTGCCCATCTGTGGGTGGCTCATCCGCCGGGCGGGATTCGAGAGGTTCCACCCTTTATTTTTGCCTGTCCGTATACTGGGCCGGGACACCTGTGTGACTGGGCCGATCATGGAACATCGCAGGGAGCGCAATGGAACGGACATGCGGAAGGCGGCCGTGGAGAAGCTGTTCCGCTGGAATCCTGTCCGGGGAACGCCATGGGCCTGGTGCCGGGACCAGGACGCCGAACCAGTGTGGGGGCTGCGAACCGGCGGCGGCCGCGATGGTGGCCGTGGCAGAATGGCTGTTCCTCGCCCTGGCAGGTCCGCCCGTTGCGTTTTCGTCTGCCTGTGCTTCGCTCGGCCCGCTTATGAAGAAAATCGTCGTCGCATATTCCGGCGGACTCGACACCTCGGTCCTGCTTTCCTGGCTCAAGAACAAGTACCAGTGCGAGATCGTCGCCTACTGCGCGGACGTCGGGCAGGAGGAGGAATTGGATGGCCTTGAGAAGAAGGCGACGACGACAGGCGCTTCGAAATGCTACATCGGCGACCTCCGCGAGGAATTCGCGCGCGATTACATTTTCCCGATGTTCCAGGCGGGAGCGATTTACGAAGGACAGTACTTCCTCGGGACCAGCATTGCGCGTCCCTGCATCGCCAAGGGCATGGTCGAGATTGCGCTCCGTGAGAAAGCGGATGCGGTCGCCCACGGAGCCACGGGGAAGGGGAATGATCAGGTGCGTTTCGAGCTGAGCGCGGCCATGCTTGCGCCGAAACTCCGCGTCATTGCCCCATGGCGCATGGACGATTTCCGCAAGGATTTCCCGGGCCGTCAGGAAATGATCGATTACGCGGCGAAGCACCGGATTCCGGTCCAGGCGTCGGCGAAGAAGCCCTACAGCATGGACCGCAATCTTCTGCACATCAGCTTCGAGGCAGGCATGCTGGAGGATACGTGGTTTGATGCCACGGCTCCATCGGTGAAGGACATGTACAAACTGAGCGTGTCCCCGGAGGACGCTCCGGATAAGCCGGAATACATCCAACTCCTTTTTGAAAAGGGGAACTGCGTGGCGATTCAGGCGGCGGGCCTTCCAAAGCTTCTCAAGCAATTCAAACTGGCTCCGCTCCGCGAGGCCGATGGCTACACGTGGCTGAACCCATATGGCATCATGAAGGTGCTCAATGCCCTCGGGGGACGCCACGGCTGCGGCCGCGTGGACATGGTCGAAAACCGCTTCGTGGGCATGAAATCGCGCGGCGTCTATGAAACCCCGGGCGGCAGCATCCTCTTCCAGGCCCACCGCCAGATCGAGAGCATCACGATGGACCGCGAAGTCATGCACCTGCGCGACAGCCTCATTCCGAAGTATGCCGCCCTCGTCTACAATGGCTTCTGGTTCTCGCCGGAACGCGACGCCCTCCAGGCGCTCGTCACGGAATCGCAGAAGCACGTGACCGGCGAAGTCCGCCTCAAGCTCTACAAGGGCAATATCATGGCTGCCGGTCGCCGATCGCAGTTCTCGCTCTACGACGAAGCGATTGCCACCATGGAAAAGGACCCGACCCAGAGCTACAATCAGAACGACGCCACTGGCTTCATTTCGCTCAATGCCCTCCGCCTCAAGGCGAGCGCCCGGCGCGCCAAGGCGTCCCTGCCTGCCGTCGCCGCGAAGAAGAAAAAGAAGTAATCAGCCGCCCGCGCCGTCATTTATCCCCGATTCCAGCAAAAGGGGGGTGGTTCTCCCGCCCCCCTTTTGTCGTTTACTTGCAGGCTCCCCGCGTGTTCAGTTCACGCCGTCCGGATTTCCTTACGCTTCCTCCATGAAACGATCCCTTGCCTTCTTCGCCGCCGCCGCGGTCATCCCCTTCCACCCGCTTGTCGCTCAGGATGCACCACCGCTCCGCCCCGCAGCCCCGGAAGACGAGGAGAAAACCACTTCGCTCGGTCGCCAGTACGAAGGGATTGTGAACATCGAATGCAACACCCTCGAGGTTGATTACCGCACACCATGGAATCCGGCCACACCCGGCGGTGGCTCAGGCACAGGGTTTCTCATCGCGGAAAATCTCTTCATGACGAATGCCCACGTCGTCAGCGACGCCTCGCGCCTCATCATCCGCAAGGTGGGCGACCCGACCCCGTACCGCGCCCGCGTCAAGCATGTGGCGCACGACTGCGACCTCGCCCTGCTCGAACTGGTCGCCCCAGCCGCAGCCTTCTCGACGGTCGAACCTCTGAAGATTGCCGACGCCGTTCCGAAGCTCGATACGACCGTCAAGGTGGTGGGATTCCCCATCGGCGGGGAACGCATCAGCGTCACCCGAGGAGTGGTCAGCCGCGTGGATTATCAGGAATATACCCACAGCGGAGCGGATCAGCACCTCGCCATCCAGATCGACGCCGCGGTCAATCCAGGCAACTCCGGCGGCCCGGTCCTGCAGGATGGCATGGTGGTCGGCGTGGCCTTTCAGGGCTACTCGGGCGATGTTGCCCAGAATACCAGCTACATGATCCCCACTCCGGTCATGCGCCGCTTCCTCAAGGATGTCGAAGACGGCAAATACGACCGCTACGTCGACCTCAGCATCACGCACTTTCCGCTCATGAACCCGGCCCAGCGCAAGGCGCTCGGGCTTCCCGTCGACGGCGATCTCGGCGTCATGGTCGCCAGCGTGGATTCGGAAGGTTCCTGCGGCGGGATTCTCAAGACCGGCGATGTTATCCTCGAAATCGATGGCCACGCGGTCGAAGCCAATGGCTCGATCGACATCGATGGCGAACAGATGGAACTCGCCGAAGCCGTGGAACGCAAGTTCGCCGGCGACAAGCTTTCCCTGAAAATCCTCCGCGACCGCAAGGAGGAAACGGTCGAAATCACCCTCAAAGGTGCTTCGCACTACCTCATGCAGGCGAACCGCTACGAACAGCAGCCGCAGTACGTCATGTTCGCCGGACTCGTCTTTCAGCCGCTGGAAAAACCTCTCATGGCAGCCGCCACGGCCACCAGCCTGCGCACCCGCTACTGGTTCCAGTACTTCACGACCGACGAACTCTACCGCGAAAAACCCCAGCCGGTCATCCTCACCAATGTCCTCCCGGGCGAAATCAACACGTGGCTCCGCGAATACAGCGGGCAGATCGTCGAGGAAATCAACGGGGTGAAAATTTCCCGGCTCAAGGATGTGACCGACGCCTTTCAGAAGGAAAACGGAACGGAGTTCCACCTCATCCGTCTCGCTGGAGAAGGCCGACCGCTCGTCCTCAGCCGCAAGGAGGCCGCGGCGGCCCAACCCCGGCTCCTCGAACAATATGGCGTCGGGGCCTCGGCCTACATCGAATGATCCTCGCCCGTAGCCCCGGATTCCCAGCTTTTTTCCATTCCATGAATTTCCTCAGGACTTCTCTCATCATCGCTTCCTGCACCTTCACGGCACTCGCCACCGCTCAGGATGGCCCGTCGCCGGAACGCTCGATGCTCCGCGTCAATGTCACCAGCCAGGCTTACAACTTCGGCCTCCCATGGCAGAAGCAGAACCCAGGAACCCGCCGCGGTCTCGGTGCCCTCATTCCCGGAAACCGCGTCCTCGTCACCGCCGAAATGGCCCAGGACGCCACCTACGTGGAACTGGAAGCCGCCGCCACCGGCCGCAAACTCACCGCCAGAATCGAAGCAGTCGATTACGAATTGAACCTCGCCACGGTCGTCCCGGCCACGGAAACAGGCGATTTCTTCGCAGGCATGGTCCCGTTGGCCATCGACAATGCCATCAAGCCAAAAGCCACGCTCGATGTCTGGCAGTTCGAAGCCAACGGAGCCCCGGTGACGTCGCCGATCGAACTGAGCCGCGTCGATCTCGGTGCCTACTTCCTCGAAGACCAGTTCTTCCTCATCTTCCAAGCGAATGGTGCCGTGCAGTACCGCGCCGGAACCTTTACCCTTCCAGTGGTGCGCGACGGCAAACTCGCCGGCATGCTCCTCCGCTACAATTCACGCGATCAGGTGGCAGACATTCTCCCGCCTTCCGTGATCAGCCGCTTTCTCGACGATGCAGCCCTTCCGCCCTACGAGGGAACTCCGAACTTCGGCGCGAAGCTCACGGCCACCCTCGATCCCCAGCTCCGCTCGCTTCTCAAACTCAAGGATGTCGAAGGCGGCATGATGGTCACAGGCGTCACCCCGGGCTTCTCTGCAGATAAGGCTGGCATCCGGGAAGGCGATGTCATCCTCTCCATCAATGGACTGCCCATCGACAGCCGGGGCTACTACAAGGACCCGGAATTCGGACTTCTCGGAGCCGGTCACCTCCTCCGCGGAGGTGCTAAAGTGGGCGAAGATGTGAAACTGAAGATCGCACGGGACGGAGCCGTTTCGGAAATCTCCTGCAAACTCCTCCGCCGCAATCCGGAGGATTACCTCATCGATCCCTACATGTTCGGACGCGGCCCGCGCTTCCTCATCCTCGGCGGTCTCCTCTTCCAGGAACTCACCCAGAATTTCCTCCAGGTGGCCGGACGCGAATGGCGCGACCGCGCTCCCTTCCGCCTCGTCTACGCCCAGAGCAATCAGGACGAATTCCTCAAGGAAGGCCGACGCAAGCTGGTCTTCCTCTCGGGTGTCCTCCCAGCCCCCGGTCTCATCGGCTACGAACGCCTCCGCAACCTCATCGTCACCAGCGTCAACGGGAAGCCGATCAACGACATCAAGGACCTCGCAGAAGCTCTCAAATCGCCCACCGATGGCATCCACCGCATCGAATTCAGCGACTTCCCCAAGGTCATCTTCGTCGACGCCGCCCAAGCGGATCAGGATAACCGCGAATTCGTCCCCGCCCGCTACCGCATCCGCGAACTCCAGAGGATCGATTAATCCCCCAGGCAAGCCCGTCCGCTGGGGCGCAAGACCGGATGGAAATGAGTGGACAGCGACTCGTGGCTTGCGTCTCGCCGCCCCAGCAGCGTACCCTCATGCGCACATGAAAAGGCCTGCCTTTCTCGCTTTGCTCGCCTCTGTTTCCGGATTCACCGCTGAGCCGGTGCAGGCCCAGACCGACCTCGGATTCTTCGCCACCGAGGCGACGCTCTGGAATCTGCCGCCGGATGAATTGGCGGCCCGGCTGACCCCGCTCGGGTACACGCCTGTCCCGGCCAATGGCTCGGCCACGCTCGGCGACCCGCGCGACCTCATGAAACGCCGCGCGGAATTGGCTCCAAACCTACCGGTCTGGCAGGTCACACTTTTCCCCGGAACAAAACTCCGCCGTGCCATCCTCTCGCTCGTCCCGCCCCCGCAACTCGCTGCGACCCCCACCAAGTCGGCCTTCCGGACCACTGCCAAAGCCGCCGCCGACTGGCTCACGAAATCGTTCTCTTCCCAGGGCAAACCATGGGAAATCGATTACGCCAACCCCGGCCGAAAAACGGAATGCACCCGATGGATCTCTCCTTCGCTGCAGGCCATCCTCTCGGTTTCCTACGCGGATTCCGCCCGCGCATTCGCCCCGGAACGCCTCGACATCACCATCCTTCCCTCGGCTCCTTTCGGACCACCGCCGTCCCGTTTGTTCTCGGCCGTCAAATCGTCCACGGGCGTCGCCTTCACGGCAGTGGCCCCGGCCCCCGCATGGGACCTCCAGCATCCGGAATTCGCCGTCCTTGAACAGGCGCTCGCCACCATCGGAAAAGCCACGGACCGCAACGCCATCATCGAATGCAGCCACCTCGGTTCCTCATGGCCAGGCACCTTCTGCCCAGCTCTTGTCCGCATCGCCAAAGCCTCGGGCTCCAAACCCAGCGTGCTCGTGCCCGAAATCCATGCCCCCACGGAGACGACCCGACTCCTCGAAGCGGTCCGCTCGGCAGCCAAACGCACGGGTTTCCCCGCCCCCGATACCATCCAGAACCTCATCGACATCCACCCGGAAACCCTCCGCGCCGCCCGCGCTACCCCCGCAGCCACCGCGCAATTCACCAATTCCCTCCGCAAAGCCCTCGAAGCCAATCAACCCATCCTCTGGGTCGGTTGGCATGGCCTCTTCAAGGAATCCACTGATTCCCCAGCCAAACCAGTCACCGCGCTCCGACTCATCTCAGGCTTTTCCTCGAAAGACAATACCGTCACCTTCACCAACCCAAACAGCCAAACCGCTTCCACCCTCCCGGCAGCCGACACCCTCGCCGCCTCCCTCTTCGTCCTCTCCCTCGCCCGCTAATCACTTGCAGTCTCCAGCACCATAAATCCAAGGCAGCGCACGGTGCGGGGGCCCGATCAAAGGTCACTGCATCTCCGGAAGCTCCAGAGTCTGCACGGGAACTCTGTCTATTCGTAGGCCCTGCCATGCATCTGCATCGAGGAGGATTCAGAAGCAGGCGTCTACTGTCAGCGGTCACCCAGAGTGCACCACCAATGATCACTTTCCGGGAGGTCAAAGTGCACCAGTTCCGGAGTGTGAAACGCCCCTGCCCGACCTGACGTGAACCGGGAGGATGGGGACATGTCCCGCATCCTCAAAGTGTCCGATCAGCAGGCCACCCAAGCCCTTGCCGCTAGGGGGTATTCCCAGCGGAGGATTTCGGAGCCGACAGGTGGACAGGCCTTTCTGGCTGGAGTTTTCAGCGGACGCGGGGAGCGACAGGGGAGCGACACGGAGCCGACAGGTGGACAGGCCTTTCTGGCTGGAGTTTTCAGCGGACGCGGGGAGCGACAGGGGAGCGACAGGGGAGCGACAGGGGAGCGACAGGGGAGCGACAAGCGGACAGACCATCTGGCTGGAGTTTTCAGCGGACGCGCATTTGAGGTTTGACTTTATTCGCCGCAAGACATACGGTAGTGCAATAATTATGGCCAAGCCACGCATCTTCATCGAGGAGGAT
>JBDKER010000069.1:0-13265 GCA_039795165.1 Verrucomicrobiota bacterium | reverse complement strand
AGATCGCCCGCAATCTGTTCGACCGTGAACTGATCAAATGGCTTATTGGCATTGAACGACCGGATCACGTAGTCCCGGAAGGGCGATACCGGCATCGGATTGTCGCTGTGATAGCCAATCGTATCGGCGTAGCGGACCTGATCGAGCCACCACACAGCCATGCGTTCGCCGTAGGCCGGCGAAGCCATGAGACGGTCGACCATCCGTTCATAGGCATCGGGGGCCTTGTCCGTGACAAATGCGGTAATTTCCGCCGGGCTCGGCGGCAGGCCCGTGAGGTCGTAGGAAACGCGGCGGGCCAGCGAGACCCGGTCCGCTTCGGGAGCTGGAGTGATCTGCAGCGACTGCAGTCTGGCGCGGACAAAGCGGTCGACGGGATTCCCTTCCGGAGGATTGCTCTGAGGAATGGGGGGACGGCTCGGCGGAATGTAGGCCCAATGGTCTTCGTATTCGGCCCCCGTGGCGACCCAGCGCCGGAGGATTTCCTTTTCCCGTTCGCTCAGCTGCCGGGCTTCTCCCGGCGGAGGCATGATGTCGTCGGCATCGTCTGCGACGAGGCGCTGGAGGAGGGCGCTGGCCATGACGTCGCCTGGCACAAGGGCGCGGACCCCGTCGTTATCCGCAAGGGCACCGTCCCGGGTATCAAGACGGCGGCCGCCTTCCCGGGTATTCTTGTCGAAGCCATGGCAGCGGAAGCACGCATCCGCTAGAATCGGGCGGACATCCCGGTTATAGGTCGGCTTGTCCGGAACGGAGAGATCGGCCGCCGCCGCAAGGGCAGCAGTGGTTCCGAGAAGCAGAAGCGAAAGACGGATTCCCTGAAAAGGCATGCGTGGGAAAACGCAGCCGGATGGGGCCGCATTTCAGCCGACCTGCGGTGCCCAGCCCTCCCGGTAGGAACGTGACCAGAGCGCCATGGCGGCGTCGCCCAGCGGCAGGCCATGGGAATCGCAGCGGACCGATCCATCCGTGCGGTACGCAATGTTTCCAAGATGGCAGATGAGGGCGGCCTGCTGACCGGTGGCAATGTCGCAGTTCAGGGATTTCCCCTCGCGGATGGCATCGGCAAGGTTCCGGAAATGAGGAACGTCCGTGAATTCTCCGTCGTTGCGCGCCAGTTCCTTGCCCGCCGGGTCATTGATGCGGTACCCCTGCGACGTCATGGTGAGCGATCCCTTTTCGCCGTAGAAGCTCACAAGATCGTGCTTCTCCGCTCCTTTGCGCTGGTGGCAGGAAGAGGAATCGAAGGCGACCGTGGCCTCCGGCAGCTGGGCCGCAAGGATGACCGTATCGGGCGTCTCCTGATCGTCCTTGAAATGATGACGGCCACCGCCGCAGACCACGCGTTCCGGCAGACCGCCGCCGAGGCCCCACAGGGCGAGATCGAGCATGTGCACTCCGTTATTGGCGAGTTCGCCGCCGCCGTAATGCCAGCGCCAGTGCCAATTGTAATGCACGAGGCCGTCGAGGTACGGTTGATCCGGGCACGGGCCCTGCCAGAGCGACCAGTCGAGCCAGCCCGGCACGGCCGCATCCCGGGCGAGCTTCACGGGCCCGCGGTTGGCATCGTACCAGCAACGGACACTGCGGACCGGACCAATCTCGCCGGACCGGATCCGCGCCACGGCTTCCTGCAGCGCGGGCAGGCTGCGCCGCTGGGTTCCCTGCTGCACATGCCGCTTTCCGTGCGCCGCCGCCTTGCCCAGCAGCATGGATTCCGCGCCATTGTGACTGCCGGGCTTTTCCACGTAGACATGCTTTCCGGCTGCGCAGGCCAGCACAGCCGCAGGCGTCTGCCAGAAATTAGGAGCCGCAATGCTGAGCACATCGATGTTCCGGTCCTCGAGAAGGCGGCGGAAATCGCGTTCTGTGCGCGGCACATCAGCCTGACCCGCGGCAGCCACGCGCTTCAACCCATCGGCCATGCGGCGTTCATCGACCTCGCACAGCCCGGCCACCGTGACATTCGGTACCTTGAGCCATGCATCGACATGAGCCATGCCGCGCCCAAGCCCCATGACCGCCACACGCAGTCGGCCCGACGGGGCATTCTGCTGAGCAAAAACACGCGGGGCCGTGGCCGCACTGGCCATGGCACCCAGAAGAAAGAAGCGGCGGCGGTTCATCATGCCGCAGCAAAACCCGGATGCGCGCCGCTGACCACTCCGGAATGACGGATGGCACCGCAGCCAGGCAGGCACTTATTCCACGTAGGCCGTCCGGTTCAGACTGAGCACGACCTGACAAAGGTCCGGCAGGGCCGACGGCCCGCCAGCCGTGAGGAAGGCCATGCAGCGATCCCGTTCGTCCGGCTGCGGCGGACGTCCCGTCGCCAGCAGGTAGGCGCGCTCGATCTGCGCCGCCGCATCCGTGCCCGCTTCGCGCTGGAGACGTTCCGCCAGACCTTCCGACCACGACCGCGCCTGCGCACTGTTCATGAGCAGAAGCGCCTGCGGAGCCACCGTGGTGACCGGCCTCTGTCCCTGACTGACCAACGGTTCCGGTTGGTCAAAGGCCACCATGCTCCCCATCAGTTCACTGCGCTTCACTGTGAAATAGATGCTGCGGCGGCGCGAATTCTCATCCTTCGTGCCCGCCCCATACATGGCAGGATCAAGCCGACCGGAAATCGCGAGCAGGGAATCGCGCAGCGCTTCCGCCTCGAGCCGACGCGGCACAAACCGCACGAAAAGGGCATTGTCCGGATCGGCCGCCTCGCGGGCGGCATCGCGGGCCGACGACTGACGCCATGCCGCACTGGTCATGATGAGGCGGTGCAGCGGCTTCAGTTTCCAGTCGTGACGGATCAATTCCCGGGCCAGCCAGTCGAGCAATTCCGGCTGGCTCGGGAGGCTGCCGGTGCGTCCGAAATCATTGGGCGAAGCAGCGATGCCGCGACCGAAATGGTGCTGCCAGAGGCGATTGACGGCGACGCGGGCCGTAATGGCTCCGGCTCCATAGTCGAGGTCAAGGATCCATGAAGCGAGGGCGCTGCGGCGGTTCGCGAAGCGGGCCCCCTGCGGCGGCGGGCGGAACCAGCGGGCGGGTTCGGTGCCTTCCCGGGTGAGCACCTGCAGGAATCCAAGGGAAGCCACTCCGTCCTTCAGTTCCGTATTCCCGCGCTTCAGATGATGCGTCTCATTGAAGAAGTCGGCCCCCTGCGAATGCATGCGGAGCGGTGGAAAGCCTTCGCCGCAGACAAGGACTTTGCTCGTCTGGCGCGGCCGGGCCGCCGTATGCGCCGCAAGCTTCGCGGAAAGTTCCGCCAGCCCGGCATCGCGTCCCTTCCACCAACCGAAAATCGTTTCGCGTTCGGCTTCGGTGAGTGCCTCGCGCGACTCGGCTTTGCGGGCCCGGGCAAGGAGGGCAGCGAGATCCGGTGGCAGGGCGTCGCCTTCGGGTCCGGCATCGGATCGGTTCGTGACCGCGAGACGGGGACGTCCGATATTGTGCTGACCATTGACTTGGAATTCCAGGACGACGCGCAGTTCCGCGGAGCCGTCGGCGAGGGGTTCGGCGAGCGTGAAGACGGCGGCGTGATTCTTCCCAAACTGAGGATCGACAGCCCAGCCGCTTTTCGGATCCTCGTCGAGACTGGACGCCACGCTGAGCCCGGCATTGTTCTGTTCGAAATCGGCGACGGCGCGCGCGATCTTCAACTCCTTCTCCCCGGCATTGCCGGACTTCGCGAAGATGCGGATGCGGCTGAGGGCCATGTTGCCATTGGGTGCGCGGCCGGGCCCGCCACCCACCATCGATGGATCCGCGAGCGCTTCGAGCCGGATGGCCTGCACGGGCCCCTGCACCTTGCCTCCAGCGAAAACATAGCGGTCATCCGCCCCATTGCTGCCGCCCGCGAGATACGATCCATCCGGCTGCCGCACGAAGGACGCTCCAGCATCGGATTTCACTTCCGCAAACTCCGTGACCTGCCATGCCGATTCTCCTGCGCCCGGAGCGCCTGCGGCCATCCAGTCGAAAAATGCCGGGCGCAGTGCCTTCGTGCGCGCCGCGATGGCCGCTTCCTGTTTCCGCCCGTCCTCTTCCCATGCCACCCGCGCTGCCGCCGCCTTTTCAGGCTCGGTTTCCAGCTCAAGGACACTGCGCGTCGTCGTCGTGAACGCCGTCAGCATCTGATAGTAATCACGCACCGGAATCGGATCGTACTTGTGATCGTGACAACGGGCGCAGCCGACCGTCAGCCCGAGAAAGGCCGACGAAGTCGTGCTCAGCATGTCGTCCATGGCATCGTAGCGCGTCCGTTCCACTTCGTTGGCCGTGATCTGCGTCGGAAAGACCCCGCTGCCCAGAAATCCCGTCGCCATAAGCGCCGCAGGATTGTCAGGATCCGTCTCGTCGCCCGCCAGTTGCCAACTCACGAATTTCGTCCACGGCATGTCGTCATTGAACGCCCGGATCACCCAGTCGCGGTAATGCCACGCGCCTTCCCGATCGTAATCGTGCTCAAAACCACTGCTTTCCGCAAAGCGGGCCACGTCGAGCCAGTGCCGCGCCCAGCGTTCCCCGTACGCCGGCGATGCCAGCAAGCGGTCGATGACCGCCGACCATGCTTCGTCGGAGGGATTGGCCGTGAAGGCGGCAATTTCCTCGGGCGAGGGCGGCAGTCCGGTCAGGGTAAGGTGCGCCCGGCGCAGCAGCACGGCAGGCTCGGCGGCGGCGGCCAGCGCCAGATTCTGCGACGCTGCCTTTTCGCTCAGAAACGCATCGATGGGATGCCCGTCCCGCGGTGGCTGCGGCGACGCGAGGGGCTGGAAGGCCCACCACTGACGGTCGTCGGCACTCACCTTCGCCTTGTCGCGGGCAGGCTTCCTTCCAGCAATGAGCGGGGCCTCGTACGGTGCCCCGTCGGCAATCCATCGCTCAAGGGCCGCCACTTTTTCCGGCGCAAGAGCCGGACCAGTTCCCGGCATGTGCGGTTCTTCTTCGCGGCGCACGAGGCGGAGCAGACGGCTGCCCGCCGGATCAAAGGGAATCACTGACTTGCCCTCAGCCCCGCCCCGCAGGAGGTCGTCGCGCGTCGCCAGATCGAAATCGCCTTTGGTCTTCTCGCCCCCGTGGCATTTCACGCAATGTTCATTGAGAATGGCGCGGACATCCGATGCGAATAACTGCAGCCCCCGTTCCATGCGCACCGCATGATCAGCCGGCAGCGGAGCCTCCGCAGCAGCCGGAACAGTAAGCAGAAAGAGAAGGGACAAGCGTTTCATGGGCGGCTTGGGAAATCAGATTTGGCGGAGAATGGGACGGTTTTCGCGGACTCACCCGTGGATGCGTGGTGCCCCGCAGGCCATGAGTCGAAAATTAATCGTGTCTTTCCACGACACGACGGCATGATCATGGCTATCCTTTCAGTAGTCACCATGAGATTCCGTCCCCTTTTTCTCCGCATCGCCGCCGGATCCGCCGCTGCCTTCCTCGCCGCCAGCGCCCCCGCCCAGATCGTCATCACCGAATTCATGGCCGATAATTCTTCGGTGCGCGCCGACGAAGACGGCGACTTCAGCGACTGGATCGAACTCCACAATCCCGGCACGGAGTCGGTCAATCTCGACGGCTGGGCCCTCACGGACCTTGTCACCCAGCCGGCCCGCTGGACCTTCCCGGCAGTCAGCATCGGCCCGAAGGCATACCTCGTGGTCTGGGCATCGAACAAGAACCGCCGCACCCCAGGCAAGCAGCTGCACACGAATTTCCGACTCGACGCCACCGGCGAATACCTTGCGCTGGTCCGACCCAATGGCGCGGCGGCCACGGAGTTCGCTCCCGCTTACCCTCCGCAAGTGCCCGACCTCGCCTACGGATTCGCTGCCAAGGTGACGACGGCCAAAGCGATCACGCAGGGAGCCGCCGGACGGGTGCTCGTCCCGCGCGATGGCTCGCTCGGATCGACATGGCGCAGCCGGGATTTCGACGATTCCTCATGGTCCCCGGCCGTGAACGGGATCGGCTTTGAAACGGGTGCCAGTGAATTCGGTTCCGGATGGACCGGGGATGTCATGGGCGACGGGCCGGGTGCCTTCTACCGCCTCGAGGAAACCGGCACACCCGGCACGGCCGCGCTCAGTACGGGAACCGCAGGCGTCGCCGGCCTCTACCTGAACGGGGCGATCCTCAATTCCCCTTCCCTCACGGCCCCGACGCACCCAGGCTTCGAAGCGGACAATACCGGCACGAAACTCGACGGCACGAACGACAAGATCGATATCCCGTGGTCGGCGGCGCACAATGCGCAGTCGTTTTCGTTTTCTTTCTGGATGCGCTGGAATGGAGCCAACACCACCGTCCACAAGGCTCCGCTCACGAGCCGGGAAAGCACCATCGTGCGCGGGTACGTGGCCTATGTTCTCCCGACCACCCAGCAGCTTTCCTTCTGGACGGGCACGGGCTCCGCATGGGATGCCCTCGACGCCCCCGCCGCCACCGGCACCATCGCCGCCAATCAGTGGTACCATGTCGCCGGTACCTTCGACGCCGCCACTCTTCAGAAAACTCTCTACCTGAACGGCACCAAGGTCGCGGAAAAAGCGGTGACGGCCTACGCTCCCAATACCCAATTCCCGCTCCGCATCGGCGGCGGTGCCACGGAAGGAGCCGGCCAGTTCTGGTTCCCGGGCGACATTGATGAGGTCGCTGTCTTCGACCGATCGCTCAGCGGCGATGAAGTGGCGGCACAGTTCACCGCAGCCACCACGGGCACAGCCGGCACGGAAGCGGCCGCCGCCATCGCCACCCAGTCTCCCCAGGGATGGTGGCGGCTCAAGGACAGCAGCACTCCCGTGAACATCACGGTCGCCAACGCAGGATCGGCAGGCCCGGAAGCCAATGGCTCCATGATCGGATCAATCACCGGCGGAGGCAGCGGACCACGCCCGCCCACGGAAGCCGGCATGCCTGCCGACAACAAAGCGCCGCGCTTCGCCGGAGGCTACATCGAAACCCCCTACCATCCATCCCTCAATCCCAGCGTCTTCACAGTCGAATGCTGGGCCCGGGCCACCGGCGGTACCGGTACGTTCCGCGCCGCGGTGTCCGGACGGAATGATCAGAATGGCCAGACCTATGGCTACATTTTCTACGCAGCCAGCAATAACACATGGCAATTCTGGACTGGATCCGGAGCCAGTGGCGCATGGGATCCCATCACGGGCCCAGCCGTCACCCTCAACCAATGGGTTCACCTCGCAGGCACCTACGACGGCACCGTGAAGCGCTTCTACGTGAATGGTACCCAGGTGGGCACCGGCACCTCGCCGGTCTTCAATCCGAATACGGTCCGCGGCCTCCGCATCGGTGCCGGACAGAATGAAACCGCCGCCACTTTCTTCTTCCAGGGCGACATCGATGAAGTCGCCGTCCATCCCCGCGCCCTCTCGGCCTCGGAGGTCGCCGGACGCTACCAGCTTGGCAAGAATAATACCCAGCCACCGCCCCTCAACGATTTCGCGGGCCTCATCGGCACGGGTCTCGCCGCGGACATGCACAATGTGAATGCCTCGGCCTTCTTCCGACTCCCCTTCCAGGTGGATAATCCCGCCGCCCTCGACGCCCTCACCCTGCGCATGAAATACGACGACGGCTTCGTCGCATGGCTCAATGGCGTCCCGGTCGCCCTCGGCAATGCCCCGGGCAACGAACCCGCATGGAATGCCACCGCCACGGAGCGCAGTTCTAACAGCGAAGCGGTCCAGTTCGAATCCTTCAGTCTCACGGACCACCTCTCGGCCCTCAAGCCGGGCACCAATGTCCTCGCGATCCACGGCCTCAACCTCGCCGCTGCCAATCCCGACTTCCTCCAGCTCGCCGAACTGGAAACCAAGGACGTAGGCGATTACGCGCCCGCTCCTTCCTACCTCTCCATCCCGACTCCCGGCAATCCCAATGCCGCCGGATCAACGACGCCCGGACCTGCCATTTCCCTCGACCAATTCTCCCCGGCCCTGCCCACGGCCGCCGACAATCTCACGGTCACCTGCCGCGTCCTCCCGGTCTTCAGCCCGGTCGCCGCCGTCACCATGAAATGGCGCGTCGCCTACACCGCAGAACAGACGCTCGCCATGAACGATGACGGAACCGGCGGCGATGCCGTGGCAGGCGACAGCATCTACACGGCGGTCATTCCGAAGACTTCCTACACCCAGGGACAGATGGTCCGCTGGTTCTTCCAGGCCACCGACGCGGAGGCCAATGCGACCCGCTGGCCAGTCTTCAATATTCCCGACAATTCCCCGCAGTACGTCGGCACCATGATCGCCGCGACGGGCTTCTCGACAACTCTCCCAGTCTGGTACTGGTTCGCTCAGAATACCGCGGCCGCCTCGACCCGCGCGGGCACCTACGGAGCCGTCTTCTTCAACGGAAAACTGTACGATAATGTCTTCATCCGCCAGCGCGGGGGCTTCACATCGACTGGATCCCGGAAGTTCGACTTCAATACCGGGCACCATTGCTTCATTAGCGATACGGTCGGACGCGTCGAGGAAGCGAACCTCAATGGCACTTCACTGGGCGGTGCCGAAACCATCATCCGGCCAGCCGTCGCCTTCGAACTCCTCCGGCGCTCGGGCCACCCGGCCTGCGCGGCCTTCCCCGTCCTCATGCGCGTCAATGGCACAGCGGATTCCGCCGGCGGCCGCGGCGGCGTCGCCTACTTCGTGGAACAGGTCGACGAACGCATGCTGGAACGCAACGGACTCGACCCGGACGGTGCCCTCTACAAGCTCGACCAGCGCTCGAATCTCGAACCGGTCTTCAATGATTCCTTCGACGGGGTCCAGAAACGCAGCCGCCTCGACGAGGATAACCGGGATTACCAGGCGCTCGTCGATGCCGTGCATTCTTCCAATCCGGACGATTGGACGAGTGCCAATCCCGGGGCCGCTCCTGTCTTTCCGGCGGGCTTCACGGCTCAACGCCGCGTCAAGCTCTTCGACATGCTCAACATGGCGAATGTGTGCAATTACCTCGCCGCCCGCGTCATCATCGCGGACACGGATGATACCCGGAAGAATTTCTACATGTACCGCGACACGGAAGGCACCGGCGAATGGCACGTCATTTCATGGGACAAGGACGGCACCCTCGGCCTCTCCCTCGACGCCGCTCCCTACGTCGGCCATCCCTTCCAGGGCGACTGGGCACGCCGCAAAATCAATGGCAGCCATCAGTGGAACTACCTCTGGGAAGCCTGCTTCAACGACGCCAAAATCCGGCCCATGATGCTCCGCCGTCTCCGCACGCTCATGGACACGGTGCTCGGCAGTGCCGCCGGGTCCCCGGAAGCCCTCGCGGACACCTTCTGGAATCCGATCAAGGCCACCACCCCTGCCCTCGGTACCTACAACGGCGTCACCAACGCTTCCATCAAGTCGTTCTTCACAAGCCGCCGCTCCGGCAGCGCGTCCGCCGTCCCAGCCGGCCTCTTCACGGCCTTCTCCGCCGCCAATAGCCTCGGCTCCGGCATCCGCATCCCGGACGCCCAGCCCGCCGACGCCTCCGTCAACTTCGGCGACATCGACGCCCTCCCATCCAGCGGTCGCCAGGAGGAAGAATTCGTTCAGCTCCGCAACCCGAATAGCTTCGATGTCGATATCTCGGGCTGGGAACTCCGCCGCGGCATCGAACATACCTTCGAACCAGGTACCGTCATCCGCGCCAACGATTCCATGTACGTCGCCGGAAAAACCTCGGCCTTCCGTGCCAGGACCAATGGCCCCCGCGGCGGTCAGGAATTGTTCGTCCAGGGCAGCTTCAATGGCACCATCTCAGCCCGCGGCGAAATCATCGAACTCTGGGACCCACGCGACCCCGCCAACCCAGCCGACGACCGCCTCGTCCAGTCGATCACCACCGCCCCTCAGCCTACCCCGCTCCAGCTGTCCCTCCGCATCACGGAACTCATGTACGACCCCGCCCCGGGTGGCTCGTTCCCCGCTGGCGAATACGAATACATCGAACTCCGCAACACGGGCAGTTCCCCCATCCAGCTCCGCAATGCTTCCTTCACGGAAGGGGTCAGCTTCACGTTCCCGGACCTCACCCTTGAACCCGGTGCCCGCACCATCATCGCCAAAAATGCCGCCGCCTTCGCGGAACGCTACGGCCAGGCCACCCCACTCGCCGGTATCTTCACAGGCAGCCTCGACAACAATGGCGAACGCATCCGCCTCACCGACGCCGTCGGCGAGGAAATCCTCGACTTCCGCTACGAAGGATCATGGTTCCCCAGCACCCACGGCTCCACCCAGCAGGGCGGCGGCCGATCCCTCGTCGTCATCGACGATGCCGCCCCATGGACCGCATGGGAAAATCAGACGCACTGGCGCAGCTCAGCCACCCCCGGTGGATCACCCGGCTCCACCGACCCAGCCCCAGCCGCCGCCACCGACCTCGCATGGAACCCCACCACCGGCATCACCGCCATTGGCGAACCCGGCCGCACCTACCGGCTCCAGCGCTCCACTTCCCTCTCCTCATGGACCGATGCCGGTTGGTTCACGGCCGACCGCAACGGCCTCATCTCCGCCACCGACCCGGCCCCGCAAGGCACCAGCAACTTCTACCGCCTCGTCACGCACTAACCGCCCATCGGCGAACCATCAGTCCCACGGCAGCAACACACCCCATCTGGAATCACAACTGCACAGCGTGGACAACTATCCTGACACAGGTGGGGGTCCATGGCTTTTCGCTGGCTTCCTTGCGCTCGAAAAAGAGCACGTTCGCCTTCACGCCCTGGGCATAGAAGATTCCCGTGGGCAGGCGCAGGAGGGTGTGGACGTTGCAGCGCTTGAGCAGTTCGCGGCGAATGGTTTCACCGGCTCCGCCTTCGAAGAGGACGTTGTCGGGCAGGACGACCGCTGCGGTGCCGCCGACCTTGAGTTCGCTGACGATGTGCTGGAGGAAGTTGAGCTGTTTGTTCGCGGTCGTCGCCCAGAAGTCGTCGCGCTCGTATTCCTGCTTCTCGGTGCTGATCTTGCCGTCGTCGCCGACAATGGTGTAGCCGCCTTTCTTCCCGAAGGGCGGATTGGCAAGGATCATGTCGAACTTCCGGCCGCTCGGCTGCGCGAGGGCGTCGGCACGATCGACAGTGGCAGAGGCATCTTGCCTCTGTCCTTTGCCAGAACTGAGGCTGGAAGCCTCAGCCACTTTGCCAATCCCGTGCAGATACATGTTCATCGCACACAGGCTCACCACACCGGGAACAATATCCGTTCCCCACAGCGCTTCGGTCTTCAGATGCTTTCGCTGCGCCTTGTCCAGCTTGTGGTGCTCGGAAATGTAGTCGTGGGCGGCGAGCAGGAATCCTCCGGTGCCGCAGGCGGGGTCGCCAATCACCTGCCCGGGCCTCGGTGCCATCACCTCGACGATGGCGCGGATGAGCGGGCGGGGCGTGAAGTATTGACCGGCTCCCTTGTCCGACGAGCTGGCGGTCTTCTCGAGCAAGCCCTCATAGATCGCCCCCTTGATGTCCACATCCATGCCCGACCAATCCTCGTCGCCGATCATCTTGATCACGCGCTGGAGGTCGGAGGGATTGGAAATCTTGTTCTGAGCCTTGCGGAAGATGATCCCAACAAGGCCGGGCACTTTGCCAAGGTTCTCGAGGGTGTGGCGGTAGTGGACTTCAAGATCGTCGCCGCTCTTGCCGGCGAGCACCGATCAACCGAACTCCGCCGGGATCGGATTGTCGAAGCCCAGCTCGGTCATCTCGTCGGCAAGCTTCAGAAAGAGCAGGTAGGTGATCTGCTCAACGTAATCGCCGTAACCGACGCCCGCGTTCTTGAGGACGTGCGCGTAGTTCCAGACTTTGGAGACGATCGAGGCGGAGTTGTCGTTGGACATGAATGGTAAATCTGTTGAGAGGCTTAGCTGGAAGGCGGCAGGAAATTTGAACTTGCGGGCGGTGGGGGCTTGTGGAAACCTCATTCTGGCCTGCCGCACCTGAATTCCGACTCCATGTCGTCGAAGGGTAACCTTCTCAGGGTGATGGCGGGCTTAATTTTTTGGCTGGGGTAACCGACCCGCCGCGTTCTTGAGCACGTGGGCGTAGTTCCAGACTTTGGAGACGATGGAGGTTGAGTCGATACGCATATTCTGAACTGGCGGTTTTTGGCTTACTGTGACATCAGAGGCTAGTCAGATTTTAAAAGAGAATGATACTTAGCAACGTTTATTCATCCCCGGGCTCTTCCCATTCCTCGACTGACCGAGCATAGGACAGATGGCCAAGGGCTTCATAGGTGCGTTCTGGATCCAATTTTCCTTCTTCTCTCAAGTGCTTTAGAGCTCGAATTCTATTTCGATATCCCTTTGTAAGTCGTGGCTTTTCGCCGTGGACAAGTAGGCCGTATACCTTAAGGCGATTTGGAGAGGAAACCAAGCTGGTCTTATCTTCCGAAACTTGCCAGCCATTTGCCCTGATTTGTTGGAGCACGAAGTCTTGCAAGCCCTCTGGCGGTGAATCAGTTCCGGACAACACAATATCGTCAGCATAACGAGTATAAGTGAGGCCGTTCTTGTCCGCGTATTCCTGAATTGATTTGTCAAGGTCACTTGCGACTAAATTTGATAGAACAGGGCTACAAGGAGATCCTTGCGCCAAATTCCCTTTTAAGCACGCCAGTCCAGCTATTGTATCCGCACCGTGCTCTGGGTATCCGACGTCTCGAAGAGCACGTTTGACTTGCTCAGTGCTAGTTGTCTGAAAGAAATTGACCAGATCAGTCGAGAAAACCCACCGGCATCCGCAGTGTCTTGCGGCACCATCGACTGCAGATAATCCCGGCACAAATCCCACTGCCCCGGGTTGCAGTTTAACAGCTCTTGCAAGGTGATAACCGATCCAAGTTTGTATTACCTTTAATGCAACTTTGGGGGCATCAATGTAACGACGGCGTTTACCTTTTGGAATTGAAAACCGACGGTAGTAGCGCTCGGGATTTTTGATCATAGCCCCTACGAACTTTGGAGAGTAACCAAAAAGAACGGCCACGCTTGTACGCGACACTACCGGAGGCAAGTTGTCGTTCGCTAAGGCTAGGATAGACTGAGCAGGCCGAGAGGTATCCACGATGCCAAGAGCGAGGAAAAGGCGATCGGGAGAGTCAAAAGAAATCAGGAGTGGCGGCGCATTCATGGGTCCAAAGCAAAGTTAAAAACTTTCATTGCGATCCGGCGGACCTGTTCCGTTCGAACCGAAGGGGCGAACGGAACAGGTCCGCCGGCCCGTCTGTGGGAGACCGCTG
>JBDKER010000068.1:0-13870 GCA_039795165.1 Verrucomicrobiota bacterium | reverse complement strand
CGGCAGCTGCATCCTCCACCCGAAGCCCTGATCCTCAACAAAGGGACAGACCTTCTGAAATGCTGATCCTCAACAAAGGGACAGACCTTCTGAAATGACGCGGACTCGCCAACCCCTAACCCAGACTGTTGGACAGACCCTCTGTCCGGCGGCAGCTGCATCCTCCACCCGAAGCCTTGATCCTCAACAAAGGGACAGACCTTCTGAAATGCTGATCCTCAACAAAGGGACAGACCTTCTGAAATGACGACAGTGATACAGACCATCCGGCTCGTGTGCGCTGACCAAGACAGATGGACAGACCTTCTGTGATGCAGCCCCCCCCCCACCGGATCGTTCACGCTCTCCCGAACTGAACCAGACGACGCGGACTCCCCGGGCCCCCATGCAATAATCCCGACCCCGCTGCGGTGGGTCGGCAGTAAGACGGCCTGCTTCTCAATAGTGAGAACGACAACAGTAAGACAGACCTTCTGGCGCGCGAGCCGGGCACGATGGCCGCGGGGAATCCACGGTCGGCTCAGTGCAGCGGTCGCCAGTTGGTATCAAAGCCGGAAATGCTGGAAGGGAGTGGAACCTTGACCGGTTGCCACGGGCGATCGCTCAGCAGGAGAGCCGCAATCGGAATGACGAGGGCAACCCACACCAGCCAAACTGATACCGCCGCGAGGACGAGACCGCAGCCGAGAATGAGAAACGGAAATATTCCCATCAGCACGAGAATGGTGCCGCCTGGACTCACCTCGAAAGGAAGCAGGTACACCTTCAAATGGGCCCGGCCCAGCTGCAGCCCAGCCGCAGTGTAGAGCATGAAGAACAAATACCCGCAGAAGATGCTGTAGGCGGGAATTCCCACGAGGCTGCCGGCCGCAACAGTAACCCCCTGAATCATGAGTGTTGCCATGATGATCCATGCCGAGCAGATGCCGACTGCAAAAAAACGCTTGGACAGTGACCGGTAACCGCTGGCCCCAATCAGGCAGGCACTCATTGCCGAGGTTGCCCCGGCGACATTCAGAAGCGTTAGCCCATTGCTGAGGAGATTGAATCCTCCGAAGAAGTAGCGGACCAGCAGGTAGGGAGTCAGGGAAACCAGTGCGAGGCCGCAGAAAATCATCTGCACCAGCCACTTGCCTCGCACTATGTGCCAGCGGGAAAGACCGCCCAGCAGCAGCAGTTCCGATTGCCCTCCCCGGCATTCATCGTGAAGCGACGAAAACGTGCGGAGAGGCATGACGATGGCCACGAGAATGGCGGTGACCGACCAGAAAGCCCCTGCCTCGCGGATCACCGTGAAACGCGCCACCGTATGGCTTCCGGCAGCAACCGCCCTGCCGTCGGCGTATTCAGACGATAGAGCGAGCAGAGCGAACGCGTGCAGCAGAATGAATGGCAGAACGAAGAATGGAGAGCGCAGACCCTGGCGCAGTTCCTTGACAACCACCGCAGGCCATCGGTCCGAAAAATCGGTCAGGTTGCCGGCATTGGCGTCCATGGAGCCATGTAGTCAGGTCAGATGACCCGGTCATTGCCCCCATCGACAGGGATCTGAGCACCCGTAGTTTTTCCGAAGATGGGACCGGCCATGGCACAAACCATCGCCGCGACGTCGGCGCTGCGGATTTCCGTTTTCATGAGGTTGCGCGTTTTGTACTCCTCCACGGTTAGTCCGTAGCGTTCCGCGCTGCGGGCCAAGGCTTCCGGCGTCCAGAGTTCCGTATCAAAAACAGCATCTGGATGGATGATGTTCACGCGGACGCCGTGAGGAGCCAGCTCAAGAGCGGCCACCCGCACCAGCTGCGTGACCGCTGCCTTGGCACACGAATAACTTCCAGCGCCTGCCCCGGGGGCCTTCACATTCCGGCTGCCGACGAAAATCGCGGTGGGTTCCACCCCGAGTTTGAGATATGGAACACAGCACTGCAGAAGCCTCATGTGGCTCGTCAGATTGACCTCCATGCTTTTCGCCCAATTCGCTGGGTCCATGTCTTCGAAATTGGCTCCAGCCGTGAAGATTCCTGCGTTGCTGACAAGAATGTCCAGCCCGCCAGTCGCCTCGACGACTTCATCAACGGCCGAACGGACCAGATCGTAGTCCGTCAGGTTGATCACCTTCCCCGAAAGACCCGGGACACCAGCCAACCGCTCCGAAGTCTGCGGATTAAGATCCATACCCGTCACGGTGGCGCCCTGTCTTGCAAGGGCTTCCGCAATGGCACGGCCAATGCCGGCTGCCGCACCCGTCACAATCGCCGTCTTCCCCTGAAGCGGCAGTGGCGCAGGAGCGCTGCGGAGCTTAGCCTGCTCCAGATCCCAGTACTCGATCTCAAACAGATCTTTCTCGGGGAGGGCGCGCCATCCACCAGCGGCCTCCGCCTGCTGAATGGTGCGGACCGTATGCGCCACGATGTCCCTGACAATCGCCGCTTCGCCAACCGTTGTGCCGAATGCGATCGTTCCTTTGTCCGGCCAAACCGCCCAGCGCGGAGCGGGATCCAAGGCAGCCTGGCCAGTCTGATGCCGCTGAAAGTATTCTCCAACCTGTGCCGCAAAAGGCGCCACGTCATCCGGCGAGGAAAGAATCGCGGGAACGCGCTTGGTGCGGATACTGTGATCCGGTGTCAGCGTTCCCCTCGTGGCCAGCGAGGCCACATCGAACCGGCACGCAAACCCTGCCGCTTCCGGCGAGTGATTCAGAACCGCATGGCAGGCCCGGCCGCGGAAACGAGAAACCTCCCGGCGGATGGCTGCCAGCGTGCGCAGATCCGCAGATGCAAATGTTCCTCCGCCAAGGGCAGCCGTCTCCGGACCACCACCGCGGGCCGCCAAGGCAACCTCCGCCGCTGTCACGAGGCGAATCATCCGCTCGTAGCTCTCCCGGGCGGTCCCTCCGAAGGTGAAAATGCCATGCTGCATCAGAATCAGTCCCTCAACCTTATCCCACTCCGCAACCTTCGTCGCCGCAGCGACGGCTTTGGCCAGCAGAAACCCAGGCATCACATAAGGAATCACGACGACACGGTTACCCCAGGTCTGACGCACGAGCGCTTCGCCATCAGGCTGATTGGTGAGCGCAATCACGGCGTTGGCGTGCGTGTGGTCCACGAATTTATGCGGCAGGACTGCGTGGACGATGGCTTCGATCGAAGGATTGGGGGCGGTCGGATCAAGCAAAGCAGCACGCTGCTGCAGCACCATGTCGGGATCACTCAACTCGGGAAGCGCAGCGAGCTTCCGCAGCGTTTCCATTCTTACCGCCGGGAAATGCTTTGGCTCGATTGTGGCCAGATCACCGCCACTCCCTTTGATGTAGAGCACCTCCTGAGGATCACCAAAGAAATCTTCCACCGTACTCTTCACCGAAGTATTCCCGCCGCCATGGAGCACCAGTTCGGGATTCCGGCCCAGCAGCCGGGATGTGTAAACCCGCAGGGCTAAATCGGACGTGAGATACGAAGCGGCTTCTGAGTCGGACCAGAGACTTTGCATGAGATGACGTGGATTGCTGCGGACCTACCGCCCGCTCGGTTCAGCCTGTTCGCAGGTGCCGTCGGCGCAACCGGGGATCGGAGATCGCCAGCACACCCAGGCAAGGAATCCAGTCGGTCAGGATTTTCACCAATCAGATCCAACGGCGACCAGGCACCGGCAGAAACTGACTCCCAACCGCAATCACCACCCGACCAATCCACCGGCAAGACAGCAGGACAGACCTTCTGTGCTCAATCACCACCCGACCAATCCACCGGCAAGACAGCAGGACAGACCTTCTGTGCTCATCTTCACAAATGGTCTGTCAATCTGGCACGGGCTGCTCTGTCCCTGATCCACGCTGCTGTTCATGACCGGCACAGATGGACAGACCTTTTGTCTGGGATCTTTAGTCTGGTGCGTCTGGCGGCGCTGCGTGTGCTGGAATCCGTCGTTGGAGTGCTGGTGTTGTTGTTGGAGATTCAGACGATACTGCATGCGGAGCGCGGACAGATGGACAGACCTTGTCTTAATCCCTCGGGAGAGCATGATGCCGTTAGTGCCTGCCGCCTTCCCTGCTCCGCTGCATTGGTCACGGAGGGCACCAGACTGCTGGATTGCCAGCTCCCATCCTGCGCAGCGGTGGATTGCCCAATTCATTCATTACAAGGCAGACCGCTCCTGCACTTTCGGGTTTCCCCCCGTGAATTCCCCATCTGCAACAGAGCCGTCATGCTTTTCCGACTGCCACCACAAGGCTTGAAGCGCATCCCCGGGCTTGCTCCCGCCCGTTTCCGGCAAAAGATCGGCGCATCTTCGCTGTTTTTCCCGGCGTGCCCCTTGCCACAGGCATGAGACGGCACCGCCGCGCACGAGCATGTCAGTGTTTCACTGGGCGTTTAGGCGCTCGCTCCTCCCGGCCTCAGGCGCGCAGTTGGCGCAGGCTGCACAGTGTGCCCCATGCCTTCCCCATCCGGCGCGCTCCCGTGGCGCGGTGCTCCCGGCTCCTTCCATCGAACCAGTTGCGGTTCCGCCCGAACCATTCGTCGATGAACTCTCTGCTCCCGAGAATTACCCCCGCCGTCATGTGCCGAACCCGCTGCCGCAGCATTTCAGTCGCAATCCCGTGCCCGGCGGCCATGCGCGCCAGCGTCTGCGCGCTCATGCCGCGGCGCAGCACCGTCCCGTCCGCTGCCACCCGCGGGCGGCCCGCCAGCCCGAGAATCTGACGGTAAACCACCATTGCACGCTTCTGGTGTATGCGTTGTCCTGCCGGTGCCTCTGTCACGTGCGGAGTACAAGTTCTGTCTCCACTGTCCCTATCTGCGGGCACGCCCATCACGGCGGCCAAGCCAGCGAGTGCCTCGGCCTTGCCCACCATCGCCTCCGCATAGCCGCACCAGCGATAGCCGGCCGGATCATCAACGATGCCTGCCCGCACCGGATTGAGGTCAATGTATGCGGCTACTGTCCGCATGGCTGCTGCGCAGGGTTCTACAATTGTGCTTCCGTAGCGGCGCTCCCACAGGGTGCCCGTGCGTCCCTCCTTCCGGTTGTACCACTGGGTAAAGCGCTGCTTGAGAGCCTTCATGAAGGCCGTGAGGCTGAACATACGCAAAATCATCCGCCTGCGCCACTGATCGGCGAGTTCCGCGCACCCATTCTCCATGAACATGGCGATTCGGCGCTGCTGGCTGCTGCGGGAGGATGCGCAGACAGTAGGCCCCCAGAGTGCAAACACTTCTTCAAGCGGCATGTCAAATCCGGCTGGCTGCGGAGGAATCCGCACCATGAGATGGAAATGATTACCCATGACACAGAAGGTGAGGATTTCGGCATGATGGAAGGCGGCAGCGGCGCGCAGCATGCGCAGGAAGACCTCCTTCTCCTCGGTGCCGAAAATCCGGCGGCGGTCGACGGCACGGGACACGATGTGGAAAACTCCGGTTTCTGAATCGGACTCGGGGAAGACGCGTGGCTTGGCCATAGTAGAAGCAGATTTTCTATAACCGTATCTGCGGTTTCTCCGATGTCAAGAAATTCCAATTGTCCCGGCGTGGCAACCTGCTTTCCCGACCGAAAGAAACGCCAACCCGGAGAAACCCACTCCCGCGGCACATATGCAGAAGGACCAATGCCCACCGATCCCTGAAAACATGCACTGACCGCTCATCGCGAGGACCTCCGAGAAGATTGATCCGTCAACCAAAGCGATCAGACAAGGGAAATACGCTATCCTGATGTCTCTGTGATTTGCCGCTCATGCAGGTGCCATCCCGCGCATCCGCACACTGCGGCCAGAGGATCTGACCCATAAACTAGATTATTTTCCACAAATACGTTTTAAACGTTTTGCGCGATTTTTACGATTTATAGTCTGCTGGCGGGCATGCCTCTCGGATGCGCGCCATCGACTGCGGCTACGCTCAGAAGGTCTGTCTCTTTGTCCATCCACAGAAGGTCTGTCTCTTTGTCCATCCACAGAAGGTCTGTCTCTTTGTCCATCCACAGAAGGTCTGTCTCTTTGTCCATCCTGCCTCTCGGATGCGCGCCATCGACTGCGGCTACGCTCAGAAGGCCTGTCCCATTGTCCATCCACAGAAGGTCTGTCCCATTGTCCATCCACAGAAGGTCTGTCCCATTGTCCATCCACAGAAGGTCTGTCTCTTTGTCCACACAGAAGGTCTGTCTCTTTGTCCATCCTACATCCACAGAAGGTCTGTCTCTTTGTCCATCCTGGCGGGCATGCCTCTCGGATGCGCGCCATCGACTGCGGCTTCGCTCAGAAGGTCTGCCCCATTGTTCATCCACAGAAGGTCTGTCTCTTTGTCTGGGGTGGGGTTGGAAAAGTTGGGTGGGGGGTGTAAGCGATGGGTGGGCGGGGGCGTAGGATGGGGGAAGCCGTTATGAGTCACCACGCCCCGGATTTCCGACATTTATTTGCGACCCGCCGAGATTTTCTGCGGCGGTGCGGGATGGGCTTGGGATCGGTGGCGGCGCAGGCGTTGCTTGGGGAGGTGGAGGGGGCGGAGAATCCGCTGACGGCGCGGCCGGGGCAGTTCGGGAGCCGGGTGAAGCATGTGATTCACATTTTTGCGAATGGGGGGCCTTCGCAGGTGGACACGTTTGATCCGAAGCCGGAGTTGGATCGGTTGCATGGTCAGGCGATGCCTGGGGAGAATCTGCGGACGGAGCGGAAGACGGGGACGCTGATGCGATCGCCGTATAAGTTTGCGCGGCATGGGGCGAGTGGGTTGGAGGTGAGCGAGATTTTTCCGCATGTGGCGGCGTGTGCGGACGATCTGTGTGTGATCCGTTCGATGCATGCGGATGTGCCGAATCACGAACCATCGCTGCTGCTGATGAACTGCGGGGAGGCGCGGCTGATCCGTCCGAGTTTCGGGTCGTGGGTGACGTATGGGTTGGGGACATTGAATCAGAATCTCCCGGGTTTTGTGGTGATGTGTCCTGGGGGGTATCCGATTCAGGAGAGTCAGAATTGGCAGGCTGGGTTTTTGCCTGGGGTGTTTCAGGGGACGTACATTGACACGCAGCATCGGGAATTGGAGAAGCTGATTGAGAACATCCGGAACCGGGGGTTGCCGATGCGGGAGCAGCGGATGCAATTGGATCTGCTGGAGCGGATGAACCGGGAGCATGAGGAGCGGCGGGCTGGGGATGCGCGGCTGGAGGCGCGCATTCAGTCCTTTGAGCTGGCGTACCGGATGCAGATGGATGCGACGGATGCGTTCGATTTGAACCGGGAACCGGCGTACATCCGGGAGATGTATGGGGACACGGTGCATGGGAGGCAGACGCTGATTGCGCGGCGGCTGGTGGAGCGGGGTGTACGGTTCATCCAGTTGTGGCATGGGGAGGGTCAGCCCTGGGACAACCATGATGATCTCGAGGTGAATCACCGGAGGCTGGCGGAGCAGTCTGACCGTGCGATTGGGGCGCTGCTGAAGGATCTGAAGCAGCGTGGGATGCTGGATGAGACCCTTGTGATCTGGGGAGGGGAATTCGGGCGGACTCCGGTGGTGGAGCTACCGCAGGCCGGGGCGAATGCCGGCAAGGTGAATGGGAGGGATCACAACCACTGGGGGTTCACGATGTGGCTGGCGGGTGGCGGAGTGAAGGCCGGGACGGTGCATGGGGCGACCGACGACTTTGGGTTCCGGGCGGTGGACAAGCCGGTGCATGTGCATGATCTGCATGCGACTCTGATGTCGCTGCTGGGATTCAACCATGAGACCTTCACCTTCCGTTATGCCGGGCGGGATTTCCGGCTTACGGATGTGCATGGGAAAGTGGTGAAGGAACTGATTGCGTGAGGTTTACGATGGAGGGCTCCGATGCCTTGAGGGTGGCGGCGGCGCGGGACAGTTGAGCCGGGGAGAGATTGTCGAGGGCGATGGTCTGCTGAGGGGCAGCGTAGTTGTGGCAGCGGCGGTAGACTGGGTCGTAGTGGCGTTCGAGGAGACCGGCGCAGAGGTCGGTCCATGCGCCTGTGCGGATGAGGCTGCGCCATGTGGCGATGGTCTGGCTGCCGCAGGGTTCGCGGAGGGTTTCGAGTTTCGCGGCGAGGTCGTCCGGTTGATTCTGGAAGTGGTGGTATTCCGTGGCGAGGAAGGCAGCGCGGGCGGTGAGGGGGGCGGAGATTTCCGTGACGGATCCCTGCTGCATGGCGAGCCAGATGGGTTCCGGGATCCAGAGTCGGCCCAGCCGTTTGCTTTCCGATTCGACCCAGACTGGGCGGCGTGGGTCGAACTGGCCGAGGGTGGTGGCGAGGAGGCTTTCGAAGTGTTTCTGGGAAGGCTGGGCGAGGCCGGGTTCGTCACCGAGGAGGCTGCCGCGGTGGCGGCCGAGGGCTTCGAGGTCGAGCACCTGTGAGCCGGAGGCGGCGAGGAGTCGGAGAACGCGGGATTTTCCGGATCCGGTGAGGCCAGTGAGGATATGGAAGTGGAAGAGTGGTGCCTGGGAAGCGAGGTGGTCGCGGATCCATGCGCGCCAGTTCTTGTAGCCACCGCGGAGGACATCCGCGCGCCAGCCGACGGCGTCGAGGATGGTGGCCATGCTGCGCGAGCGCTGGCCGCCGCGCCAGCAGTAGATGAGGAAGCGGTCGCTTTCGGGTCGGTCAGCGAAGAACGAGCCGAGGTGGCTGGCGATATTGCGGGTTACGAGGATGGCTCCGCGGCGGCGGGCTTCGAAGCGGCACTGCTGGCAGTAGATGGTGCCGATTTCCGCGCGTTCGGCGTCGTTGAGGACCGGGAGGCTGATGGCATCCGGGAGGTGGTCCTCGGCGAATTCCGAGGGTGACCGCACGTCGATGACCGCGGTGTAGCGGGCGGTGCGGGCTTCCTCCCATGGGATGATTCTCATGGGGGCGGGCGATCAGCTGGCGGGTGGTGGGGGGAGCACTTTGGGGAAGAGCGGTTCGGGATCCCCGAGTTGGTGACCGTCCGGGAGGAGGCCCCAGTGGAGTTGGTCGAGAGTGAGGCCATCTGGGGGATTCCAGCCGAGTTGGGATTGCATGCGACGGGCCGTCGTGGGCATGACCGGGCTGAGGAGGACCGAGAAGTGGGCGAGCGATTCCGCGACGTGGCGCATGATGGAAGCGACCGCGTCGGCATTGGCGGGGTCCTTGGCGAGTTTGAAGGGGGCGGTTTTGTCGATGAACTCGTTTGCCTGGCGGGCGGCGTCGATGATGGCGGCGAGCACGAGGTGGATCTGCCATGTTTTCATGTGCTCGCGGGCGGCCTGAGGGAGATGGGTTACTGTGGAGCGGAGGGCGTGGTGGAGGTCCGAGTCGTGGCTGGCCGCGATGAGAGTGCTGCCGAGGTATTTGCGGGCCATGTTGAGGGAGCGGTTGAGGAGGTTGCCGAGGATATCGGCGAGGTCCTTATTGTAGCGGACGAGGATGCGTTCCTCGCTGATGTCGCTGTCGCCGCCGGTGGCGATGTCGCTGAGGAGGAAGTAACGGAGGCCGTCGGTACCGACGACATCGGCGATGGCGTGGGGGTCGACGAGGTCCGGGATGAGTTTTGGTCCGGCGTCGTCTTCGATTTTCTCGCTCTTACTGACCTTGCGGCCCTTCATGTTCCACCATCCGTGGACGAGGATTTTCGGGATCTGGCTATCGGGGAGGCCGCAGGCGTGGAGCATGATGGGCCAGTAGATGCCGTGGGCTGGGATGAGGATATCCTTGCCGATGATGTGGGCATCGCAGGGCCAGAGGTCTTCCCATTTCGGGAGGCCCGAGGATTCCGGGGCGCGGTCGCGGAAGCCTGCGAAGCTGGCGTAGTTCGTGAGGGCATCGAACCAGACGAACGTCACGTAGTCGTCATCGAACGGGAGAGGAATGCCCCATGTGAGGCGGGATTTCGGGCGGGAGATGCAGAGGTCGACGCCATCGCCCTCGCGGAGGGCATTAAGCAGCTGGGTTTGGCGGTTGGGAGGGAACACCATGTCCGGGTGGGACTCGAGGTGATTGCGGAGCCAAGCGGTGTGGTCGCTGAGGCGGAAGTAGTAATTTTCCTCCTCGCGTTCTTCGACGAGGCCCCATTGCGATCCCCATGAGCCATCGGGTTCGCGGTCCTTGTCGCTGAGGAACTGTTCCTGGCGGACCGAGTACCATCCGCGCATGGAGCGGCGGTAGATCTGGCCATCGTCGAAGAGCTGCTGGAGCATGTCCTGGACGACCTGTTTGTGGCGTGGGTCCGTGGTTTCGACCCATCCGTCCGGCTGCACGTCGAGGCGTTTCCAGAGGGCGATGAACTGATCCGAGATGGCGCGCACGAAGGATTCCGGGGAAACGCCTGCCTTTTCCGCGCTGAGCTGGACTTTCTGGCCGTGCTGGTCGAGGCCGCAGAGGAAGTAGACATCGTGTCCGGCGAGGCGCAGGTAGCGGGCCATGGAATCGGCGAGGATTTTTTCGTAGGCGTGGCCGATGTGGGGGGCGCCATTGGTGTAATCGATCGCGGTCGTGATGTAGAACTTCTTGCCCATGGGGTGGATTCATGCGGTCCGACGGTGGCGGCATCAATGGAAAACGGTGTGGGTTCCGCGGACAGGGATGGGGTGGGCGATTGCGTTGGCGCGGTGCTGGGCATGATGGGAGAATGATGAAACCCGTCCTTGCTGTACTTATTGCCACGGTGGTGTCCGCTGCTGCTCAGGTGGAGCATCTTGATCCTGCTGCTGCGGAGCTGGTGGCGGCCGATGTGAAGATTGAGAAGCTGGGCGGCGGGATGAAGTTCACCGAAGGGCCCGTGTGGGTGCCGTCGCGTAAGGCTTTGATTTTCTCCGACATTCCGTCGGCCAGGTTGATGAAGTGGGAAGAGGGCAAGGGAGTGAGCGAGCATGAGGCTGCGCTCAATCCGAATGGGAACACGCTGGACCGGGAGGGAAGGCTGGTGACGTGCGAGCATTCCGGGCGTCGGGTCATCCGGGTGGAGGCTGATGGGAAGAAGACCGTGCTGGCTGGGGAATTTGGGGGCAGGAAGCTGAGTTCGCCGAATGATGTGGTGGTGCGGAAGGACGGGAGCGTCTGGTTTACGGATCCGCACTACGGGGTTCCGGCCGGGGAGAAGAAGGAACAGGAAGTGAACCGGGTGTACCGATTGGATCCGGCGGCGGGGAAAGTGACGTCGGTGAGCGAACTTTTCGACATGCCGAACGGGCTCGCGTTTTCGCCTGATGAGAAGACCCTGTACATTGCCGACAGTGGGAAGCCGCAGCGGGTGGGGGCCTTTCCGGTGAAGGACGACGGGAGCCTTGGCGAGCCGAAGTTCTGGATGAGCGGGGGCAGTGACGGGCTGCGGACCGACGTGCGTGGGAACGTGTACACGACCGCGTCCGACGGGGTGCGCATTTACAATCCCGAGGGCAAGCAACTGGCGCGGATCACGCTGCCCGAGCAGCCTGCGAACTGCACGTTTGGCGGGAGTGATTACCGGACCCTGTTTGTGACCGCGCGGACGTCGCTGTATGCGATTCCGCTGAAGGTGGCCGGGAACGATCAGCGCTGAGCGTTCCGGTTCATTTTCCGGCGGGGGCGTGGGTGCGGAACCATTCGATGCGGGAGAATCCGGCGGGGCCGGGTTCACTGTGGTCCGATGGTCCGGCGCTGTGGGGCATTTTGCCGACGCGGACGATGCTGGGCTGGCCGGGGAAAGCCGAGCGGGGGAAGCGGGCGATTTCCTCGGCGAGGTCGCCCATGGCTGGGCCGGCAGCGATGATGCGGATGGCGTCCGTGTCCCAGCGGATGGAGAATTCGACGGGGGAGCGGCTGGTGATGGAAGCGTCGAGGGATTCGCTGCCGTTGGCTGAGACGGTGAGTTGTCCGTCCTTGCGGATGTTGGTGCGGAGCGATTGGCCATTGGGCCAGAGGACGGCGAGGCCGGGGCCCCATTGCTGGGCTTCGTCCTTGCCGTCCTGCCAGATGCGGGCCGAGACCGCACCGGTGTCCGGGGAGATCGGGCGTTCGAGGAAGGCGTGGCGGTGGGCTGGCATGAGGAAGACGTAGCCAGCATCGACGCGGCCGCTGTCTGCGGGGGCCTGTGGCGAGATGATTGGTTTCCATGCGGGGTCGAGTCCCTTGGCGAACGTGTCTTCGAGCGTGGTCTGGCCGAGGGTGGTGGCGGCGGGTGGGGCGGCGACATCGTGTTCCTTTTCATCGATGATGAAGACGGCTCCGCTGTGCGGGCGGAGCATGACGCGGGCTGTGCCGTCTGTGCCTGTGCTGCGGAGGGCAGCCTTCTGACGCATCTGGTTCATGGCTGGGAAGAACAGTTTTGCCTTCGCCGGGTCGCGGCCGAGAGCTGTCCAGTTGATGGCGAGGGAAGCGTCCTTCGATTCGCCCGAGAAATTGGCGACTGCGACCATGGTGGCGTCCGTGCGGCTCCATGTGGTGGCCTTGATGGCGGGGTCGACCGACTGCACCGGGCAATCCGGTCCGGCCCACCAGCCGGTGAATTCCGCGTTGGCCGTGCCGAAGTCGTCCCAGAGTTTCCAGACATCGGTGGGGTTGCCGCCCCAGCCGAGTCGGCCGGTGCAGCCGAAGACGAGGCCGAGCCATGGATTGCCTCCGCCTTCGAGCATTTCGCCCATGAGTCCGAAGGGGATGCCGCTGATTTCGACGAGGAAGTGTTCCGGGGATGGGCCGCTGTAGTGGTGGCCTTCGCCGAACCAGAGGCGGTCGACGAACGGCATGGAATCCATGAAGATATTCGGGCAGTGGGCCCATGCGCCGCCTTCGTGGAATTCGTTCCATGAATGGAGGTCGATGCGGCCGCCGCGCGGGCAGAAGCGGTCGAGCACCTTGCGGGCGCGGAGCATGATGCTGCGGTCGTAGGCGATGTCATCGAGGTAGATGCCGTCGCATCCGGCATTTTCGCAGAGCCAGCGGAGGCCTTCGATGTAGTAATTGTGGAAGCGGCTCATGGGCTGGGTGAGGAAGCTGACGTCCTGGGTGCCTGGTTCGAACCATGCCTGCCAGTAATTGCCGTGGAGGTGTTCCTCGCCCCATGGGTGGCCGCCTCCCTTACCGGACATGAGGAGTTCGTCGCCCATGCTGCGGAAGGCGAAGAGTTCGGGGCACCAGTTCGAGAGTTCGCGTACAGTGTAGTAGTATTTGGCGCGCATGCCGCGGTCGTGGGCTTTGGCGGCGAAGGCAGCGAGGCGGTCGGCGGTGAGGAACGGGTAATTGATGTAGGGATTGAGCCAGTTCCCCTGGTGGATATTGACGACATTGGCCGACGCGGCCTTGGCGCTGTCGAGGTAGCGGTCTGTCTCTCTGGGGACCTGGTTGGTGTGGTAGTAGCGTTCCGACCATTGTTCTGCGGTGTGGAGCGTGTGGAACGGAGTGATGAGGAGGTCGAAGTTGAAGTGCAGTGGTTGCTGAGGGGAGAAGGTGACCGGGCCGCTGAAGGCCATGAGGGTGCGGGTGGGGCCGTTCTCTGATTTGCTTTCCGGGGAGACGCGGAGACCGCCCTTGCCTTTGGCGTTCCATGAGGGCGGCTCATTGAGCGGGCGCCGTTTGTAATGGATATTGACGCTGGGGCGGACGTAGTTTTCCGCCTTGAGCTGGACGCGGAGGCCGCCGTGGACCGAGCCGAGCCAGAGGCTGTCCTGGTGGCGGTTGGGGGTGTCCCAGTGCCATGAGATTTCCTTGTCCGGGGGGAAGATTCCGGTTTCCTCCTGGAGGCCGAGCACGAACTCCGTGGACGCCGCGGTCCGGGGGATCCCGAGCGCGAGTCCGTCGAGGGAGATCGGCTGATCGCTGTCCGGGCGGCAGGCGATGCGGTAATTGACCGAGCCATCGCCTTCCATGCGTCCGGTCAGGGTGGCGTGGAGGCCGTGGCCGTGGAGGGACGCTGTCCATTCCACCGACCATGGG
>JBDKER010000067.1:0-13977 GCA_039795165.1 Verrucomicrobiota bacterium | reverse complement strand
GTTGTTCCGGGTGGGGCTTTCCAATCCTGCGGCGGTGGCTCCGTTTCTGATGGACCGACTTCCGGCGGAGATTGTGGCCCGGATCGACTGGAGCACGCTGCGGCTTGAGCCGGGATCGTACGTCGATCCCGATCTGCGGATGGTGGAAACCGATCTTCTTTTCACGGCGAAGGCGGACGGGCGGGATGTGGGCATTTATGTGCTGTTCGAGCATCAATCCACCCGCGACCCGCGGCTGCCCATGCGGTTGCTGCGCTATATGGTCAATATCTGGCACGACTGGGAACGGGTTCCTGGGAATCGTCCGCCGTATCCGCACATCCTGAGCACCGTGGTCGCGCAGAACGGCAGCGTGTGGAATGTCGATCCCCGGCTTTCGTCGCTTTTCGAGTTCACTGGACCGGAGGACCCGATGCGGCGGTATCTTCCGGATTTCTTTTATGAACTGATCCAGCTCGCGGCGCTTCCCTATGCGTCGATCCGGAGCACGCCGGAGGGGATGCTGGTGCTGCGGATTCTCAAGGCGGAACGCGCCGGGGAACTTCTCAGCGACCATGTCTGGGACCCTGAACTGATTGGCCGGGTCGTGCTCGAAACCTTCCGCCGCGCTCTGCGCTACCTTGCCAGCCGCGAGTCAATTGACACCCGAGCCTTCCTTCATAAAGTCCACCGTATTGTCAGCGAACCTCACCGCATCGAAGCCATGACACTCGCCCAGCAACTCCGCAATGAAGGCCGTCAGGAAGGTCGTCAGGAAGGTCGTCAGGAAGGTCGTCAGGAGGGCCGTAACGAGGGCAGACAGGAAGGCCGCAATGAAGGTCGTCAGGAAGGTGAACGTAAGGGCTCGGTGGCAACCGGTCGGCAGGCTGTGCTGGAGGCACTGGAGATCCGTTTCGGTCCCGTTCCGGAAGGACTGCGGGAATCCATTGCAGAGATTGATGATCCTGAGAGGCTCCGGGTCCTGCACCGTAAGGCGATTGTGTCGGCATCGATGGAAACCTTTGCGGCAGCGCTCTGATCATATCCGACCTTCCGAAGCCATGACACTCGCCCAGCAACTCCGCAATGAAGGCCGTCAGGAAGGTCGTCAGGAGGGCCGTAACGAGGGCAGACAGGAAGGCCGCAATGAAGGTCGTCAGGAAGGTGAACGTAAGGGCTCGGTGGCAACCGGTCGGCAGGCTGTGCTGGAGGCACTGGAGATCCGTTTCGGTCCTGTCCCGGAAGGACTGCGGGAATCCATTGCAGCGATTGATGACCCTGCGAGGCTCCGGGTTCTGCACCGTACGGCGATTGTTTCGGAGTCGATGGAAGCCTTTGCGGCTGCGCTTTGAAGCGGGCTGTGGATCATCGGTTCCTGCGAGGAACGGAGGGATGCAGGTGGGACTTGATGGCAGTGCGGAGCCACTGTGAGGGGGTCATTTTCGGAGGACAGGTTTTTCCGGTAATGCTGCGTTGCCCGGCGGTTTTTAAGTTAGGGTTGCCTGGCTCGGAGGCGGATGAATCTGGTCTGAGGGGACAGCGGCAGGGATGACTGGAGGAGGAAGGAGCCGTCAGGGGAGCGGATTTCGCGCGAAAGGTCTGGGTCGAGCGGGGACCAGGACGAAAGGTCGGCTGAGGATTCCGGGGTGAGGGAGGCGTCGTCGCGGCCGGGGAGGCGGGACCATGTGAGGGTGAGGGTATCCTTGCCGGTGGTGATGGCGGGATGGGGGGAAGCGAGGGCGTAGGCGAGGAGGTCCGAGCCTGAGGGGAGGGGGATCCGGTCCGTGGTGGTGGGGGAACCGCCGGGGTTGACGCTCGAGCGCCAGCTTTGGGGGAGATGGGGAGGCTGACCGGTCCACGTTAGGCTGTAGCCCGATCCATCTGCGGCGGTGGGCCATGGCGGATTGTCTGCGTAGCTGACCGAGGCGATGATTTCGCTGGCGGGGTTGGTGATGGTGATGGATTCGCCGGAATTCGACAGTCTTCCGGAGTAGGTTCCGGCGATGGGGATCTGGGATCCGTAGCGGAGAGCAAAGGCGGTGGGATTGCGGACGAGGACGAGAGATTGGCTGGGCGCGAGGGAGAGCTGAGCACTGTCATCGAAGGAGAACTGGATGCCCGATCCGTCTGGGTTTCTGGGGATGGAGAGACCGAGGAGGCTGAGCTTGCTGGTGGCGGTGCTGGTGATTTCGAGGAATTCGAAATCGTCAGCGTCCGTGAAGCCTGCGGCTGATTCTGCCGGCGTGGGTGGGGCCGGGTGGTAATGGATTTCCGAGATGGCGAGTGAACCGGGGATGGCCGGGATGGCATCGGTTACGTAGAGGGCCGTGGTGGGAGCCGACCAGTTGGCGGCATACCTGCTGGCGGCACTAATGTAGGCCCGGGAAGTGAGCCGGGTATCGCTGCTGATGGTGAAGATGGAGGCGGTGAGGGCCGAGGGAAGTGGAGCACCGCCCGGCAGACGGGGGTCGCTTCCCGGGGCAGTGGTGGTGGTTGAGCGCGGTAAACCGCTGGTAGTGAGGACCCTCACCGTGGTTCCGGCTGGGACGATGCCCGAGGGAAGGGGGATGATGGGGACCCTGAGGTAATTGTTGTCGACCCAGTCGCCGCGCTGCGAGAGCCACGATTTCATGGCGTTGAGACGGGTGGTGAAGTCGGCGGCGCTGGCGACGCCGTTGAGCATGGCCTTGGCGGCGGTGATTTCGGCGGCCTGGGCATCGATGATGGCGTTCATGCCGCTGTTGCTCATGGGGCCGCGGCGGAACGCGAACCAGCGGTCGATGTAGAGCTGGAGGAAGTCGGGGTCGGTGAAGAGGCGGGCGTACCAGATCTGATTCGAGCGCCAGTGGAAGTTGCCCGTGGCGGCACCGCCGATGTGGTAGCTCGACCAGTTGTAGTCCCATGCGGGGCCCATGCGGAGTCGGCCGTCGTCGCCTTTCCATGGAAACATGCTGATGAGCATGCCGTCCCCATTGCGGGAGATTTCGTTGAAGACGAAGTATTCGGCGAAGTCGCGGTCGTCGAGCCAGCGGCGGTATCCGTTCACCGGGTCGCGCCATGAGGTGCTGTAGAGGACATCCTCGAAGGATTTGAACCAGCCTTCGATGGCGCTGCGCTGGGCGGGATTGATACGGTAGCCGCCCGGGTTTTCGAAATTGAGGAAGCCATTGCTTTGCTGGGGGAGGTCGTCGCCAACGACGGCTGGATTGTTCGGCTGCGTCTGGAGGATGCGGTTGGGTCCGGCTGTACGGAAGAACTGCGGGGACGTGGCTCCATTGGCTGCGGGGAAGCCGGTTTCCGGGATCGCATCCATGCGGTTGATCGAGAGGATCCAGCCGCCGGACGTGCCGTCGTCGCTCAGCTTCTGGAAAGCGAGCCGCTGCGGGCCGCGGGCAACTTTTTCGATGACCGCGTAGACGCCGCGGCGGTCCGTGAGTTCCGGGTCGCCCCCGTCTTCATTGACGAAGAGTTCGACCCAGCGGAAGCGCGGGGCGTCGTGTCCGCATTCCCGCGCGAGCTGGTACATGAAGGTATTGAAGAGGAGGGAAGGGTCCTTGTTGCTGTCTGTGTCCGGGTAATAAAGGATCCAGTCCGCGTGGGCGGGCATGCCGAGGACGGGGACGTCTGTTTCGCTTCCGGTTTCCGAGACGGCTTCCACCGCGTACGGTTTCTGGCGCCATGAACTGCTGAAGGCACCGCGGCCGCGGATGGCGATCTGACTGTGGAGCTGAGGTGGTCCGGAGACGGTCGCGCTGCCTCCGGCGGTCCTGTCCCATGCGACCCATGTGGCGTTCTGCTGAGGAACCTGCGTGATGCCCGCTCCGGTGCCGCTCCAGCCCTTCTGGGGGATCGGGCCAGAGCCGAAGTTATCGATGACCATGATGGGAAGGTTCGACTGGTAGCCTGCGAGGGAAGCGCCGGGGCGGAGCCATGCGGCGCGCACGGGATCGCTGCGCTGACCGAAGCGTTCCGACCACGCCATCACGCGCGTGGACTGAGAAACTGCGAGCGGGGCGGAATATGTGAGGATTTCCGGATTGCCATTGAGTTGGTAGCGGATGGTGGCGTCTGGAGTGTCCGCGGTGAGCGTGACCGAGAGGGGAGCGGCGAGGAGGCCTGCGGGTTCCGAAAAGCGGACGCGGCCGGGTCGTGGCGGGGTTGGGTCGTTGGCCGTGCCGGGGGTTGGTCTGGCCATGAAGCCTGCGAGTCCGGGGTCGCCTCCGGTGAGTCCGTAGGAAACATCTTCGTCCTGCGGCGGGAAGGCTGGGGCGAAGGCGTGGACCGTCTGCGTTCCGTCCGTGAGAGCGAGGAATTCGCCCGCTTTCGAGAGCCGGAAATCCGCGTGCCATGAGCCCGTAGGCGGTGTCTCCGTGCGGCCCGAGAGGAAGATCAGCTGGTAGGCACCCGGGTTGAGGGTGGCGGGCGGGAGCGGCCAGCGGCGGAGATTCGCAGGGTCGTCTGTAAGGAAGAAGCCATCAAGCGAAACCGGGCTGGCGGTGGGATTGTGGAGTTCAAGCCAGTCCGGAAACGCGCCCGTGGCATCCGCGAGCGTCGACTTGTTCTCCGCCATGAATTCCGAAATCACAACGTGCCCGGCCGGCTGGATGACCGGGACCGTGAGCGTCGCCGCGGCAGATCCGTTAGGATTTGTGGCTGTGAGCGTGAAGGTTGTGGTCGTGGCGAGCGGGGTGGTGAACGAAGTGACTGTGGAGACATCCGTGCCATTGAGGGTGAGGGAAGCTGCGGACGCAGCGGACCATGTGAGGGTGACTGACTGGCCAGGGAGGGCGGCGGGAGGAGAAGCGGTGAAAGACGAGATGACCGGCGGGCGGCGGATGCCCGTGAAGGCGTCCGCGTGATTCAGGATGGTGGCGTCCGGAAGGACGGAATCGAAGCAGGTCATGCGGTAGACCGTACCTGTCATGCCTTCGCCATTGGACGGGTTGGCGCCGAGGCGGCCCTGACCGCTGGGCATGCCGAAGGCCGGGGTGATGCCGGTGGCGGACGAGACTGGAAGTCCATTGACGAAGAGCCGCATGGTATCCGTGCCATTCCAGACGTAGGTGATGTGAGTGATCTGGACGGGCGAAGCGACGGGTGGGGAGAACAGGTAATCGGCGACACCGAGTTGGGTCATGCCCAGCTGATTGGTATCGAACCATTGTTCGAAGCGGAGGTTGCTGGTGGCATTGGCGCCGACGGCCAGGTAGCCATTGGGGGCGGCGGTAGTTCCGGCGACGATGAATTCGAAGGTGGCGTCGCCCGAGATGCTCCCGAAGTTGAACGGGGCGCTGTTCGTTCCATTGAAAGTGACCGCATTGCCGAGCCGGGAGGTGGGCTGGAGAGGATCGGCGGAAATGGCCGCGTCGTACTCCGGCAGGGCTGCAAGGGCCGGTGTGGCGATCAGCAGGGCAAAGGGGAAGAAGCGGATCATGGTGAAGACGGTAGTGGAGAGAGATGTGCGGGGAAAGTCCGGGGATCCGGAAGATGTCGCGGGCCGATGCGGGTTGGCAAATCAGGGAAATCTTCGTAAGCCCGGGTCGGGCGTACGCGTTGGGAATGAGACCGAGCATGCGTCCGCATGAAGCAACCCGACATCCCCGTGATATCCCGTATCGTAGCGATTTCTCTGCCACACCGTGTCTTTTTCACGGACGGAGCCTTTGCGCCCGGGAACGATGTCATGGCCGCGGCGCTGCGGGGGAACGAAGTGGACCGCCGGAAGCGGAAAGTGCTCGTGGTGGCCGAAGCGGCCCTGCTGCGGGGTCAGCCGGAACTGGCCGGTCAGTTGAGTGCATGGTTTGCGGCGCGGTCGGGCGACTGGGAACTGGTGGGTGAACCCATGGCGCTGGAAGGAGGCGAAGCCTGCAAGAACGACTGGACGCTGGTCGGGAAGATCTGGGAAGCGGTGGAGCGAGCCGGGATTGACCGGCATAGTTTTGTGGTGGCCATGGGTGGCGGGGCCCTGCTCGATCTGGTGGGGTTTGCGGCTGCGACGGCGCACCGGGGCGTGCGGCATGTCCGGATGCCCTCCACGACACTGAGTCAGGGCGATGGCGGGGTAGGTGTGAAGAATGGGGTGAACTGGTTCGGGAAGAAGAACTGGGTGGGGAGCTTTGCGGTGCCCTGGGCCGTGGTGAATGACCATGCGTTTCTGCGCAGTCTGCCGGAAGCCGGGCGGCGCGATGGGATCATTGAGGCCATCAAGGTCGCCCTCATCCGGGACCGGGAATTCTTCGGGGAACTCGAGTCGCATGCCGACCTTCTGGGGTCATTGGACGACGGCATGCTGCGCCGCTTGATCCGCCGCAGTGCCGAGCTGCATGTCGAGCACATCTGCGGTGGGGGCGACCCCTTTGAGCTGGGTTCCGCGCGGCCACTGGATTTTGGTCATTGGGTAGCGCACCGGATCGAGCCGATGACCGGCTATGCGCTCAGTCATGGGAAAGCCGTGGCCATCGGGATGGCCGTCGATATTCTGTATGCGGTGGAGAAGGGAATGCTCGCGCGTGCGGAAGCGATGCGGATCCTGTCGGTGATCCGGCGGGCGGGTTTTCAGTTATGGCATGAAACCCTGGGGCGGCGGGAAGCTGATGGCACGTTGAGCATTCTGCGCGGGCTCGAGGATTTCCGCGAGCATCTCGGGGGAGAGTTGACGATTACGCTGGTGACGTCGCCGGGTTCCGCCGTGGAAGTCCACGAGATGGATCCTGCCGCCGTGGTGGCTGCCGTGACGGCCCTTGCAGAGATGCCCCGCTGAGGACTCTGCGGGCAGGTTCGTTTTATTTGGGATTAGCCAGTTTGGCTTCGATGTCGGCGCGCACTTTGGGATCCGGGATGCGCTGGGCCCATTCCTTGCCTGCGATGGGGTCGTTGCGGCCCACGGTTTCCGCGTACCTTGCGAGGGCGGCCGACTGAACGGGGGCGGGAGGATTGGAGGAAAGCCATTGTTCCACCGCTTCCGGATTGTCCTTGCGGGCAGCTTCCGCGGCGAGATTGGCCGCCGAGAGACTCTGCGTTTCGCGGTCCTTGATATTGGCGAGGTGGGTGAAGCCCGCTTCCGGATTGCTGCCCGCCTGGGCATTGATCCATGCCGCGTGAAGTCGGTCGCGCTGCGTGGAATCGTTCACCTTGAGCGCTGCCGATTTCACTTCATCGGCGGAAGCGCCTGCGAAGCCACGTTTGAGGCCCTTGTCCTTCGCGAGAATTTCCGCCTGCACTTCCGGGGGTTGCGAAGCGATCCATTTGAGGGCGGCTGGCCCGTCCTGATCCGACCATTGGCGGACGAGGTCGACGGCACCCGTGCGGGAGGGATCACCGTCCGGTTTGCTGAAGGCCGTGGCGACGGCGCGTTCCGGTTCGCGGACCGCAAGCCCGCGCAGGACATCGCGTTCGGCTTCCGCGCGCTGGTCCGGGTCCTCGATTTCGCCAAGGCGCTTCATGGCCAGTTCTGGATTGCTCCATGCCATGGAACGGATGGAAGCGCGCACCGCCTGGGCCCGTTTTTCCGGGTCTGCGATCGATCCCGTGAGTTCAGCAGACAGCGTGGGGTCGGACGAGCCGGCGAAATTGAGGACCTGGAGGAAGCGCTGCTTGTCTTCGTTGTCCGGGAGCGTCTGGAACCATGAAACCGCAGCCGTGCGGTCCTTGACGAGCCATTCCGACATGACGGCGAAGGCACCGATGTCGCGCGTCTGGCGTTTCTGGCTTCCGGCGCGTTCCATGGCAGCCTGCGGGTCGAATTCCGCGAGGCGGGCGTAGGCCGCCATCAGGGTCGTGGCGTCGAGCGGCGAGGAAATGCGGCCATTCTTCTCAAGGTCTGCCAGCAGCGCTTCGGTTTCCTCACGCGAGAGCGAGAAGATTGCCTTCGAGCGTGCAAAGAGGCGGCGCATGCCATTGCGGGTGGGTTCCGTGGCGGCATCGAGCTTGGTTTCCGTTTCCGATTTCGCCTTGGCCTTGCGGCCGCCCGGCGGCAGCGAGCGTGGCTGAGTTGCCTGGCTGGCCGGGATGGAAGCTGGCGCGGTGAGGGCGGCGAGTTGCGACCGCTGATGGAAGAAGTGAAAGCCCGCCGCGGCAGCGAGGCCGCCAGCGAGGCTGAGAAGAAAAGGAAGCCAGCGTTTCATGGAAGCGGGGATCTGGGCTGACACGGAAAGTTCAGGGCGAGGTCGGGAAGAACTTCAGTTTCTGTTCCGGGGAAAGGGCCGGCGACTGCTGAATCCATGTGGCTGCCGCTTCGGGATCGCGCTTCAGCCAGTCGGTCGCATATTTCTCCGTGGTGGCCGCGCGGGTGCCGGGATCCTGAATGGTGGCGGCCCAGAGAGTGGCACTGTCCGGTTCCTTCGAGCCGATCGAATTCGTCATGCCCACGATGGCCTGATCCTTTTCCTTGCCCGAGGGCAGCTGATCGATCCAGCCCGAGGCGGCTTCCGGGTCCTTGCGGGTCCATGATTCGGCGACCGTTTGGTACGATTGCGGTCGGTCTTCCGGGGCAACTTTCGGGAGGAAGCTGACGGCGTCGGCCGGGTCGCGTTCGGCTGCGCTTTTCAGTCCCATGGACCAGAGCTGTGGCTGGACCGAGGGATCGACGGTGTCGGCAAAGGAAGCGAGTTCCTTGGCATTCATTTCACTGACGCGCCCGCGGAGGCCGCTGGCTGCTTCCGCCTGAATGTCCGGGGGCTGGCTCGCGATCCATGCGGTGGCCGCTTCCTTGTCCTCCTGCATCCACGTGCTCAGCGCAGAAGAATAGCCAGCCTTGCGGTCCTTGGGGTCGGTTTGGCCAGAGGAATATTCGATGGCGGCGGCGGGGTCGCCGCGTTCTGCGATGATGCGGGCGACGCGCTGATGGACATCGGCGCGTTGTTCCGGGCTGCGGGCTTCCTCGAGGGCGCGGACCCCAGCCATGGTGACATCGATGTCCGGATTGTTGCGGGCCGCTTCAAGGATGAGATTCGAGCGCTGGTCCACCGGGGCCGCCTTGATGAGACGTTCCGCCGTGGCCGGGTCCAGCGAATTCATCCCGCTGAAGAGCGAACCCGTCATCATCCGGCGCATTTCCTCGAGTTTCGGGTCCGATCCCTTCGATTTGTCCGTGAGAAAGCTCACGAATTCGTCCGGATTCTTCGCGAGCCAGCCCGATGCGAGGGCAGCGGTTCCACTGAATCGTGCAATGGGATTCCCCTGCAGGGAAGCAAGCTGGGCGCGAGCCGCGTCCGGGTCGATTTCCCCCCAGCGGGCAAAGAGCGACGAATAGAGGAAGGCACCGAGGATTGGGCTCTGCACACCCTTGAGGGTCGCAAGGGCCGATTCCATGTGCGATGCCGGAAGATTCATGATCTGATCCAGCAATTCCACGATTTCCCGGGTCGGCAGGAGACGGCCATCGAGGGCTGCCAGCTTCGCAAGAAGCGTATCGGCCTCGGCCGCGGAAATTCCCGGCGGAATGAGCTTCGCATTGGCCGCCGCAGCCGACTGCGGGTCGACGTTCGCCACGGTGGCTGCCGTTCCGGTGGCGGCCGCAGGATTCAGGTGACGGTGGCGGGCCATGGCGCGGGCCGCGTTCGTTTCCTGCTGAGCAGAAACCAAAGGGTAGGCCGCGAGGACCGCAGCGGTGGCGAGTCCGGCAGTGATCTGAAAGGAAGCGCGCATGGGAAAAGGGAAGTGGAGTCTGCGGAAAGGAACGGCGGAACGTATGCCGAAGTTACGCCTGCAGCCGCCCGTTGTCAGCAAAAAGCCCCGGGGCTGCGGCGCGGCAGGCCCGGGGCTTCCAAAAGAGACGATCCGGATCAGGGCACGATCGTGACCGGGGTGCCAAGGTTCACATTGTTGAAGAAATTCTCCGACATGTGCTCGGGCATGCGAATACAGCCGTGGCTGGCCGGGTAGCCGGGCAGGAAGCCTGCGTGCATCCCGATGCCGTCCGGAGTGAGCCGCATGAAATTCGTCATTTTGGCTCCCTCGAACTTCAGGCCGGGAGGTGGGCGGTCCTTCTTGGCATCGACATCGCCGTCGACCACATTCCCTTCCTTGTCCACGAAGGCACCGTAGCGGCTGCTCTTATGCCATTTGTTCTTCTGAATGATCTTGAACGATCCGGTGGGCGTGCGGTGGCCGGCATCGCCGGTGGAAAGCCATGACTTGCCGACCAGCGTACTGCCCTTGTAGAAATAGGCCGTCTGCTCGCTCAGATCGATTTTGATTTTGGCGGGCCCATTGCCGGCTCCGCCGTCCCAGTGACTGATGAGGTCGGGTGGACCAGCGGCGGGACGACCGCCGGGAAGCGGAGCGCCCTGTCCCTGCGGGACGCCACTGGGGTCGTAGTATAGAGTGCCGTCGGCGGCCCGGACGATGCCGGGACCGAAGGGACTGCCGTTGGCCGCCGTAGTCTGCGGTCCCCGGCAGGAAGCGAGGAACGCAGCAGAACAGGCAGCCGCGAGGGGAATGATGACGGATCGGGTCATGACAGAAAGGCGTTAGATAACTGCGTGAGGGCGGTCGTCTACGCGAAAATCACCGATTTGGGCACTGGGGACGAGGCCCATGGATGCGTGGGTTGCCTGGGCGAACCCCGTGGTATGAAGTGGCTTCCATGAAACTGCGCATGCTGCTGATGATGTTGCTGTCGATGGAAACCGCCGTGGTGGCTGAGCTGAAGCTGGCCGTTTTCGACAGTGATGCCACGCCACCGGTGGGTACACAACTCAGCTACGATCCGATGCTGGGGATTGGGAAGCTGTCGCTGCGCTGCCGCGGCATTGTGCTGCTGGGCGCAGGCGAACCCGTGGTGCTGGCGGCCATTGACTGGATCGGAGTGGCCAATGACGGGCATGATCATTTCCGGAAGCTCCTTGCGGAAGCGGCGGGCACGGTTCCCCAGCGGGTGGCTCTGCATTCCCTGCATCAGCACGATGCACCGCTCTGCGATTTCCGGAGCGAGGCCCTTCTTGCGGCGGCTGGACATGCGGCGGGACCATTTGCGCGCGGTGTGCAGGAAGTTCTCATGAAACGGGCCGCCGATGCCCTGCGGGATGGCCTCGCCGGGGCTGTCACCGTGACCCATTGCGGAAGCGGCGAAGCCGAAGTCCGCCAGGTGGCGTCGAACCGGCGGATTCTCGGTCCGGATGGCAAGGTGCGGGCCACCAGATTCACGGCCTGCCGCGACGCTGCGCTGCGTGCTGAACCCGAAGGAGTCATCGATCCGAAAGTTCGCGTGGTCGGTTTCTGGAACGAGGCCAAACCGGTGGCTGTCCTCAGTTACTATGCGACTCATCCACAGAGTTACTACCGCACGAAGATGGCGGACCCGGACTTCCCAGGCATCGCGCGGTTTCTCCGGGAGCAGTCGGTTCCCGTCCTGCACGTCCATTTCACCGGCGCGGGCGGCAATATCGGAGCCGGAAAATACAATGATGGATCGCCCGAAATGCGCGCCGCCCTCGCCACCCGCCTCGAAGACGGCATGGCCCGCGCATGGGAATCAATTGAAAAACGCCCGATCGACCCCGGACAGATCTCATGGCGGGTCGAACCCGTCGCCCTGCCTCCCGCGGCGCATCTGAAGGAAGCGGATCTGCGGGCCGCCATTGCAAAGGGACCGGCTGCCGGAATCCTCGGCTCGGCCATGCAATTGGCATGGCTCGAACGCTGCCAGTCCGGCCACCGCGTCGACATTTCGTGCCTTGCCCTCGGCGGCACCCGCATCCTGCACCTTCCCGGCGAACTCTTCGTCGAATACCAACTCGCCGCCAGCCGCATGGTTCCCGGAAAAACCGTCGCCGTGGCCGCCTACGGTGACTACGGCCCCGCCTACATCGGAACCGCCGAGTCCTACCCGCAGGGCGGCTACGAAACCCAGCCAGGTTCGTCCTTCGTCGATCCCTCCGCCGAAGCCATCCTCCTCGATGCCATGCGCAAGGTGCTGGCACCGTGAGGCCGGTCTCGCAAACGCAGTCGCCCAACGCCTCCGGAAGGGACGCAAGGGCCTGACCGAACTGCAGTCACATTTCCTGTCCCGGGAGCGGAGAGCCTGCGCGGGACGCTGCCCCCTTGGCTTTCGAAAGCCAATCCCCCCACCGCAGCCCACTCGAGCCCAGGCCGCACCGGCCGCCGGGACCCGCTGCATCAGGTTAAGAGCCTGTTGAACCACCCGACCCGGTGGCGAGGCGAGGAATTTTTCCACAGGGCGAGGCGCAACAAAGGAGAAGGTCGAGACCTTCGACGGCGGCGCAACGAAGCCTTTTGGAAGAAGACCCGCCTCCCGCAGGGGATCCCGCCATTCCTCGGCGCAGCCGCTCATCCAACCACCATGGACTCCGGATCCGCTGCCGGGCCCGGTTCCGCAACAGGTTCTTAAACCCAGTCTCGTTCCGTCCGCCGGATGAAATCATACGTCCTAGAATTAGGGAATTGGAATTAGTGAATAAGTGCATCTTGCCGAATCATAGGGAAAATCCATAGTCTCTCCAACTGTTGCACTGTGCATCACTTATCCCTGAAAATCAGAATCTTGGTAAACATCTAAGTTCTCTTAAATATCTTCTATGAAACTCCGGAAATCCCGCAATCCTAACATTATAACAGTTTTCCCTTCCCGGTTTTCACCATTGCTGACGATGGCGCTGGGGATTGGGGTGCTGCTGCAGGCTCCGGTGGTGCTGCGGGCGGACGTTACGATCAGCGGAGGCACGGTGGGTGGTCCTCAGACGGGTGATGGTGGCACGTTCACGGTCACTTCGACTGGAGAGATTGATAGTACCGGTGAGGGCATTGTGGCGACGGGCACCACGATCACGGCGCTGACGGTTGACGGCATCGTCGGCGCCTTCTCCAACGGCCTCAACATCAATGGCGGCGCGACACTGCCGAGCATCGGAATTGCGGGGTCGGTGGGAGGCGGATTTGTGGCGGTGCTCAACAGCGGTACCGTGGGCTCGCTCACAACGGTTCCCGGCGGCCAGATCACCGCGGGTGGCGGCACCGGGATCAAAAACGAGGGAACGTTCACCGGAACCATCCTCAACGGCGGCTCCCTGATTGGATACGGATCTGCCCTGCACAATCTGTCCGGCGGCCAGATCTTTGCGTTTACCAACACAGGCTCGGCCAGTGCCGGTGAAGCGGTAAGAAACGCGGGGAACATCACAACCCTGACGAATCAGGCAGGGGGATCGCTGAGCGGTGCCGTTTTTGGTGTGTTGGTCGAGGCAAGCGGCACCATCGGCACGCTGACGAATGCCGGCGCCATGTCCGGCTACCATGGTCTGCACTCGTCCGGAGCCATCACCACGCTCGATAATTCGGGTACGATCAACGGAGCACCACAGGGCGTCGCTCTCGCCGGAACTGCTTCTCTCGGAACCTTCACCAACAGCGGGACCGTCACGGGAGGGGATCAGGCCATGCGCGCGAATCCAGGAACCACGATTGGGACGCTCACCAATTCCGGGACATTCACTGGCTACAACGGGATCATGTCAAACGCTGTGACAGGAACCATCACCAACCTTGCCGGTGGGACGATCGCTGGGTCGGGAGGTACGGGGCTTAGACAGTTCGCTGCCCTCACTCTCCTCGAGAATGCTGGTACCATCTCCTCGGGCGGCAGGGCCATTGAGACCGCAGCCGACATCGGTACCATCGACAACAAGACCGGGGGGGTGATCCAAGGAGGTCGTGGTCTGTTCCTGTCAGACTCGACCAAAACCGTCACCACCATTTTGAACAATGGCACCATCGAAGGCATCAACGCCATCGAGAACTATGGTGCCGTCACCACTCTGACCAACAATGCTGCCATCACTGGCACCAGCGGTTGGGGGATCTACCATGGCGCCAGCAGCACCATCGGCACGCTCACGAATGCTGCTGCAGGTACGATCAGTGGCTACAATGGCATTGGCCTGTATGGTGCTGCGGGGACCGTTGACAACGCCGGCACGATCCAGGCCAACGGGGGCAATGCGGTCCGTATGGACTCCTCAGGATCAGTCAACTTGTTCTCGA
>JBDKER010000066.1:0-15171 GCA_039795165.1 Verrucomicrobiota bacterium | reverse complement strand
GCGATGTCTGGCTGGAGCGGGCGCGGGGCTGGGCCTATCGTTTGATGGACGACGAGGAGGCGCGCGAGTTCACCCACGATTGCTACCCAGGTGAAGTGGCGGCGACCTACGACGCCTTTCCTCTTGGGGTGATGCGGGCGGACTTCTGGCGCGTGCTCATCGTTCATCATTGCGGCGGGCTCTACGCAGATACAGACACCGTCCCGTTGGCCCCGCCGTCCTCATGGGTGCGCCCCGATGACGGGCTCCTCATGGCAGCCGAGAACGATGTGCATCTGTGCAACTGGACGTTCGCCGCCGAACCCGCGCATCCCGCCCTGGGCCAACTCATCGAGTTGATCGTGAGCCGCGCCGCAGGAGGAATCAACCAGCGCTACGAGCATTTCGTCCATCACCACAGCGGACCGGGCATCTTCACGGACGGCATCCGCACATGGCTCGGGCGCACGGCGGCTCACCCGCCGGACCTCGTGGCAGCATCGGCTGCCGGCGAACTGCCGAAGGGCGTCCGCATCCTCGATGCCGCAGCGTTCAATGGCGGTCATGTCAAACACTTCTTCGCCTCGGTTTCATGGCCTGACGACTACGCCAGCTGGCGCAGCGAAAGGGACCGTCTGGCCGCGGAACTGTAACGTCCAGATACGTCAATCGCCGGTCTTTCCACTTCTGAAGGCCGGGTCGTTGTACATCTTGAACTGCCGATACAGGGCAAAGCGGCGGCGACCGCTGCTCAGGTCAAGCAGCAGGGCGTCAAGACAACCCGCAAGGTCCATCCGCTGACACTTCAGGATAGCCGCCTTCTCCGCGCAGGACCGTCGATGGGCGTCCTCCGCTGTCGGGCGGGCGGCTTCCTCTCCCATATGATAGAGCTTTAGAGAGAGAATGGAGAGGCGGTCGATGATCATCCCGGGCGTCTCCGAATGCAGCGGCGCGATGGCGACCAACGGCGGCAGCTCATCCATGAGGGCAAGGTCCATGCGCTCAACGCAGTCGTTCCGCAGCTGATTTTGACTGTCGATGCTGCGCTTGGCGAGAACGATCCGCTCCATCCCGAGGTCATCCCGGCGCGCGATGTCCTCCTCGTGCCACAGCGAGAAGTTATGAAGATGATTCCGCTGCACCAGCCCGACCATGCCGCCATCCGTGATCTCCGGCGCCGCCAGATGCCAGTGGCCGGTCCACCTGTCGTGGAGACTGAGAAGTTGATCAGCGGCGATCATAAGGTCACGATTGATGTTCTGCACATGCCGGGATGAATGCTAGCCCCACAGCCTGTTCATTCGCGATGATCCCAAAACGCTTCGCGGCCCGCTGCAATTGTTGCGCCAGCCGCAACAAGACCGTCGTCCTCCCGGACCCAATAAACCAGCCCATCATGATGAATCGCGGTCTGACAGGTTTCTCTCGCGTCGGCATAACTTTTTTGTTTACAGCCCACCCCGCCCAAGTGTAAAGTCGAAAACTAATGACGACCGCAAATCGTCAGGGAAACCAAATCAACATCGTTACACCGTTCAGACAATGAATACACGTCGTTCGGTCATTAAAACCGCTTCGGGCACTTCGCTCATCTTTGGCACGGGAATCTGCACATCTCGCGCCGACGGTAACGATCAGGGATGCATAAAGAGGAGCGGGAGCGGGTGCGTGGGACCCGCGCACTCATCGGTCTGCAAGGCAGATTACCCCAATGGCGGCGCTTGCTCGGATGATGCCATTTGCAATAGCGGTGTAATCACCTTCTGTGTTTGACGGTTTACTTTTGCGGGTGCTTCCGGATGAAAGCTCGAACAAGCTCCAAGAGATCATTAGCGATAGTATTGTTTTGCGTCATCTCGATTGGCCTGTTCATCACGGTATTCCGGTTGTCCCCATTTAAACAGTCAGGTGAAACCAGCAGGCGCGCGCGCCGTCCCGAGGTCCCGAGTGAGCCGAAGCGTGCGGAAGTTACCTCTACAAAAAAAGCTGTTGCCGAGTCGGATCGCCGTTTTTCCACAGCTGAACTCAGCAGCTACCTTCAGGCCAAAGGCCATTCCGCCGGGGCCTACGCTGCAGTGTATGATCTGACAACGGACGAAACGCTCCTGAAAGAGGCCCTGCAGCGTCACCCTGAAGCCAGTGCTCTGCTGGCCAGAGGCGCGTGGTTGCTGTCTGATAAGGCCTTGGCGGGTGAATGCGCGAAGAGACTGATCGCGACGCAGCCCGATTCATCGATTGGCTGGTACTTGAGCGGCATGCTGGCGCTGAATGCTTCAGGGGATTTCAGTGAGGCTGAGAACTTTCTGGTCAAAGGTCTGGAGAGAAAGCCTCCTGTGCTCTTTGATGAAGAGAATGCAACCGAACGGAGAGAAGCGCTGGAGAGCCTGGGATTCTCGACACAGGAAGCGAGAGTGAAAGGGCTTTTCGGCCAGATCGCCAATGCTGGTCCGCTTAAGCTTGATGAAGCGTGGACGAAAATAGGGAAAAGCAACAATCAGAGCCTGATCGAGAAAGGGATTGGAATGACTCAACACTTCATGTTGGACCCTCGAAGCCCCTCGGGTTTCCAACTGGCTGCCATGAACAGTCAGATCGCAATGATTCGTTTGTTGCCCGGAGATCAGGAGTTCGGAGACACTGGCAAGACGCTCGCTGAAAGGAAAGTAGACTTGGAGCAACGCCGGAAGACGCTTGCCAAGGCGATTATTTTCTTCAATCGATCCTATACAGAAGGTCGTATGAGTCCCTCGCAGCAAGTCTCATGGGCTGATGATGTGCTGCTCAGGGGCGACACTGCTGCTCTCATGAAAGTATTCGAACAACAGAACTAGGCAGTCGCAAATCTTGAAGTTGCTCAAAGGCCCCGGGATTTCCGTCGCGCCGCATGCCTCAGTGTGAAACCGAAGCCGCCTGTCATTCATCTACATCATGCTATGAACGCGAAAAGGGCTGCGGCCAATCGGGGTAATCGGACACGTTCCGGTTTGCCTTTCAAAAGTACGGGCGGCCGTTCACCATGATCCCAACCCCGGCTTTTGATCGTTGCCGACCTCGCTCCCCCGGCTACCATCCCCGCAATGGCCTCCGCTGCAGCTGCTGTCTCCCCTCTCTTCCGCACCGTCGAAAACACCTTCTCCCGCATGGGCTGGCAATCCCGCCGCGTCCCCGGCCGTGAGGTCCTCGAAGCCGACTTCGAAATCCATCACAGCCACGCCCGCGTCCACGCTCAGGTCTTCGCAGAAATCAACGCCGTCAGCGTCATCGCCGCCGCAGGGCACACCATCCCAGTCAGCCGCACCGGGGTCGTCGCAGAGATGCTCATGCGCACCAACAAGGAACTCACCATCGGCAACTTCGAACTCGACTACGACGAAGGCCGCGTCCTCTTCCGCGCCACCAACGTCTTCGACAATCCCTCCGCCAGCCCGGAAATCATCGCCAGTCTCGTCCACGCCGCCCTCGCCGAAACAGACCGCATCACCCCTTTCCTCACCCTCGTCCTCCGCATGTCCCCTGACGCGACGACAGAAGGTCTGTCTTTTTGCCGGCCCTGTCTTTTTGCCGGCCCGCTTGTTCAGTTCGTCGGCGGCATAAGGTCTGTCCATCTGTCACCGCCCCGGTGTCAGGGCAGGCGGAACCGCTTGTTCAGTTCGTCGACGACAGAAGGTCTGTCTTTTTGCCGGCCCGCTTGTTCAGTTCGTCGGCGACATAAGGTCTGTCCATCTGTCACCGCCCCGCCAAAGCCGGTAAGCCGCGAGGGGCAACAGGCCTGTCTTTTTGCCGGCCCTTGCCGGCCCGTCTTTTTGCCGGCCCTCTAATTGTCGTCGGACAAGTCTGACTGACTGGGCTTCCTCTGACGAATCTCATTGACCGTGCGCTGTGCTCCCGCCACCGTTGGATCATGAAACTTGCTGAAGCTCTAGTCCTGCGTGCGGACACCCAGAAGAAGCTTGAATCGCTCCGTCAGCGTATTGGCCGCAATGCGATCGTTCAGGAAGGGAATCAGCCGCATGAGGATCCCAATGATCTCCTGCGCGAATCCTTTGGGGTTCTTCATCAGCTCCAGGATCTCATCCGGAAGATCAACGCAACCAATGCTGCGAGTCGGCTTCCGGATGGGCGGACCATCACCGAGGCGATCGCCCAGCGCGACGAACTTACGCAGCAGCATTCGCTTCTTCAGCACGCCATCAGCAGTTCCGTGCGCGACCCCGACCGTTACAGCATGTCGGAGATCAAGTGGGTGGCTTGCATTGATGTCCGTTCGCTTCAGAAGCAATCGGACGACATTGCCCGTCACGTCCGCGAGCTGAACCTTCTTATCCAGGAAACGAACTGGAAGACCGATCTGGGGTAGTCCGCTGCCCCTGGAACTCCGGGCGAGTGCGGCTCCCCCATCCGCGGCGCCGAGGGGAGGAAAACATATCGGTGCCGTCCATATGTGCACCGCGGCCAGTGCAGCCATCTTACTACTCAGGCCATCACCTCTCAGCAATCACCCGGCACAAGGCATCCCTCACCACCACGCACTGACGGAGTTCCGAATTTTTCCCAAACCACCGGACCAGAGGTTTGTCTTTGCAGCTCTGGCGGTGTCAGTCCTGCCTTCAGGGCTTGCGCCGGGGCATCGTTCCGAATTCGAGGATTTGTCCGTCGGCCAGCAGGCGTTCGCGCAGGGTGCCATAGGGCAGTTCGGCGAGGGTCACTCCGGTCTCCAGGGCGAGGCACGCGCCGGTGGCCGCCGACTGTGCCAGAATCATGAAGACGGGTTCCATCCGGATGCTGCCATAGGCGATGTGGGACGCCGATAGACAGACGGGCACGGCCAGATTGGTGCATTCAGAGGCCTTTGGAATGATGGAACGCCAGCTTAGTGGGTACGGCTTCACGGCTTCCTGGACATCGCCTTCGTTTTCGACCCGCCCGTTCCGCACGATCCGCCGGCAGTTGTGACTATCCATGTTGTAGGCCCCGATGCCGACGGGGTCCTCGGCCCGACGCACTCCGCGGCAGTCGTCTTCCGTCATGACGTACGATGCAATCATGCGTCGGGCTTCCCTGACATACAGTTGGGGTGGCCATCCTCCGGTGGCGGGCCATTCGTCTTTCGTGAGTCCCCACGACGACACTTCTTCCCGGAGTTTTTCCGGCACCCGGGCACTGCTGGACAGAAAATAGAAGAATCCGCGTGTGTAGCGTTCATGATCGCGGAAGATTTTTGCGCGTTCGTCGTGGCTGGCCTCGGGCCAGGCGTAGTTCATGCCGATCACATCCGTCGAGAACCCCCCATTGTTATTGGTGTCTGTTTTCCGGTTCGGCATGGGCAGCGGATGAAACAACTGTCCTGCCGTCAGGGGCTTTCCCGCCGCCACGCGCGCCTCGATGTACCGGGCCAGCAGTTCGAAGTCGACCTCGTCGTAGCCCTCGGGTTTTTCCCATGCCCTGCGGTTGGCAGGGTCCTGCGTCATGCACAGCCGGAAATTGTACGCCTGCACTGTGTGGTCACCACTGCCGGCTTCACCGGGTGGGTCTGCCTGCACATGGGGGAGCAGGCCACTCGTCGGATCCCCGGGCTTCTTCCACGGGTCCACTGGCACGGTGAACTGATGCTTGGGCGTCTCTCCGCGCACCCCGTTGAGCTTCTCCCCGTATACGGCATTGGCCTCGCGTCCCACATGATAGGAAACCCCGGCCTTTGCCATGAGATCGCCTTCGTACGTGCAGTCCAGAAAGATGGCAGCCCTCCACACATTGCCGCTGCCCGTCGTGAGAGAAACGATTGACCGTCCCTCCCGGGCCACCGCGGTCAGGGGTTCGCCCACCTGCACCTGCACGCCCGACTCCTGCAGCATGTCCCTGTAGATCGACGCAGCGGCGCTCGGTTCGAAGAACCACAGGGTCTCCCGTCCGGTCACTTCGCTAACGGGATCCCGCCCTCCCCGGTGCTTCTTCAGATAAGCATCACGGTCCTCCAGTTTCCACACCTCCTTGTTTTCATAGTACCGGAACACCCGCTCGTAGAATTCCCGCGCGATTCCCCCAATGGCCGCCTTGTTCCCGATATCGGTCGCTCCCAGCCCGCCAGTCGTCAGCCCACCCACATGCCCCGAAGGCTCCACAAGGGATACCGTTTTCCCCATCCGCACCGCCTGGAGGGCCGCGGCAATGCCCGCCGACGTTCCTCCGTAAACACAGATGTCCGTGCGCACCTCCGCCGCGCATGTCATGCCGGCTGCCATCAGCTGAATCAGAAGTTTGGCTTTCATGTCAGAGTGATAGCCTGGGCATCCCTGCCCGCCAAGTCTGGCACGGCTCCGGAATTGCGGCGGCATCCGGCATGGCTTGCGGTTGAGCGGGCGGGCGCGGGCGGCATGGTGACTTCTTCATGACGCGTCTTCTTCTCCTGCTCCGCAGCCTCCGTCATTACTGGCGCTGGCACGCCGGTCTCTTCCTCGGCGTGGCGCTCACGGCCGCCGTCATCAGCGGATCACTCATCACAGGCGACTCCGTCCGCGCAACCCTCGCCCGCCAGGCGGAAATCCGGCTCGGCAAGGTCAGTTCGGTGGTGCTTTCGCGCGATGGATTCTTCACAGAGGCGCTCGCGGATCGGCTGGCCACGCAGTCGCCTGCAGCCGGACAGGTAGTGCCGGCGCTTCTGCTCACGGCCACGGTCACCGAACCGGACGGCCGTCAGCGTGCCGCCAATGTGAATCTCTTCGGTGTCCCGGAAAGCTTCTGGCAACTGGCCCCGGAAGCCTGGCCGCAAGCCGCAGGAGCTGCCGCGGTCAGCCGGCCACTTGCGGCGGCCCTCGGTCTGACGGGACATGCGCCGGGACGCGAAGTGATTGTGCGCTTTGAAAAGCCGAGCCTGCTGTCGCGCGACGCACCACTCTCGGGGGAATCCGACCTGACGGTGACGCAGCGCCTGACGATTGCGGCGGAGGTTCCCGACGCCGCCATGGGTGCTTTCAGTCTCAAGGCGGATCAGACCCCGCCGCTCAATCTGTACGTCCCGCTGGCTTCGCTTCAGGAAGCCGCGCAACTGCCCGGCCGGGTGAATCTTCTGCTTTGCAGCGGTGCGGCGGACCTCGGAGCGCCCGGACTTCTCACGGCTGCCGACGCCGGGCTGGAAGTGACCGCACTGCCTGATGCCGTCCGCGTGAGCACGTCCCGCATTTTCCTTGCCCCGCCCACCGCTGCCAGCATCAGCGCTGCCTACCCGGCGGCCCATGGCGTGCTGACTTACCTTGTCAATGCCATCACGAGGGAACCCGATGGCCTCACGCCGTATTCCATGGCCACCGCGACGGTTCCCGGTGCCGGAGGACTTCCGAATGACTGGCCGCAGGGTTCCGTGATCCTTCACCCATGGCTCGCGGATGACCTCGGGCTGAAAGCGGGCGACACTGTCGGCCTGCGCTTCTTCCGGGTCACCAATGCCCGCAATCTCGAGGAAGCGACGGCCACCTTCCGGGTCCACGCGGTGCTTCCGGCCGGGCACCCGGCGCTCCAGCGTTCATGGACTCCCGATTTCCCGGGCGTCAGTGAATCGGAAAACTGCCGCGACTGGAAGCCTGGGATCCCGATTCAGCAGGACCTCATCCGGGACAAGGACGATGCCTTCTGGCGGGAGCAGCGGGGCACACCCAAGCTCTTTCTGCATCTCGCCGATGGCCAGCAGCTCTGGCGGAACCGCTTCGGCGAACTCACGTCGTTCCGGATCCCCGGAGAAACGGACGCCGCGGAAATCACGCGTCAGCTGGGCGCACGCCTTACGGCGGCCACGGCTGGACTCCAGACGGTCGCGGTGAAAGCCCTCGCGGACCAGTCGGTGGCGCAGAGCATGGATTTCGGCGCGCTCTTCCTGAGCATGTCGGCATTCCTCATTGCCACGGCGCTTCTGCTCGCGGCTCTGCTGTTCACTTTTGGAATCAGTCAGCGCGCCAGCCAGATCGGCCTGCTCCGGGCCACCGGATGGACCGGTCCTCAGGTCCGCAGGCTCTTCGTGAGCGAGGCTGCTGCGCTCAGCATACCCGCCACCATCGCTGGGACGGCAGCGGGCATGGCCTACGCGCGCTGGACGCTGCACCGGCTGGAACGGGAATGGGCGGACGCCGCCCTCGGCCTCCAGTTTGTGCCCACCACCCGGCCGCTGTCGCTGCTCATTGCGGCCGTGGTCACCCTGCTGCTGGCGCTCGCCGTGGTGGCGCTGGTGTCCCGCCGCATTGCCCGGGCGGTGCCGCGCGATCTCCTCAGCGCTGGTCCTGCAGCCCTCACGGCTCCATCCGGTCCGGCTCGGCGGCGGCGTTTCCGGCTTCCTCCTCTGGTGTCGGCGGTCGCTGCGGCGGCCATGCTCGCGTTCTCGGGGAAGGTTCCGCAGGTCTTTGCGCCCATGCTGTTCTTCGGTGCGGGAGCGCTGCTGCTCACGGAAGGCCTGCGCGCCCTCGCATCGATCCTCGCCCGCATGGAACGCGGCAGCTCCGCCGGGCTCGCGTCCCTCAATGCCCTCGGCATCCGCAATGCGGTCCGACGCCGCAGCCGCAGCCTCGCGCTCGCAACTCTGCTCGCCACGGGCGTTTTCATGGTCACTGCCCTCCATGCCTTCCGGCAGGATGCCCGCTCGGCTCCCTCCACGCGCGACTCCGGCACGGGCGGCTTCGCATTCGTCGGCGAATCCACCCTCCCCATCTACGAAGACCTCAATTCCGAGGCCGGACGACGCCAATGGGACTTTGATCCCGACGAACTCAGCGGCGTCCACTTCATCAGTTTCCGGGTCCGTGATGGCGAGGAAGCTTCCTGCCTCAATCTGAACCGTGCCCAGATTCCGCGCATCCTCGGGGTTCAGCCGGACGCCCTCGCCTCGCTGCGCGCCTTCACGGGCGGTGCCTCGGTGCTCGATGGATCGGACCCATGGGAGCGCCTCGCCCAGCCCACCCCACCGAACGGCCCGATCCCGGCCGTCATGGACCAGTATTCCGCCATGTTCGCCCTCGGCAAGAAACTCGGAGACACGCTCACGGTCCCGGACAGCTCGGGTCAGCCCGTCACCCTTCAGCTCGTCGCTCTCCTCAATGGCAGCCTCCTCCAAGGAAATGTCATCGTCCCGGAGAATGAATTCATCCGCCTCTTCCCGGATACCGGGGGTTCCCGCTTCTTCCTGATCGATGCCCCGGCCGGGAAGGCGGAAACATTCCGCCGCACGGCCATCGATCTCCTCGGACCGCGCGGACTGACGCTCGTCCCGGCCGGCGAACGGCTCGCGCAGTTCCAGGCGGTGCAGAATACCTATCTAACCATCTTTTCAACGCTCGGCGGTCTGGCGCTCATCCTCGCCGCCGTTGGACTGGCCATTCTCGTTGCCCGCCACGTGCTCGAACGACGCAGCGAGTTCGCGGTCCTCCAGTCGGCTGGCTTCACTACCGCCCAGCTGCGCCGCATGATCCTCGCCGAGCACTGGTTCCTCCTCGTGGCGGGCGTCGCTCTCGGGGCGCTGGCGGCCCTCCTCGCGGTCTGGCCGAATCTGAAGCTGGCGGGATCCCACGGCCTGCCCATCCGTCTGCTGGCTTCGCTGCTGCTCGCCCTGCTCGGCGGCGGCCTCCTCTTCTGCTGGTCCGCTGCCCGGCTTGCTCTCTCCCGCCGCCTCGTCGATGCTCTCCGCCATGAATAAGCTGCTGCTCTCCCTCTGCCTGCCCGTCTTCCTCGTTCCGGCCGCAGCAGACGATTCCCCCGCTCCCGCACCGCCCGCCCCCCTCGTCATCGCATTCGATGACCTCTCCAGCGGCGAAATCCCCGAATCCTTCCTCTCCACGGACCAGGAAGCGAAATTCTCCATCGCCGGTGACAACGACGGCAGATTCCTCGAACTCGCCGGACAGCCCATCGTCGATGGCGGTCTCCTCCTCGGCAAATCCATCAAGGGATCCGCCACCGTCACGGCCCGCATCAAGGCCACCGGCAAACGCCGCACCCAGCCACGCTTCGGCGTAGGCCTCCACGGCGTCAGCGGCCCGCGCCTCCGTGTCGTCCCCGCGACCAGACAGATCGAAATCGTCATCTCCACAGACAAGGAGGAGGCCATCGCCACCGCCCCGTACCAATGGACCAGTGGCTCGTGGACATGGCTCGAATTCTCCATCCGCCCGGACAAGGACGGCGGCAGTACCATCGAAGGCCGCGTCTGGGCCGCCGGACAGCAGCGCCCGGAACAGCCATCCATCACCGCAACCACCAAGGAACCACCCGCTCAGGGCAAGGCTTCGCTCTGGGGCACCCCCTACAGCGAACTCCCCATCGCCTTCGACGACGTCACCATCAAAGCGGAATGATTCCTCACCGCCCGCTGCCGCCAGCGTAATCGCCGCCAACCCCCGGACGGACGCTCTGCGGCGACGCTGTTGCGGACGCAGCAAAACCAGGACCCGCCTCGAGGGCCGCCTCTTCAGCGTGCGCTCAGGCCGGACGGATGTTGAGTACTTCCCGGCAGTACCGCAGCGAACGCTCGAGTTCAGCCAATTGATATTCCTGCTCGGCTTTGCGCCGGTCTCCTTCAGCCCGGAAGGCAGGCACGGCTTTCCCGCGCTTCGCCATCGCCAGAAATCGCGCGAATTCCGCCGGACGGATCTTTTCGTATCCCGACCAGAACTCTGGCTTGAGGTACCCTGATCCACGCGCAAACCCGCTGATGATCTCGAGAATGAAGGGGGCCTGCGGAGCCAGTTCCGCAAAGCGCCGCGCATACGCCCGCCCATCCATGAGTCCTTCGCCCATCGCCATCCACTGAACCTGACATCCCTCGGCATCTTCCCAGATCATGCTGTCGCGGATCCCGCTGCACACGGTCACCGGACCGAGAATCTCCAGATTCTGCATGGGATCCTCCAGCGTCCAGGTGGCATTGCCACTGTCAATTGTGCACCCCGTGAAATCCCGCCCGGCTTCATCAATGAGACCAAGCAGTTCCCAAGCCTGCATGTCTCCCGCATGATTCTCGATCCCAATCTTCACGCCCCGGTCGAGGGCTTCGCTGCGCACGGCCTTGAGCACGGCGACCGTGTCCTTCATGCGGGCATAGATTCCCCCTTCGCTGCGGCGGTCGTCCGCAAATCCCTGGTAGCAGCGGGCCACCGGCGACCCCACCAGCGATGCCACCCGCAGCGTAAGCCGCAGATGCTCTTCCGCAGTTCCCCACTTCCGGTCAAACCGGACAGCACTCGGACAAATCCCGCCCGTCCCCGCATACAGAGCAATCCCAAGATCCTTCGCCCGCTTCCCCAGATCCCTCAGGTAACCTTCCTCATGGCTCTCATACACATCAAGATCGGACAGCAGCAGCGCATCAACCTTCTGCTTCGCTGCATAGTCCAGGACCGCACCAGCCTTCCATCCCAGCGCCCGAATCGAAAAATTGTCAAATCCCAGCCGCAGCGGAATCCGCGGATTCGTTTCCTCGGCAGCTCCAGCAGCAACAGGAACCGCCGCAGCGGCAGTAAGGGCAGTCTTCATGAAGTTTCGTCGGGTAGCAGATGACATGAACCTTTCCCTACTCTGACTCCCGCCCGCTTGTCGAGCGTTTCAGCGCTCCGCGATGATGGCACCCAACCACCCAACTCAGCCACCCTGATCGTAAAACCCGGGCCGCCACGTCCACCGCCCGCTCCGGATGATTTCGCTGGCCTCCCGGACGGTCAAACCTCCCCGCGCCGCTGCCCGGCACGCCCTCCGGTGATTCTGCCACACGGCATTCTCAGGCATCTTCCGGATCTTCGCATGCGGTACCTTCTGCCCAAGCAGCAGCGTGTAATACCCTTCCAGCTGAAACCCACTCGTCTCCGCCGGCAGCAACTCGATCTCCATCAGCGAACTCGGCCCGTTCTCCCGGTAAAATGACACGATGCGCTCAGCCCCATGCAACGCCACCCGCTCCCGGCACTCACGCCAGAAGGCCGTGTCCCGCCTCCCATTGAACCGGTAGTGCACCGACAGAAAATCCCGGATCTCATCCCACATCCTCGCAAAGAGCCGGTTGCAGGACGCCTTCAACTCCGGCCCCGGCACCCCACCACTGTGACGCAGCGCCAGACTCAGCATCTTCGTCATGTCACAGATCGCCGCAATCGCCGTGGCCTCAAGCGGTTCCACAAAACCAGCCGCATTGCCCACCGCAAAGACATTCCCCACCCAGCAGCGCTCCAGACGACCGGGCCGGAATTTCACCACGCGCAACGACCCCAACCCCGGTGCCACCTTCCGTAATTCCTCTTCGGCTTCCCCATCCCCCATAAACACACTGCTGTAAACATACCCGCGATGCACCCGCTCATCATGGTCAATCCGCCACGCCCAGCCGCTGTCCATCGTCTCCGCCACCGTAAACGGCAGCACTGCTTCGTCCTCGCCACGATCCCACCCGCCCGCCACGGCCCGATCGCAGAACAAGGTGTCGTCAAACGATCGGAAACGCTCGCCCATCGCCTCCCGCAGCAGTTCCCCGCGGAATCCGGACGCATCCACAAACAAATCCGCCGCCACCCTCCCGCCACCAGCCAACCGCAGCGCCGCCACTCCCTCCCCTCCCAATTCCACTCCCTCCACTTCCCCTTCCTCAATCTCCAGCCCACGCGACACCGCCACCCGCTCCAGCCACGACACAAACGCCCCATTCTCCAGATGATACGCCACGTTGTCGTGCACCCGCGGGCCACCATCTCCCTGCCGCGCAAACGCCAACCCCTGACCCATGAGCGCCTGGTTCAAATCCATATCGCTGAAATCCTCCCAGCAGTAATACCCCGCGGCCCCACTCAGCCCAGGCAACACCGTCGTCACTGGCTTCGTGAACGTATAGTCAATCCGCTCCCGCTCACCCCACAGAAACCGTACCCCCAGCTTCCACGATGGCCGCACCTCCCGGTGAAATTCCCCAGGATCCATCCCAAGAAACCCATGCAGATGCCGCGGCACACTCCCCGTCGTCCCCTCTCCCACCCCAATCACCCCAATCTCCCGGCTCCGCACCATCCTCACCCGCAACCCTCCCACCCGCAACAATGCCAAGGCCGCCAGCAACCCAGCCGTCCCCCCACCCAGCACAACAACATGATGGATCATTCATTAATTTATCAGGAAGGGTATCCGCCCGTCAAGCCCCCCGTCATTCCCAAAAGCCTCCCGCAATGCCCACCCCGGCCGACCAAATTTCCACGGATCAGAAGGTTTTCGGTTCGAATCTTAATGGGTGCGCCAGTATCCAACCCTCTACACATCACCGGGTTGTGACGGTTTTCGAGGGCTCAAAATGCCCCGTTTTCCACCCTGACAAATGCCCGTGGTGACAAAATGGTGACAAACAGGGAACCCGCTGCAGAACCCGGAGCGGGAGCGCGGCGAGCCATTTTCCCTCACGGCAAGGCGCGACGAGGGAGAAGGTTAACACCTTCGACTGAGGAGCAACGATGCCCTGTGGGAAAAGGGTCGCCGCCCGCAGGGGAACCCCCACCAATCCAACCGGCGCAGCCGCATGCTTCCCCCCACTCTCTTTCTGCTCCCGGTCCCGGTTTTGCAGCTGGTTCCCCGGCTCCCAAGTTTGCCACGGCCACCCGGAACCCATGGCCTTGGGTCCGACCACGCTGTCCTACCGCTCGGTGCCCGGGGATTTTCGCCGCAGATCCTTCGGGGGGATTCGGGTGAGTCTGCCGTCCTTCACCACGATGAGATCCGTGCCTGTCTCAATCGCCGTCCTGCGGGCCGCTGCTGCCGCGCGCTTCATCGCCGCGAAGGAGGCCCGCAAATCAGGATCTCTGGCTTCTTCAATGTTTTTCATGGCCGTGAATGCTCTCCCCATTCCTGCAGAACCGGGCTTTCCCCATCGCTATCGTACTTGGCCCACGCATCCACCGCGAACTTGTACCAATGTTCCATGTTCCGCAGCCCAGCGGTGAAGCGGCGGCGGATCACACCCTCGGGAACATGGTGCCCGCCCTGCCGCACCCGCTCCGCCACCCGGGCAATGGCCGTCTCCGCGTCAGGCAGGCTCAAAAGAACAAACTCACATGATAGCCCTTCGCCCGCCATTCCCGTATGCGGGACAAATAACTCAGACCGGAAAGTGTCGTCTCAAAGGCAAAGCTTCCCCCTTCCGCACACATTCCGCCATCTCCTCCAGCATCAGCCGTCCGGCCCTGAAAGCGGCCGCTTCCGGCGCAAAGGGAGACAGTCCAGCCGCAATCAGGTCCGCATTGATGAAACGCGGACACTGCGCCTCCTCAGGTAAAAACGATCGCGCAAAGGTAGTCTTGCCCGCGCCATTCGGACCGGCAATGATGATGATCTTCTTGCTCATGGACTTCAACCGGCGGCACCTGCAGGCATTTCCGGAATGATCCCGCGGAATACTCTCAGGAAAGGCCTCTCATGTCCACCACCTGTTCCTGTAGCCTGCCCCCGCACGCTGTCACCGGAAATCCTCGGCACCACCGCACACCAGGTGGAATCCATGACGAATGCCGGGAGCGGCCCGACCACTGCCCTGCCTTTCCTCGCCAGTTGACGAACTAGACCTCTCCCAACCAGCCCCCATGTCGCGGAACTCCCTGCTCGTCACCGTGAACATCCTCTTCTCCTTCGCGCTGGAGCAGAACTTCCTGCCCGCACCGCCTCCAGTCAGCTCCGCAAGGCGAAGGTGCCGGATTCGGAGATCGGCATCTTCACGCCCGACGAGTTCTCCCGGATCATCCACGCCGCCCCGGACCGCCTGATCCCCCTCCTGGCGATCAGCGCGTTTGCCGGGATCCGGAGCGCGGAAATCGCCCGGCTCGACTGGTCCGCCGTGGACCTCGACCGGCGCATCATCGAAGTGCGGGCCGGTCAGGCGAAAACCGCCTCCCGCCGCGTCGTCCCGATCATGGACAATCTCGCATCGTGGCTGGCTCCGCTGCCCCGCCGCGGCCGGGTCGTTCCTTCCTGCACCCAGCACAAGGAAATCACCGCCCTCGCCAAATCCCTCGGCATCCCGTGGCCCCGGAACGTCCTGCGCCACTCCTTCATTTCCTACCGCATCGCCATCGTGAAGAGCGCCGACCAAGTCGCCCTCCGCGAGCCTGTTGAAAAACCCGGACCGGGAGCGCGGCGAGCCATTTTCCCTCACGGCAAGGCGCGACGAGGGAGAAGGTTAGCACCTTCGACTGAGGAGCA
>JBDKER010000065.1:0-15716 GCA_039795165.1 Verrucomicrobiota bacterium | reverse complement strand
GCTGTCGGCCTCCTTGAGTCGTTCCGTGCGCAGGGCCGTGAAGCGGGCGTCGGCGGCATTGCGGACGGTTGCCAGTCTGGTTTCGAGTGCGGGTAGCTGGCTGGGGGCGAGGAGAGCGGTGGATTCGCCGAGTCCGGCGAGTTCCGAGCGCAGGATGGGCGCGTCCTTGTCGTCGAATTGGCTGGCGGCACCCGATTCCATGGCTGCGAGGAGGGCTTCTGCGGATGCGAGGCGTGCTTGTTCCGTGGCGAGCCATGATTCGGCGCGGGCGGTGGCATCGGCGAGGCCGGCCCATGAGGTGAGCCGGGCGTCTGGGCCGCGGACCTTCGCGACAAGCCGTGCGGCTTCGTCGACCTTCCGTTCCGTCTGCATCGTCGCGAGGGCAGCGCTCAGCTGGCTGGCATTGTAGTAGGAATAGCCGGCCCATGCGGCGGTACCAAGTGCGGCGAGGGCGGCGGCCGCGGCGGCCAGAAGCAAGGTCCGGTGATGGCGGCGCATGCGTTCGACTTCCTGGCGCAGAGAGGCCGCGACCGATTCCATGCGCAATTGATCTTCCGGGGCAACGGGCAACTGGCAGCGCAGGACAGCATCCCATCGGCTCAGGAGCGATTCGAGGGCGTCGGCTGCGGTCTGCGGAGTCAGGGAGCGTGCGGCGAGCGAGCGTTCGACTCCCTCCGCGGTCGTGAGGGCCTCGGCCATGCGGCCATGGAATTCCGATGCGCGGGCCGCGCGGGCGTCTTCCTGTGCGACCCATGCGCGGGCATCGGCGACCGCCTTCTGGAGATCTGCAGGCACATCGAAACCATGTTCGCTGCTGTCGCGTTCGATGCTGCCAAGGATCGCGGCGGCCGTACGCCAGTCTCCGCTGGACTGGTGACCCGGCAGGGCGGCCACGGCATCGCGCACCCGATCGAGCGCCCGCCCTCGGGCGATTTCTGCTCGGATGGCGAGGCCGCGGGTGTATTCCGGGACGGAGGCGAGACGGGTTTCGGAAGCGATCGATTCCAGTTCGTCCGTAAGGGTGGCAGCTGCGGGAGTGTCACCTGCATCGATGGCGAGTTTCAGGGAGGCGGCGCATTCGCGGACGCGTTTTTCCTCGAGCCGGTCCAGTTCCGATCGCGCGCTGGCGTCCGATGGATTGAGGCGGGCGATCGTGCGGATGGTGCGTAGTGCGGCGGCGTCATCGCGTTTCGAAACCGCTCCGCGGTACTCGCGGTAGAGTGGGTGAGCGCTGCTGATGCCGCGGCGGTACATGGCGTCCATGGCCTTGACCTTTGCTGGGTCGAACGGGAGCGGCACCGGGAGCTGGCTGGCGCGGCATTTTTCGTTCCACTGCGTCCGTTCGGCGAAGCTGAGGGCCATGAGTACATCCGGCAGGGCGGGCTCGGTTTCCGCCAGCTGGAGGGCCTGGTATTCGTTGCCCTTGTCGAGCATGGCGCAGCATTGGTCGAGCCTCTGGCGCGCATCTTCGCAATGCTGATGGTATTCCGTGGCGAGGGCATGGATCTGCCGGCCGCCACCGGGAGACAGTTCGTCGCGCATGCGGGCGACTAGTTTTCTGATTGCAGCGAGGTTCATGGGCAGAAGGGGCGGTTCATGGACGTGGGGTGAGTTCGACGAGGCGCATCGATGGGGCGGATCCTTCATCCGAGACGAGGTGCACATGGAATGGCCCGCTGCCGGGAAGGCTGCCCGGCATGTCCGCAAGGTTGGACGGTGCCTCGGTGAGGGCGCGGATTCGTTCCTCCAGTTCGAACTGGAGGGTGCGCAGGATTTCATCGTAGGCGTCGTTGTATTCCTTGATCCGGCGGGCGCGCTGGCCATTGGCGATCGGGTCCTTGTCCGCCGATGATTCCTGCATCCGGATGCTCATGGCCAGCTTCTGCTTCTCGGCGAGCATCCTTGCCCTGATGGCCTTGATGGTTGGATCGTTCGTCAGCGATGCCTGGCTGCGTGGCTGCTGGCGGCGGTAGAGCGGGAAGGGGACGGTGCTGCTGGTGATCGGGAGTGATCTGGCTCCCTCGGGTGTGACCGGGAACGGACACTCGAGCTGCCATGACTGACCAGGCAGCAGAGAGAAGCGGTTCAGAAACGTGTTAGTGGTTTCCGAAAGCTGGAAGGCACCCTGATCCTCGTCCCAGCGGAGGGCGTGGTCGGCGAACGGATTTGCGAGGGTGGCGCTGACGTCCGCGAAGCCGGCTGCGGATGCGCAGTAGATTCTCCAGACGCCAGATCTGCCGCGGCCGATGAGATCGATGCCCAGCAGGTCGCCGCGGCTCCGTCTGGCGACATTTCCTTCCTGCACCGAAAAGACATGACCTTCTGCGGGGCGACCCTTTCCGACAAATCCGATGCCGGATCTGGTCAGGAGAATCCGGGTTTGGTGGCGGGGGATGACGGCCATGGATTCGAGCCATTCCGGGCCTGGGTGCAGGGCGGGGAGGGCTTCCCAGCCGGGCAGGATGGAGAGTCGGGCCACCGCGGCGTCGTCGAGGGCCGGAATAGGTTCCGGCTCGGCTGCGGGGGGCGCTTTGGCTGGCTCGGGTGGACGGGCGGCTGCTTTGGCGGCGGCGATCTCGGAGGCGACCCATGCGGGCGTACCTTGCGGAGCCGGAAAGGCCTTGTCTGGAAGGTCCCCGGAGTTGGCGAAGCGGGCGAGCGTGCGGATGGTTCCGGCGACCGTGTCGTCCTTCCATTGGTAGCCGGTGAGCTTGCCGTCGGAGTTCAGGGTCGCACGGAAGGCGGGTGGTCGCGTACGTGACCGGAGGCAACACGACAAGGCTTCCTGTTCAAGAAGCTGAAACATGCGGAGGATGGCTGGCGCACGGTCCGCCGACGATCCGAATTCCCGTTCGAGCTGCCGGAGTTGCGCGAGGCAGTCTTCGAAGTTTGCTGGTGTCCGCGGCTGGCGGATGGCCTTGAGCATTGCCGCGGGTGGCATGCCCGTGACGGCTGTTTCCGCTGGAAGTTCACGCAGCTCACTGGCGGTCCGGCAGTTACTGATGGCACGGACGATGGCCGCATCCCTTTCCGCTTCCGCAGCGGCGTCATCGCGGGCAGGCGGCGCGGGCTTCATGACCAGCCAGAACAAAAAGGCGACGGCAGCGATTCCAGCCGACGTGAAAGCGATCGTCTGCCATGGGCGGCGGCGCGGCGGAGCTTTGACCGTTGGCGGCGGCATGGGTGGGACCCGCTGCGCCGGTGGCTTCGCAGCTGGCCGTGGTCGCGACACCGCAGCAGCCACACGGACCGCTCCCGATGGCTTCGGCGAAGCCGTTGCGGGTCCCGGGACGGGAACTGCGGCCGGAGCGGGAGGTGGCGGTTCCGGCAATGGCTGGGCGGTTGGCCGGAAGTCGGCCAGTTCATCCGCGAGTGCTACGGCTTCGGTGGTCCGTCCCGCTGCCGTGGCTGCGTTCATGCGGGCCGTCAGTGCAGCCACCGCTTTTTCCTCAAGCCGGGCCTTCTCGCTCTGCGCATCCGCATCGTCCGGACGGATCCGCGCAATCGTCCGGATGACCGACAGTGCCTCCGCATCGCGCAATTGCATGACAAGGCCGCGGTAATCGCGGTACAGCCGCGGAATCAGGGCGGCGGACCCCGCATGCAGCGACGCCAGTTGCTCCAGTCGCCTCGCCGGAAAACATGGCGCTGCCGGAAGTCCACGCCCGGCGCAGAGGGCATCCCATGCCCCGCGCTCAGGAATGTCCAGCAAAGCAATCACCTCCCGCAGCGGCGGCCACGATTCAGCACCACGCAGCGCCGCCACGGCATCCCCACGCTCCACATCCGCTCCGCAGCTCTCCAGCCGTTCCAGCGCCGCTCCACAGCGCTGCGCATAGTCTCCCGCCACCGCGCGGAGGTCCACTCCACCACCCCCAGCCAAACCATCCCGTACCCCAGCCACCACACGCGCCGTCGCCGTCAGACTGCTTCCCATCGGAATTATCCCATTCATGGCTCCGTGATCTCAAGAATGACATGCGATCCCCTCGACCCTGCCCGCCCACCTCCAGCCGTCACCAGATACACCTTCCCCACACCACCATACGGAAGCTCCACGGCAAAATCTGCAACCACCGCCTTCGCTTCGTCGATTTCCTTCTCGAGTTTTGGACGAAGGTCGGCTTGTTTATTGGTGACTTTGGTCCGTTGGTCTTCAATTCTGGCTCGTGCGGACCCTACGCGAGTTTTCTCTGATTCGCTTAGGAGCGGAAGACCTATTTTACTTTCGAGTTCTCTCTTTTCTTTCTTTAAGTCGGAAACCAGATTGCTTTTTTTTCCATCTTCTGCGGATTTTATTTCCTGCGGAAGTTTTTCGAGTCGTTCAATATCTTTCAGCTTCCCATCAATACCCTCTAGGTCCTTCTGCAGCTGTGCGAATTCCGGGTTATCTTCGAGTTTCGCGATGGCCTTGGTTGTGATGGGATTGAGGAAATTGAGGAAGGAATCTGATTTGGTGCCTTTGATGGGGATGGGGCGCAGGTCAGCTGGCAGGTTCGGGTGATTGAGGAGGAACTGGAGGGATTGGTTGCCGTGGAGTTTCCATGAGGCGAGGGTATCGCTGGCTTTGCCGGTGAAGGTGAAGGTGGCCTCCTTTTGGTTCCATGTGAGGTTTCCGGTGGCTGGCAGGCGTGGGGTGGTGGGAGGGTTTGTGGTGATTTCCCAGCGGGTCTGTTTGTCCGTGAGGATGATGGCTTCGATGGAATCGATTTCGCCGGGAAGCACCGTCAGGATGGGGCCTTTGATGGAGAGGATGCCCTTGGTGCCTTTGTTTTCCTCGGTGAACCGGGATCCGTTTGAGTCTGGGACGAGGCGGATGGATTGGCCACCGCGGCGGATTTCGACGTTGGATTTCCATGGATCCCAGAAGGTGTCGTCGCGGACCGGGCCGCTGAGGGATTCGAGGTCGTCGAACGAAGCGACAAGGGAGCGCTGGGAGCGGAGGATTGGCTGGGGCGCAGGCGTTGGCTCGGGTGGGGGAGTCGGAGCGGTGGCCACTGCGGGAGGAGTGGGCGTGCTCGGCACGGGTGCCGCGGGTTCCGGCGGGCGAGTCAGGGCAGTGGCACGCGTTTCATGATCCCGAGCCATCCATGCGTACTGCTTCAGTTGATCAATGACCTTCGATTCCGTGGGCCGGGATCGTTGGAGCGAATCGAGCGCAGCTATTTCCAGGAACTTCCGTATGGTGTCTTTGGCGTAATCGTAGCTGGCGTCTTCGTTTTTGTATTCCTTCGCTTTTTCACGGATCTCAGTAAGCAATGGATAGACCGCTTCGAAGGTGAGTTTGGCGGGATCAGGTTCGAGTTTCTGAATCCGCTCGATCAAATCGGCCCGGGTATTCTGTTGCCAGTTTTCTGTCTTTATGTTTCGGAGGTCAGCGAGGGATTTTGCGTTATTGATCTGCTGGAGCAGAGCGGTGGTGTCTGCCTTTGGCGGCGTGGTGGGAATGCGGGGTCGGCTGAACCAGAGGAAAGCGGCGGTGCCTGCGGCGGCGGCCGTGATTCCGATGAGGGCAGGGATCAGGAAGCGGCTGGCCTGTCCCGGGGATGGATCGCTGCGCGGGCTGCGTTTCCGGCCGTCTGGATGAGAGAGAACGCCGGGAGGGGAAGCCGTCCGCGTGGTTGGCGGGGGCGGAGTGTAGCGGTTGCCGGGCACCGATGCAGAGGTCGCGGGCTGGCTGGGGACGGCGGCGGATGGCGCTGCGGGGGCAGGAGGAAGTTCCGGCGGGGGCAGCGACGCGGGATTGGTCAGGTCGAGGAGAGGACGGCCAGACGATTCCATGGGGCCGCGGAGAGGTGAATCGGCGGCGATGCCGATCCAGCGGAATTCCTGGGCTTCGTCCGTGGGCTGGAGGGCGGTCGTGAATGCCGACTGCCATGCGTCCGTGGTTGGCTGCGCGTGCTGGGAGGCAGCGATGAGGGGCAGGGGATCCGTGCCGGTTGGGTGAATGAGGCAGGCGCTGCGGGCGGTTCTGCCGTTCACCAGCAGCCAGCAGTTTGAGGGGTTGCCGCTCAGTGCTTCCCATGCCCGGTCCGTGCTATCCGCGCGGACAAAGCGCTGCAGCGGCACGAGGCTGTCGTCGTGCAGCCATTCCGGTCCGGCGTCCCAGCGGTCGAGCCATGCCATCTGGAGCAGGATATCGGCTGGCGTGGCCGATCCCGGCGGGAGTTGAGCGGCTTCCTGCGCGGAAACGACAAGGTGATGCGCGATGTGATTGGTGCGGCCGGAGTAATCCGACCCTGCGTCCCGCAGACGGCTGAGCACATGAAATCTTGCTCCGCCCACCGTCAGGGTGCGATGGCAGAAGATGATGCGGTCAACCGGGTAGCCAGGCAGTCTCGCAAACTGGCTGATCCGTTCGATTGCCTTGACCACGAGTGGAGGAATGGCGCGGTGTCTGGCGACGGTGCCGAAGCCGCTGAGGCCGGCGTCGAGCAACCGGGGTGCGCTGGAATAGATCAATTGCCATGCCATGGGAAAAGGGGAGTGTGAGGGTTCAGCGGGCGATGGGCACCATGCCGGGGGCGATCTGGGAGAGGATCCAGAGGCTGGGAATTTCCACGCCAATGGGAGCGATGCGGCCGGGTTCCGGTCCGATGCGGCGCGCTCCCGCTGAGTCCGTGAAGACGACCGGTGAGCTGCCGAGCGGACTAATCGCGAAATAGAGGACTTCCGACGAGATGGCTTCCGCATTGGCCACCACGCTGGGACAGACGTCGAGGAGCAGGCTGCGCACGCGGTTCGAGTTCCGGTTGAGCGCGGCGAGGTCGAGCCTTCCGTCGCCGAGCGGGCACTCGAGCGGAAGGTCTCCTAGGAGGTGCTGCCATGTGTCGCATTTCCCGACAAGGACAGCGAGCGGCGTCGCAATGCGCTGGGCAGAATCCATCCCCAGCAGGCTCTTGATGCGGACATCGGTTTCCGCGAGCAGGACATCCTGCTGTTCATCGCGTCGTTCGGCTGCCTGTGGGTCCGCCACCGTGCCGAGCTTTCTCAGGAAATCCGGGCTGTGCAGGGGATCGAAGAGGAAAAAGAGGCCGGAGGCGACCGCGATGTGCTGGGCTCCGGGCGAATCCATGCTGCTGCGCCCTGGCTGGAAGTGCTCGCCGGCATTGTCATAGAAGACCACGGAGAATCCACCCGCAGGGTCGTCCTGCTTCGAGACGCTGAAAATGAATGGCTTGGGAAGCTTTACCTTCTGTCCGTAGCGCGGCAGAGTTTCGTAGAGGTCTCCCTCGAGATCGGTCTTGGCTATGTAGGCGTCCTCAGGCGAGGCCTGCGAGAACAGACGACTGATCATCTGATTGAGGATGGCGTTTCCGGCGGGGTCGGCGTCCCGGATGGCGACTCCGAAATGCCGGTAGAGCGATGCCTGCAGCGTCCTCGTGAGCACGCTCAGGTAGTAGGACTTTCCGGAGGATGGAGCGCCGATGATCGAAAAGATGTGGTGCGGACGGTCGAGGAAGCCAGGTGGCAGGCGGCGGCGGCAGTGCGGGCAGGCCTGCTCGGGAGCCGGAATGTTCATCGGATCGAGCGCAATCCCCCGGTCATTGAACCGGGTGGCATGGAAGCGCTGCATTTCAAAGTCGCCGAGCACCGGATCGCCGCGCAGGCTGGCATGCGAAGCAATGTTCATGACGTCGCCGCGGTCGAAACGCAGCCAGCAGACCGGGCAGACGAATTCGCCATGCTCGGTATCGATGGCATCGATGGCCAGCGGAGGCGCTTCTGCTGCGGGGGGCGGCGGAACCGTCAGCGGTGGGGGCTCGGTCCTTGGGGCAAGCCGGTCGAGAATCTGTGCCGCAAAGAATCCCCGGGTACTCATGCCCGCACAGAGCAGCAGCGTCGTGCCGTCCGTGTCGCGGGCACTGACGGCGTCGCGCAGACGTGCTCCCGTCTCGAAGGGACCGAGCAGGCCCTCGCTGGCGGCGTCGTAAATGAACCACTGCCGGTGGTCCATCCGCGCCAGCCAGTCGTTGGCGTTCCGTGTGTTGCGCAGTACCATAAACTGGCTCGGCCCGCTGACAGTATGATCTCCGCCAGTGGCAATCGCACTAGACGTGCAAGCATGATCATCATCGAAGATTATGGAGCCTGCGGATTTTCCGGCGCTGATGCGGAATTCCGTACCGTTGCGGCGGATTTCGAACCATTCGGATTCGGCCTGCGGATCGTCGCGCAGTCTCAGGTCGCAATGATCACCGGATCCAACGATGAAGGGCGTTTTCTCAATGAAAACCTTGCGTCCGGTGAGTGCATCGAACAGGGCGATTCCGGGACGTGGGGCGGTGGATTTGGGGAACATCCAGTCAAGCAGCGGGGAAGAAGGTTTCGCGGACGTGGAATCGGCCGCAGGAGCGGAGGCGCGGCTTGGGTGCGCCAGATCAGCCGTTCTTCGCGTTTAAAAACACGAGGAAACAGTTTAGAACGGGACACCAGGAATACACCATTTGCAAGCTTTGATTGCAAAAAAACGTGCAGTGACACGTGTTCCCGGTGGATTCTCAGGGGCGGCGGAGGGAATCCCGAAGGTTCCTGGTGCGCTTTGTTACCGTGCGCGGACTTCGATCCAGCTGGTGGTGGATTCTGAGCCGGTGGAGGCGTGGATTTCGTGGCGGCCGGGCTGGAGTCGGGCGGAGGGACCGTTGGGATCGATGGCGAGGGATGGGCTATGCCAGCGGACGGTGTGGGCCGGATGGTTGCTGCGCAGCGGAAGCACTTGTCCGCCCTGCGGGAGGTCGGGATCGAGCAGCAGACGGGTGCCGGGCAGGGGCGAGACGATCCGCAGGGTTCCGGGGTCGCTGGAGGCCGAGGTGGCCACGGCGTCGGTGGTCAGCCAGTTTCCGGGGCCGGCGAGCCAATCGGCGTATTCCGGGCCGAGCCGGACGCGGCCGGATTGGTCGTAGCGATCCGTTCCGTCGTCGGGGGAGGGGACACGTTCCCGCAGAAACCAGTCGCTGCGCTGCGGCCGCCGGGTTTTCCATGCGACCGGAACGGGAAGGCCGGTGAGGGGATCGACTTCGACCCTGACCATAGTTTCCCGTGGCTGGTACCAATGAGAACCATCGCGCGTGGCGAGGAGCTGCATGATGTCGCCGAAAATGGGGGCGGCTCCGGTTACGCCGCTGACTTCCTGCATGGGAATGCCATCGAAATTGCCGACCCAGACGCCGACGGTGTACTGCGGAGTGTAGCCGATTGCCCAGTTGTCGCGGTAGCCTGTGCTGGTGCCGGTTTTCACAGCGGCGGGGAAGGGGAGCCGCAGGGGGCTGGCGGTTCCGAAGGTGCCGGCGCGCGCCTCGTTGTCGCTCAGAATGTCGGCGAGCAGCCAGCAGGCATCGGGATCGAACAGCTGGACCTCACCCGAAGCCGGGCGGTCGAGCCTCGCTCGGGGATCGCAGCGCTGGCCGAGCCGGGCGAGGGCGGCGTAGGCGGCGGTCAGTTCCAGCAGGGTCACTTCGCCGCCACCGATTGTGAGGCCCAGACCGTAGTCGTCGGGACTGCGGTTGAGCGTGCTGACGCCGGCGCGCTGGAGGACATCGATGAGTGCGGCGGGTCCGCCGTGCCGTTCCAGCAGTTTTACGGCGGAAAGATTGAGGCTGCAGGCGAGGGCGGTGCGCAGGGAAACCGGTCCGGCGGCCCGGCCATGGTAGTTTTCGGGTCGGTACAGGCCGCTGGCGGTCACGAATTCGACGGGGAGGTCGGCGATGACATCGGCGGGATTGGCTCCTGCCTGCAGGGCAAGCAGCCATGTGAACGGCTTGAGGGCGGAACCTGGCGACCGCCGCGCAAGGCAGCCATTGACCCTGCCATCGCCGGCTCCGTCGTAATCGGCACTTCCCACCATCGCGAGAATGCCGCCGTCCGCATTGTCGAGCACGACCACGGACGCCTGCTGCACATGGCTGGCCTTGAGGGCATCGAGGCGGAAGGCCACGATTTCCTCGCAGCGGCCCTGCAGCGCAGTATCAAGGGTCGTGCGGAGAACCTGTCCGGGCGGGAGTTCGCCATCCTGCCCGCGCAGGACATAGTCCACGAAATGCGGGGCACTGAATTCCCGTCCCCCGCGTTCCCAGCGGAGGGACTCGTGCCGCGCACGCTCCGACTCCGCCGGCGTGAGATGTCCGAGCGCTTCCATGCGGCTCAGAATCCAATGCTGCCGCGTCTCGGCAGCCGCCCGGTGCCTCCATGGATTGAGCCGCGCCGGAGCCTGCGGCAAACCAGCGAGCAGCGCGCATTCGGCGGGACTCAGATCGCTCACGGGCTTTCCAAAGAAATGCCACGACGCTTCCCGGCATCCCGTCGCGAGCGCTCCGTAGCTGATCCGGCTCACATATTCCCGCAGAATGCGTTCCTTGCTCCACGTCATTTCAAGACGCCGTGCCAGCAGGGCCTCCCGCAGTTTCGCCCACCATGTGCGCGGGCGGGGCAGGGCCTGCTTCGCGAGTTGCTGGGTCACGGTGCTCGCCCCGGAGACCAGTCGTCCCTGCCGCACGCTGTCCCGTCCGGCCCGCAGCACCGCAAGGAAATCGATGCCGCCATGATTCCAGAAGCGCCGGTCTTCGGCTGCCAGCGTGGCGGCCACAAGGGCGGCGGGGACTTCGCCCGGCTGCACCAGTCCGCCCGCCTTGCCGCCAGGACCGGCCATCCGGCGGAGCGATTCCCCGCGTCGGTCGACCACCTGCGCCGAGGCCTGTGGTTCGTGACGCAGCGCATCGGGCCACCCCACAAACCACGGTGCGAGCCACCAGCAGCACACGACCAGCAACCCGACCAGCAGAAGGAACCGCCCGCGCCGCCGCCGCATCCCGCGCCGCCAGTCCATGTTCAGCTCAGATCAAGGGGTCCGCCCTCGCAGAGCGATGCATTCCCGAAGGTCGGAATCATGTGCCCGGAGGCATGCGCGAGGGAAAGCCAGAGCCGGTTGTGCGCCACATTCCGGAATTCCATGGCCCGGCCCATGCGGAATCCATGGCCGCCCCCGATGAGCAGAAACGGAATGTTGTCGTGACTGTGCGAATTGCCTTTCCCCAGTTCGTTGGTCCAGATCACAGTGGTATGATCCAGCAGTGTGCCATCGCCGGAAGGATCGGGAGTTTCGTCCAGTTGCTGCACCAGCGAAGCCAGTTGCTGCCCGAGCCACTCGTTGATCCGGATCAGCTTGTCCTGCGAATCAGCATTGAGGTCGGGATCGTGCGACAACGCATGATGTCCTTCCTGCACACCCACCCACGTCGGCCGGGCATTGCCCACGGAATTCGTGAATTGAAACGTCGCCACCCTCGCCAGATCATTCGCAAAGGCATTCACCAGCAAGGCGGTCTGCCGCTTCATGGTCTCGGGAATCGCTTCGTTCTCGCCGGACCGTCCACCCTCGGGGAATTCCGGCGGCGGCCTCCGCAGAACTTCCCGCTTCCCCTCGGCCAGCGAAATCTCCATCTCGCGCACAAAGGTCAGATGTCGCTCCAGCATTTCGCGGTCACCCGACGGCAGACGCCCGGCCACTCCGCGCAGGTCGGCACTGACATGATCCAGCACACTGCCCAGCGCCTCGCGTTCCTGCAGGTGACCGTACAGATGCCGCAGCACCTGCCCGGGATCGTCCATCGGCGTCATCGGCTGATTCGGTCCCGCATACGACCAACGGGTCCATGGGTCGGCCCGGTCAGGTACCGCCACTCCCAGTTCCAGCGATCCGAACCTCGTCCGGGTCGCGGCCTGCGCCTGCTGAAAGTTCTTCAGTTCCTGGTCAATCGAGATGCCGCTGGCCCAGCCGGCCGGTGTGTCGGACCCTCCCTGGATGTTCCCCGGAAACAACTCGATGCCCGTCAGCAGACAACTCATCCCGCGCATGTGCCCGTCGCCATCGCCGCGCACTTTGTTGGAGATTCCCTTGAGTGCCAGACAACGCGATTTCCATCGCTCGAGCGGTGCCAGAATACGCCCGAACTGCAGCGCGCCATCCTTTTCCACGGGCCAGAATTCCTGCGGAATCGTCCCGTTCGGCGTGAAGAAGAGAATGAGCCGCCGCGCACGGACGGTCTCCGCTCCGGCTGCCTGCAGTTCCCGCACCACGGGCAACCCGCTCACAAAGGGCATGGCCATCCCGAGATTCCTCAGTCGGCTCAGCAGCGATCGTCTTGTCAGGGTCGTCATGGCTTTTGTTCGTTGATTGATTGCAGGGCATGAACCGCGGGGACTTCCGCAATGCGCACGAGTAGTTCGGGAATGCTGAAGCCGCTGGCCACAAACGATGCATGCAGCGCATCAAGCGTGCCATCCCCATACGCTCCCGGTGCCTGCCCCGTAAAGTACTGAAATGCCTGGCGCACAAACCCACGCTGCGCATCCCGGCTTTCCACGGCATGCCGCGCCAGATCCCGCGGGCCCTGCAGCACCACACTCTCGCCCTCCACTGTCATATATTCACTGTCAGTGCGCACGGGCCGGCCGTTGTCCACATAGCGAAGCCGCCCGGTGGCATCGTACCCCTCCAGCACAAAGCCCAGTGGATTGATCGTCTGATGGCAGGCCATGCAGCTCTCGTTCTTCGTGAGTTCCGCGACCTTTTCCCGCATGGTCAGCTCGGGCCGGAATTTCCCGTCCATGAAGGCAATCGCCATCGGCGGGGGCTTCAGAAATCGACCCAGCAGATTCCTTGTCAGAAAAACCCCGCGGTGAATCGGCGAGGTGCTCCGGTAATACGCCAGTGCACTCAGCAGATACGGATGCGTCAGCACCCCGGCACGCTCGGAGGCAGGGAAGGTGATCTTTTCAAACTGCTGCCTGCCCTCCGGAATGCGCGCCGCTCCATACCGCTGCGCCAGTGGCCCGTTCAGAAGAAGATAGTCCGCTTCCAGCAGTTCCCGCCAGCTTCCGCTGCTCTCCCACACCACATGATCCACAAAGGCACTGAGCGACTTCCGCAGGTCGCTCACCATCCCATGCGTAAAGTCCGGAAACACCCCGGGATCGCGCGCAATCTCGCCGGCTTCATCCATCGCCAGCCAATCCGCAAAGAACCCACGCACCTTGGCCCGCGCCAACGGATTCCCCAGCATCCGCCGCGCCTCGTCCCGCACGGCTTCAGGATTGCTCAGCCGACCCGACTCCGCGGCCCTGCGCAGGCCCGCATCGGGCAAACCATCCCACAGCACCAGAGCCAGCCGCGACGCTGTACGGTACCCGGCCGGAAGGTCGGACGGCATCGACTCGGGATACAGAAAGTGCGCGGACTGCACCACGGCCAGCACGACCCGCCGCCAGCCGCTTTCTTCGTCGGGTGCCGACTCCAGCAGTTGCCGCAGGCGTCCCGCTTCTCCGTCGTTCACGGGTCGCCGCCACGCCCGACCCGCCAGTTCCCGCAGCATCCGATCCTGCGCTTCGCGGCCACCCGCGGACCGCCGCGCAAGGACCGACGCCAGATCTCCTGCCACCTCAAGGGATGCATCGGCAACAGCCGATTGCCAGTCGCGCGAGACATTCACTCCCCGCAGGTACCCGGCACTGCCGTCATCAGGCGGAAATTCGGTGCGCACGGCCGCAACCCGACCGCTCTTCGCGGGCCGCAGCACAGTCGACGGAATGTCTTCCCAGTCGCCATGCGGTTCCCGCCACTGCAGCCGCACACTGGCGGTCTTTTCCTTGTACTTGAAAAACTCAAGCCGCACCGGCACCGCAAATCCTCCCGGCAGAACCGCGCTGGCTTCCACCGCACGTTCCTCATTGCCACTGCTCACCCAGCCATCCACGAGCGGTGCCTGCGCCCCGCGCCCACGGCCTCCTTCCGCCGGCGCATTGACCCACAACCGCACTCCGTTCGCACTGACCACCCGGAATCCATACTCGCCGCCCACCGGCACCCGCAGCGATCCACTCCACGAAACAGCAAAGGCCTCGGTCCCAATCCCCTCAGCCGGACTGCCTTCCCCAAAGGCAAAAGCCACCTGGGCATCAGTCCGCTCAAGCACGCGCCGGTCTTCTTTCCGGTCACGGTCATTGTAGTACACACCACGAAGTCCCGCCTCGCTGCCGCTGTCCTCACCAGCATCCGCATTCCCCCCGCCATTGATCCCGTCGCTCAGCATCGCCAGCGACTGCACCAGCTGCCGGTTCAGAAGATGCTGAAATTCCAGCCGCGGGGGATGCAGCCGCCCACGGGCCTGCGGAGAATAAAAGGCTTCATACACCCACGCTGCGACTCGCCCGGCTTCCTCGCCCACGCACTTCCCCGGATCATCCTCGGGCATCGTCTTCTCAATCAGCTTCCGCAGCGATGCCTCGCTCCGTTCCCCATACAGCGCTTCATCATACTTGTCCGCCACGCCTTCGCCATTCCCTCCATGACACCCAGCACACTGATCCCGGTAAATCCGCGCACCTTCCGGATGCCGCAGGTTCGCCTCAGCCACCAGCACCGCTCGTGGATCATCCGCACAGACCCGCACCGCCAGCAGCATCCCCACCACCGCCATCATGGAGTTTGTCTTCTTCATCTCACCAAAGCACTACGCCCAATCCCATCCCACCGCACCTCCCAGCTCGTTCCTCATTCGCGGGAACCCGCCAGTCGCACCGCCACCCGGTTTCCCAGGATGACAAACCACCCGCCTTCCGCTACGATCCCAGCAACAACTTCACGACCCTTCCCATGAAATCCTTCGCCATCCTCACCCTCGCCACCCTCGCAATCTGCTCCCTCGCCCAATCCCCCAACCCTCAGCCCCCCGCCAACCAAAACCCCCAGAACGGCAACCAGGCCGTCAATGACGCCGAAAACCGCATCGGCTTCTGGGACTGCACCCTCCCCGGCGGCAACTTCACCATCGCCCTCGGCAAAATCTGCTCGGTCAGTATCCACGAATACGCCGTCGCCGGCGGCCGCGTCTCCGAAGCCGTCATCGATACCGAAGGCTCCGTCTGCGCACGCTTCTACTACATGGAACCCATGAACGCCGGCGGCAACCTCGCCATCACAGGCGTCGTCAAAGAACGCCTCAACCAAGTCCTCGAAACCGCCGCCGACCGCACCGGCACCGACAAAGTCTGGAAAAAAGTCCAGAAGGATTACCCCCTCGCCACCCACGCCCACACCGTCGACTTCCGACTCCAATCCGCCGCCAACCTCCAGGCTATCTTCAATTCCGCCAAAACCGCATGGCTCAGCGGCCGTGGCCGCTCCATCCGCATCGCCGAATAATTCCTCCCCATCCACCCCAACGGAAGCACTCCCTCCGGATTCCACTTGCCCACCAGCCTCGACTGTGGAATGCCATCCCCATCACCTACCCGCGCGTGGATAGCTCAGCGGTAGAGCGGCTGTCTTACACACAGTTGGTCGGGGGTTCGAATCCCTCTCCGCGCACCATCGCATAACTCACTCTCATTCATAGGGTTATGCGGCAGAAATCCGGCCCGGAACCCCCGGATTTCCACCCTGACAAATGCCCGTGGTGACAAAATGGTGACAAACTGTGTTCCCGAAAATGCCACGAAGGCATTTCCTGTTAGGCAAGAAGCCCTTTTCCCGGGCTGACCGCTTTCCTCGCACCCCGTTCCACCACTCGGCAAAATGGTGTCCAAACGGTTTCCCTTCCGCGGCTTCGGATGCCATCTTCCGGTTTCCCTTCCGCCTGAAACCTACGGAACCCATGAAGCATCAACGTGTTGCCGCTCACCCGACCCTCTGCGTCTCCTCCTCCCGCCGCTCTCCCGGACCC
>JBDKER010000064.1:0-17139 GCA_039795165.1 Verrucomicrobiota bacterium | reverse complement strand
TGCTTTGCCAGCAGACCGCGCCAACGCGCGGATCGATCGGAAACAGTGGACTGAATCATGCAGCCATCATCACCGGGAAACCCGCCAACGCACCCTCAGCCCGATGTGTATTGCTGAGACGGTAACCACACAGAAGCTCTGTCCCACTGTCGGTTTGTTAAAAAAGAGGGCGCGCCCCCCTATTATGGGAGGCGCGCCCCTTGAGTTTGCCGATGTCGGCTTGTCGGCTGGTTACTGGCTTAGCGGACGCGCCAGAAGCGGCGCCCGGTAGCCGAGCTGAGCGGCACGCGGTACGGGCTGGTGGCACCGGGGACGTCCGTCCAGCCATCAAGGCCGGCGGCCGATCCCGTGGTCGTCTGCAGAATGCCCTGGAAGGTAACGACGATGTCGCTGCCTTCGACTGCGATGGACAGCCCGGGGAGGCTCTCCGGCGTGGTCGACAGTGCGATTTCGTCGACTTCCTGAATGGCATTGAGACCACCCGTGCGGGCACCCCAGCCGAAGGTTGCACCAGCCAGGGGAGTGAAGCCCGGGATCGGTGTCTTCCAGTAGGCAATGGTGTTACCCACGACCACATCGAGCGTACCTTCCGGATTCACGCGGATGAACACGTCGGTGTACTGCGAACCGGTTTCGAGGACGCTGCGGGGGACGCGGATGTTCCCCATGGAAACGCCAGCCCAGCGGGCTTCGATGGCCGGAGCCTCGCCCGCCTCATTGTCCGGATTGCCATCGTCGTTATCGTAGATGTCGAAGGAGACGACGAGACCGCCGCCCGATCCATCCTCGCCGAATGGCTGATCGATCGCTTCCGGGGACCACACGAAGCTCGTTCCGTCGGCCGGAGGATTCGTGCCGTCACCGATCCGCAGGCGGAAACGGGTTGCGAAGCCGAGTACGCGGACGCCCGAGTTCTGATCGGCGAGCGTGAAACTGCCCGTCAGTCCGTTGGCAGCCGGGGTCAGTTGCACCATGCCGGTGTCGGCCACGCCACCCGTAGGGAAGACCACGGCCGATCCCAGCACCGCACCACCCGCCGGAATCTGTCCGTCATTGAAGTCAATGATCCGGTTCCATGCGGTCGGGTAGTCGGGCTCGATCACGGTGACCACGGCCTCGTTGGAAGTGAGCGTATTGCTCGGGGCTGTGCAGACGCAGCGGTAGGTAGTGCCAGACACGGCTGCGGTCAGCAGCGGGGTGGTGTAACTGGAGGCGGTGGCTCCTTGGATGTTGCTGAACGTTCCGGCTCCTGGAGCGCGCGACTGCCATTGGAATGTCGTGCGGCCAGGGTCATTGACGCCGACGGTCAGGGTGGTGGTCAGTCCGGCCCGCAGACGGACCGACTGCGGCTGCTGGGTGATCGCGATGGGGCCGGTGTACGGCTTGGTGCTGATGGCGATGTCGTCGTAGCGGTGTTCCTCATTGAGGCCGCCGGTCCGGGCAGCGACGGCGAATCGGCCATTGGCAAGGCCCTGGAAGCCGGGCAGCACGAGATCGCGGATGATCACGGTGCCATCGTGCACCACCGTCAGGGTGGCTCCCGTGCCGGACACATCCTGGCGGAGCCGGATCACGGTTTCTTCAAAGACACCGAAGTCCGACTGCAGCAGGGCCAGCGGAACCGGCACCTTGATGAGTTGCGTGCCGCGCCAGTTGACGAGCACGCCGACCCCGGCGTCGGCATAGGTGATGAAACCGACGCGCAGGTCATCGCCGATCCCGCTTTCGAGTCCACCGTAGGCCTGGACCGGATTGATGTTGTCGCTCCAGCTGAAGGACCATCCGTCGGCGGGATTGCCACCGACGATCTGCGTGTTGATGGCGGCCGTGAATTCTCCGATGACCACGCCGGGCTTGAAGTCGTCGATCACGAGTGTGCCGAACTGGCTGTTCACTGCTTCGGTCAGGCGGATGCTGCCGGAATTGCCGGTGCCGCCGTCCGGGAGAATGAGGGCATTGCCACTGAGGGTCTGCACCGCAGCCGGGAAGGCTCCCGTGTTGGTCACGGTGAATCCATCATTGAACGTGTTGTTGATGTCCGGGGCCGTGGGGCGGGCAACATCGACGACCGTGAGCGTGGCGGCATTCGAAAAGACACTGCTCGGGCTGGCCGTGCGGTAAACCCGGCAGCGGTACTGCGAGGCATTGTCCGCCGCCACCAGCAGGGGCGTCGTGTAAGTGGCTGAGGTCGCGCCAGGAATGTCGCTGAAATCCGCAGCGCCCGCACCCTTCCATTGCCATTGATAGAGGGCATTGGTCGGATCGTTCGAGGTCACAGCAAACGTGGCGGTCCGGTTCACAACCGCGAGGGTGTCCTGCGGCTGGGCAATCACCGCAATCGGTCCGGCATAAAGCGTGGAACGGATTTCCACTTCGTCGATGGCATGGCGCTGATTGAGGCCGCCGGTCCGCGCGGAGAAGCCGTAACGGGCCTGCGAAAAGGCGGTCCAGTTGGGCACCTGCAGCTGGTACACGAGGACGATGCCATTGAACATGACATCGATTTTGCCCGTGCTGGAGAGGCGCAGGAAGACGTCCTGGAATTCTCCCTGGGTATTCAGGAACTCGAGCGGCACAGCGATGCCTCCGACCCGGTTGCGCAGCCAGAACACATCGATGGCGGGCGCTTCACCCACTCCATTGAAGGGATTGCCGTCCGTGCTGTCGTACACATCGAAGGTCACAGAAAGCCCATTGCCCACCGGTTCTTCAGCCACCGGGAAGCCCGCATCGGGAAGGTCCGGGGCCCAGTGGAATCCAAAGCCGTCAGCCGGCGGCACCGTGCCATTTGACATGTTGAGCTTGAAGAAGACTTCAATGCTCTCCACGGGCTGCCCGCCATTCAGATCGTCCACGGTCCACGTGCCTGCGACGCCATTGACCGCATCGGTCAGATTCATGCAGCCAGTGCCCGCAAAGCCGTCGCTGGCCAGCGCCACGGCACTGCCGAACGCACCAGATCCCGCCGGAACCACGCCTTCGTTGAAATTGAAGGCAGCCGTCGGTGCCCCGCGGTCGAGACTCACCACTTCCACGGTCGCAGGATCAGAAACGACAATCCCTTCCGGACTGCTCAGCGTCACCCGGTACTGGGTGCCGGATTCCGCCACCGTCAGGTTCGGCGTCACATAGGCCGGAGCGGGATCGCCCACGGGCGCAAAGGTGGCGTCGGCGGGACGCTTGCGTTCCCATTGGTAGCTGATGCCCGCGGCTCCGTTGTCGAGAACATTGAAGCGCGCCGGATATCCAGCCGCCACCCGCAGGGAAATCGGCTGACGCGTGATGAAGGGAGCGAGCGCTCCCGTGGTCGTCGTGATCTCGATGTCGTCGACGAACTGATTCGTGTTGAGCCCGCCGGTGCGCGCTCCCCAGCCATAGCGCGCTCCGGAGATCGGTTGATAGCCGATCGGCAGCGCGGTGTGGATCGCCGTGCCGTTGTAGGAAAGGTCGAGCGTCCCGTTGTTGTTGATGCGCACGAGCACGTCCGCAAAGGTGTTCGTCACCAGCGAAGCGAGCGTCACCCGCGTGCGCGCAATCAGCGCGTTGTTCCAGTAGACATTGAAGGCCGGGGCTTCCCCTCCGTCATTGTTCGGATTCCCATCGGTATTGTCGTAGATATCAAAGCCAATCCGCAGTCCGGAACCGGATCCCGCTTCGCCAAACGACGTCCCAATGTCGTTGCCGACACAGAAACTGCAGCCGTCTGCCGGCACCGCCGAGCCACCCCCCAGCCGCAGCTTGAAGCGCGCCGTGAAGCCATTCACCGGATTCCCGCCGTCAAGGTCGTCCAGCAGGAAGGTGCCCTGCAGGCCATTCGCGTTCTTCGTGAGCTTGAGGCAGCCTGAATTGCTCACGCCGCCATTCAGCTCGATCACACCGGAAGACGTGCCATTGCCGAAGATCTGCGTTCCCGCAGGCAAAGCTCCATCATCGAAATTGGCGGAGAAGCCTCCGCCGAGTGCAGGCCCGGCGCCTGCCGCAACCGCTGCCGCGGTCAATACTGCCCTGATTCGGTTCGTCATGGGATTTTGATTTGGTTGGGGGGGGAGGGGAACCACAACGGGTCCCCACTCGGGAAAAAGATTATTCCCCGAACCTGTATTTCTGCCAGATCGCCCGGCCGCATGGCAAGCTACGGACACGCGGAAATACGGGAAATCATTGGAAAACAATGGAATCAGCCGGATCACCGTTTCCCGCGGCGGCACTCCCGGGCGCCTGTTCTCCCTTTTCCGCACCCGGTTCCGCAGATCCTGGCCAAAGTGCGGCGCTTCTTGCCGGCTTGAAACGCCGCCGTCCCGCTTCCCGTTTGCATGACTGCCGGGCCAACCGATACACCTCCCGGAAAATAATCCTTATGGACCTGACCAAAACAGCATACGGCACATGGAGCGGAGGCCGCTTCATGCACTTCGGCGAGCAACTCGACGACCGGCGCTTCGCGGACGTCATCCGCCTCGCCTACCAGCAGGGCATCCGCACTTTCGTCACCGCCGATGTCTACGGCGTGGGCCGCGCGGACGAAATGCTCGGCGAAGCCCTCTCCGGCATCGACCGCTCGACTTACTGCCTCGTGGGCACCGTAGGACACGACATCTACGACGGCATCCGCGAGGGATCGAAGGGCTACCCCCGCTTCACGGAACCCTCGCTGCGCGGACCCGAAGGGTATGCAGACTACCTGCGCATCGCCACGGAAAAGTCCCTCGAACGCTGCCGCACGGACCATTTCGACCTCGTCATGCTCCACAATCCCGACGAACGTGGCTACACCCACGACGCCGTCTGGAAAGGCATGGCCTCCCTCAAGGATGCCGGCCTCACGAAAATGCTGGGCGTCGCTCCCGGCCCCGCCAACGGCTTCGCCTACGACCTCATCCACTGCTTCGAACGCTATTGCGAACTGATCGACTGGGCCATGCTCATCCTCAATCCGCTGGAACCATGGCCAGGCGGTCTCGTCCTCCCCGCCGCCGAGGAATATGGCGTGAAGGTGCTCGCCCGCGTCGTCGATTACGGCGGTCTCTTCCACGGCGATGTCCGCCCCGGCCACGTCTTCCGCCCCGGCGACCACCGCACCTACCGCCCAGCAGGCTGGGTCGAAGAAGGCTGCGCCAGAATCGATCAGATGCGCCCCATTGCCGAAAAATACGGACTTTCCACGCTCCAGCTCGCCAGCCTCTGGAACCTCGCCCAGCCAGCCGTCGCCAGCCTCGTCCCCACCTTCATTCAGGAAGCCGGCGAAAATGCCCGCCCCATCGAGGACAAAATCCGCGACTTCGCCGCCCTCCCCGACTCCGCGCCATTCACCGCGGAGGAAATCGAAACCATCCGCCGCATCGGCGACAACACGGGCTGCATGGCACTCAAGGGAGCCAGTCGACGCCACGAAACGAGCGAACGCCCGGACGAATGGGCCATGCGCCCGGAACTCGAGGCCATCGGAGCCAAATGGGGCCTCACCTCGATTCCCTGAAGCGCATCCCTTCCCGCAGACCCACCGTCCCAGCTCCCGCGGTCCCGGCCACCCTCCCCGCCGTGCTCGGGCTGCCGAATCGTGCTTGCACGGGAGGACTCCGCATTCAGTAATAGCGGACATGAATGGCCTGACGCCCCTGCGACTTACCAGGCTCTCCGCCTGATTCCCGTCTGCTCCGCTCACCGGACGGACGGATTCGGTCGGAGAGCGTCGTCATTTCGTGGTCCCTCCGCAGGCGCACTCCCGGACCACAGCCGCGCTGGCATCCCGCGGCGGAGCCTCTGCCTGCAGCCCCGGTGCCATTCCCGAATCCTTCTCACGTCCATGCTTTCCCAGCCTTCCCAGAAGTACCGCCCGTTCCCGCCCATCGACCTGCCGGACCGCCAATGGCCGTCCCGCACGCTCAGCCAGCCTCCCATCTGGTGCAGCGTCGACCTCCGCGACGGCAATCAGGCCCTCGCCGTGCCCATGAACGTTTCCCAGAAGCTCGAATTGTTTGACGCCCTCGTGCAGTGCGGCTTCAAGGAAATCGAAGTCGGCTTCCCCTCGGCCTCGAATACGGAATTCGCCTTCAACCGCACCCTCATCGAGAAGAATCACATCCCCGATGACGTCACCATCCAGGTCCTCGTCCAGGCCCGCGAGGACCTCATCGAGAAAACCGTGGAATCCCTCATGGGGGCCCGCAAGGTCATCATCCACCTCTACAATTCCACCTCGCCAGCCCAGCGCCGCGTCGTCTTCGGAAAAACCAAAACGGAAATCCGCGACATGGCCATCCGCGGAGCCGAAATGATCCGCGCACGCCTCGACCGCATGACCGGCACGGACGTCCGGCTCCAGTATTCCCCGGAAAGCTTCAGCGCCACAGAACCGGATTTCGCCCGCGAAATCTCGGAAGCGGTCATGTCCGTCTGGGAACCGACCCCGGAACGCCCCATGATCCTCAACCTCCCGGATACCGTCGAGGTCGCCATGCCCAATGTCTACGCGGACCAGATCGAATGGATCTGCCGGAACATCCGCAGCCGCGACAGCCTCATCGTCAGCCTCCATACCCACAATGACCGCGGCACCGGCGTGGCCGCCACGGAACTCGGCCTGCTCGCCGGAGCCGACCGCGTGGAAGGCACTCTCTTCGGCAATGGAGAACGCACCGGAAACCTCGACATCGTCACGGTCGCCCTCAACCTCTACATGCACGGCATCCACCCGGGCCTCGACTTCTCGGACCTCAACCGCCTCCGCCAGGTCTACGAACGCTGCACGGGCATGACCGTGCCCCCGCGCCATCCCTACGCCGGCGAACTCGTCTTCACTGCCTTCAGCGGTTCCCACCAGGACGCCATCAAGAAAGGCCTCGCCGAATGGGAACAGCACGACGGCCAGCACCACTGGGACGTTCCCTACCTCACCATCGACCCAGGCGACATCGGCCGCGAATACCGCGAAGTCATCCGCGTCAACAGCCAGAGCGGCAAAGGCGGCGTCGCCTACCTCCTCGAAAGCGAATTCGGCATCGATCTCCCCAAGGACATGCAGCGCGAATTCGGCCCGCTCGCCAATGACGCAGTCGATGCCCTCGGCCGCGAAGTCAGTGGCTCGGAACTCCGCGCCATGTTCTGGAAGGAATACGTGGAACGCACCACCCCATGGTCGCTCGTCCATTTCCACGCCGACGGAGTCGACGGCGTCTTCCGCTGCCGCGCCAGCCTCCGCCACCACGGTCAGGACCTGTCGGTGACCGGTGAAGGCAATGGCCCCATCGCTGCCTTCGTGGCCGCTCTCGCCACCGGAGGAGCTCCCCCGTTCACCATCGCCGCCTACCGTGAACACGACCTCGGCTCTGGAAGCGACGCCAGCGCCATCGCCTACATCCAGATCCGCCTCCCCGACGGGCTCACCCGCTGGGGAGCCGCCGTCGACACCAATATCGAACTCGCCAGCATGAAGGCCGTCCTCAGTGCCCTCAACCGCGCCAGCTGAATCCACCCGCCGCCACCGCAACCACCGCACCCGCACCCGCACCCCATGAGCAAACGCTGGAAAATCGCCGGAATCAATTTCGACCACTTCCACATGGGCGACCTCCTCCGCATGGCCCACGACCACCCGGATGCGGAAATCGCTGCCGTCTGCGACCCGGACCCGGCCCGCATGCAGGAAGCCCAGCGCAACTTCTCCCTCCGCAGCGACCAGATCTTCACGGACGTCACAGACTGCCTCAATCAGTCGAAACCCGACCTCATCATCCTCTGCCCAGCCGCCGCCAGACACGCCGAATGGGTCGAAATGGTCGCCCCATGGGGCATCCCGGTCATGGTAGAGAAACCGTTCGCCGCCACCGTCGCCGAAGCCGACCGCATGGTCGCCGCCATGGCCGCCTCCGGCGCTCCCCTCGCCATCAACTGGCCCATCTGCTGGGTCCCCGCCCACGCCACGGCCCGGCGCCTCGTCTCGGAAGGACTCATCGGCAAACTCCACGAAGTCCACTACTACGGCGGCAACCGCGGGCCCCTCTACCACGGAGCCGACAAGATCGAAAAGGAACCCAGCACCGCCGACAAGGCCGCCAGCTGGTTCTACAAGGCGTCGGAAGGCGGCGGATCCCTCCTCGATTACCTCTGCTACGGCGCCACCCTCGCCACATGGTACCTCGACCACGCAGTCCCCGAGGAAGTTACCTGCGTCACCACTGCCTCCCCCGGTCTCGAAGTCGACGAACACAGCATCACGGTCGCCCGCTACCCGTTCGGACTCTGCCGCTTCGAAACCCGCTGGGGTACCTTCACGGACCCATGGGTCCACCAGCCTCAGCCGAAATGCGGCTTCGTTCTCAAAGGATCCGACGGCACCATTGCCAGCTACGACTACGAACCCTCGGTCCACGTCCAGACTCGCAGCCACCCGGAAGGCTTCGATGTCCCAGCCGATTCCCTCGCCTTCCCCCACCGCAATCCGGTCGAATACCTGATCCATTGCCTCTCCACCGGCACTCCCATCGCAGGCCCACTCTCCCCGGCCATCTCCCGCACCGGTCAGCGCATCGTCGATACCGCTTTCCTCTCGGCTCAGCAGAAACGCACCCTCCCGCTCGTGGACTGAACGTCCCACCGGACGCACTGCGTTTGCGGAGGCGGAAACGGTGGACAGATCCCCGGCCGGAGCTTCCATGCCGATTCGCTCCAAACCGCCGCCTGACACCACCCTCTTCCCGTTCCGACCCGCATGCACTCGATGATCCGCTGGTTTGCCCGCAATCACGTGGCGTCAAACCTCCTCATGTGGATGCTCCTCCTCCTCGGGGCCTTCCTCGCATGGAAGAAAATCCCCATCGAGTACTTCCCGGAAAACGAACCGGATGAAGTCCGCGTCAGCATGAGCTACCGCGGAGCCACCCCCGCGGAAGTCGAAGAAGGCGTTGTCATCAAAATCGAAAACGCCATCCGCGACCTCCCCGGCATCCGCGAAATGCGCAGCTATTCCTCGGAAGGAAACGGCGAAGTCGAAATCGAAGTCGAAAAAGGCCGCGACCCCCGCCAGCTCCTCGACGACATCAAGAACCGCGTCGATTCCATCAATACCTTCACCGGTGACATGGAACGCCCGGTCGTCGCCCTCAACCAGCGCGTCATGTCGGCCGTCACCGTCATCGTCAGCGCCGACATGTCCGCTCAGGACCTCCGCAGCCTCGGCGAACAGGTGCGCGATCAGCTTACCATGATGCCGGGCGTCACCCTCGCCAATCTCCGCGGGGTCCGGCCCTACGAAATCGCCATCGAAGTCTCGGAGGAAAGCCTCCGCCGCTACGGAATGACCCTCGCCGATGTCTCGGCAGCCATCCGCCGCAACAGCATCGATATCCCCGCCGGTGGCGTCAAAACCGCCGCCGGTGACGTCCTCCTCCGCACCAAAGGCCAGGCCTACCGCCGCGACGACTTCGAAAAACTCATCCTGCGCGCCGAACCGAACGGGGCCCGCGTCACCCTCAGCGATGTCGCCAGAGTCCGCGACGACTTCGACGAGGACCCGCTCTACTGCATCTTCAATGGCAAGCCGAGTGTCTTCGTGCGCGTCGAACGCACCGGCGACCAGAACCTCCTCACCGTCACGGACTCGGTCAAGGAATGGCTGAAAACCGCCCACGAACGTCTCCCCGCCGGTGTCGAAGTCACGCTCTGGCGGGACAATTCCCGCCCGGTCCGCGAACGCCTTTCCTACCTCCTCTGGAATGGCCTCCAGGGCGGTGCCCTCGTCTTCCTCGCCCTCGCCCTCTTCCTCCGCATCTCCTTCGCCTTCTGGGTTGTCCTCGGCATCCCCATCGCCTTCGCCGGCGGCCTCATCGTGATGCACTACCTCGGCTTCACGATCAATATGTTCAGCCTCTTCGGCTTCATCGTGGTCATGGGCATCATCACGGACGATGCCATCGTCGTCGGCGAAAGCGTCTACAGTCACGCCCGCAGCGGCAAAAGCCCGGAAGACGCCGCCATCGAAGGGACTCTCGACGTGGCCACCCCGGTCACCTTCGGCGTCCTCACGGTGGTCGTCGCATTCCTGCCCCTCCTCGTCATGACGGGCCGCTGGGGCTCGTTCTTCGAACAGATCCCGGTCGTCGTCGTGCCGGTCCTGCTGGCTTCCCTCGTCGAAAGCAAACTCATCCTCCCAGCCCACCTCGCCAAGGTCCGCTGGGACCGGAAACCCGGCCGCCTCGGCCAGATTCAGCAGAACATCGCAGACTGGCTCGACACCTTCGTCGTCCAGAAACTCTACCTCCCGGTCCTCCGCGTCACCATGGAGCACCGCTACGCCACCCTGGCTCTCTTCCTCGGTATCCTCGCCGTCAGCTTCGGCACCCTCAAGGGCGGTCACCTCAAATGGGTCCCATTCCCCAGATTCCAGAGCGACAGCGTCTCCGGTCAGCTCGAAATGAGCCTCGGTACCCCCGCCCACATCACGGAGGCCCACATGCGCCACATGATCGAAACGGCGGGCGTCATCCAGAAGAAATACCTCAACGCCAGCACCGGAAAAAGCGAGGTCATGAATGTCATGGCCGTCATGGGCTCCATGGGAGCCAGCATGGCCCGCGTCAGCAATTCAGGATCGTCCCACCTCTGCGAAGTCGTCCTCGAACTCCCCCCGCCGGAAGAACGCACCATCGACACCGAAGCCCTCAAGGCAGAATGGCGTAAACTCATCGGCGAAATCCCCGGAGCCCGCGAACTCCGCTTCCAGGATTCATGGGGCAGCGGCCGCGCCCCCCTCGATATCCAGATCAGTGGACAGGACCTCGCCGAAATGCTCACCGTCTCGGAAAAACTCCAGGATCACGTCAAGACCTACGAAGGCATCAATGACGTCTACGACGACTACGCCACCGGGAAGGAAGAAATCCAGATCGTCAACATCAAGCCGGAAGCGGAAGCCCGCGGCGTCACCCGCGAAATGGTCGCCCGCCAGCTCCGTCAGGCCTTCTTCGGCGACGAAGCCCAGCGCATCCAGCGCGGACGCGACGACGTCCGCGTCATGGTCCGCTACCCGAAAGCGGAACGCACCAGCCTCGACAACCTCGAGAAAATGATGATCCGCGCCCCGGATGGCTCGGAAATCCCATTCTCCTCGGCGGCAGAATACCGCTTCGGCCGCAGCCCCACGAGCATCCGCCGCTTCAACCGCGCCAGGGTCATTCACGTCCTCGCAGACATCGACCAGAAGGCCGCCGACATTCTCGCGGTCCGCGCCGCCCTCGAAACGCACCTCACCGAACTCAGGCGCGAACACCCATCGCTGGCCATCTCCATCGAAGGCGAAGCCCGCGAGGAACGCGAATCTTTCGAAACTCTCCTCTGGGGCCTCGTCTTCGTGCTCTTCTCGCTCTACGCCCTCATGGCGATTCCGTTCGGCAGCTACTGGCTCCCGCTCATCATCCTCCTCGTCATCCCATTCGGCTGGATCGGCGCAGCCCTCGGCCACCTCCTCAAGGGAATCTCCATCTCGTTCTTCAGCGTCCTCGGCATGCTCACCCTCAGCGGCGTGGTCGTAAACGACAGCCTCGTGCTCGTCGACTACGTCAACAAATGCCGCGACGAAGGCATGTCCGTCGGCGATGCCGCCCGCGCCGCCGGTGCCGCCCGCTTCCGCGCCATCTTCCTCACGAATCTCACGACCTTCGCGGGCCTCATGCCGGTCATCTTCCAGGGAACTCTCAGCGAGAATTTCCTCAACCAGATGTCGATTAGCATCGCATTCGGTGTCATGTTCTCGTTCACGGTCACTCTCTTCCTCGTTCCCATCAACTACCTCGTGCTGGATGATATCAGTCGTCTGCTCGGGAAACTCCGCGGACGCCGCCCCGAACCGGTCACGCCATCCCCGGGAAACCCCGCGGGCGCAAATCCATAGCACTCCCGGGCGCATTTTGTATGAAGGGACACCTTGCCGGAAACCGTCTCCTCCGGTACCCCATCAATCATTATGCAGAAACTTCTGATACTCTCCGCAGGGCTGCTCGCCGCCGCCCCGGTTTCGGCACAGCGCCTTGAAGTGCTCTTCCTCGGTGACAATGGGCACCACGAGCCAGCCGAGCGCTTCCCCCAACTCCTCAAGGGCCTCGGCCCTCTCGGCATCAATCTCACCTACACGGCCAATGCCGATGACCTGAACCCGCAGACCCTCGCGCACTACGACGCGCTCATGGTCTACGCAAACATCGATACGATTTCGCCGGATCAGGAAAAAGCCCTCCTCGACTACGTGCGCGGCGGCCACGGTTTCGTTCCCCTCCACTGCGCCAGCTACTGCTTCCGCAATTCCATGCAGGTGGTCTCCATGATCGGAGCCCAGTTCAAAAGCCACGGCACCGGCACCTTCAATACCTCGGTCACCGACCTCGCACACCCCATCATGAAGGGCTTCCAACCCTTCGAAACATGGGACGAAACCTACGTCCACCACCTCGGCAACCCGGACCGCATCGTCCTCCAGAAACGCGAGGAGGAACCCTACACATGGGTCCGCACCGAAGGCAAAGGCCGCGTCTTCTATACGGCCTACGGCCACGACGGACGCACGTTCGGCAATCCCGGCTTCCACGACCTCGTCTACCGCGGCACCGTCTGGGCCGTCGGAGACGAACGCGCCGAGAAATTCCGCGCATGGCAGCCAAAACCGTTCGTCTACACAGACGCCCTCGTTCCCAATTACGAACGCCGCAATCCAGCCCCGAAACTCCAGGAAGGGCTCAGTGTCGAGGAAAGCCGCAAGCATATTCAGGTCCCCGCTGGCTACACCCTCAACACCATCGCCACCGAACCTCTCATCTTCAATGTCATCGACATGAAATGGGACGAACTCGGCCGGCTCTGGGTCGTCGAAACCAAGGACTACCCCAATGTCATCAAGACCCAGGAGGAAGGCAGCGACCGCATCTCCATCCTCGAAGACACCAATGGCGACGGCCAGATGGACAAAAGCACGGTCTTCGCCGACAAGATCAATATCCCCACCAGCATGACCTTCGCCGGCGGCGGCGTCGTCGTGGTGGCCGCCCCTGACACGTTCTTCCTGCGCGACACCAACGGCGATGGCAAAGCGGACGAACGCAAGGTCCTCTTCTCGGGCTGGGGCAAGGGAGATACCCACGCAGGCCCCAGCAATATCCACTACGGATTCGATGGCTGGGTCTGGGGATGCGTCGGCTACTCTGGCTTCGGCGGCGTCGTCGGCGGCGAAGAACACCGCTTCGGCCAAGGCGTCTTCCGCTTCAAACCGGATGGCTCGAAACTCGAATTCCTCGGCCCCACCTCGAATAATACATGGGGCTTCGCCTTCAACGAAAACGGCGATGTCTTCGGCTCGACCGCCAATAACCAGTCGAGCTTCTACATGCCCATCCCGCTCACCGCAGCGAAGGGCGTCGAAGGCTTCGAAATCTATGACCGCCTCCCGGGCATCGATGCCAACAAGCGCATGTGGACCATCATGGACAAACTGCGCCAGGTCGATGTCTTCGGTGGCTACACCGCTGCCGCCGGACACGAAATCTACACCGCCCGCCGCTTCCCACAGGACGACTGGAACCGCATGGCCCTCGTCACGGAACCCACGGGCCACGTGGTCTACCGCGCCCTCCTCAAGCAGGAAGGCACCCACTTCACTGCCGAAAACGGCTGGAACCTCATGGCCGGCGCCGACGAATGGGTCGCCCCCGTGCACGCTTCCACCGGACCCGATGGCGCGGTCTGGGTCTCGGACTGGTACTCGTTCCTCGTCCAGCACAACCCGACGCCCTCCGAGAACAATGGCGGCTTCCGCGCGGAAAACGGCCGCGGCAATGCCTTCGTCTCGGACCTGCGCGACACGGAACGCTGCCGCATCTACAGCATCGCTCCCAAAGACAGCAAACCATCGCAGTCGTTCCGCCTCACAAGGGACAATACAGCCGACCTCCTCAAGGCGCTCCGCTCGGACAACCTGCTCTGGCGCCTGCACGCCCAGCGCCTGCTCATCGAACGCGCCCAACCGGATGTCGTCCCGGCCCTCCTCGAAATCCTCGCGGAGCAGTCAACCGACGCCATCGGCATCAATGGGGGTGCCCTCCACGCCCTCTGGACGCTGCATGGCCTCGGCTCGGTCACTCCCGCCAATCCCGATGTCCACCGCGCGGTCCTCGCTGCACTGAAGCATCCTGCCCAGGGCGTCCGCCGCGCTGCCCTCAAGGTCCTCCCGCGCGACGGCTCCACGGTGGCTGCCGTCCTCGCCACTGGCTCGCTCGCCGACAAGGAACCTCTCGTCCGCCTCACCGCCCTCATCGAACTCTGCTCGCTCCCAGCCAACGTGCCAGCCGGCGAAGCCCTCTACGCCATGAAGTCGGACAAGACGAACACGGAGGACCGCTGGATCCCCTACGGCCGCGCCCTCGCCGCCACCCGCCACGCGGAAGGCTACCTCGCCGCCGCCCTCAAGGACGAACCCGCCGCAGACGCTCCCAAGGAAGAAGCCAAACCGGTCGAAGCCCCCAAAAACCTCATCAATAACGGAAACTTCGAGTCCGTGGACGGTGCCCTCCCCGTCGGCTGGCAAGTCCGTACCTACTCGGGCCGCGCTTCCCACCAAGTCACCGACGGCGGCCGCAACGGCGGCAAATGCATCCTCATCGAATCGGAAGCAGGCTCGGACACCAGTGTCCACTTCGACCTCGATATCGATCAGAACTGCGATTACCTCCTCACCGGCTGGATCAGAACGGAGGACTTCAAACTCAAGGGCGGTCAGGGTGCCATGCTCGAACTCCACCAACTCAATGGCAAACAACCCATGTCCCGCAAACTCCGCGGCACCAATGACTGGACCCAGGTCGAAGTGAAATTCTCCTCGGGCCGTCAGCGCGAACTCTCCATCAACTGCCTCTACGGCGGCTGGGGACACGCCACCGGCAAGGCATGGTGGGACGACATCAGCCTCGTCAAACTCGGCCCCTCCAAAGGCGGTGCCGTCATGGCGGGCCTCGAAGATGTCAATTCCCTCGTCGCCATGAACCTCGCCGCGTTCACCCCGTCCGACGCCCAGAAACGGGTCGCCGCCCTCGCAGACGCCAAACCCTCGAACCTGTCCCGCGCCATCAAGGCCGCCCTCAGCGGTGCCAAGGCAGCCGGATCCACCGAGGAATCCGAAGAGGAACTGGCCAAAACCCACCAGATCCTCAAGGTCAAGTCGACCATCGGCACCCTCCAGTACGACATCAAGGAATTCAGCGTCAAAGCAGGCCAGCCTGTCGCCATCATCTACGAAAACCCGGATCAGCTCCAGCATAACCTTATCGTCACCACGCCGGGATCATACGACCGCATCGGCGCGGAAGCAGACAAGATGATGGCTGCCCCGGATGGCCTCGCCCGCAGCTACATCCCGGATGTCCCGGAAGTCCTCGCGAAAAGCAAGCTGCTCGACCCGGCCCAAAAGGCGATCATCAAGTTCACTCCGGAGAAACCAGGCGACTACCCGTACCTCTGCACGTTCCCAGGCCACTGGCGCCTCATGCACGGCGTCATCAAGGCCCGCTGAACCAGTTCCCCCACACAGATTCCGGCCGGGACCCGAACCGGTCGGTCAGCATGGCCCCGCGGCTTCCCCCCACCGGGATTCCGCGGGGTTCGTGTTTCCACAGGCGGGCGATTTGCAGGAATGCGTTGACACGAGGGCGCGTCCCATGGCGTTCTCCGGGGATGCGATTGCTCCCTTTCCTGTTCTTCGTGGCCTCCATGGCTGCGCTGCCGGCAGCCCCGCCGGATCAATGGCTGCCCGCCGCTCAGCCATGGGACCGCAGCCTCGGCTCGCACCGCGTGGTCGTTCAGACGGGCAAGTTTCCAGCCGGTACCCGCGCGGTCTCGGCCCTCATCGATTGGCGCCGCCCGGATCCTTCGCCGGAAAAGAAGGCGGTCATCGTCCACGACCTCGCCACAGGCAAACCCATCCCGAATGTCCATATCGATTCTCTCTCGGCGGAATCCGCTCAGCTGACCTTCGAACCAGTGAGCGGGGCAGGGGAATACGCGGTCTATTTCCTCCCGGTACAGCTGGAAGGTGGAGCCTTCCCGGTCGGCAAATACCTCGCACCGGCCAACACGGCGGACGCCGCATGGCTCCGCGACCACGCCAAGGCTCCGACCGCCACGGCAACTCCGGTCCGATGGGAAGCAGTCGCCGCCCACGACGCATGGACTGCCGCGGAAGTCATCGCTTCCACCGCCGAAGCCGCCGCCCTCGCGGCAAAGTTTCCAGCCGGTGTCGCCGTAGCCATCCCGTCGGACCCACGCGCAGTCCGCATGCAGCACGCCCTCCCGCGCTCGCTCGCCACGGAGGGCCTCACCCCGGGGCCACGGCAGTTCCGCGCCCGGCCAGGCGAATACTTCGTCTTCCCCGTGGTCGTCTGGTGCCCGCAGCGCGACCTCGCGGGCGTCCAATCATCGGTCCAGCCCACCACCGCATGGGCTGATAAGGTCGATGCCCTCACGACGGACCGCACGGACTGGAATGGCAAATCCTCACAGACAGGCCTCATCATCCCGCGCGGAACAGTCCAGGCTTTCTGGCACGGTGTCCAGATCCCCGCCGCGGGCTCGGGATCGTTCTCGGCCACCATCACGGATGCCAGCGGCCAGCCCCTCGCGGACCCGCTGACCATCACGATCGAAACCGCGGGCGAGCCCGCCGACGACCACGGCGATGGCAATCCGCAGAGTCTATCCCGGCTCCGCTGGCTCAATTCCTCAACGGCTGTCGACGACGAACCAGTCAAGGGCTACACGGCCCTCTCGGTCACTGGCCAGACCATCCGCTGCCTCGGCCGCGAACTGGAACTCGGCAGCGATGGCCTCCCCGTCCAGATCCGCAGCTTCTTCAACCGCGCCATCACCCGGATCCTCGACAAACCCACGCTCTCCCTCCTCGCCTCACCCGTCCAGCTGACGGTCGCCCAAGACGGTTCGACCCATCCCCTCACGGGCAAGGGCCTCCAGTTCACCAGCCAGACCCCATGGTCGGTGGAATGGACAGCGTCCCTCCACGGCCACGGCCTCCACGCCACCCTGACCGGACGCATGGAAGGCGATGGCTCGGTCAATTACCGCATCGCCTGCCGCCCGGACAGCGATCAGCCG
>JBDKER010000063.1:0-17269 GCA_039795165.1 Verrucomicrobiota bacterium | reverse complement strand
CCGCCCGCCACCTCCGATCCAGCGCGTCCCCATGCGGGGACCGAGAGGACAGCCTGGGGCTGAGCAACGCGATGCCCCAGGTACCCGCCCCCACCCATTCAAGGCGCCCTGAAGCGGCGCGAGAGGCGCACGATCCCCGGCTGATTCCCGATAAAGATTCCCGATAAATGCCCAGACGTCTTCGCCGCGTCACGACCCCAGCCATACCGCCGGGGCTGCTCCGCCTACCCGGATTGCAAGGGGACGCGGCCGGTGTGACCGCCTTGAGTTCCCCTCCTCCGGCACCAGTCTGGTCAATGCGGTTCCACCTGATGATGGAACCCGGGAGCGGGATGTTCCGAGGCCCCGCGGCTTGGGGACTGGCATGACGCCAATGACAAGTGTGGTGGCAAGGGCGAGAATCGAACTCGCGACCAAGGGCTTATGAGTCCCCTGCTCTACCGCTGAGCTACCCTGCCGGACACACGCGCTGCACGATGTGGCGCGGGAGGTTTCGTATGCGCAGGTGGAGGATTGTCAAAAGAAAACCCGCATCATCCGGGGTGGGTCATTCTTCGTCGATGCGTTCGTCGCGCTGGTAGATGGGGAGTTGGCGGGCGGGGACGGTGAAGGCGAGGATCATGATGGCGGTGCCGTAGACTCGCCCGAAGCGGTTATCGCGCCATGAACCGTCTTCGTTTTGTTCCCCGAGGTAGTGCGGGTACATCCATGAGGCGTAGTTGCGCCAGTATTTGCCGCCGAGCTGGAACATGCCCTGGGCGTTGTAGTAGTTGCCGTAGTACTCGAATTCCGCCCGCCGCAGGTCGCGGTAGTTGGCGAGGATCCACTCGCCTGCCCGGATATTGTCCTCGGAGGCATGACGACCGCACAATTCAAGGCAGAGCAAGCCGGCCCCGGTGAGGGAATCGCGGTGCTGCTGGCTGTCCATGTAGCCGAAATGCCCGGCGCGGCGTTCGAAGTTCTGGTAGATGTATTTGACGGCCTGATCGATGGATTCGGGTGGGACGGGAGCGCCATTGAGTCGGGCCGAGCGCAGCGCCATGAGGGCCCAGCCACTGCAGGAGAGGTCGGAATCGCGCGATCCTGGGTGGTACCGCCAGCCGCCCTGGTTGTGCGGGGACTTATTGACTGCCTGAGCGCGGAGGATGATGGTCATGGCCTTTGGCAGGACGGCGTCGATGCGCTGCTGGCGCTGGGCGTCCACCATTCCGGAGACTTCTGACAGGAAGAGGGTACTAATGTTGTGGGCGTACATGGGGCCGTTGCCGTGGTCGCCATTGTCGACGAGTCCTTCGCGGCTGCTGTGCTTCAGGGCGAAATCGATGCGGCGGTTGATGGCTTCTCCGTAGCGTCCGCGGCCCGGAGTGTGTCCCATCGAGAGGAAGGCCATGCCGATGAGCGACGAAATGCCTGTGCTGCGGCCGTGCGATTCCGGGAAGGTGCCATCGCGCTGTTCCACCGAGAGGATGTATTCGAATCCGCGTTCGATCGCCTTGCGGGCCTCGGGTTCGTACTTGCGGAAGACATCGCTGGCGTCCTGACCGGCCACCGGCATCATCATGGCCAGCAATCCCGCCAGCACCCGTTGCATCGTTCCTGTTTTCATGTGGCGTTTCGTTGGTTGCGGAACATCGATCACTTGCGTTTTCCTTCCTCGCCCTGCGCGGGATCGCCGCCGGAAAGGGCCCCGAAATACGCCCGCACCAGATCGCGGTATTCGGCGGGAACGCGGTCGCCATCGGCTCCTTCGACTCCTGAAATGACTCCGCGCAGCTTCACCCAGTCGGCCTGTGTCAGTCCCAGCTTTCCGAGGTCGGCCGGCATGGCCAGCGGCACTCCGGTGGGTTGTGCGCCTGTCTGGGCCTGCGATCCTTCGCCGCCGGGTTGCTGCTGACCATTCCCCTGCCCCTTTCCGGTGCTCCGGCTATTGCTGCTGAACTGTGGCTTTCCTCCATTCTGCGGAACTCCGCGCGCCGCCTGCGAAGCCGAGGCCGCCTGGGCGAGCGACTGCGCCGCCTGCGAAGCACTCTGCGCTGCATTTCCACTGCTTGGAGCCGCATTGCCCGGTCCCTGCTGACTCCCCTGCTGCGCTGCCTGCTGGGCCTGCTGCGCTCCCTCCTGAAGCGATTTCGCCTCCGCCACGAGCGCGTCCGCCTGCGTCCCGAGCGCCCCAGCCAAGGCCGCAAGGGCCGTCGCCGCATTGCTGAACGCCGCCTCCGCTGCCTCCGCCTGCGCCTGACCAGCAGATCCCTGCTGAGCCGAACCCTGCTGAGCCGAACCCTGCTGCGGCGAACCCTGCTGAGGCGATCCCTGCTGAGGCGAACCCTGCTGAGGCGAACCCTGCTGAGGCGAACCCTGCTGAGGCGAACCCTGCTGCGGCGAACCCTGCTGCGGCGAACCCTGCTGAGGCGATCCCTGCTGAGGCGATCCCTGCTGAGGCGATCCCTGCTGAGGCGATCCCTGCTGAGGCGAACCCTGCTGAGGCGAACCCTGCTGAGGCGAACCCTGCTGAGGCGAACCCTGCTGCGGTGATCCCTGCTGGGGTGATCCCTGCTGGGGTGATCCCTGCTGGGGTGATCCCTGCTGCGGTGATCCCTGCTGAGGTGATCCTTCCGGTGAGCCTTCGGGGGAAGCGGTGCGGGCGGCCTCGGCGAGGGCGGCGGCGGCGGCGGCCGCGGCGGTGGCTCCCATTTCGAGTTGTTCGCTGGCCTGCCATGCGGCGTCCTGAGCGGCGCTGGACTGGTCGACCTGTCCGGCGGCCTGCTGCTGGAAGGCTTCGGCGGCCTTGCCGAGGGCTTCGGCGAGTTGGCCGAGGGTTTCTTCCTTCTGGGCGAGGCCGGCCTGATCCGCGGCTTCGGCGGCGGCGGCGACGAGGTCCGAGAGGCTGCCTTGTTCCTTGGCGAGGGCTTGCGCCTGCTGGGCGAGGGCTTCGGCCTGACCGGCAGCCTGGCGGAGGGCCTGCTGCATGGCCTGATTGTTCTGCTGATTGAGCTGATTGTTCAGGTTCTGGGCCTGGGCGGCGGCTTGCTGCTGGGCCTGCTGCCATGCCTGCTGCGCCTGCTGGCGGGCCTGATCCGCCTGCTGGCGCTGCTGATCCGACTGTGCCTGGAGCGGTGCTTCGGGATTGACGCCGGCCTGCTGGGCGAGGCTTTCGGCGAGTTCCTTGAATTGGCTGGAGGCTTCCGCGAGTTCGCTGGCTGAGGCGGTGGCTTCCTGGCGTGCTGCCGTGGCTTCGTCCTGTCCCTGGGCCACTGGGTTTTCCGATGGCTTGGCGGCGGCGTCGGCCGTGAGGTTTTCTGCGACCGAGCGCAGGCCTTCCGCAGCTTCCTTGAGGGCGTCCTGGGCAGCCGCGGTTTCCTGGGCGGCGGCGGCCATTTCCGGGTTGCCGGCTGATTTGGCATCCGGGGATGGTTTCTGACCCGACTGCTCGGCCTGGGCGGCGAGGTTGGCGGCTTCCTGTGATTTGCGGGCTCCTTCCTGGGCGGCCTGAGTGGCCTGACGGGCATTTTCGCGGGCGGCCGCCGCATCCTGGGTCGCTTCGCTGAGCAATTGGCGGTCCGCGGCGTCGCGTCCGATTGCTTCCGCCTGCTGCTGGGCCAGCTGGCCGATCTGATCCTGGAGCTGCTGGGTCAATTGTTCTGCCTGCTGCAGATTCTGGGCGGCCGTCTGCTTTTCCTGCGGGGTCGTGGCCTTGGCCGACTGCTCGCTGGCCTGAGCCTGGGCGGCGGCGGCCTGATCGATTTTTTCGGCGAGGGCGCGGGCCTGTTCCGCGGCGGCGGATGCCTTGGCGGGGTCGGCTGCTGCCTGCGGCTGAGGTGGCTGCTGATTCTGCTGGGCGGCCTGCTGGGCGAGTTCCGCGGTTTCCTGGGAATCCTGACGTCCGTCGAGGAGGTCCTGGACGGCTTGTTCCATGCGCTGCCGGGCGGCTGGATCCTGAGCGAGGGTGGCGGCATTCCGCTGGGCGAATTCCCGGGCCTTGGCCTCGAGCTGCTGTCCGGCTTCCACGACCTTCTGTTCCGCCTGGGCGAGTTCCTGCTGCTGCTGGGGCGAATCCGCCTGCGTCTGCTGGGCAGCGATCGCTTCCTGACGCGCGGAGAGTTCGCGGGCCATTTCCGCAATTTCCCGGGCTTCGGTGGCTGCCTGCTGGGCTTCCTGGTCGCGGGCCTGAGCGGCTTCGCGTGCCAGTCTGGCCTGTTCCTCCGCGAGTGCCTGGAGCTGGGCGATGGCCTGGGCCTGCTGCTGTTCGTCCGCGTTCTGACGATGTTCCTCATCGAGCTTTTCGATGGCCTTCTGGAGATTGTCCTTCGCCTGCTGGGCGAGGTCGGCCCGCTGCGTGCGGTCGTCCCGGAGCGGAATTTCGCTTACCTTTTCCGTGGCTGGATCGACGAGGTCTGCGGCAATGCGGGCGAGGTCCGGCGACTGACGCGCGTAAGCCGTTTCCTTCATGCGCTCGGCCAGTTCGCCGAGGATTTCCGATGCCTTGCGGGAATGTCCGGCGGTTTCCTCGATTTCGCGGAGGGCTTCCGGCTGAATCTCCGGGGCATTGCGGAGGAGGTCCGGCTTGTTTTCAATGCCCTGGCGTGCCTCCACGAGTTCCTTCTTGGCGTCCTCGATGGCCTTGCGGATTTCCTCCGCCTGGGCGGCCACCGTCTGTTCCATGAGCGACTTCGCATCGCGCCGGATGCGGATTTTCAGTTCGCGGCTCCGTCCCGTCTGCGGGCCCTTGCGGTCGGCCGGCAGATTGTCCGCCGCAATGAGGGCCACGACCAGTTCCGGAACGTCGGCGAGGTCCAGTTGGGCGAGGTCGACGAGGGCATTGCCCCTCCATTCAGATGCATCTTCGCCGCGTGCGGGCAGTGGATTGACCGGCAGCTTGCGTTCCGGTTTCCCGTGGGGCAGCAGCTGCAGCGTGACCGCCTGGACCCCGAAATCCTCGCGCACCGTGTATTCGAGCGGGAGCTTTTCGGTCGGGCGCAGTTCGAATTCACTTTCGAGCGGGGAATCGATGGTGACGGCCGGGGCGCGGTCCGCTTCGGCGCGGAACGGGGCGTCTTCGCGCAGGCTGGCGATCCCGTGGCTGTCGCGGAACTGGAAGTACCAATTCGTATCCGTGCCGGGAGCGAGGACCGCTTCCCATGTGGCCACCGTCTGACCATTTTCCTCGGCGAGCTGTACCGATCCTGAGGCCTTGCCATCGACAAGGGCTTCGGCGTCCTTGACGGGGCGGCTCAGCCGAGCCTTGACTTTGACCGTGGTGCCCGCCGGGGCGACGATTTCCGGCCCAGCGTTCTCCTTCATTTCCTCCTTCCGTCCGGTGTATTCCGGGAACATCCATGTGAGCGTGTACGATTCGACCGACGGGCGCGGCAGGACTGTCACCGTGAAGGGCGGGCTCGTGGCGCGGCCCATGGCGATGACTCCGCTGAAACTGCGTTCGGCCGCTGGAATGCGCAGGGCGTAACCGGATTCTCCCTCGCCCACCGTCACCGCCGGATCGGCGAGGAGCGATTCCTCCACCGTAGTTCCGTCTGGCAAAGTCATGCGCACCGCCACGCGGTCGGGCTTCCCTTTGACGGCTGCTTCAAGATTCAGGGGTTCGCCGAGGGCCACCGTCTGAGATCCCGTGACGAGGCGGATCTGTCCGGCCCATGCGTCTTCGATTTCCGCGAGCGGGGCGAGGGCTCGGGCCACGAGCCGCGGCACCGCCGCTGGCCAGAGCGCAAAGAGGACCCCGAGAATCCCGAGGCCGGAGAGCAATGCGATGGCAGGACCACGGGCCCGGCGGCCACTCAGTTCGACTTCCGGACGGATCCGGCCGGCGTCGGCGACAGCATCGCGCACCACTTCCTCGAGGAGGACGCGGGACGTTCCGGCATCGGGTCGGCCCGCCAGTTCCACCGCCGTGGAGATGCGTTCCTGCATTTCCGGATGCTGGATTTCCAGCCAGCGGGCCACGGCCGCCGTCGAAATCTTCCGGCAGAGGGGACGCAGCAGAAAGCGCCACGCTGCCAGCAGCGTCACCACAAGGGCCAGCAGGGAAAGCGTCAGCCGCAGCGGTCGGCTCAGCGCCACGCCCGCATCCAGCCCCATCACGGCGAGCAGCGCAAAGCAGCCCACCGCTGCCGTCGCCAGCAGTCCACGCGTCAGCTGAATCCAGCGCACCCTGCGGATGACCGCGCGCAGACGGTCCGCGATCGGTGCCGGCAGGGTGAACGGAGCGGAATCGGAAAGAGTATTCGCAGCCATGGTCTTCAGGTGCCTCGAAGGCGTTCAGGTTGAATCATCGCTGCCCGGCAGGACCGGATCAGCATTGCAAAAGCTACAGCATCCGCCCCTTTCATACCAGCCCTCCTTTGCGACGCAGAATCCATTCCGCCGTCGCCGCGCCGATCGCCACAAGCAGCAGCATCCAGTTGTCCCAAAGCGTGGTTTCGAGCCGCTTGGTGACCACCTTGGTGGCGTCGCCGAACAAGCGTAGGAGGTCGCTCACCGATTCCGGAGCCACCACCGATCCACCGCTGAGCGACGCCAGTTTCACGGCCATTTCGCGGTCCACACTGATCTCGCCCAGTTCCACCGGATTGCCTTCGGCGGTCACCGTGAGTTTCTGATCCACCTTCTGGACATTCTCCTTGGCGAGCAATTCGCGCACCGTGCTGCCTTCCAGTTCGATGCGGTAGGCACCGGGATCCTTGAGCGATTCGACCTCGGTTTCGTACATGCCATGGGAATCCTCGCGGTAGGTGAGATTTTTGACCATGACGCGTTCGTCACCGCGGTAGATGGCCGCCTTCACATCGGCTCCGGCCACGGGACGGAACGTATCGTCTACGAGGCGGGCCATGATCTTGAGTGGCTGTCCAGGTTCGATGCTGAGACGGTCGGTACCAAGCCGTACGAAATTCGTGCCCGATGCGAGATTCTGTCCGGCGCCCCAGCGCATGAGCTGGCCCCAGAAGCGGTGATGGTAGGTATCGCCGACGCCGTAGCGGAAGCGCCATGTCTGATCGAAGTTGAGCATGACGACCTTGCCGAGGCCGGTCTGTGAAGTGACGACGAGGGCATTCTGCTGTTCCGTCTGCTTCTGCTGGAGCAGGGCGTCGGCGAGGTCGCCCGAGGATGCCGGGCGGGCCCGCACTTCATTGCCGGCGGCGTCGAGCACGACCGGGCGGGCCCATGCCAGCACGGAGGCTCCCGGCTTGACGGCACGGATGGGATGACGCCAGCTGAGGGGAGGAATCTCGTCCCAGATGCGCGCATTGTCGACGCCGCTGAGCGACTGCAGGAAGATGGGACTGCTGCGGCCGTCGGCGGTGAGGGCGAGGCGGTAGGAAAGTTCCGGGCCCATGTAGAGCGGTGCCGTCCCGGCGTCGTATTCAACCGGAATGAGGCTGCGGGCCGCCTCGTTGGTGAAGGCGTGCGGCATGTGCGATGGGCCCGCGATGAGCACCAGCATGGCTCCGCGGCGGTCGACGCATTCCCGGATGATATTCCATGTTTCCTCGCCCAGCGTTCCCGGAGGGAGATCGCCCAGAATGATGACATCGAACTTCCGCCATTCCTCCGGACTGGACGGCAGCCGGGTGGCTTCCGATTCCCCGAACTTGCGGGCCGCACTGGCTGGAATCGCAGGGAGCGCATCGGCTCCCGAAAGGGTATCGGGGTGGATGAGAACATGCTGCAGGTGGACACTCTTGTCGCGGCTGTCGAACAGGTTGCGCAGGTAGCGGAATTCCCAGCGCGGCACATCGTCGATGAGCAGGACATTCGTGCGGTCATCGCTCACGGCGACATCGAAGTCCCACTGATTATTGTTCGCAAAGAGTTCGCCGGTGACTGGTTCGATGACCACGGAGTATCCGAAGATGCCCTTTTCGGGCGGCTGATCCGCGAGCCGCAGGGTCGTGCGGAACGAATCCTCGGGGACCGGGACCGTCTGTTCGCTGACCGTCTGGCCTTCCTTGAGCAGGCGGACCCGCAGTTCCCGGCCGCGCAGGCCGTCGGCCTTGAGGTCGGCCCGGATGCGGACGCGGTCGCCAAGAAAGACACTCTGGGGACTCGACAGCGAAACAACGGCGGCGTCGACTGAGCCCCGGGAGCTTCCCGTGACGACGGCACTGACCGGCGAGCCCTGGAGACCGAGCCCGCGGGCGGCATCGTCGGGCGGCAGCAGGCCATTGTGGCGGAAATCGGACAGCACGACAACGCCCGCGAGATTCTCCGGTGGCCATGTTTCCCGGATTTTTTCGAGGGCCGAGGCAAGGTCGGTCCGGCGGCGCAGTTCGGGATCGTCTGTGAAGGCTTCTGGAGCGAGCGATTCGACTTCGGCGGCTTTGCTCCCGAAGCGCATGAGGCGCAGGGTGTATTTTTCGCGGACCTGATCGAGGAACGAAGGTTTGCCATCGCGGCCGCGGGTGAGGGCGAGCCGGGCGGTTTCGCCGCGGGTCCGGGCGGCGGCGGCATCGATGCGGTCGCGGGCGTCCTGCGGCAGGGCGGCATAGAACGTTTCATCGGCGGCGAGGGCGACCGCGGGCGCGACGCTGAGTCCTTCATCGATGGCGGCGGCGGCATCGCTGAAGCCCCGGCGCAGCTGGCGGGCATTGCGGCTGCCCAGTCCCGCGCGGATCTGATTGAGTCCCTCGAGGGTATCATTGCCGAGGCGGCGCCGCATGATGTCCTGGGCACGGCGGAAATCTTCTGTGATCGTCCCCACATTCACATCGATGGCTGGGCGGACGCGGGCGGCCCATTGGCGTGCCTGATCCTCGAGATCGCGCCATGCCGCGGCTTCCTTTTCGAGCCGGGTTTTTTCCTCGTCGCGGCCGAGCATTTCGACGACGCGGAGAGATTCGGCGGCGGCGGCGAGCCGTTCGAGCAGGCTGCGGCCTTCGCCGAGGGCGGTGGCGAGCGGCGGACGGTTCTTGAGAAAATCCATGCCTTCGAAGGCAGCCAGGCCGAGTTTCTCATCGACTGGCATTTCGCGGTCGGCGATCTGCATGGAGGCGGAATCGTCGACGAGGACGACTACGTTGCGGTCTTCCCGGCGTTCCTCGTCGCGGGCAAAGACCGGCTGGACAAGCATGGTGAGGACGGCTGCGGTCATGAGGAGCCGCAGGGCCAGCAGCCAGCGGCCAAGCGATGGCTTCACGATGCGTTTTTCGAGCTGGTACAGGCCGCAGATGATTTCGATGGCGGTGGCACCGACGAGGGCATTGACCCAGAGTGGCCATGAGGATTCGAGGACGAGGTGGCGTGCCACGGCCTGCCAGACGGCCCAGATGGCGGCGGTGCCCACGGCGATGCGGAGCGGCCACGCGAGCCAGCGCACGAGTTTTCCCGTGGCGAAGCGACGGCTCAGCCAATGCAGCAGCATCCAGAAAAGCAGGAGGGCCGCCGCTCCCATCCAGACGGTCGGCGTGGCAATGGCGCTATCGAGCAGGTCAGTGCGCAGAGGTTTGGTCGGCATGCTTCAGATGGAAAAAAATCACGGATTGGTGCCCTGCCGCACCCGCTCGAGGGCATCGCGGAACTGCCGCGACGGTTCGAATTTATTTTCGAAATCGACACTCACGTCTTCGCCGCTGCGGCGGCCCACGGCGATCCAGCGGGTCAGGGCGGTTTCGCAGAGCAGGAGAAAGAGAGCGCCGACCGCGAGGTACTTCCAGAGTTCCTCGCCGAATTCCCGACCGCTCAGGACGGTCACGATTTCCTTCACGCCGGGGGGTTCGAGCAATTCGATACGGTTGCGTACGAAGTCGAGGTCCTTGGGACCGAGTGCGGTCATGCGGCTTTCGGCGGCATCGTCGGCGACACTGAATGGGATGGTGCCATCCTTGGCGGGCAGGCTTCCGTAATCCTTGAGGCGTTCCGCGGGAATTTTCATGCGGTAGAGGCCAGGGACAATGTCCGAGCCAAGCCGGGCTACGAGGCCGCCGCGGGTGAAGACGAGATCGGCTGCCCGCGGGAAGTTGTCCGGTCCCTCCACTTCGAGGGAACCGACCACGGATTCGGCCTGTTCGCTGCCCGGCGGAAACGGAGTCAGGCAATCGGGCGGCAGAATTTCGCGAGGCTGGCTCTGACTCCGCCAGTAGATCTGCATGGCGGCCCCGCCGCTGCCGTCGACGAGGTCGATTTGAATTGGATAATACCGTCCCGCTTCGAGGGTCATGCGGCCTTCGCCGCCGCGTTCGATGACTTTGCGGCCGCCAATCGTGACCGTGACACTGTCATCGCCCCAGCCATCGAAGACATATTCTTCGGAAAAGCGGGGCAGCAGGGCACCCGTCCAGCGGGCTGTGAAATCCTCGGAAACTCCAGGGGCCGGACTGCCGCCGCCCCACTGGAAATCGGGTTTTGGATCGATGCGCACGTGGACTGGCTGGCCGGTCGCCACGCCGCGGAAGTATTCGCCTTTGAGCCCGCCATCGGCGGCTCCGCGGGCCAGGGGAAGATTGAGCTGGGCTGCTGGTTCCCGGTTGAGGGGCTGGCCATCGGGATTGGCCAGATGGTAGACGAGTTGGTGGACGAGGGCGACGAAGGCCTGCCGCGACGGGAGATTCCCGGAAGCCGTGTCGAAATTGCACGAAGTCATCACGACCGTGCCGAAGCCCGATTTGACGGAAGCGAGGAAGGTGTCGCCATTGGCGGCGCGGCCGCCCGCCGAGGCACCGGACGCGGCATCCGGTTCCATCTTCCAGTACCGCTGGAGCAGCGAAGTCCCGAGGTCGCTCTGCTTCGTGTCCGCCACGAGCCGCAGGGCCGGATGCGAAAAGGTATTGAGGGCCAGCGTCACCCCATCGGGCGGCAGGCTTTCACTGATGAGGCGCGCCGGGAGGAGTCGTGAACCATCGGGGGCCCGCCATTGATTGTAGAACGCTGGATCAGCCGTGGAGCCAGGCAATACGAGCAGACCTCCGCCTCCCTGGACCCATCCGGTGAGGCGGCGCGCCACCGATTCCGGAAGCTTGGAAATTCCTGCGAGGATGACCACACGCCATGGCGCGAACGAAGTCACGCCGAGGGCGCGGCTTACGGGCATGACTTCCGGAGCCATGGAAACCGATGCGCGACCGTCTTCCTTGTCGTTGCCGAGCACGGCGGGAGCGAGCGCAAGGGCTGTGAAGGCACCCGCCCGGTCGAGGAAGCGTTCCGAGGGATTGCCATCGATGAGCAGGACGGGCAGACGGTCGATGACGCTGCAGACACTCACGGTTTCGTCGTCGAGCGGCAGGTCGTCGCGGCCGAGCACGACGGCCCGCACGGGCACGCTGCCGGCTTCCTTGAAATGGTGCAGAAAGCGGACGGTTTCCTTGCCACCGGGGGGCAATTGTCCGGTTCCGGGGTCCTTGAGAACGGTTTCACCGATGTGCAGTTCCACGCCGCCGGGGGTGAGGGCTTCGGTTCCGGTATTCTCCACGGTCACTTCAATGGTCACGGGCCGGTCGGTGCCGATCACTTCGCGGCTGTAGGCAATGCCTGCGGCGGCGACATTGCGGAACGAGGTCGGCAGCGTGTACTTGCGCATCATGATGCGCGGCTTCGATCGCAGCGTTTCCATCCCCGCGAGGAGGGATTCCCAGCGCGCCCGGTTATCAAGTTCCCAGCCCATGTTCTGGCCGTCGGTGAGGACGATGATTTCCTTGTTCGGATTCGAGCCCGCCGCCACGGAAACCGCCGCCGCCGCAAGGGAATCAAAGGCCGCCATCCTTCCGCGCACTGGCTTCATGGCTCCCAGTGCAGCAAGGAGGTCGGTCCGGTTGACCACGGGTTCCGCCACGCGTGCCATGGGGACCGGGCCGCCGAGAATCAGGCTGAAAGCAGTTCCGCCCGACGCCTTTTCGATGATTTCCCGGGCTTCGAGGAGGGCGAGATCGAAGTTGGTGCCGGCCACCCCAGAGGCCAGCTGCATGGAGGTCGATCCATCGATGACGATGGCCACGTCCTTGCGGCCCGCAGTGCCGAAGCGCTTCAGATTCCATTTCTTTTCGTAGACGACCGCGAGCACGCAGAGGGCGAGCAGTCCGAGTCCGGCGAGCAGGAGGCCCCAGAACCAGCGGCGGCGGTTCCGCAGCACCACGGCGGTCGTGAGGGCAACCACGCCCAGCAGAAAGGCCGGCAGGACCACGCCCCATGGCACCGCGGATCCCGGCGGCACAAATGGCCGTGCCACGGCCAGCGCCACCAGCCCCATGAGGAGGGCGCGCGCCGCCATGAGCAGCGCTTCCTCCAGCTCGATCCGGCTCTTCCGCGACTCCACGGAATCCATGAGAAACTGCATCGCTCCCCAATCCACAATCTTCGCGGTGCGCCGCGACAGCAGGTGAATGATCACGGGAATCAGCACGGCTCCAAGGCCGGCCAGCAGGGCTGTATTCAGAAAAGACACGCGTTTTCCAGGAAAGGATTGGTTGGTTCAGCGCCGCCGCGCGCCCCGCCGCGCAAGGAAATCAGCGAGCGCCGTGGTGTACGGCATCTTCGTCGAAAGCGGCACGTAATCCGCCTGCAGCCGTCCGCAGGCCGCCTCGATCTTCGCCACATGCTCCCGCACCCGCTCGAGATAGGCAGCCCGCACCGTGCGGGGATCGATCTTCAATTGCTGGGAGAGACCCTCGAGGTCCCGGAATTCATGACTCTGATTGAACGGAAAGGTCAGTTCTTCCTCGGCCATGACATGGAAGAGGACGACTTCATGGTTCCGGTACCGGAAATGATGGAAGGCTTCCACGAGCTGCGCCGATGGTTCGAAGCAGTCGCTCAGAATGAGAACCAGCCCGCGGCTCGGAATCCGCTCGGCCACTTCATGCAGCGTGGCCGCCAGCTTTGTATCCTTGCCAACCGTGGCGCGTTCCAGTTCCCCGAGAACGAGTCGCACCTGACTCGGTCGGCTTGCGGCCTTGATGTACGAACGGATCTGGTCATCGAACGTCACGAGGCCGACGGCATCCTGCTGCCGGATCATGAGATAGGACAGCCCAGCGGCAAGGTAGCGTGCGTATTCGAACTTCGAAACCGGCTGACCGGACACGGGCGACGAGAGATCGCCGCGGTAGTTCATCGACCCCGAGCAATCGAGCACGACGGTGGTCCGCAGATTGGTTTCTTCCGTGTACTGCTTGATGTAGTAACGGTCGCTCTTGGCGAAGACGCGCCAGTCGAGGTCGCGGATGTCGTCGCCGGGCGCGTACTGCCTGTGTTCGGCAAAGACCACGCTGAATCCCTTGTTGGGACTCGTATGCCGGCCGGACATGGCTCCCTGCTTCTTGGCCCGCGCCATCAGTTCAAGCCGCGCCAGCGTCGTGGCTGCTTCGTCGGGAAGCAGCCGCATGTAGGAGGAATCAGGAAGATCTGCCATGCCTGTCTGTGGGAATCCGGATGGCCCGGGAATGATGGTTCACGGGCTCCCCTGCGGGGCCGCCCGGCGGGCGTCGCTCACACGTCCAGTTCCGCCTTCGGCTTGAGATGCTCGAGCAGCATCCGGATGATCTGATCGCTCTTCACCCCGGCAGCCTCGGCATTGAAGGTGGTCAGAATGCGGTGACGCAGGACCGGCAGGGCGCAGGCCGCCACGTCCGCCGTGGTGGCATGAAACCTTCCCTGCAGAATGGCCCGCGCCTTGGCCGCCGTGATCAGATAGATTCCGGCGCGCGGCCCGGCTCCCCAGCCCACCATTTCCTTCACGAAATCGGGCACCCCTGGTTCCTTCGGACGCGTCGCCCGCACCAGTTCGCTCGCATATTCCACCACGTGATCGGCCACGGGCACCCGGCGGACGACGTCCTGCAGTTCCGCGACGGCCTTTCCGTCGAGCAGCTTCTGGACCTGGGTTTTGGTGGCTCCGGTGACCTGTCGGATGATCTGCTGTTCCTCCGCAGCGGTAGGGTAGCCCACGAGGATGTTGAACATGAATCGGTCGAGTTGCGCCTCGGGCAGCGGGAAGGTGCCTTCCTGCTCGATCGGGTTCTGCGTGGCGAGCACGAAGAAGGGTTCGGGTAATTCGTAGCTGGTCTCGCCGACGGTCACCTGACGTTCCTGCATGGCTTCGAGCAGGGCGGCCTGCGTCTTCGGCGGCGTCCGGTTGATTTCGTCGGCCAGCACCATGTTCGCAAAGAGCGGACCGTGCACAAAACGGAAGTTCCGTTTCCCGCTCGCCTGATCGATCTCGAGAATGTCCGTCCCCGTGATGTCCGCGGGCATGAGGTCGGGTGTGAACTGAATCCGCTTGAAACTGAGGTCGAGCACCTTGCTGAGCGTGGAAACGAGCAGCGTCTTGGCGAGGCCGGGCACGCCTTCGAGGAGAGCATGACCGCGGCAGAAAACGGCGATCAGCATCTGTTCGACGACATCGGTCTGACCAACAATGACCTGTCCCACCTGCTCTTTCATCCGCTGATAGACAGCGTGGAGCTGGTTTACGACTTCCCGGTCATCTTTCTGACTCGCGGGCTCAAGGGACACAAGGCGTTCACTCATGCCATGACAGGCAGTAGTTCCGCGGTTCCGTCAACTACGCGCCCGTGTTTCCTTCCCTTGGAATGATCCAAACCGGAAATGGACGACCCAGCCATCGGGATTTCCCCCACGCATCGGTCCCGGATCCTCCCGGGCGCGGACTGCCATCGCTAACGGATCATTAAATTCAGTCGCCAGCCTGCCCGGTGCGCCCTTGCGGGTATCGTCAGATGCGCCGAGGGTAATGTCATGGAATCGCCATCGCCTTTCCGCCGCAAGGTGCTCCTTCCCGTGTTCGGGGCGGCGCTCCTGCTCAATGTTCATGGTCACCGCGCCCAGACATCGCCCTGTGGCTCGGCCTGCCTGCTGTCGGCTTCTGCGGCGGCGTGTCCGCCCGGGCTGGGAGCCGTCAAGCCAGCGAAGCCGATGACGACGGTGGATGCTCTGGGGGTTGCTGAGCGGGCGGCAGCGATGCCCTGATTTCCCGGGGTTGGCCCCGAGGATTCCCTTGCCGCGCGCTGGTTCCCGTGCATCTGCACGGTCATGCTCAAGGATTATCTTCCCGTTCTGCTGCAGATTGTGGTCGCCTGCGGCTTTGCCGTGTCGACGCTCGTGGCCAGTGTCCTTCTCGGGAAGAGCGGCACGCCGAATGCGATCAAGGATTCGGCCTACGAATGCGGGATGCTTCCGATTGGCGACGGTCAGCCGCGCTTTTCGGTGAAGTTCTACATGGTGGCCATGCTGTTTGTTCTTTTCGATATCGAAGTGGTCTTCATGTATCCATGGGCGCTCGTGTTCCGCGATCTCGTGGCCCAGAGCACGGCGGTATTCTGGAGCATGGCTGGTTTCGCGGGCATCCTGTTCATTGCCTATCTTTATGCTCTCAAAAAGGGAGCGCTGCGCTGGAATGACTGAGCCCGGGGCTTCCCCGTCATGGTCCATCACGTCGCTCTCTACAAGCTTCATCCCGAGGTTTCCCAGGAAACCCTCGAGGAAATGGTCCGGCGCACCAAGTCGCTGCTTCTCAAGATCCCGGAAGCCCTCCAGGTCCGTTCCGGAAAGCGCATCGACCCACGCTGCGAATTCCCGTTCTTCGTGGCCATCGATTTCGAAAACCGCGCCAAACAGGCCATGTTTCGGGATGACCCGGTCTACTTCAAGTTTCTCGAGGAAGTGATCCGACCGCACACGTCGGCGGAACTTCTGCTCGATTATGAAATGGAACCGGGCCGCAATGTGAAGTATTCCTGAAGTCCATCCGGCGGGCCGCTGCTCCCGTATTCTCCTGAACCCCCATCTCTCCTACCATGAAATTCCTCGTCCTCTCCTCGCTTGCTCTCGCCCTCGCCATCTCGTCTGTCCGCGCCGATGAAAAACCTGCGGAAATCAAGGCGGGTTCGCTTACCTTCAAGGCGACGGCCCCATGGCAGGCCAAGAAGGAACCACGCCCCATGAGCGCCGGCGGCTTCACTCTCGCTTCCGATAACGGGGCGGCTCCAGTCGAAGCCGACTTCTACCATTTCGGCAATGGCCAGGGCGGCGACGTGGAAGCCAACATGAAGCGCTGGCAGGCACAGTTCGTTCCCGGCGAAGACGGCAAGGCGGTGGCTCCGAAACGCGAGGAAGCCACCGTCAATGGCCACAAGGTACATTACGTCACAATCACGGGCACCTTCCTTTCCGGTCCCGCCATGAGCCCGAAGAAAACCCCGGTGCCCGGCTCGGCCATGATCGGAGCCATTGTGGAACACGACGACGGCAACATCTTCATCAAGGTCACCGGCCCAGAGAAGTCAGTCCTCGGGGCCGCCGAAGGCGTCCGCAAACTGGTCGCCGACGCGCTCGCCAAGTGATTCCTTCACAAAGCCTAATCCGCCAATTCTTTCTGCTGTGCGCATCCAAGCCTTCCGCGGTCTGACCCCCCGCCCTGAACTCGCCGCCGAGGTCGCTGCGGTTCCCTACGACGTCGTCGATACCGAAGAAGCCCGCGCCCTCGCGGCCGATCGGCCCCTTGATCTGCTCCACGTCGACCGCGCGGAAATCGACCTCCCGCCCGGCACGGATCCTTACAGCGATGCGGTTTACGAAACAGCCGCCCGCAACTTCCAGAAACTGATCGCCGACGGCACGCTCCAGCGCGAACCTGCCCCCGTCCTCTACCTGTACCAGCAGCAGATGGGAAGCCATGTCCAGACCGGCCTCATCGCCGCCTGCCACATCGATGACTACGGCAACGACATCATCCGGAAGCACGAGAAAACCCGCAAGGTGAAGGAAGACGACCGCACCCGGCTCGTCGATACCCTTTCGGCCCACACCGGGCCGATTTTCCTGACCTACCGCCAGAAGCAATCGATCGATGCGCTCGTCGCGGCCACGCTGGCCACCGCTCCGCTCTTTGATTTCAACGCACCCGACGGCATCTCCCACCGGATCTGGAAAATCACGGCAACGGATGCGCTCGTCGCGGAATTCGCAGCCGTCCCGCTGGCCTATGTCGCTGATGGCCACCACCGCAGTGCCTCGGCATGGCGCGTCGGCACGCAGCGCCGCGCAGCTAATCCTAACCACAATGGCTCGGAGGACTACAACTGGTTCCTCGGTGTCCTCTTCCCGGCCAATCAGCTCAGCATCCTTCCGTACAACCGCCTCGTGCGCGACCTCCATGGTCAATCGCCGGAGGAATTCCTCGAACGACTCGGCGGCGCCGGTTTCAGCGTGACTCCCGCCCGCGACAAGGTTCCCTCCCGTCCCTCCGAAGCCCGCCTCTTCCTTGCCGGACGATGGTACGCAGTCGCATGGGACGCCTCGGACATCGACG
>JBDKER010000062.1:0-17477 GCA_039795165.1 Verrucomicrobiota bacterium | reverse complement strand
CCGCACACGGCTTTGCTGCGCACGGGCGGCACCGATGAGATCCTGATTCCGCTGACGCTCGCTCCGGGTCCTAACCAGATCACAGTCGAATACCAATGGTAAAGAAAAACCTAACAATAGCGCTGGCTGCTGTTGGCCTGCTGGGGCCGCTGCACGGGGAAGAAGATCTCGGGGCCATGTGGGGCACGGCGGCCGCCGAGGCCGAGTACTATCCGATTGTGAATATCCCGATTCCTGCGGGAGTTCCGATGAAGCCGGGAAGTTTTGCGATGCTTCCGGATGGCCGCATGGCAGTGGGCACACGGCGGGGCGACATCTATTTCGTGAAGGGGGCCTTCGCATCGCCTCCGCAGCCGGAGTACCATCTCTTTGCGAGCGGACAGGATGAGATCTTTTCGATCGCATGGCGCGATGGAGCCATGCTGGCGACGACCTGGGGCGAGGTCACGAGGATCCGCGATGCCGATGGCGATGGCGTGGCGGACCGGTACGATGCGCTCACGAGCAACTGGGGCTACGCGGAAGGTCACGAATTCGCCTTCGGTTCGCTTCCGGACCGCGATGGCAATATCTGGGTGAGTCTCGGTCTCAGTGGATCCTATGAATCGCACAACCTCTTCCGTGGCTGGGCCGTCAAGGTCACGCCGGATGGCCGCATGATTCCCGTCTGCAGCGGATTGCGCAGTCCGGGCGGAACGGCGGCCAATGCGAAAGGTGTCATGTTCGTGACGGAGAGTCAGGGTCCATGGAATGGCTGCTGTTCCCTCAAGCACCTCAAGGAAGGCGGCTTCCTTGGCCATCCGGCCAGCTACAACTGGTACGAGTTCGCCCCGGACATCAAGGCACCTGCCGAGGAACCGCGGACCGATTCACGCATGGCGAAGGAAAAGCGCCGCATTCCCGAACTGGTTCCGCCCGCTGTCAAATTCCCCTACATCCGCATGGGTCGCTCCATTTCCGGATTTGCGCTCAATGAGACGGCTGGAAAATTCGGGCCGTTCGAGGGCCAATTCTTTCTGGGCGACTACAGTCTGAGCCTGATTGTGCGTGCCAGTCTCGAGGAAGTGAATGGTGTCTGGCAGGGGGCCTGCTATCCCTTCCGCGAAGGACTGGCGACGGGCATCATGAACGTGGCCTTCACTCCGCAGGGCCAACTCATGGCCGGTGGATTCACCACCAATAGTCAGTGGCCCGTGCGGGGACGCGAGCCCTTCGCCATTCAGCGCATCGACTGGAATGGCCGCATGCCCTTCGAAGTCCGCGACATTTCCATCCAGCCGGATGGCTTTGTCGTGCGCTTCACAAGCCCGGCCGACGCCGCTGCGGCAGCCCGCCCGGAATCGTATGCCGTCACAACATTCACGCACATTTACCACGGTGGCTACGGCAGCCCGGAAGTCGATCAGCAGACCCTCAAGGTTGTCAGTGCGATTCCTGCAGACGACGGCATGGCAGTCCGACTGAGGCTCGACCGCGTGATTGAGGACCATGTGCATGATTTCGATTTCCGCGGCATCACAGCGCGCGACGGACGCCCGCTCCTCCACAGCAAGGCGTACTACACCGTCAACGAAATCCCTGAGGCCGACCGCTGAGTCGATCAGAACGGAACCGGGAAGGTCGCGATGTGTCCGGAGTTCTTTAGGAATTCAATGGCTTCCACCACGATGATCGAGAAGAGGAACCAGACGACTTCGTTGAGGGAGCGGAGGAAGAGGCGGCTATCGACGGCCAGGAGGACGGGAGGGTCGCCGCTGCTGAGGCGCGGCCAGAGCCGGGGGGTCGTCTGGCAGTATTGTTCGAAGGATGAACCGAAGATGGAATGCAGCCGCTTTTCCTCACTGCCGATCACAAAGTGATAGTAAAGGAGGAAAAGGGCGGCGGCGATGAGTCCGCCGCTCAGGCTCTGGGCTGCGAAGCACACACCGACGAGGCCCAGCAGAGAGAAGAAATAGAGAGGGTTCCGGCAGAGGGCATACGGCCCGCCCGTGCAGAGTTCCCGGTTTTTCCGTCCGTTGATGAAGACCGCGCACCAAACCCGGCCGAGGGCCGCCACGAAAATCATGCCGAAACCGATCAGTTCAAGAATCTCCAGCGGCAGTTCCGCGAAATGCACCGGACGGCTGAAGATCAGATAGCCCACGAGGATTACTCCGAGCAGAGCGGAGGCTGGTTTCCGCAGTCGTTCCGAGATACTGACCGAGTGGGAGGATTTCATGGAGGGATGGCAAAAGTGGCAGAGTTGCTTCCCTGCCTCGGGGGTGGGACTGAATCGCAGGGACAGCGATCGGCAATCGCGAAACGAGGGAACGCCGGCGATGGATTCCGGCGGCCCCGATGGGCGATCCGATCCGTGGCATGGAAAGTCCCGGCTGCGGCAGCGGCCACATGGGCATGTGGATATCTGCAGCGCAGCCGGGACGTTGCTTTTGGTGGCGCGGGGCCAGTCAGGCTTTGGAGAAGACGATGCTGGCGTCCTTGAGACTGCCGGTGATGTGGTCGCCTTCTGCGAACGATCCGTTGAGCATTTCGAGGCTGAGGGGGTCGAGGAGGTGTTTCTGGATGGCGCGCTTGAGCGGGCGGGCTCCGTAGACCGGGTCGTAGCCCTGATCGGCGACGAACTGGAGGGCTTCGTCGGTCAGGTGGAGGTGGATATTCTGTTTGGCGAGTCTGGTGATGACGCGCTGGAGCTGGATGCGCACGATGCTGGCGAGGTCGCTGTCGCTGAGCCGGTCGAAGATGATGGTTTCGTCGATGCGGTTGAGGAATTCGGGCCGGAAGTGGCTGCGGAGGGCCTCGGTGACGCGGGCTTCGCGCTGTTCCCGGTTATCGACATCCATGATGAACTGGCTGCCGATATTCGAGGTCATGATGAGGACTGTGTTCTTGAAGTCGACCGTCCGGCCCTGCCCGTCGGTGATGCGGCCATCGTCGAGGACCTGGAGGAGGACATTGAAGACATCGGGGTGGGCCTTTTCGACTTCATCGAAGAGAACGACGCTGTAGGGACGGCGGCGGACGGCTTCGCTGAGCTGACCGCCTTCATCGTAGCCGACGTAGCCTGGAGGTGCGCCGATGAGGCGGCTGACCGCGTGCTTTTCCATGTATTCGCTCATGTCGATGCGGGTCATGGCGTTTTCGTCATCGAAGAGGAATTCGGCGAGTGCCTTCGACAGTTCCGTTTTGCCGACTCCCGTGGGGCCGAGGAAGAGGAACGATCCGATCGGGCGGTTTTCGTCCTGGAGGCCGGCGCGGGCGCGGCGGACGGCATTGGAAACCGCGGTGATGGCATTGGCCTGGCCGATGACGCGGGCGTGGAGGCGTTCCTCCATGTGGACGAGTTTGGCGCGTTCGCCTTCCTGGAGGCGGGAGACGGGAATGCCGGTCCATGCGGCCACGACGCGGGCGATGTCTTCGTCTGTGACTTCCTCGCGGAGGAGGGTGGTGCGGGTGGCTGGTGCGCTGCTGGCCTCGCTCAGTTGCTTTTCGAGGTTCGGGATGACGCCGTACTGGATTTCGCCGGCGCGTCCGAAATCGCCGCGGCGTTGTGCCTGTTCGAGTTCCGTGCGGAGTCGGTCGATTTCCTCCTTCACCTTGCGGCTGGCCTGGACGGCTTCCTTTTCCTTGAGCCACTGGGCTTTGAGGGCGGCTGACTTTTCGCGGTGGTCGGCGATTTCCTTTTCGAGTCTGGCGAGGCGTTCACGGGAAGCGGCGTCGGTTTCCTTTTTGAGGACTTGGCGTTCCATTTCGGCCTGCATGATATCGCGTTCGATGACATCGATTTCCGTGGGCATGGAATCGAGTTCGATTTTGATGCGGCTGGCGGCTTCGTCGACGAGGTCGATGGCCTTGTCCGGGAGGAAGCGGTCTGAGATATAGCGGTCGCTGAGGGTAGCGGCGGCGATGATGGCATTGTCCTGGATGCGGACGCCGTGGTGGACTTCGTAGCGTTCCTTGAGGCCGCGGAGGATGGCGATGGTGTCTTCGACGCTGGGTTCTCCGACCATGACGGGTTGGAAGCGGCGTTCGAGGGCGGGATCCTTTTCGATGTACTTGCGGTATTCGTCTAGGGTGGTGGCGCCGATGCAGCGGAGTTCGCCGCGGGCGAGCTGGGGTTTGAGGAGGTTCCCTGCGTCCATGGCACCCTCGGCCTTGCCGGCACCGACGATCGTGTGGAGTTCGTCGATGAAGAGGATGATCTGGCCTTCGCTGGAGGTGACTTCCTTGAGGAAGGCCTTGAGGCGTTCCTCGAATTCGCCGCGGTATTTGGCGCCGGCCATCATGCCGCCGAGATCCATGCTGATGAGGCGTTTGTTCCGGAGGGAATCCGGGACGTCACCGGCTACAATACGGCGGGCGAGACCTTCTGCGATGGCGGTTTTGCCGACACCGGGTTCGCCGATGAGGACGGGATTGTTCTTGCTGCGGCGGCTGAGGACCTGCATGACGCGCCGGATTTCGTCGTCCCGGCCGATGACCGGGTCGATCTTGCCTTGGCGGGCGCGGGCGGTGAGGTCGGTTCCGTATTTCTCGAGTGTCTGGTATTTTCCTTCCGGGTCCTGGTCGGCTACCTTCTGGGAACCACGGACTGCTTTGATGGCGGCGAGCAGTTTATCGTGGGCGAGGCCGCTGTCGCGGACGAGCGACTGGAGTTCGCCGGGTTTGCGGGTGAGGGCGAGGAGGATGTGTTCGATGCTGAGGTATTCGTCCTTGAGGGATTTCTGCTGATCCTCTGCTTCCGTGAGGAGGATGCGGAGGTCGTTGGACATGGAGAGGCCCGCGCTGCCTGAAACGCTCGGCTGGCGGGACAGGTGCTGCTGGAGTTGGGCGGAGAGGGTGGCGGCGCGGTCAGCTCCGATGGTTTTTTCGAGGATGGGGGCGGCGAGACCGCCTTCCTGTTCGAGGAGGGCCGAGAGGAGATGGGACGGCTTGAGTTCCGGGTGGCTCAGCCGGGTGGCAATGGATTGAGCGGACTGGAGGGCCTCGGTGGTTTTGTGGGTGAAGCGTTCAGCGTTCATGCGCGAATGGGTTTGGGGAGAGGGGGTTTTGCCCTGAAGCTGTGCAGCTTCGGTGCCGCGTCGCTGAATTCGTTGTAATCAATTGATGGACAATTGATTGAATGAAAGCAGGGCTGTGGTGTGGCCCTGCCTGCTGGGCCATTCCGTCGCAGTTTTCCGCTTCCTCTGGCGCATGTTGAGGCGACGGATTGACTCAATCCCGTGGCATTGGCCGGATTGCTGGTGGGCGGCGGAGGAAGAGTGAAGCGCAGGCCCAGCCGGTGGCGAGGCCGGCGAGGTGGACGAGGTGGGCCTGGCCGTGGAGGGCAGGGGCGTTGAGGTGGCCGAGGAGTCGGGACGAGATTTCGAGGCCTGCGTTGGCGAAGAGGACGCCGAGGAAGAGGGATCGGGCCGAGACGCGGAGGCGGCTTTGGGTTCCGAAGAGCTGGTGGTGGGGATTGATGGCGGTGAAGGCTCCGAGGAGGGCGAGGGCAGAGCCTGAGGAACCGATGAGGACCGAAGCCGGGCGGAGGGCGAGATGGAGGGCGGCACCGGCCCAGCTGCCGAGGAAGAAAATGGCAGTGAAGCGGCTCGTGCCGAGGCTGTGTTCGACTGGGCGCCCGGCGAGGAAGATGAGGAGGAGGTTACCTGCGAGATGGATCCAGTCGCGGTGCGTGAAGATCCAGGTGATGGGGGACCACCACTGACCGCTGGCGAGTTGGCTGAGGCCGAGGGCTCCCGGCGGGATACTGCCTGGTTTCCATGCGGGGGTGAGCCCCTGCTGGAGGAGGAAGGCGGCGGTCAGCAGCAGTGAAAGGGTGGCGACCCCGGGCCCGCAGAAGGGGAGTGGGCGCATGGGGTGGCCGGGTGGGCGCATCCGGAGCGGTGGATGCGGAGCGGAGCCGTGTCCAGGGGCAGTCAGCGGGGCATCATGATCATGCCAGATTTCACGCCGAGCCAGACGAAGAGGAACGAGAGGCCTGCGGTGGCGGGGATGGTGAGGACCCATGCCCACAGGATGCGTTCGACCACGTTGAGACGGAGGGCGCTGAAGCGTTTGGCGCAGCCGACGCCCATGATGGACGTGGTGATGGCGTGGGTTGTGGAGACGGGCATGCCGAGGGTACCGGTGACTGCGAGGATGGTGGCTGCCGTGGTTTCCGCGGCGAATCCGTGGACTGGCTGGAGTTTCACCATTTTATGGCCCATGGTCTTGATGATCTTCCATCCACCGGCGGCGGTGCCGGCCGCCATGGTGAGGGCACAGACGACGACGACCCATGAGGGCACGCCTGGATTCTTGAAATCGACGGGGTCGGGCATGTAGCCGAACTGGAGCCATGAAGGGAGCCAGCTGACGAGCTGTGCGAAGGGAGAGAGGTGGTAGGCGTCGGGCACTTTCTGGACCTGCATCCATTCCGGGATGGAGAGACCGCCGGTGGTGGCGGTGACGAGGGCGAGGGTGATGATGCCCATGGTTTTGGTGGCATCGTTCATGCCGTGGCTCCAGCCCATGTAGGCGGCGCTGCCGAGCTGGAGTTTTCCGAAGATCCGGTTCACCCAGACGGGGCGCATCCAGCGGAGGAGGACGTAGAGCGCGCTCATGATGAGGAAGCCGCCGACGAGGCCCACGAAGGGCGAGAAGAACATCGGGACGAGGACCTTGTTGAGGATCCCGATTTTTTCGCCGTTGGCCTTCTTCGTTTCCGTCACCTGGCGGACGCGGCCTTCGAAGACGACGACTTGGACGTCCTTGTCGCCGACCTTGAGGCGGTGGGTTCCGTTTTCCTTTGCTTCCTCGCCCTCGGCGGCGAGGGCGGCGAGGACTTCGGGTGAGGGATCGGCAAGGGATTTCGAGGTTTTATCCTTGGTGCCGCTCCAGACAAGGCAGCCTTCGACGAGGCCGAGGGGTTTGCCTTCCTTGTCCGTGAGTTTACCTGACTGGGAAAGGAGTACGCCGACGGCGAGGACGGCCCCGGCGAGACCGCCGACGAGGGCGTGGGTGGAACTGGAGGGGAGACCGAACCACCATGTGAGGAGGTTCCAGATAATGGCACCGAGGAGGGCTCCGATGAGGACGCCTTGGTTGACGAAGTCTGGGTTCACGAGGCCGCCGGCTACGGTTTTGGCGACGGCGAGTCCGGTGAAGGCACCGCCGAGGTTGGTGAGAGCGGCCAGGATGATGGCCTGGCGCGGCGAAAGGACCTTGGTGCCGACGACCGTGGCGATGGAATTGGCGGTGTCGTGGAAGCCGTTGATGTATTCGAAGATCAGCGCGATGATGATGACCGCGAAGACGATGGTGGTGGTTTCCATGGGAAGGGGGAGAAAAAAAGGGGGGCTGCGGGCGTCAGGAATTCTTGAGGATCACGAGGGCGGCGGTCCGGCCGATGTCGCGGCAGCATTCGATGCAGTCGCCAAGGATATCGTTGAGTTCCTTGCAGACGATGGCCTCGAGGGCGGGAGCCGGGGCGCTGTAGAGCTGCCGGGTGGCATCGAGAATGAGGTGACTCGCTTCCTGTTCGATCTGGCTGAGGCGGGCATCGAGGGCCTTGACGCCGGCGAGCGCTCCGTTGTCGCCCTGGCCGACCCTGGTGACCATTTCCTGCACGATGGAGGCTGCGCGTGCGAGCATACCCACGAGAAGGCTGAAGTCGCGTCCGCGGACTTTGTCGTGGACGATTTCGTAGCGTTCCGCGAATTTCTCGAGCGTTTTGGGGAGGCGGTAGAGGCGTTCGCCGAGGGCTTCGAGGTCCTCGCGTTCGATGGGAGTGACGAAGACCCTAGTGAGCAGTTCTTCGAGCCGGTTCATGACCTCCTTGCCCTTGCGGCGGGCGTTGCGGAGGGCGGTGAGGTCCGGCGGGCCATCGGGCCGGGCGAGGATGGCCTTGAGTTCCGCGATGGATTGCATGGAGAGCGAGGCGCTCGATTCGAGGAGGCCGAAGAATTCGCGGGGTCGGCCGAGGAGGCGCTGGATGGAGATCATGGTGGCCGCGACGGGTCAGGAATTCTTGAGGACGATGTGCATGACGACGTTCCCGGTGTCGCGGCAGCGGTCGACGACCGTTTCGAGCAGTTCGTAGAGGTCGCGCAGGGCGAGCACCTTGATGGGGTCGTGCTGACCGCTGTAGAGGTCGCGCAGGATTTCGAGGATCAGCTTGTCGGCATCGCCTTCGATCTGCTGGAGCTTCTGATTGCAGGCCTTGGCATTGGCGACCTGGCCGGAGCCGAGGCCGCGGAGGGTTCGGATGAGGGCGACGACCTGTTCGGTGGCGGCACTGAGGAGGGCGATGTGGCGGGAGAAGTCGATTCCCTTCACGAGCATTCCGCTGATGGCGAAGCGCTCGACGAATTTCTCGACGGTTTTCGGGATGCGGTAGAGGGCGGCGCTGAGGGCTTCGATGTCTTCCTTTTCGAGGGCGGTGACGAAGCTGGTGACGAGGGCTTCGTTGATCTGCTCGGTGATTCTCTTGTCGGCTTCCTTCGACTGGTGGAACGCGGCGGTGCTGATTTCCTCCCATGGTTTGGCGAGGAGGTTATTGAGCGAGTGGATGCTGTTGCGGCCTTCCTCTGCGGAGGCTTCGAGGAGGGAGAAGAAGGTATCGTCCTTGCTGAAGAGTTTCTGGAGCGAGATCATGGGAGTGTAGGCCGGGGAAAGTGGAAAGGGATGCGGGAGACAGATTGCGACGGAATTGTCACAGACAAGACAGGGATGAGTGACGATTTCGTCACAAAAGCCTCAGCGAAGGGAAACGCGAACGCGGATGAGGTTGCTGGGCTGGCTGGGTGCGGGGAGTGGCCAGCGGGCGGTTTCGGTCAGATTGGGCAGGGCAGAGACCGCGGGTTGCGAGGTGAGGGGAATCCAATCATTTCCGGAGGGAGGTGATGATTCAGGGGACCATGAGAGATCGGTGGTGGTGCGTCTGGTGAGCGAGAGGGAGTCGGGCGTGGGGAGGGTTGGGGAGGGTGGGGGAGTTGGGGAGGTGGGGTTGGTGGCGAAGGCGTATTCGAGGAGGTTGCAGGTGCCGTCGTGGTCGGGGTCGGCGGAGGGCAGGCTGGAGGGATCCGGGGTTGAGGGGAAGTGGCGAGAGGTCCATTGGGCATAGGACGAGACGCCGGAGCCGCCGGGGTCTGGGCTGAGCGACCATGATTCCGGGGCGGAGGGGGTGGATGGGTTGGCGAGGAGGATGGAGTGGGTTCCCTGGGGCTGGTGGGGCCATGGGGACAGGCTGGAGTAGGCGAGGGAGAGGATGGGGGTGCCGGTGGGCGACGTGATGGCCAGGGATTCGCCAGAATTATCGAGCTGGCCTGTGAATTCGCCGAGGATGGGCCATGAATTTCCGTAGCGGGACGACCATGCGGAGCGGTTGCTGACGATGACCGTGCTTGCTCCTGGGGGGAGCCAGTTGTGGAGGCCTTGTGGGGAGGTGAACGAGATGGCTCCGGAGATCTGGAGACCGGTGAGGTCGAGTGGGGTAGTGCCTGTGTTCGTGAGGCGGATGAATTCGAAATCGTCCGGGAGGAAGCCGGCGGCGGTTTCCTGCGGGCTTGGTGGGGGTGGGCGGTAGAGGATTTCCGAGATGACGAGGGAGGAAGGCGATGGGGTGGTGGCTCCGGGGAAGAAGTGGAAGGTGGCTGGTGCGCTCCAGCGGGAGCCATTGGGGACGGGGCCGGAGCCGCCGCCTGATTGGGTGGGGGGATCCGAGGCCGGGTTGCCGTGGAGGGTGCGGGCCGTGATGGTGGTGGGGGCGGTGAGGGTAAGCGGAGTTGTCCACGGTCGGGCGGAGGGGGAGAAGTCCGGGGATTCCGTTTCCGGTTTGCCGGCAGCGAGGGTGGCCTGGAAGAGGAAGTCCGAGCTATTGAGGCCGTAGTTGAGGCCGTGGACGGCGAGGAGGTTCTGGCCGGAGCGGAGCAGGGGGAGAGCGGCAGTGATGTTGTGGAGGGTTTCCTGGATGGCTGTGGTGTCGGGTGTGGTGGCGCGGGCGGCGGAATTCCATGCCAGCGGGGTGCCTGGGTATCCCTGGGGAGGGTTCGAGCGGGCGACTTCCGATCCATTGAGGAAGGCGACGAAGCCGTCGTCCGAGCGGACGCGGAGAGAGAGGAACGAGAGGCCTGTCAATTGTTCCGCGGTGGCGGCGAAGGCGATGCGGAGGCAGCAGCTCTGGTTCACGGCGAGCATGGAATTCGAGGAATCGTTGGGAGGCACCTTATTTACCGGGGTGCTCCAGCGTAGGCCGATGAAGGGGAGGAAGCTGACCGATCCCGCGGCGGTATTTTCGTCGTATCCAACCCCGCAGATGCTGCCTTGCGGATTGCTGTGCCATGTGGCGTCGCTGAAGTCGTCCGCGTGGTTGCCATTGCCGTTCAGGTCGGCTCCGCGCCATGTGGTTCCCCACGAGGCGAACTGCGAAGATGTCGGTACGATGGCGCGGAGCGGGTGCCGGGTCGGGATGAAGGTGACGGTTGGTTCCGGGGAGCCATGGGTCGTGTCGAAGGCGCGGGGGTCTGATCCGTCCGTGGTGTAGTATATGGTTGTGCCTTGTGATGCGAGGCTGGGGGAGGTGAGCGAGAGGCTGGCACCGGGGGGAACGGGACCGCTGGGGAGAGAGGCTTCCGGTGGGCGGGTGAACTGGCCGTCCATGAAGGCGAGGCGTGATGTCCACCATTGGCCGAGCCAGCGGATTTCGCCTGCGTGGGTGCCGTCGGTTCCGGGGGTGGCGGGGTGGGCTGGGCGCGGGTTGAAGCCTGCGCTGGCCCAGCGGGTCTGGTTGCGGCTGACGGGCGATGACGTCATGCCCGGGGGCAGGGTGGGCGGGTTGAGCTGGGCGGCGAGATTGCCGATGAGCTGGAGGACGCGGTCCGAACGAAGCGGGCCCCTCCGGAGGTCGGCGTAGCGGTCGATCCATGCCTGCCAGAAATTGCTGTCGCGGAACATTTCCGCGTACCATGGGAAGTGGAAGAAATCGGTTCCGAGGTCGCCGCCTTCTCCGCGCCATGTGAGCGGGTTGAGGTCGCGTCCGTCGGCCGAGCCCATGGAGCGGTCGAAGTCCCAGAGCGGGCCTGGGGCGAGACGGCCGTCGCGGGATTTGCTGAGGTAGGCGCTCAGGCGGAGGGCGTCGACATTTTTGGCGGCGGTATTGAGAAGGTGGTGATCGATGGCGGCGGCGGGGTCGAGGAATTTGGCGTAGCCGTTCTGCGGGTGCCAGAAGTCGCGGGCGTTGAGGGCCGACCACATGGCATTGAGGTAATTGGTCATCCATGTGCGCTGGGCGGCGGTGACCATGAGGGCGGGGTTGGGCGAGCGTTCGCGTGGGTAGACCCAGCCGAGGAGTTGTCCGGCAGCGGAGAGGCCGGCATCGCCGGGGTCGAGTCGGTCGATTTTGAGGATGTAGCCACCGCGGACATTGGGTTCCTCGTTGTCTGAGGGGGAGATTTTCTCGACATCGACGCGGTCCCTGTCGCGGTCGATTTTTTCCATGAAGCTGTAGATACCGGCGTAATCTGGGCCGGTGAGCGATCCGCTGATGGTGCCTGCGAGAGTGCTGTGGAAGATTTCGACGAGTCGGGAGCGTGGGGCATAGCGGCCGCAGCGGCGGCTCAGTTCATAAATGAGGTCGTTGCGGATGAGGGAGCGGTCGAACTGGAAAGGGGCGTGGAGGATCCAGTCGGATTCCGGGGGCATGCCGAGGGGTGCGATGGGGAGGTCGGCGTTGTTTTCGTCCCATGATTCCATGGAGAACGAGTATTTGGGGGCGGAGAGGGTGGAGGAACCGCGGCGTTCGAAGCGGCCGTATCCTGCCATGGATGGCGGGTGGGAGAGCCGGGCGAGTCCATCGGGTCCGGGGGCGAAGATCATCCATGAACCTTCGCGGCTTTCGTCGGTGGTGGGCAGGGGGCCGGGCTGCCAGAAGTGGGTGACGACGATGGGGAGATTGGACGTGAACTGGGCGGCGCTGGCATTGATGGCGAGGTAGGATTCGCTCTGGAGCGGGCCGTCGGGTCGGCCTGGTTCGAAGGCGCGGGCGCGGAGGCGGGCGCTGGAAGAGATGGTGATGGGCTGGGTGTAGCGCGCGGCACCTGAGGAGGGGACGCTGCCATCGGTGGTGTAGCGGATGATGGCGGTGGGAGAGGGGGAGGAGAGGGTGATGGTGAGGGAGCCGGGAGAAGGAAAGGTAGCGGAGCGTGGGGAGAAGGTGACGGGGTCCGCGGGCGCTTCGGCCGGATTATTGGCGGTGCCGGGGGACGGGGTTCGGAAGGCGGCGTAGCGCCGGGAAGGGGAAGTGGAGACAACGCCCCATGAGATGTCCGCCTGCTGCGAGGGGTAGGGTGCGAATTCCGAGACGATGGCTCCGGTGGCGTCGCTCAGGGCGAGGTATTCACCGGCCGAGGCGATGCTGAAATTTGCGTGCAGGGGGGAACCGGCGATGCGGCGGTTCTTGCTGCTGGCGAAGACGACGAGGTAGCCACCGGGCGGCAGCGAAATGGCGGGAAACGACCATTTCTCCGGTTCCGAGGGAGTGTCGGTTAGGTGGCAGCCGCTCAGGGAGTAGGGCTGGCCATTGGGATTGAAGATTTCGATCCAGTCGCTGCGGTCGCCGTCCTCGTCGGTGATGCCGCTGGTGTTTCTGGCGAGGAATTCCGAAATGAAGGGGGCCGCGGGGCGGGCGTGCAGGGGTGCGGTGCAGGTCAGAGCCAGCAAAAGCAGCAGGGCTGGTCCGTAGCCATTCATCTTTACAGCGAATTATAATGGAGGGCTGAGGGTAGCGTCAATGGGTGGGGTGTTCACGGGATCTTCATGCCATGGCGTGGTTTCCGGGCAAAACAAAACCCCCGCGTCCATGGCCGGCCTTGAGGGTCGGTGGACGCGGGGGCGGGGGAGCCGGATCCGTCCGTGGAGGGACGGCAGTCCGGTTCGGTCAGGGTTGCGCCGGGGCGAAGGCCGCGAGGGCGGTCAGCATTTCGTCAGCGATCGGCTTCACCTTATCGCCCACGACTGGGAGGGCGAGGACGGGCTGGATGACTTCGCGGAGCTTGGCGATGAGCGGGCTGATCTGGGAACCGACGACTGCCTGGGCGGCGGCGGGCATTTTGGACCAGAGGGCCTTGAGGCCGCCGAGTTTCGCGTTGAGTTCCTGGAGTTGCGGCAGGGCGGCGGTGGCCGAGGCTTCGTCCTTGATGCTGCCGATCGCTTCGGTGGCCGTGCTGAGGATCTTGGTCAGGTCGCCGGTGAAGGCGGTCGAGTCCGTGACGGCGGCGGCAGCACCGGCGACGGCGTCCTTGGCTCCCTTGGCGGCGTCGACGGCCTTGTCACCGGCCTTCGAGCACATTTTGGGGAGGAGGAAGAGGGCGGCACCGGCGATGAGCAGGGGAATGAGGAACTTCCCGATGGACGACGTGGCTTTCTCGGCCTGATGCGTGGCCTGGTGAGCCGCGGCGGTGGCGGTGCGGGCGGCAGCCTGGGCGGCCCCGGTGGCGGCGGAAGCGGCCTGCGAGGCGGCTCCGGTGGCGTCGCCGAGGAAGTTCGAGAGGCCGGGAACGGCTGAGCCGAGGAGGCTGCCGAGGCCGGAGGGGAGGGCCGAAGTGATGTTGGACTTCTGGCCGAGGAGCATGTTGGCGATGCCGCCTGCGTCGAGGCCGCTGGAGGCTTTGCCGACGGCTCCGAGGACGACCGGGGTGAGCATGCCGAGGAGTTTGCCGCTGCCGCTGTCGCCGAGGCCGGTGAATTTGCCGAGGGCACCGGCGATGGCTCCGAGGCCCGAACCACCGAGCAGGGAGGAGAGCGGGTTCGAGGAACCGACGCCGGCTTCCGCACCGGAGCCGAGGAGGCCGCCGATGTTGTCGAGCAGGCCGGAGTCCTGTTTGCCGAGGATGGAGGCGAGCAGGCCGGCTCCTTCGGGTTTGGAGGCCGCGCCCATGAGGCCGGCGAGGATGGAGGGAACCGCGGCACCGACGGCCTTGCCGGCCTGGTCCTGACCCACTCCGAGGAGGGAGGCGATTTTGCTGATGGTGTCGCCGCTGCCGAGCAGCTTCATGATGATTTCGATGATGTTCATGTTGTTCTGATGGTTCGGGTTAGTGAATCGCTGACGGCAGAAGCCTGACAACTTGCGGGGGGTGTACACGCCACTTTGTCAGGAGGCAATCCCTAAATCCTGACGGATGCAGGCGGGGCATGACCGTGCGGATGGCCGGGTGGAAAGGGCTTTGAGGGGAAGGGAAGACCGTGTATGCATCGAAGAGCCGTGGGGCTGACGAACCTGCGGCGATGCAATCCACCTATCTGCAAAAATGGCGACCATTCATTATTCCGGACCGAACCGAGAGGCTTTGAGGGCAGAGGAAAGTCAGATGGCGGCGCTGGTGGCGTCGGGCGAGGTGACTGGGGAGACCCTTGTCTGGATGGAGGGGATGCCTGACTGGCGTCCGCTGCGGCAGGTTCGTCCGGATCTGCTGGGAGGCGGGGCTGGGCGGAGTGGTCCGCCCCCGCTGCGGGCGCCGCGGGGGACGCATGAGATCGATTACGAACTCTTCGGAAGCGAGATGCAGATTGTGGAGATCGAGCTGGATCCTGGCGAGACGGTGATCGCCGAGGCTGGATCGATGAATTACATGGACAGTGCGATTGGGTTTGAGACGAAGATGGGGGATGGATCGTCGCCTTCGCATTCGTTCTGGGACCGGATGAAGCAGGTGGGGAAGCGGGTGTTCACTGGAGAGAGCCTGTTCATGACGCACTTCACGAATCAAGGGACTGGGAAGAAGCGGGTGGCGTTTGCGGCTCCCTATCCTGGAAAGATCATTCCGCTGGAGCTGTCGGAATGGGGAGGGGAAGTGATCTGTCAGAAGGATTCGTTTCTCTGTGCGGCCATGGGAACCCAGCTGGGGATTGCCTTTGCGCAGCGTCTGGGGACTGGATTGTTCGGGGGCGAGGGGTTCATTCTGCAGAAGATCACCGGCAGTGGCCGGGCCTTCATTCATGCCGGTGGCCATGTCATGAAGAAGGAACTGAAGGGAGAGACGCTCATTGTGGACACCGGCTGTCTGGTGGCGTTCACCAAGGGGATTGAGTATGACATTCAGCGGGCCGGTAATCTGAAGAGCATGGTGTTCGGCGGCGAGGGATTGTTCGTGGCCACGCTGCGTGGCGAGGGAACCGTGCTGCTGCAGAGTCTGCCCTTCTCCCGGCTGGCCGACCGCGTCCTCGCGAACTCGGCCGGCGCAGCGCGGAATGACCAGGGCTCAGTGCTGGGGGGACTGGGGAATCTTTTCGGAGACTGATGGATTGTGCCATGACGCCGTCCGGGGGAGGGGCGGGCGGGCATGGAATCCGGGTGAACCCGAGGGGAAGTTACGGACACCGAGCCAAAACGGTAACCACGTCGGATCGAGCAGCAGGTGCCGGCAGGAGAACGCCATGACTGGAGAATGGTCCAGGCCTGGAGCCGGAGGAACTCGATACACTCGACGCCGGGATCCGGAGCGCGGAAATCGCCCGGCTCGACTGGTCAGCCGTCGACCTCGACCGCCGCATCATCGAAGTGAGGGCCGGTCAGGCGAAGACAGCCTCCCGCCGCGTCATCCCGATCAGCGACAATCTCGCCGCGTGGCTGGCTCCTCTGCGCCGCCGCGGACGGGTCGTTCCTTCCTGCCGACAGCACCGCGAAATCACCGCCCTCGCGAAGTCCCTCGGCATCCCGTGGCCGCGGAACGTGCTGCGCCACTCATTCATTTCCTACCGCATCGCCATCGTAAAGAGCGCCGATCAGGTCGCCCTCGAAGCCGGCAATTCCCCCGCCATCATCTTCCGCCACTACCGTGAGCTGACCACGGAGGAGACGGCGAAGGAGTGGTTCGGGATTGGGAGGTGAGGGCTGAGACGGTAACGCTCAATGTGAGTTTTCTAGCACCAATCTGATTGAGAATATGCTGCGCAACTGGCGAGAAGCCACGGGCAATGTGAAACGCTGGCACGAGAAGGAGGACATAATACCGCTCTGGATGGCGAGCGGGTTGCTGTGGGCGGAAGCGGGGTTCCGCATGATCCGGCACGCCGAAGACCTCCCCCGGTTGGCGGCGATTTGCCCCTTGTCGCTCGGGCAAAGCATGATCAATTCGCATAATAAACTGGACAACTACCCTGACATCTATCAAGGGACATCCCCTGTTTTACGATGCGCTTCCGGTGAATGGAAGTGCCTGAGGCGCAGGCTGGAGTGGCGGAGTGGCGGCGGTACAGGCGGGGGTGATTGGGCTAGAAATTGACGAAGAAAGGATTCAGAATTTGTGGCTCGCCGAAGGCCGGTGGTTGTGATATCTTTAAGATATGCTTTCCCTTGCCACCCCCCTTAGTTGCTCCCGTGGCTTTTGTGCCGGTGTGGTGGCTCCTTTGATGGCGGCTGTGCCGGTGATTGCTGAGGTTCCTTTCGCTGCCAGGGTGATCAAAGAAGGCGAACGGTATCTGATTCAGGTTCCGGCGCGGCCCGGGCTGATTTACCTCCTTGAGGTTCCGGATGGGGCGGGTGGGATGACATTTGCGGGTGTTCCGGGGACGGCGGTTTATGCGCAGAGCGATACAGTTAGGTGGCCGCTGGAGGTGTCGGGCACGGTGGTGGGGGCGGAAGAAGAATGGAATTCGGCTGGGGCTTCGCCACCGGCTGCTGGAGGCACGGTGCTGCTGCCGCTGACGATTGAGGTGGCGGAGTCACAGGGGACGCACGTGCGGTTGCGGGTGGATGGCGCGAGTCCGTGGGTGGCGGTGGCGGCGGCGACATTTCCGCGGGTGATGTTCGAGGGGTTTGCAGATCTTCCGACGGCGACGGGCGTGCGCAGCACGGCGCTTTCGACGCGGGTGGTGACGGTACCGATCGGGGCGACGGAGCCAGGCCGGGCGGCACTGACTTTTGAGCAGCAGCAGGAGTTTGATGCGATTCTCGCGGGCCTGCCGCAACTCATTGCCGCGGCAACGCTGCCCTTGGGATTGCCGCCTGCGCTCGGGAATGGCAGCCCTTCTCCGCTTTCGTCGTCCGCTATTTCCGGGTAGCAATGTACCAAGTGGACACTAACGGAAACGGGTATCTCGATGCCGATGAACTGGCGAGCGGGATGAATCCGTTCGCGAGGCCGGGCGAGGCCGGTTACGTGGACGCTTCCAATGCCGGCGGAAGCAACGGGGGGAACGGCGGCGGGATCGCACCAATCTGGGATTCCGATGACGACTTCTCACCAGATTTTGAAGAGATTGCGGCTGGAACGTCGCCGATGTTCAAGTACTCGGCGCCCGTGGTGCTGACGTGTCAGCAGTTTGATCGATATGCCGAGTTCGATTCGGCGGGCTCTTGGCGCGAACTTGAGTTGGGGCGGATTGTGGGATGGAAGCGTGCTTGGGACGGTGTCCACGAAGAAATGCTTTTGTGGTCTCCGCCATCCCTATTGGTAGGAACGACTCCACGGACGCTGGCTGGGTTCATGAGTGACTTCGCG
>JBDKER010000061.1:0-17797 GCA_039795165.1 Verrucomicrobiota bacterium | reverse complement strand
GCCATGTGGCCGGAAATGGATCAGGTCGGCTCCGTGATCGGCTCACTCGCACAAATTGACGACCCCGATGGTGCCGAGAGTTGCTTCCGGCCATGGCTGTTCCCGGGTGCAGACGCGGAGAGAATGCAGCGGAGGCAACGTTGCGGGCCTCGGAAAGCTAAGACCACCAATAATCTACGCAGCCTAGCGGCCGCCTCGCGGAAGCATCCTCGCAGGAGTCTGTCCGAAGTATCCTCACAGGAAGTCTGTCCGACTATGCTCGCGTTCGGATGCAGACAAGGAGAGAACGCAGCGGCCACAGGAACGCCGAGTCTTGCAAATGGCCTGTCCTGTAGTGTCTCGCGTGTCAGTCGCCACCGCCGCGTGATGGGTTGCTGATACGGTTACCACAGAAGGTCAGTCCTCTTGATGGCGCTCCAGTCCTCTTGATGGCGCTTGGCGTGATGGCGCTCTTGATGGCGCTCTTGATGGCGCTGCAGAAGTGGCGCTGCAGAAGGTCTGTCCTTTAGATGGCGCATATACACAGAAAGGGACGTCAAATGGTCTGTCTGAGAGTGCATTTCGATGGTGTGCGCGATGGTGTGCGCGATGGTGTGCGCGATGGTGTGCGCGATGGTGTGCGCGATGGTGTGCGCGATGGTGTGCGCGATGGTGTGCGCGATGGTGTGCGCGATGGTGTGCGCGATGGTGTCACAGGCCGGATTCCTCATCTCCGGGAGAACGCAAGAGGTTGTTCTGACGGTGTCCTGAGCTCAGGCCTTTACGTGCGACTCTGACGGTGTCCTGAGCTCAGGCCTTTACGTGCGACTGCGGTCTGGGTCGGGGCGTCGGCTGTCATCACATGCTGCGTTTGGGATTTCGGTCCGGATGAGGTGCTTCCGTGGGGCATCCATGCGGTGATGGGGCGGGCTGCCTTTGTGGCTCTGCCGTGTTCATGGTATCTTCCGGGCCTTGGGGGCTGTGGCGGGTATGGCAATGAGGGCTTTGCAAAAGGGGAGGCGGGTGGTATGCGGTGGGGACAACCCCTGAGAAAACCGATGCGAATTTCCCTTTTGAGCGTGCTGGCTGGTGTGTGGCTGAGTGGCGGGCCTGTGGTGGCGGCGTTTCTGCTGTTTCCCGATGGGAGCGAGGCGAATCTGGCAGGGGACACGAGGAGTGCGTATGAGGCGTACAAGAAGGGTGATGAGGCGGCGGCGGCGAAGATGTTCCGGGTGGCTGCGGAGAAGGGGGATGCGGAGGCACAGTTTGCGATGGGGAGGCTGCATCAGGAGGGCCGCGGGGTGGAGGCGTCGGGTCGGTTGGCGGAGGAATGGTATCGGAAGGCGGTGGAGAAGGGTCATGTGGGGGCTCAGTTCAATCTGGCGTCATTGCTGCTGGCGACGCCGGGTCGGCTGGAGGAAGGGCTGGAGCGTCTGCAGAAGGCGGCTGATGGGGGATCGGGGGCAGCGCTTGTTTCGCTGGGAACGATGAAGCTGAGTGGGACTGGGGTGAAGAAGGATGCGGCGGAGGCGATCCGGTTGCTGGAGAAGTCGGCGGAGCTTGGTGAGGCTGATGCCTATGACATTCTGGGTCTGGCGTATGCGGCGGGCGAGGGTGTGGAGAAGGATAGCGGTAAAGCGATGGAGATGTTTGAGAATGCAGCGAAGCGGAATCACATCAAATCGATGCTGCGGCTGGCGGTGATGTCGCTGAATGGGAATGGGGTGCCGAAGGATGGGAGCAAGGCCAAGCAGTGGTTCATCCGGGCGGCGGATTTGAATTCGGTTGATGCGCAGCTGGCGCTGGGGGTGATGCATGAGACCGGGAATGGGGTGGAGAAGAGTCTGCCCGAGGCGGCCCGGTGGTTCCGCAAGGCGGCTGAGGCCGGGGATGCGGGAGCGGCTGCGAAGATGGGATCGCTTCATGCGGAAGGATCGGGTGTGCCGCAGGACGACAAGCAGGCGCTGGCGTGGTACGAGAAGGGATCGCAGAAGGGAGCGGGTGCGGCCATGTATGGGATGGCGGTATTTTATGAGAAGGGCCGTGCGGTCACGGCGAGCCCGGGGGAATCGGTCCGCTGGCTGATCCGTGCGGCGCTGGCTGGTTTTGCTCCGGCCATGCGCGAGCTGGGAGGGCGGTACCGCGAGGGGAACGGGGTTGGGAAGGACACGATTGCGGCGCAGTCGTGGCTGACGCGGGCGGCCAGTGGTGGGGATGCGGAGTCGGCGCTGACGGTGGCCGAGATGCTGATGACTGGGGAGGGCGGGCTGCCGCCTGATCCGAAGAATGCGAAGGCCATTCTGACGCGGGCGTCCGAGCTGGGGATTGCGCAGGCGCAGCTGCGGTTGGCGGAGTATCATGAGAAGGGCCTTGATGGGCGTCCTGATCTGATCCGGGCGTATGCGCTGGCGCTGGCGACGGGCGACAAGTTTGAGCCTGGGGTGCAGAAGCGAGCTGAGCTGGAGAAGAAGATGACGAAGGAGCAATTGGCGCTGGCGCAGCAGGAATATGACCGCATCAAGGGGCCTGAGGCGGCGAAGCCGCTGGAGGAAGCGGCACCGACCTTGCCGGAGGGCGTGAAGCCGTCGGGGGAAGCGGGGGCTGGGCGCTAGGTTTCCCGTCTGTTCCAGGATTGACCCTTGGGGAAGGATGAGCCGCCGGGAGCCGCTGGCGATTCTGCCGAGGTGGCGCGCTGGAGTTTGTCGGTAGTTCCGTGGAAAGTGCAGTCGCTCATTGCGGGGGGAGGTGATGTAGTGCAAAGGGGGGGATCTTCTGCATGTCTGTGTGTTCACGAGTTTTCCGGGTTGCGGCTGCCATGGTGATGGTGGCTGGGCCGGTGGCTGCCGACATTTCGGCCGGAGGGCCGCGGGGAGGTGGAAAGAAGGACAAGCCAGTGCCGCGGGCACCGGTGGCGCGGGATGTGACTGTGAAGGCGGTGCGGGGGAGGACAGTGGAGATTGTGCTGGAGGGGATTACCGGGACGGGGAGCGCGATGGAGTTTTCGATCCGGTCGCAGCCGCGGTTAGGGGTTCTGCAGCCGGCCGAGCCTGTGCCGACGGGGAATTCCCGGGCGGTGGTGCGTTACACGGCGGATCCGGGCAGTGCGGGTTCGCGTGACAGTTTCACGTATGGGGTGCAGGTGCCGGGTCGGCCTTCGTCGATTTCCGCGACGGTGACGGTATTGATCAGCGATGCGCGGGCGCGGCTGGAGGTGCCGGCGGCGATGGATTTCGGGGTGGTGGTGGCTGGGGAACCGGTGACGAAGACAGTGAGCATCCGGAATGTCGGGGATGGGGAGTGGGAGGCGGAGCCTGAGTTGCCGGAAGGGTGGTCGTGGGTGACGCCTGAGGGTGGGAGATTTCAGTTGGGGGTGGGGGAATCGCTGGTGGCTGCGATCCGCTGTGATGCCGAGGTTCCCGGGGAACTTGAGGGGGAGGTGGTGCTGGCTGGGGAAAGTCGGCTGCGGCTGAGTGCGCGGGTGATGGCACCGTTCACGGTGTATCCGGCGACCCTTGTGCTGGACTGGGAGGCTGGGAAGCTGAGCCGGGCGGGCAAGGCGACCTTGCAGAACAACACGAAGCAGCCGCTGACGGTGACCGTGGATGGGCCGGAACAATTTGTGTATCCTGCGACCGTGACGGTGGCTGCGGATGGGAAGAGCGAAGTGCAGGTGGGGGTGAAGGGACTGCTGAGCGAAGCCCTGCGCGGGACCCTGCAGTTTGTGGCGCAGGGGCATCGTCATGCGATGGCGGTCGAGGCGCAGCCCGCGCCGTCGCTGGTGCGGTTGGCTGCGGAATCGGCGCAGGTGGTGGATTTCGGCAAGGTGGCGCTGGCGGATGCCGGCAAGGTGGTGAGGTCGGTGATTCTGGAGAACGTGGGAGGAAGCACGGCGACGGTGACGGCGGATGGGTTGGAGCTTTTTTCCGTGCCGTTGCTGGATGAGGGGAAGGGAGTGGCATTGAAGGCTGGGGAGCGTGTGGAACTGGGGGTGGTTCCGCGCAATGTGGGGGCGGGAGTGCATGAGGAAGAACTGACTTTGAGCAGTGGGGCCGCGAGGATGCTGGTGCCATTGCGGGTGGAACTTGAGGCGGTGGCTGCTGCGGCCGGCAGTGCTGCGGAAGCGGCCCTCGCGAAGACATCTCCGCCGCGGGAGAATCTGGATAAGGTGAAGACCGATGCCGAGCTGGTGCGTATTGCTCAGCTGAACATTGGAGGCCTGCTGGCGTCCGATGGAACCGAGAAGGCGGATGTGCCCCGGGTCGACATGGTGGACTATGTATCCGACGACGGGGTATCGGTGACCTTTGCGTGGGATCTGCCGCCTGGGGATGGCTGGAATTTCCGGATTCTGCGTCCGCGGGTGACGCGTTCGAAGGTGACTGGGCAGCTGGCGCGCATCTGGGAGCCCTGTGGGGCCGAGGCGGTGGTGCGCATCAATGGGAGGCGCGCGGTGGCGACCGTGAGCGGGCTGGAGCCGGGGAATCCGTTTAAGTGTGCCATCCAGACCGTGGCGGCGGACGGCCGGAAGTCGCTTCCCGGGATGGAGCTGGGATTTCTGCCGATGCTGCCTCCGGCGGTCCCGTGGGTCCGCTATGCGATTGGTCTGCTGTTCGCGGTGCTGGTGGGCATGTGGGGATGGAAGAAGTGGAAGGAACCGATCCGTGCGCAGGCGGTGTGATTGAAGACAGGTGGTTGTATGATCCGGCATCTCTATGTCCACATTCCGTTCTGTCACCGGATCTGTCCGTACTGTTCGTTCTACAAGCATGAGCCTGGCGGGACCGACATGGCGGCCTTTCTGCGGGCGTTGACGGCCGAGTTGAGGGCTGACCGTGCTGGTCCGCGGGAGCTGGAGACCGTGTATTTCGGTGGAGGGACGCCGACGCTGCTCAGTTCTGGGCATCTTGAGCGCTGGCTACCGGAGTTTGTGGCCTGCGCGGGGATGGTACCCGGGGCGGAATGGACCGTGGAAGTCAATCCGCGGACGATTACCGAAAAGAAGGCCGCCTTGCTGCGGTCTGCTGGAGTGACGCGGGTGAGTCTGGGGATTCAGTCATGGGATCCGGAAGTGCTGCGGACGCTTGGTCGGGATCATAGCCCTGAGGAAGCCATGGAAGCGTGGCGGATCCTGGTGTCGGCAGGCTTTCCGGTCTGCAATGTGGACCTGATGTTTTCGGTGCCGGGGCAGAGTCTCGAATCGTGGGGCGACACTGTGGAGCGGACCCTTGCGCTGGGGCCGCGGCACATTTCGGCCTACAATCTCACGTATGAAGAAGATACGGAATTCTTCGAGAGGTTCCGGAGTGGCGAGTACCTGCGGGAGGAATCGGTTGATGAAGCGTACTTTGCCGAAGTGATCCGTCAGACCCGGCTGGCTGGGATGGAGCACTATGAGATTTCCAATTATGCGCAGCCCGGTTATGAGTCGCGTCACAATGCTGCGTACTGGGCGGGGGCCGACTATCTGGGGATTGGGCCCGGGGCGGTTTCGACGGTGCAGCGGAAGCGCTGGAAGAACCTTGAGAATACCGTGCTCTATATGCAGCGGGCTCTTGCGGGGGAATCCGTGCGGCAGGCCGGCAGCGAAGAAGAGATTGATGATGCGGCGTGGGCCTGCGAGCGAATTGCGCTGGAACTGCGGACGAGCCGCGGGGTTGATCTGGCGCTGCTGCCCGATGCCGGGAGGGTAGCGGAGACCAACGAGGGAGGCCTGACCGAAGTGCGGGGTGGGCGACTTGTCCTCACGCCGGGCGGGAGGTTTGTGGCCGACAGTGTGGCCGGGCACCTCTGGGCCTGACGGCGGTGGATCAGGGCAGCGGGCGGATGCGGACGTTCCGGTACCAGACCTTGTGGCCGTGGTCCTGGAAGCCGATGTGGCCCTCGCGTTTGAAGTTCTTGAGGGCGGTGCGGTATTTGTTGTCCGAGCCGTCCGGATTCTTTCCGGCGGTGGTCCACTGGTCGAGGTTCATTTCATTGACCTTCTCGCCATTGAGTTCCACGGTAATGATTGGTCCGCGGGCGGTGATGACGTATTTATTCCATTCGTCGCGGCGGGCATGGTTTTTGGTGGGCGGGACGAGATCGTAGATGGCACCGACACTGTGTTTGTCCGGGCCGCCGGGGTTTTCGACTTGGATTTCGATGCCTGTCTGGACGTTATCCTTCGGGTTGTCGGTGCGGAAGAAGACGCCGCTGTTGCCGGTGGTTTTGAATTCCAGTTCGAGGACGAAATTGCCCCAGCGGGCCTTGGTCCAGATGTCGCCGCTGCCCTTCTGGCCGGTCATGGTGCCGTCGGCGACCGTCCATTTGGTGGTGCCGCCGCTGGCGTCGGTCCAGCCGGCGAGGTCCTTGCCATTGAAGAGGTCGGTCCATCCGGCCGCTTTGTCGTCGGCGGAAATGAGGGTCATGGTGGCGGCGCAGCAGAGGGCAGAGAGGGTGAATTTCATGAGGGCAAGGAATTGATGCTGATTACGCTGCGGTGGGCGGGGCAGTGCAAGTCCGGTCCGGTCCGCATCTGTGGGGTCTGTGGAGGGGGGTGAGGAATGTGATTGCCAGAAGCGGGGAAATCTGACAGATTTACCGCGAATAAACCTATGCCGCAAATCAATGAATGCGATTCTGATCCGTGGAGCTGTGGTGCTGATGCTTGCTGCCTTGGTGGTGCTGGCGGTTGACGAGGCGAAGAAGCCTGATCTGTCGGTTTATTCCGAGAGCAGCGGGGTGGAGGCAGGGGGGGACGGGCAGGTGGTGCTGCCGGCTGGGCGTTACCGGAATCAGGTGACGCTGTTCACCTATCTGATCTTCATTGCGGTGACTGGCGGGGTGATTGTGCTGAAGTGGATCGTGCCGGCGATTGGCGAGCGGGTGGCGGAGAGTTTTTATTCGCATCCGGATGCAGGCGAGCAGACACCGATGCAGAAGGCGGCGGCGCTGGTGGCGCAGGGGGAATATGGGAAGGCGCTGGCGGCGTACCGGAAGGTTCTTGAGGAGACGCCGGGTGAGCGGATGGCGGTGGCGGAGATGGTGCGGATTCATCAGGACCGGTTGGGCGATGTGGAGGGGGCGGTGGCGGTGCTGGAGGAAGCGATGGGGGGAAAGTGGCCGGAGGATGACCGGTGTTTCTTTCTGATGAGGCTGGCGGATCTGGAGGCGACGGTGCGGAAGAATCCCGGGCGGGCGAGGGAACTGATGCAGCGGGTGCAGCTGGAATTTCCTGGGAGTCGGCATGCGTCGAATGCGACGCATCGTCTGCGGGAGATTGACGAGGCGGAGTTTCTGTCGCGGAACCGGCCGCCGCTGTGAATGGGGTGTTCCGCTGGTGCCGGATGGGGAGTCGGCCCTTGCTGGTGCTGGCATTTGCGGCGTGCGGGGGAATTCTGCTGGCTGACTGGCGGGGTGGTGGCGTGTGGTGGTGGCTGGTGGCGGCGGTCCTGCTTATGGTTGCGGGGGTTGTGCGGGTTTCCGGGTTGCTGGTGGGGCTGGCGACTGGGGCGGTCTTTGGGTTTGCGCATCTGGCGTCGGATGGGGATCCGCTGCGGGATCGGCTGGAGTCGGAACTGGCTCCGGGGATGTCCATGGCGGTGGAATTCCGCGGGCTGGTGGTGGATGGTCCCGAGCCGGCTGTGTGGGGTGGCTGGGTGCTGCCGCTTCGGCTTGAGGAACTGACGGTGGCGGGGCGGGGCCGCTGGGAAGTGCGGGGCGAGAGGCTCTTGGTGCGGTTGAGCGGCGTTGCTGCGGCACCTGGCTATGGGGACCGGGTGGTGGGGATGGGGCAGCTGCGGCGGCCGGCGGTTCCGCGGAATCCGGGTGAATTCGATTTTGCGGCGTATCTGCGGAGGCTGGGGTTCAGTGGCGAACTGGAGGTTGACGGGCGGACCGGCCGCTGGGAACGGAGTTCCTCTGGGCATGGGACGTGGCTCATGGCGTCGGCGCTGCGGATGCGTGAGTGGATTGGGGAGGCGGTGACCTTTGATATCGGCGATGATCCCGAGCGGGCGGCTACGGTGCGGGCGATGGTACTGGGGACGCGGGAGAAGACGCCGCCGGAGGTGGAGGCTGCCTTTGTCGGCAGTGGGACCATGCATGTGTTTGCGGTGAGTGGGCTGCACGTCGGCATGTTTGCGGTGATTCTCTGGAATGTGCTGCGGTTGTTTGGGCTGCGGCGTGGTCTGGTGGTGGCGCTGACGCTTCCGCTGGTCTTTTTCTATGTGTACATTACCGGGCTGCGGGCGAGTGCGTGGCGGGCTGCGCTGATGGCGGCGGTGGTGATGGCGGGACCGTTGTGGAACCGCGAGGGAAACCTGCTCAACGGGCTGGGAGGGGCGGCGCTGGTGCTGCTGGCGGTGCAGCCATCCTATCTGTTTCAGCCCGGCTTCACGCTGTCGTTCGGGGTGCTGCTGGCGCTGGCTCTGCTGCATCGACCCGTGCTGCGGCTGCTGGCTCCGCTGCACGAACCAGATCCGTTTCTGCCGAAGGAACTCTATACGGCGCGTCAGGAAGCATGGTTCTGGCTGCGGCTGAAGGTGGCGGAATCGCTCAGCATTTCTGTGGCTTCGACGCTGGGGTCGGCTCCGCTCATGATCGGGTATTTCCGAATGGTGACGCCGGTGGGTCTGGTGGCGAATCTCGTTCTGGTGGTGCTGTCGCTCTGCATTCTGGTGGTGGCCTGCATGGCGATGGCGGCGGCGGCGCTGCAGTGGCCGCTGCTGACAGCGTCGCTCAATCATGCCAACTGGCTTCTGGCGGCTGCGGGCATTGGCAGTGCGAAATTCTTTGCGTCTGTGCCGGGGGGGCATTTCCGGGTGGATCCGTTCCGGCTGTGGCGAGGGTCGGTGTGTGAGGTGACCTTGCTGGCGCTGGATCAGGGAGGCAGTGCCATTCATGTGGACACGCCTTCCGGGCGGCACTGGCTGATTGACTGTGGGGGGCGGCGGCATTTCCGGCGGTCGGTGCAGCCGCATCTGGAGATGGGGGCGGTCAACCGGCTGGCGGGGATGGTGCTGACGCATGGGGACAGTGATCATGCGGGGGCGGCGGAGCTGGTGCGGGGGGCGTTTGGGGTGGGGAGGGTGCTTGGTGGGGATGGCGGGGAGGAACTGCGGGCTGGCAGTGTGCATGAACTTGATGAGGGCGTGGTGCTGCGGGTCCTGTTTCCGCCGGAGGGATGGGAGGCTGGGGTGGCCGATGACCGGTGTGCCGTGTTCATGCTGGAGGCGTATGGGGTGCGGGTGCTGCTGCTGGGCGATGCGGGTTTTGCTGCGGAGAAGCAGTTGAGCGAAGGCGGTGTGGATCTGCGGAGCGATGTCATTGTGAAGGGCTGGCATGGGAGCGATCATTCCGGGCTTCCCGAGACGCTCGCGGCCAGCGGGGCCCGCGTGGTGGTGGTGCACCGCGGTCATTTCCCTCCGTCCGAGGATCCCCCGCCCGAGTGGCAGCGGAGAGTGGCGGCGTGTGGGATGCAGGAGGTGGATCTGGGACGCAGTGGGGCTGTGGTGCTGCGGCTGCGGCCAGGCGGGGTTGAGCTGAGTGGCTTTGCCGATGGGCGCCGACTGGTTTTGCCGTCCACCGGGAGTGCGGGTGAGCCCGTCGAGGTTACTGCGGGGCGAGTGGAATGACGCTTGCGGTGCGGTGCGGGTGCATGAAGGAACGTGCGGTTCCGCAGGGTGGCTTTCCGTGAGCGCCCGTCAGTTCAAACCAGACTTGTCTCCCCCTTGGAAGCGACGAATCCTTTCCGTGAAGACCTTGCCACCCGGACCCGTCCGGAATCGTGCACTGTGGTGATTTTCGGGGCCAGCGGCGACCTGACTGGGCGCAAGCTGATCCCGGCGCTGTACAACATTGCGGCGGATGGGGAATTGCCGCCGACGCTGCGGGTGGTGGGATTTGCGCGCCGTGAGAAGACGCATGAGAGTTTCCGTGATGAACTCGAGGTGATGAACCGGAAGGTATCGCGGTCTGGTCATGACGAGCGTCTCTGGGCGAGTTTCCGCGAGCGGATCTTCTATCACCGGAGCGAGTTTGAGGAGCAGGAAGGGTACGATGCGCTCGCGAGATTCCTTGATGAACTGGATGCGGCTGGAGCGGGAGGGAACCGGCTCTTTTATCTTTCCGTGGCTCCTGAATATTTTCCCGTGGTGCTGCGGGGGCTGGCGGCGGCCGGGTTGAACGAGGCGAAGCCTGGGCGTTGGGCGCGGGTTGTCATTGAGAAGCCCTTCGGGACTGATCTGGCGTCGGCGCAGGCCCTCAATGCGGCGGTGAGCGGGACTTTTGAGGAGCGGGACACGTACCGGATCGATCACTATCTGGGGAAGGAGACCGCGCAGAATCTGATGGTGCTTCGTTTTGGCAATGCCTTGTTCGAGCCGCTCTGGAACAACCGCTGCATTGACCATGTGCAGATCACCTGCGCTGAGAATCTCGGGATGGAAGGCGGGCGTGGTGGGTATTACGACAAGGCCGGCTGCCTGCGGGACATGGTGCAGAATCATCTGCTGCAGCTGGTGATGCTGACGGCGATGGAGCCGCCGGCTGATCTGACGGCGGATGGGATCCGCGATGAAAAGGTGAAAGTGCTGAAGTCGCTGCGGCCGTTTGCGGATGCGGCCGATGTGGGGAGGCATGTGGTGCGGGCGCAGTACACGGCCGGGACGTCCGGTGGGCGTGCGGTGCCTGGTTACCGGGAGGAAGACCGGATTGCCCCCGAATCCATGACCGAGGCTTACGTGGCGGTGCGCATTCAGATCGACAACTGGCGCTGGCAGGGGGTGCCGTTCTATCTGCGGGTGGGCAAGCAGCTTCCCAAGAAGGCGACGGAGATCAGCGTGCATTTCCGGAAGCCGCCGCATGTGCTTTTCAACCGGGCGGCGGCGGAGGAATCCGGCAACGTGCTCGTGATCCGGATTCAGCCGGATGAAGGGATTTCGCTGCGGATTCAGTCGAAGATTCCTGGTCCGGCGGTGCGCATGGAGCAGGTGAAGATGGACTTTCATTACAGCACGAGCTTTGGGAAGGCGAGTCCCGAGGCGTACGAGCGACTGCTGCTTGATGCGATGAGCGGGGATGCGACCTTGTTTGCGCGGCGGGATGAAGTGGAATGGGCGTGGCGGTATGTGGATCAGATCGAGCAGGCGTGGCATGCTGCGGCCAATCCGCCGCCGATGTGTTTTTATCCTGCGGGCACGTGGGGACCTCCGGAGGCCGATGCGCTGCTGGCGGCGGACGGGCGATCGTGGCGGAGGCTCTGAAGCTGAATGGCCATGGAACCGACCGCATCAGCAGATCTTTCCGGGATGGGCCTCGGCAGCGAAGTGCCGCTGGCGGCGGTGGACCGCAGTCTGCGTCAGCTGTGGGAATCGAATGAAGCGGTGACGCGGGCTTCGGCGATGAATTTTGCGATCTGCAGCGAGGATCCGGACAGTCTTGCGGCGAATACGGAACTGATCCGGGAAGTGACGCGCGAGCATGCCTGCCGGGCGATTCTGCTGGCGGTGCGGCATCATGAGGGCCCGGGGGAAGTGAGGGCATGGATCACGGCGCATTGTCAGGTGGCGGCGGGCGGGCGGAAGAGTGTCTGTTCCGAGCAGATTGCGTTTCTGATCAGCGGGAGCGGGCCGCAGCTGCTGCCGAGCACGCTTTTTGCGCATGTGGACAGTGATCTTCCGCTGACCTTCTGGTGGCAGGGGCATTTTTCGCCGCGGTGGGAACCGCATCTGTATGCCGAGATTGACCGGCTGGTGATTGACAGCAGTGCGTGGGCTGATCCGGTGCGGGAGTTTGCGGTGCTGGAGGAATCGTGGCGGTCTGCGAACCGTGGGTTTTCCGTGAACGATCTTTCGTGGACGAGGGTGCTGCCGTACCGGATGGCGGTGGCGGCGAGTTTTGATGATCCCGAGACGCTGGCGGCGCTGCCGAGGATGGATGTTCTGGAGATCACGCATGGTCCCGGGCATGGTTTGGCGGCCCGCATGCTGGCGGCGTGGGTCTGCGAGCGGGCGGGCTGGAGTGTGACGGGAGGGGATGCTGCGGCGGGATTTGCGCTCAGTGATGGCGGGCGGCCCGTGAGTCTGCGCTTCCGGCAGTGTCCGGATGGCTGTGCCATTGCGAAGGTTGAGCTGAGCGCATCGGATCTTGCGGTGACGCTGCAGCGGGCACCGGGCAGTGGCTTCATTGAAGGGGCAGCGGAATCGGGCGGGCAGCGCCGCCATGCGACTCTGACGCCCTGTGCCTGCGATACGCCGGCTGATCTTGTGAAGGAACGTCTGCGGCGTGGCTGCAACACGCGGCATTACTTTGCCCTGCTCGAGACCGTGCGGCAGTTCCTTGTCTGAATTCAGCCGCCGGGGGCTGCAGGAGGGCCGTTCCGAGGATTGCTGCCGTTGGTGACCGCGCTCAGTAGCCGAGCCATGGGGAAAGCCAGCGTTCGACTTCGCTGACGGGCATGTTCTTGCGTTCGGCGTAGTCTTCGATCTGATCCTTCTGGAGGTCGGAGATCATGAAGTAGTGGCTTTCCGGGTGGCTGAAGTAGAGGCCGCTGACGGCTGCGCCGGGGTGCATGGCCATGCTTTCGGTGAGGGAGACAGCCGTCTGGCTGGTGGCGTCGAGGAGGTCGAAGAGGATGGTTTTCTCGGTGTGATCCGGCTGGGCTGGGTAACCTGGGGCGGGGCGGATGCCGCGGTAGTTTTCGCGGATGAGTTGTTCGTGATTGAACTCGTTGGGGCGTTCGTAGCCCCATGCGACGCGGGCGCGGTGGTGGAGGAGTTCTGCGAAGGCTTCGGCGAAGCGGTCCGCGATGGCTTTGACCATGATGGCTCCGTAGTCGTCGTTCTGCTGCTTGAGTTCCTCGGCGAATTCATCCGCTCCGTGGATGCCGACGACGAAGCCGCCGAGGAAGTCGCGTCCGTCCGGAGCGATGTAATCGGCGAGGGCTTCATTGGCTTTGCCGTCGCTGCTGCCTGATTTGGCGATCTGCTGGCGGAGAGTATGGAAGGTGCAGCGGCGGGTGGCGCGGGAATCATCTGTGAAGACATCGATGTCGTCGCCACGGCGGTTGGCCGGGAAGAATCCGAAGATGCCGCGGGCTGTGCAGCGTTTTTCCGTGATGATGCGTTCCAGCCATGCGAGGGCATCGCTGTGGAGTTTCATGGCCTGCTCGGCGGCGGCGGGGTCCGAGCATTTGAAGCGGTTTTCGCCGTAGAGCCAGACGCCGCGGAGTTCCCATGAATGGAAGAAGGGAGTCCAGTCGATGTAGGTGGCTAGTTCGCGGAGCGACTGGTCGCGGATGACGCGGGTGCCGAGGAATTCGGGGACTGGGGGCGTGTAGGCTGACCAGTCGGTGGCGACGGCGTGGCTGCGGGCCTCGGCGAGGGCGAGGGTGGGTTTCTTCTGGCGGTTGGCGAACTGGCTGCGGAGTTTGCCGTGGCGTTCCTCGTTGCTGCGGACGAATTCGCTGCGCTGGTTGTCGCTGAGGAGGGCGGTGGCCACGGGGACGCTGCGGGAGGCATCGAGCACGTGAATGACCGGGCCCGAGTAGCGTGGGGCGATTTTGATGGCGGTGTGGGCGGCGCTGGTGGTGGCTCCGCCGATGAGAAGCGGAGTGCGGATACCGAGGCGTTCCATTTCCGAGGCCACGTGCATCATTTCGTCGAGGCTCGGCGTGATGAGTCCGGAGAGGCCGATGAGGTCGGCTTTCACTTCGCGGGCCTTCTCGAGGATCCGCTCGCAGGGCACCATGACGCCCATGTCGATGACCTCGAAGTTATTGCAGGCGAGAACGATGCCGACGATGTTCTTGCCGATGTCGTGGACGTCGCCCTTGACCGTGGCGAGCACGATGGTCCGTCCGGCGGCCTCCGCTGGGCGCGGGGCGGTCAGGGTCTCGGCAGCGGGGGAGGCTCCGGCGGGGCTTCCTGGAGGCGTGCCGAGGTGGCTCCGGCTTCCTTGAGTGCCTCGATGGTCCCCTCCTCGATCTCCCGGAATTTCTCTGCCACGGCGGGCGTGAGGTTCGGAGAGAAAGAGCGCCATGAGCCTGTCAGCGGCGGCATCTCCGGATTGGGATTGGAAGATTTCATGGAGTTCATGGTTTCCGGTGGTGAGGAGTTCTTCAAGGGAAGGATGGAGGTGGTGATGGAGCCATGCGAGGTTGCATGATGCCGGGCGGCCGTGGACCGAGTTGTCGACCACGTGGATATCGAAGTCGGGACGGCTGGCGAATTCCTCGACGAGGAGGAGGGTTGAGCGGGCCGATGTGAAATGTCCGCGGGCCGCGCGGCGCAGCGGCACCACCCGGCCGGAGCCGTGTGTGGCGCGATGGACCATGTTGCGGACGGCCTGGGGCCATGAGCAGTAGATGAAGCGGATTTCCACGGCGCATTGGGCTTCGAAGGCCATGAGCAGGTGGTTCCGGCTTCGTGTGAAGTTCTGCAGGGTCCCATCCATGATGGCGATGGCGTTCTGCTCGACCCTGGGGTTCCCGGTCGCGGTGGTCTTGCCGCTGCCCTGTCCTCCGGCATTGAAGATGACGACGTCGCCGGGCTGGGCGGAGGAGATGATGCGGGCGAACAGCCAGTCGATGAAGGCGCCCGCAGGTTCGAGGGTGGCGACGCTCCATTGCTGGCGTGACCCGCGGCTTTCGGCGTAGGCCGTGGAGAGTTCCTGGGCGTTGTTGCGGTCGAGGATTTTTCCGAATCGCGAGACGTATTTTTCCGCGGTGGCGGCGAGGTCGGCGGCGAGTTCCGCGGCGAAGGAGCGTTCGAGGGCGCGTTCGGCGTCGCTGAGGCCATCGTATGGCGTGTAGGTGAAGCCTGGGGCGAGGGTGACGGAGCCGGATGGTTCCTGGCGGATGGCGTCTTCGGTGAGGGCGGCGATCTTCTGGGTGCGTTCCTTTTCCGCCTTCATGAAGGGTTCGAGCCATGCGACGCTTTTCTTCATGACGCGGGCGCTTTTGACGACCTGGGGGAGGAACATTTTGCCTGCGCCGAAGAGGTCGCCGATGATGCTCATGCCGTCCATGAGGGGGCCTTCGATGACCTTGAGGGGTTCGCCGAATTTCTGGAGGGCTTCCTCGGTGTCCTCGTCGATGAAGTCGGTGAGTCCCTTGAGGAGGGCGTGCTTGAGGCGTTCCTCGACTGGGGCGTCGCGCCATGCGAGGTCGCTTTCCACCTTTTTGCCGGCCTGGCCTTTGAAGCGTTCGGCGTAGTCGACGAGTCGTTCCGTGGCGTCCGGGCGGCGGTTGAGGAGGACATCCTCGACCATTTCGAGGAGTTCCGGGGGGATTTGCTCGTAGACCTCGAGCATGCCTGCATTGACGATGCCCATGTCCATGCCGGCGCGGATGGCGTGGTAGAGGAAGGCGCTGTGCATGGCTTCGCGGACCACGTTATTGCCGCGGAAGCTGAAGCTGATGTTGCTGACGCCGCCGCTGACTTTGGCGAAGGGGAGGTTCTGTTTGATCCAGCGGGTGGCCTCGATGAAATCGACGGCGTAGTTGTTGTGTTCCTCGATGCCGGTGGCGACGGTGAGGATATTGGGATCGAAGATGATGTCTTCCGGGGGGAAGCCGACTTCGTCCACGAGGATGCGGTAGGCGCGTTCGCAGATGCGGATTTTGTCTTCGCAGGTGGCGGCCTGGCCATTTTCGTCGAAGGCCATGACAACGGTGGCGGCACCGTAGCGGAGGACGGCGCGGGCCTGTTCGCGGAAATTGTCCTCGCCTTCCTTGAGGGAGATAGAATTGACAATGCCCTTGCCCTGGAGGCACTTGAGGCCGGCTTCGATGACCGACCATTTGGAGGAATCGATCATGATGGGGACCTTGGCGATTTCCGGTTCCGCCTGGATGAGGAGGAGGAACTTGGTCATGATGGCTTCCGAGTCGAGGAGGCCTTCATCGAAGTTGATATCGATGACATTGGCGCCGTTTTCGACCTGCTGGCGGGCGATGGCGAGGGCTTCGTCGAGGTTGCCTTCCTTGACGAGTCTGGCGAATTTCGGGGAACCGGTGACGTTGGTGCGTTCCCCGATCATGAGGAAGTTTGAACCGGTGCGGAGGTTGTACGGCTGCGAGCCTGAGAGCTGCATTTCGTGCCGTGGGGTGGGGACGGTGCGTGGGGCGTGCCGGGCGACGGCGCGGGCGATGGCGGCGATGTGGTCCGGGGTATTGCCGCAGCATCCTCCGGCGATATTGAGGAGGCCATCGGCGGCGAACTGGCCCATGAGGCGTTCCATGTCTTCCGGGAGGAAGGGGAATCCGGTGGGCGACATGGGGTCGGGCAGGCCGGCGTTGGGGTAGGCCGACACGAAGGCGTCGGCTTTGGCGGAGAGTTCTGCGAGGTGGGGTCGGACCTGTTCCGGGCCGAGGGCGCAGTTGAAGCCGATGCTGAGCGGATTGGCGTGGCGGATGGCGTTCAGGAAGGCTTCGCCGACCTGGCCTGAGATCATGGTTTCGCCTCCGTTGCCGACGGCGGCGGAGATCATGATGGGGAGGAGGCGGTCGTGGCCGTATTCCCTGTAGACGTCGTTGATGGCGGCGAGGGCGGCCTTGGCGTTGAGGGTATCGAAGATGGTTTCGACGAGGAGGACATCGCTGCCGCCTTCGATGAGGGCGCGGATCTGGTGGCGGTAGGCGGCGACGGCCTGGTCGAATGTGATGCGGCGGAAGGCGAGGTCGTCCGGGTTGGGGAATTGCGAGAGCGAGACCGTCATGGGTCCGATGGCACCGGCGACGTAGCGTTTCCGGCCCGTGCGTTCCGAGAATTCGTCTGCCCATTTCCGGCAGAGTCGTGCGGACTCGAAATTGATTTCCCATGCGAGGTCATTGAGGAAGCGGTCGTCGAGGACGCGCTGGAAGTATTCCGGGTCCTTGTGTTCGTCGTTGCCTGCGGGGAAGAATTCGCTCTGGGCGAGCGAGGTACCGGAGAAGGTATTGGTTTCGATGATGTCTGCGCCGGCTTCGAGGAAGCGGCGGTGGATATCGCCGATGATGTCGGGTCTGGTCAGGTGGAGGACATCGCCATTGTTTTGGAGGTCTTTGTCGGCGGTGGCGAACCGTGCGCCGCGGACATCGGCTTCGGTGAGACCGTAGCCACGGATGGTGGTGCCCATGGCACCGTCAATGATCATGATGCGGCGGGCGAGTTCGGCGCGGAGATCGGATTCGCAGTTGGGGCGTGGCATGGGGAGGCTAAAGTGGCTGGGGGGCGGGACCGTGCAAGCCATAAATCAACGCATCAAGATATCTTGATGCGTTTTTTGTGCGGTGAATGGGATCCGTGCTGGGGCGCTTGCGGGGGTGGGGAGAGGGGAGGTAAGGGGAGGGGATGAAACGGATTCTTGCGCTGGTGGGGTGGCAGGTGGTTTTGGCCCTTGGCGGGGCGGGAGGGTTGTGTGGGGAAAGCGGTGCCAGAGCGGAATCCGGACGAGGAGGAGACATGGAAACGAAGAAGAGGCCGGCGAACCGGCTGAGCCGGGAGAAGTCGCCGTATCTGCTGCAGCATCAGCACAATCCGGTGGATTGGTATCCGTGGGGGGAGGAAGCGTTTGAGAAGGCGCGGCGGGAGAACAAGCCGGTGCTGCTGAGCATTGGCTACAGCACGTGTCACTGGTGTCATGTGATGGAGCGGGAGAGTTTCGAGAGTGAGGAAGTGGCGGCGGTTCTCAATGAGCGGTATGTGGCCATCAAGCTAGACCGGGAAGAGCGGCCGGACATTGATCACATTTACATGACGGCGATGCAGGCATTGGGGCTGGGGGGTGGCTGGCCATTGAATGTGTTTCTGACGCCTGAGCGGAAGCCGTTTTTCGGGGGGACATATTTTCCGAAGGA
>JBDKER010000060.1:0-18055 GCA_039795165.1 Verrucomicrobiota bacterium | reverse complement strand
GCCGCCAATCCGTCCTCGAAGCCCTCGATCTCCGCTTCAGCCCCATCCCCGACGGCATCCGCGACTCCATCGAAGCTATCGCCGATCCCGAAAAACTCCGCGCACTCCTCCGCGCCGCCATCGTCTCCGATTCCCTCGAAGCCTTCGCATCCTCGCTCTGAAATAGCACAAACCGCGACACCACACCGTTCAGCCGGCCCGCTCCTCACGAACATCTCGCCGCCAGCGACTCCCGACGGCACGACAGCCGCCACCAAGCCAACCGAGCGGAGCGGAATCGCCAGCCGCCACGCTGCCCGAAGGGCGAGGATCCCGTAAGGCGGGCTTCAAGGCAACGCGGGGGGCTGCAGCGCCTAGGTCTGGTAGCGGGCCACAGCGCTCCGGGAAGCACGCAAGACGCCGCCCCGATACCAGACCAATAAGCTCAGTCACGCGGGGTGCGGAGCTTGGCGCTACGAATCGGGAGTTGGCGACGCTTCGAGTAACGCCCCCGCTCCGACTGGATCGAAGCCGAGAGGCCAGAGCGTTTTCTCATCATAGGTCGCTCCGGTGAACGACGCCGTCTCGATGCGCTGGCAAAGAAGCTTAGCGCCATGCAGTCGTGCTTTCAAAAACGACGCACTTCCAATGTCCACACCCTCAAGGCTGGCATCGGTCAAGTCACCTTCGTCAAACTGACACGCAATGGCACGCCCACCATCCAAGATGGCCCTACGCAACGAAGTTCGCAGCAGGAATGCCGTAATTAGCGACGTGCCCGTCAGATCGGCATCATCGAGATTCGCATCACTGATGAAGGCTCCACGAAGATCGGTTTTGATGCAAGAAGCTCGCTGCAGATTCTGGCCGTCCAGCAGAGCGCGATGGAGGTTCAAACCATCCAACCGAGCTGCAACCAGACTAGTTCCAGCGACCTCAACGGGGTCTCCCCCAACGCATTCGATAATCATGGCTTAGTGACCTCCCCAGTCCGCCGGATCGACGGTCGTTTGTTGAATCGGCTTTGGAACGCTTGTTGATGGTCTTGGGTAAGGCACTGTTGGCGGCTCGACGCCAAAAATACGCCCGGCGACGTAACGGTGATTGCCGTTCACGATCACTCCATCCGCCACTTGGATTGGCGGTGGCGTCTTGCCCGCTTCGAGCATCCGCACATACCGCTCAACCATCGGCTGGGATACCCTCCCCTGAAGGGTTTGCATCGTAGAGCCTTCCAGAGCCTTGGCTATGGTTGCCTCGTTGACCACCAGTGGCGTCTTTGCGGCCGCCGCCCCTTTTGCGAATGCAGTGCCGACCTGTGCCGCTATGGCACCGCCCCTTGCTGCGCCGGAGGCAACTGGTGCCAGTTCCGTAGTCGCCAGAACCGCGGAAACCGCGATGGTCCGCGCCGTATTCGTCTGCACTGCGGCAGCCATTGCCAGTTTCCCTCCAACGGCCGCGGCCTTACCGGCTCCGAGACTCACGGCCGAGCTGCCCACAATCTTTCCAACCTTCGCCGGATCGGATGCCACCTCCGTGAGCCCGTCGCCGTAGGCAGTTCCAATCTCGCCCCATGTGACATGCCCGGCATCCAGGGCAGAGGACAATTCACCGATACCATCTTTAACGGCTAGAACACCATCCTTCACCGCAGTCGCGGTATTGATCGGATGGGCGACGGCGTGCCCGATTCCCTCAACGGCTTCGATTCCCCCATCCACCACGCCACCCCCAAGATCCCAAAGGTAATCAAGCACCGGCCCATTGCTGTCACCAATCCCCCACAACCCCTCTGGATCCCACGCCGTCCACGGATTCTGCCGCACGTAGCAGTAAACATTCGGCCCGTCCACATGACCCAGAGGATCCCGGCTGATGAACGTGCCCGTCTCCATGTCCCGGTAGCGGAACCCTTCGTTGAGCAGGCCGGTCGGGTCTTCTTCTTTGGTACACGCCCGATGCCGCTCGACATTCGTTCCCGCTTCCGCGGTGCGGCGACCATCCGCCTGATACGAAGCCGCCCATGTCGTCGTGCCGTCGATGTCCGACTGCGCCACCACGTCTCCCCGACCATTGTAGCGGTTAAAGGTCGGCAGCCCGTTACGAAGCGAATAAAGCAGGCCCTTCGTGCCCCCTCCGAGGTCAGGCCCGCGCACGTGCTGCACAGTGGGCGCTGACGGAACCGTCCACGCAGATCCCACCGCCGCTGTGACCGTGTATTCCGCCGCACTCGTCCCGCCCGAGAACACCGCCAACCTGTCACCGCAGTCACTCCGCGCCACCGCGGATCCACCCGGGAACCACAACGCCAGCGGCCCAGCGTCCACCAAACCCGCAGCCTTCTGAACCTCCAGAACCGCCACACGAGATGCCCGCTCTGACTCAACACGCAACGCCTCCGTCCTTTTCTCCAGCGTCTCCTCCTTCCCAAACCTCTCGATCACCACCGACCGCCCCGTCACCACAACCGCCCGCGCCTCACCACCCATCACGGCAGCAAGGATCACGAACAGCATCAGCACCCAGCGCATGGAAAGAGCATGCAGACGGGACGTTCCCTTGTCACGCGGAAGGTGGCGATTCGCTGTGCCCACGCCTGACTTTGCGAGGCGAGTGATGGAATCCCACCGGCACGTATGACGTAATCGAGCCAACCGAGCGGAGCGGAATCGCCAGCCGCCACGCTGTCCGAAGGGCGAGGGTCCCGTAAAGCGGGACCTGAGGCAACGCGGGGGGCTGCAGCGCCTAGGTCTGGTAGCGGGCCACAGGACTCCGCCAATCACGCCAGACGCTCCCCCGATACCAGACCTACAAGCTCAGCCACGCGGGGCTTGACGGCGGTGAATCGGGGGGGGCTCATGCGGATTCGGACGCCTAGCGAATATACACACTCCATCTCTCTCTTTCTCCCGAACTGAGGGTAGAATGATTTCCGAACTGGTCTCAAAATCCGGCAAGTCCGCTGCCATTGCTGCCTCGATTGAAGTGATGGAATCACGATCATCGTCTGATAGTTCAGCATCTACATGGTAGGCAAGAGCTACAAAGTCGGCCCCCCATGAAATACAGACCTTTCTCAATAAAGGGAAGACTTCTCCGACCAAAGCGGACTGCGCTGTCAGCAAGACTTTAGCACGGTTGGTGTTCTCTGGATTCATGGTCGTGCTGGGACAATGTGGATGCCTTTACCTCCGTAGTGAATGATTCCACTCGTTGTCGGACTTGAAGCACCTGTGACCGGATCGATATGTTCTCCGATTTGAGATCCAAAGTCAACCCGCTCCTTTGATCCGGGCAAACCGACCTCCACTTTGCCAACTTGTTGACCAGTTCCGGCCTGCCTACCAAGTTCACTTGGATCTGCGGTAAGTGGGCTCTTACCGGGCTGGTAATTATTATGACCGGGGATGTGCTTCCCTTGAGCACCAGTATGAATTTGAGGTGACGGCCCCTGCACTGGTCCCAGTGGCGTCTTTGCGGCCTGTTTCGCCCCGTTTGCGAATCCGGCGCCGACCTGTGCCGCGATGGCACCGCCCCTTGCTGCGCCGGAGGCAACTGGTGCCAGTTCTGCAGTCGCCAGAACCGCGGAAACCGCGACGGTCCGCGCCGTATTCGTCTGCAATGCGGCAGCCATTGCCAGTTTCCCTCCAACGGCCGCTGCCTTACCGGCTCCGAGACTCACGGCCGAGCTGCCCACAATCTTTCCAACCTTCGCCGGATCGGATGCCACCTCCGCGAGCCCGTCGCCGTAGGCAGTGCCAATCTCGCCCCAGGTGACATGCCCGGCATCCAAGGCAGAGGACAATTCACCGATACCATCCCTTACGGCTAGGACACCATCCTTCACCGCAGTCGCGGTATTGATCGGATGGGCGACGGCGTGCCCCATTCCCTCAACGGCTTCGATTCCCCCATCCACCACGCCACCCCCAAGATCCCAAAGGTAATCAAGAACCGGCCCATTGCTGTCACCAATCCCCCACAACCCCTCCGGATCAAACGCCGTCCACGGATTCTGCCGCACGTAGCAGTAAACATTCGGCCCGTCCACATTGCCCAGCGGATCCCGGCTGATGAACGTGCCCGTCTCCATGTCCCGGTAGCGGAACCCCTCATTGAGCAGGCCGGTCGGGTCTTCCTCTTTGGTATTGGCGCGGTGGCGGTCGCGATTGACTCCCAGTTCCCGAACGCGGCCCGTTGCGTGCTTCGGATTGAGGTTTGTACCGATCTCGCCCGTGCGGCGGCCATCGGCTTGATAGGTGGCGGCCCATGTGGTGACGCCCGCAGCATCGCTCTGTCCCACCACGTCGCCGCGACTGTTGTACCGGTTGAACCGCAGCGTCACCGCGCTGCCCGTTTCCGCGCCGCCCGTTTCCCGGCGTGCGGTCCAGAGGAGGCCGCGCGTTCCGCCTCCAATGTCCACGCCCCTCGCCAGCAGAAGCGACAGCGTCCCGCCAGAAAACTCCGCCTGCCTGTCACCGCAGTCACTCCGCGCCACCGCCAATCCACCCGGGAACCACAACGCCAGAGGCCCAGCGTCCACCAAACCCGCAGCCTTCCGGGCTTCCAGAATCGCCCGCTCTGACTCAACACGCAACGCCTCCGCCCATTTCTCCACTGTCTCCGCCTTCCCAACCCTCTCGCTCACAACCGCCCGCCCCGTCACCACAACCGCCCGCGCCTCACCACCCATCACGGCGGCAAGAATCACGAACAGCATCAGCACCCAGCGCATGGGCAGAGCATGCAGACGGGAGGCTCGCTTGTCACGCGGAAGGTGGTGCAGCATCGCCAGACGTGCGGAAGTCTATCGCGCGGCCAAGGCACGCCACCCGGAACGCTGGAACGGCCGCAGCACCCGCAACTGGTCCCCGGTGCGCTCCACCACTCTCAACTCGGTCTCCCAGCGTTCCCTCGAACCCATCGCCAAACGCGCCGCTTGATCAATTCGCATGATATGCTGAACGACTATCTTAACATCTATCGACCGCGTTCCCACAAAGCCATCACCTCCCCCAGCAAATGCCGCAGCGCCAAATGATGAAATTCACTTATCAACATTAAGATAAAATTTCACATGTTCAAATGGCACATAGACAAACACGTCTGTCGCTACACTAGCCGTTTTTCGCAATTCGAGTTTAACATAACTAAATGGCCTCGGAATTAGGGAGTCTAAATCGTAGAATCCATGATATCTATAAATTGCATTACCCAGCGACCGCTTCATACCCCATGAGAATCCCTGGAGACCAGTCATCAGGCCCACGTCCTCGTATAACCACAGAGAATCTTCGGCCGCTTCAAGGATCTCGCATTCGACGAATCGAACCTTAAACCGTTCGGCAGCCATGTATCTCATTCGTATGCTGGCCACATTATTTATAGCCTCTTCGAACATCTCACTCGATTCAGTGGCTTCTTGCCCCAATGGCAATCCCATATCGACATGGAATTCCGCGAAGCGCTGTGAACTCTGTATCTGAAACCATCGGAGTTTCCGAAACAATTCCGTGACGTCATTCTTCATATCGTATTGTTTAAAATAATCCGGGAATGAATTGCGCATCCCTTATCCACCGATCATTTCTCGGATCCTTCCGTGGATCGGACGGGAATGATGGTCGGGCCCTTACGCACGTGCACTCTTCCTCCCCATTATGTCCAACTTTACCAAGCGGAACTTGACTCCACCTGATAGCATGCCAGTGCGTAGTGCCAGTGCTGCCGTGGTCTCCTGGCTTTACATTTTCCGCCTCCCAAAAAATCGGACGCGGGCATGGATTACAGCCACACCCGGACTTGCCCACTTTAATATGTGTTATCGTGTCCGTTACTGGATCCACCCCACCCTCGTCCAAAGGCTTAGGAGTGTATCCCGGTGGTAGACTGACGCTTGGGAATTTTGGTCGCGGACTCGAGTTAGGAGTGGGTGGAAGACTTGAGTCCACACCCAGTTCTGCCGAAAATGCGCGTTCGAGACCTTCTACTGTAGGATACCTCTCCCCCCCTGGCGACAAACCCAACACGTCCACTCGCCCCACCCCATCATTCCCCACCATCCCATAAAGATTCAGCCCTCCCCGCTCCTCGATCGGATCCCTGTTCAGCCACCGCCCCGCGCCTGGGTCGTAGAACCGATAGCCGTAGTAGTTGAACCCACTGTCCGCATCACGCAGCTTCGAGCTGTAGTGGAACGGCAGCAGATCCGCCCACGGACGATTTGCGGGGAGTCCGGGCGGCTGGTTGGTGGCGGGCGTGTTCGTGCCCCATGCCCGCATCTCGCGCCCGAAGGCATCGTATTCATAACTCGCCACCAGCTGGCCCGTCACCGTCTCCCCGGACGCCTTGAACTGGTAGTAATGCTTCACATTGCCCATGTGGTCGGCGAGCGGGACGTGCACTTCCGCGCTGCCGGTGCCGTACGAGTAACTCTGCACCGCCCCCGTCTGCAGCCATGCCAAGCCCCCGACTCCACCGGCACGCATCCAGTCGTTCCGGGCGTACAGGCTGCTCCCGATGTCCGGACGCCACACGCACGACCATTTCCGGCTGTGGAATGTGCCATCGGTATTGAGCTTCGCGATCATGATCAGCTTCCAGCCGTCCCACTGATACCCTTCAACCTCGGGCGGGTCAATCCCGCGTGTCACCTTGCGCTCCACTGGGAGCCTGCTGAAAAACCCGGACCGTTAGCGCGGCGAGCCATTTTCCCTCACGGCAAGGCGCGACGAGGGAGAAGGTTAGCACCTTCGACCAACAACAGCTTCTGGAAACCCATCTGGGACAACAACCTCCTCGCCCATGTCTCCCGCCGCCTCTTGGCCAGCTTCATCAGCTTCCCGCAGTCAGGTCATCAGGCGGTGTGGGAAAGCCCACTTCTGCCAGCTTGATGGCGGCCCAGGTGCCTTTCCGGGCAAGGGCGATACAGGGATCGATGATGGCAAGGTCATCGGTTTCCGGGATGCGAACCACGTTTTCATCATGCAGATCGTGGACAAGCACCCCAGTGACAGGGTGGAGGTAGGCGAAGTAGCCGTCGTCACGAACACCATTGTGCATCAGCTGCACAGGCGCGAAGCCCATCGCAGCCATGAGGTCGTCCGTCTCGGGTTTGGTCACCGGCGGTCTGCTCGTATCCACCTCGACGTGAGGCTGCGAAACCACGGGTGCCACCTCTTTGTTCCTTGAGTTGATGGTGAATCCTTCAAGGCGGTAGGCAGTCTCGGGGAAGAGTACCGCGTGGAGACGCATGCGCACAAGGTAATCCCCGAGCGTGCTGGAGTTCACACAGTGGAAGAGTCGCTTGAACCAGCGCCCAAGGTCCGGGTCGTAATAGACTTGGTGTTCGGCACCGCCACGTCTGCCTTGGGAGTCCCAGAATCCATTGAAACGACCTTCCTCCAGCACGAAGCCGCTTGCCTCCGCCCATGCGGCAATTGCCTTGCGTCCAGCACGATCAAGCGGCCCCAGACGACTCAGCTCCCGGAGCTGTTCCGCGAGCTGCGGGATTTCAGATAGTCGTAGCCTTTGAGCGCCTGCGCGGTAGTGACCTTCGGCCTCTTCGAAACCACAACCGCCGTGGCCTTTGTCGCCGGAGACTTCGGCACGGGCACGGAAATATTGAAAAGCGGCTTCGACGGGGTGAATGGCATAACGGTGAATCGATCTTATTTGAAACGCCTGAAGGGTCAAGCCGGGAAGCACCCGATCACTCCCGGAACCATCGCGGACTCCGAAAGGACGCCGCTCAGGCTCAGGATCGGGAACTTGGCAATCGGGCATGGCTGTGTTGCGGAGGCAAGCTGAAGTTGATGTGGAATCCTTCAAAGAGCCAGGCGGCACGGCGCATGGTCCGGGGACGTCGGTGACACTGACAGGATGGATCGCATCGAATCACTGCTTTTCAACGAAGGCTGAGTATCATTCACAAGGCTCCCTCTTCCGCACCGGACAGAGAAGCGCCGCTCCCGCCCTCCTCAGATCGTGCCGGACACCCGGACCCTACACCCCCGCGGCAACTGCGGCTAGGTCTGGTGGCGGGCCACAGGACTCCAAAAACCATGCCAGACGCTCCCCTGATACCAGACCTAGAAGCTCAGCCACGCGGGGTTGTAGGCGGCGAATCGGGAGTTGGGGGAAGTGCGTCGAGCATCTCTAAAAACTCAGACACAGGACGATTGTAGCGATGTCCAGCAGCAATTAAGGCTCGCAAAACTGTCCGCTTAAACAAGGTTCTCAACTGCTCTGGTTCGACATTTTGTATGATCTCAGTCTCAACTTCTATCGCTAGTGGAAGGTCACCATACTTTTTGTTGATCGGCTGAAAGTGAGGCTCAAGCTCCATCTTGATTCCATAACGAATGCTCAGCGTAACCCATGAAAATGGGGCGTCCGTGAGAAAGCCTCTTTCAATCATCACACCCTCAATCTCATCTCGAACAGAGGTTAAGATGACGCCTGAGTCTTTACGAAGACGTGCTTTTGTCAGGGACACACCAAGCAATCCAAGCTTTCTGTCATGAGATGGTTTTGCAGGTTCAGCCTTCATCGATTCGTTTTGTTGCCCGGTAACTTATCTTGTCCATACAAACTGCGGAACCTCTCGATCAGGCGGGTTTCATAGTCACGTGCAGACGCTTTATCAGGGAAGGTTTTTCGAATATCCGTTTCGTAAAGATCACCCGTGTCTCGCGTCAGATTTCGAGCCTGCTGTTCCGCCCTGATCGAAGCGCCATCGCTTACGCGGGTCCCCTGAGCGCTCTCGCCGATCTTGTGAGTCCCATTTGGCCCTTTGACTCTGTAAACGTGGGTCTCCCCAACGTAGTCCAAGGAGTTCTTGTGCGGCACTCCTGTCTTTGCGGCTCCCGCCTCCGCCCCCCTCGAACAATTCCTTCGGCGTCGGGCAAGTGTTATGCACCAGGATCCCCGCAGGACCGACCCGGTACACGTGCTCGTTCTCCACTTCGAGATTCCATGTTGCCGTGTCGGCCTCGGGCAGATTCGCCAGCACGGCCACCGGTTCCCCGCGCCATGCCGCCAGCGCCTCGCCCGCCGCCAGCTCCCCGGCTCCGATCCACGCCCCGCGCGTCACCGACCACACCGGATGCCCGGACGTCACCCGCAGGCAACTGACCTCCCCCGCCACACTCACATGCAGCGCCCGCAGGCCATGATTCCGCTCTTTACGGAAGGTCCCCGTCACCACTCTCCCGACTCCCGGCTCCACCGGCGGACACGGCGACACCGCCAGCACTTCGGCCTCGCCCGAAACTCCCATCTCGGGCAGCTCGAGGTGAATCGTGCGCCGCCCGTCCGGCCCCTGTGCCATCCCCTGTTCCCACCCAGCCGGTCGCAGCAAGTCCACCCGCGTCACCGTTCCGTCCGCCCGGGTCAATCGCAGCGAATAGGCCCTCCATGACGCCGGATCCATCACCGCGGTCCCGCTCTCCTGCGGCGCGCCCGCCTCCGCCGTCAGCACCCGGTCGCCCAGCCCCACCTCTTCAATCGGCCGCGCCCCGCGCTGACCAGCACCGCAATCACTCCGCGCCACCGCCAATCCACCCGGGAACCATAACACCAACGGCGCACCACCCACCAAACCCGTGGCCTTCTCAACCTCCGGAACCACCTCCCGTGAAGCACCACGCAAAGCATCCTCCGACTCCCGCTCCACCGTCTCCGCCCTCCCATCCCACTCGATCACCACCGACCGCCCCGTCACCACAACCGCCCGCGCCTCACCACCCATCACGGCAGCAAGGATCACGAACAGCATCAGCACCCAGCGCATGGACGGAGCATGCAGACGGGACGTTCCCTTGTCACGCGGAAGGTGGCGATTCGATGCACCAAAGCCTGACTTTGCGAGGCGAGTGATGGATTCAAGACGGCACCGATCGCTTGTGGGCGGTCGCATTGATCAATTTCCCCACATGGATCAGTGGGCGGAAATCAGGTCGATCAGCGAACTTCGATGAGACGCTCGCCCTGCCGGATCATCGCTTCGATCCTGGGCAGCAGCGGGATGAAGTACTGCAGAAGGGCCCTGCGGCTGGTGTTGCCGATGCGCAGCCAGAGAATGACCGGAGCGCTGCCACCCTGCCTGAACCGGTGAGCGAAATCTTCGTCTTTGGTGACGAGGATGGCCTCATTTTCGATCGCATGCAGCCAGATCGGGGAGTCAGCGGCGTCCCGCAGGCCGATGTCGGCAACATGTTCGGCTTGGTGTCCATGCGATTCCAGCAAACGGGCGAGAGCGGGAGGAAGCTGGGCATCAACGACGAAGCGCATAGGCTATCGGCTGACGAGAATTGGGTGATCAGCTTCAGCGGCAGCATATTCCAGGCAGGCCCGGATGTCTTCGACTTCGAGGTATGGGTAATCTGCAAGGATCTCCGCCTCTTCCACTCCAGCGGCGAGCATAGCGAGGATATCTTTGACCCGGATGCGCATTCCCCGAATGCAGGGTCGACCTCCACATTGGTCAGGATTGAAAGTGATTCTGTCCATGACGACGGTTTCTATGTCCCCACGCTCAGGGGCGGGTAAAGAGCGCAGATGATGGAGGAAGGGCATTCGGGTTTTCCGGCCTGAACCCAGAATCCTGCTGTGTCTGGATCCTCGGCTGTGCTGTAGAACCGTGATTTCCCGAGTCCGGACGCCACACGCAGGACCATTTCCGGCGGTGGTATGTGCCATCGGTATTGAGCTTCGCGATCATGATCAGCTTCCAGCCGTCCCATTGATACCCCTCAACCTCGGGCGGGTCAATCCCGCGTGTCACCTTGCGCTCGATCAGACGGGAGAGGCCGTCGTATTTGAATTCAATCGTCGCCGCCGGAAGCTCGTTGGGCGGAATGCCCTGCGGATTTGCTGGAGCCATGAAACCGCCTGCCGGCTGGGTCCGTTAGGAGCCTGTTGAAGAACCGGGCTGGAAGCGCGGCGCGGAATTTTTCCGTGAGACAAGGCGCAGCAAAGAAAAAGCTAGAGACTATCGACTGCGGCGCAGCGCAGCCTTCTGGAATAGGGGCCGCCGACAGCAGGGGATCCCTTGAGGAGACCACGCTTAGCCGCTCTTCCAAACACCTCATTTCCCGGATCCGCTTCCAGCCCGGGTAGTTCAACAGGCCCGTAGGGAGCAGCCGGGCATCGATCCTTATCGGTGGCCGGGGCGCAGCCGCACGGCGGTCCCGCAGTACATGCAGCGGAACCAGCCGAACACGAGGAGGTGAAGCGACGCGCTCATGACATAGCCGAGACCGGGAATCAGATGGGCCTTCCGGTTCTTCAGGCAGTTCTTTGAATAGTAGAGCGGGCAGCTGCAGATGCGGCACCTTGCTCTGATGGCGAAATGCAGCTGCATCATGCCCAGAATGAAGAGCACCCCGGCACCTACCGCCACTGGCACTTTGTAGTCCGTCGGCTGCTCGGCCCTCGTGATCAGCCAGAAGATGGCAGCGAGTGCCGCCAGCAGTGCCAGCCGGAACACTACCGAGACGAGAGCCCCGAGCCAGGTGTGGAATCCTCTCGGATGGACCACGCCCCGCCGGACCCAGCGCGACAATTCCCCTTTCGGTCCTTCCACGCGGAACCGTTCCGGGCCTCCGGAATCACTCTCTTCCTCCAGAGGCGCATCCAGTCCGTCACGTGACAGTGGCTTCACTGGAATCCTGCCTGCATTGTAATCTTCGATGGTTGCGAACCGATTCGGATCGACATTCCGCCACGTCTGCGGGGGAGTTTCCCGCGGCTCGGGGGGCGCACCGGACTCGGTCCGTCCCGCTGCCTGTTGTTCCGCTCTCAGCGTCGGCGGGACCCACCTGCCCGGGTCACTATCCCGTTCCCCGGCGTCGTCCTCGGCAATCGCTTCAGGCAGGTCATCCAGTTCCAATTGCCCTGAAGCATTTCCACCCGCCTCCGCGGCCTCCGCGATCATGGCAGCCAACTCATCCAGAGAAGGCACCGCCCGCTCACCGATCCCCTTCTGCCATGCCACAAGGGAAAGCCGCTTGTGCAGGTGCCCGGGATTTTCCATGGCCAGCTGTCCAGCCCCCCGCACCCCGGCAGCCGCGAGCAGCTGCGCCGTCGCTTCCGTCATCCCAGAAATCTGTGTTAGGCTCGACATATTCCGATGATATTTCAGTCAGGTATATCATCAGATTGGGTTAAGCAACTATTATCCGTCGAGATTCCGCAGCATTTCCTCGAGTTGTGAGGATTGGATTAACCAGTCGGCCTTCCGCTGCCGGTGTTCATCGACGACCTCCACCGGAGCACGGCTCACGAAACTTTCACTGGAGAGCTTGGCGTCGACCTTGGCGACCTCGCCGCGCACCCGTTCCAGCTCACGTCCCAGCCGTTGTTTCTCTGCCTCAATGTCAATGAGTCCCTCCAGTGGAAGATAGACTTCGCCGAGTGGCGTCAGCGTGCCTGCGGTATTCTTGGCCTTCACATGGCCGGGCTCGGAGCGGATCGCACCGGCCCCGGCCAGCACCCCCAGCGTCACCAGATCGCGTGCACTGACGGGGGCCGACGGCTTGAGAATGAATTCGAGGTCCCTGCGCGCCGGCAGCCCGCAGGCGGCCTTGAGGTTCCGGATGCGCGCGGCTGTTTCGTAAACCGATTCCGCGGCCCACTGCGAGGACTCCACCCTGTCCGCATCCATGCCCGTGAGCAGCGGCTGCCCGTCCAGCGGTGTGAGTGTCAGAAATGCTCCGCCCCGCGCATAGCCCATGGTCGACCACAGTTCCTCCGTGACATGCGGCATGTAGGGATGCAGCAGCTGCAGGTAGCGTCCGAAAACCCGGTCGATGGTCACGAGCACAGCCCGGCGCGCCTCCGGAGCCGCACCCGACCCCAGATCGTTCTTCGCGGCTTCCAGAAAGCGGTCGCAGTAATCCCCGCGGAAGAAATCATAGAGCAATTGCGCCGCCTGATTGAAACTGTAGGCTGCGAGTGCTTCCGCGTATTCCTGCTGGAGACGGTCCAGCCGGGCCACGATATCCACGCAGAAGACAGATGCTTCCGGGAAATCCGCTAGACATTCATCATCAAGGAGATCACTGCCCTGAAGCTGACGGAACCGCGCGGCATTCCACAGTTTATTGGCGAAGTTCCGTCCTTCCTCGATCTGGGATTCGTCGAACTTCACATCGCTGCCGGTTGGGGCAATCCGCAGCAGCCCGAACCGCAGACCGTCCGCCCCGTATTTCGCCATCAGTTCCACGGGATCGGGGGAATTCCCGAGCGACTTGCTCATTTTCCGGCCCTGCTTATCCCGGATGATTGAAGTGAAGAAGACATTCCGGAACGGCAATTCACCCTGAAAGGCATAGCCTGCCATGATCATGCGGGCCACCCAGAAGAAGATGATGTCCGGGCCGGTCACGAGGTCGGTGGTCGGGTAGAATTTCGCCCGCGTGGCGTCGTCCATGGTGGCATACGGCCACAGCCACGAACTGAACCATGTATCGCAGCTGTCTTCGTCCTGGACCCAGTTCCCGGCATCGGCGGGAGGCTCGGTGCCGACATGCAGGTCACCCGATGCCACACTGGAAAAATCGAGGGTTTCGGCCGACTGCAGGGCCTCGGCGCGGTCTTTGCGGTACCAGACGGGAATGCGATGTCCCCACCAGAGCTGGCGGCTGATGCACCAGTCCTTGAGCCCGCCCATCCAGTGCGCAAAGGTCTTCTTCCAGCGCTCGGGCCGGAACGCGATGGCCCCGGATTCCACTGCCTCCGCCGTTTCGGCGACGTTGGGGTAGCGCAGAAACCACTGGAGCGACAGCCGCGGCTCAATGGGCACATCGGCCCGCTCGCTGAAGCCGACGTTGTTCACATAATCCTCTTCCTTCACGAGGGCACCCTCCTCGGCCAGCATTTCGGCAGCCTTCAGCCTCGCCTTGAACCGGTCCATCCCATCGAGTTCCGGGCACTCGGGACAATTGATCCGGCCATCCGGATGCAGCACATCCCGCACCGGCAAACCATGCCGCTGCCCGATTTCGAAATCGACAAGGTCATGCGCCGGCGTCACTTTGAGTGCGCCGGTCCCGAATTCACGGTCCACGGCATCGTCTCCGATCACCGGAATCGCCGCCCGCGGAAACGGTCGCCAGACGTGCTTTCCAATGAGGTCGGCATGGCGTTCGTCTCCTGGATTCACAGCCACCGCCGTGTCGCCCATGAGTGTTTCGGGCCGCGTCGTGCTGATCTCGAGAAACCGTCCGGGTTCTTCCACGACCTCGTAGCGCATCGTGTAGAATTTCCCCTTCTGCTGCTTTGGAATGACTTCCTCATCGCTGAGCGCTGTCAGGCTCACGGGACACCAGTTCACCATGCGCAGACCGCGGTAGATGTTGCCGGACCGGAACAATTCCACGAAAACCCGCTGCACTTCGCGGCTGTAGGCTTCGTCCATCGTGAACCGCTGCCGCGACCAGTCGCAGGAACATCCGAGCCGCTTGAGCTGGCTGATGATGATGCCGCCGTACTTTTCCTTCCATTCCCAGACTCTCTCCGTGAAGGCCTCGCGGCCAAGATCACGTCGCGTCTTGCCTTCCGTCTTCCGCAGTTCCTTCTCGACCTGCGTCTGCGTGGCAATGCCCGCATGGTCGGTCCCGGGCAGCCACAGCACTTCTTTGCCTTCCTGCCGCGCCCGCCGCGCCAGAATGTCCTGCAGGGTGTTGTTGAGCACGTGGCCCAGATGCAGAATCCCTGTCACATTCGGCGGCGGAATCACTATGCTGTAAGCCGGACGCGCACTCGCCGCATCCGCTGTGAAACAACCCGATTCCACCCAGCGGGCGTACCACCGTTCTTCCACTTCGCCGGGAAGGTATGCTTTGGACAGTTCTGCCATAAGCCGAGGGCCATACCGGACCCCTCACAGCTCCGCAAGGGACGAAACCACTCTGCCCCGCGGCGGCCACTGCGCTTTTCAGATGGCCAGCAAACCCATTCGACGCTATCTCCCGGCTCATGACCATCAAGGAACAGGATGTCTTTTCCCGCCTCCGTACCGCAGGCATCGCCGCCGTGCTCATCCTCGACCACGAGGACGATGCCGAACCAGTCGCCAGCGCCCTCATGGAAGGAGGCATCACGGCCATGGAACTGACCCTCAGGACGCCCGCCGCCCTCGCCTGCCTGCGCCGCATCCGCAGCGCCTTTCCGTCCATGCTCGCAGGCCTCGGTACCGTCCTCTCGAAGGACCAGGTCGCCCAGGCGATCGACGCGGGTGCCGACTTCGCCGTCGCCCCCGGCATGAACCCACGCACCGTCGAAGCCGCCCTCGCGGCCGACCTTCCCTTCGCCCCGGGCATCTGCACCCCATCGGATATCGAGGCCGCGCTCGTCTACGACCGCACTCTCCTGAAATTCTTTCCGGCGGAACCCTCCGGGGGCCTCAAATACCTCGAATCCATCGCCGCTCCCTACCAGCACCTCGGCATTCACTACATCCCCCTCGGCGGTGTCGCGGAAAGCAACTGCGGCACATGGCTCCGCAGCCCCCTCACCGGAGCCGTCGGCGGTTCATGGCTCGCCCCGCGCGACCTCATCGCCGCACGCGACTGGCCGGCTATCCGCGAACGCGCCACCCGCGCCACCGCCATCTTCCACGGTCTCCGTTCGTAATTCCCGCAAACCTCACGGTTCCCCAGGGAAATCCGATTGCGCCGGAGTCCCCCGCCGTGAATGAAACCTTTCCAGCCGATCTCTCTCCTGCCATGCAAAATACGCTCCGCGAATTCCGCACCGCCTCCGGCAAAGCCGGCCAGTTCCACTCGCTCCCGGCCCTCGCCGAATCCGGCATCGCCCCGCAACTGAACCGGCTCCCCACTTCCATCCGCATCGTGCTCGAATCCCTCGTCCGGAACTGCGACGGGAAAAAAGTCACGGAAAGCGACGTCCGCAATCTCGCCAACTGGAACGCCACCAACCCGGGAGACTACGAAATTCCGTTCGTCGTCGCCCGCATCGTCCTCCAGGACTTCACCGGCGTCCCCCTCCTCGTCGACCTCGCAGCCATGCGCTCGGCCGTTCACGCCATGGGCGGCAACCCCAGAATCATCGAACCCCTCGTGCCGGTCGACCTTGTCGTCGACCACAGCGTCCAAGTCGACTTCGCCGGAACGAGCGACTCCCTCGCCCGCAACCTCGACCTCGAATTCCACCGCAACCGCGAGCGCTACCAGTTCCTCAAATGGGGCGAACAGGCCTTCGATACCTTCAAGGTCGTCCCCCCGGGCATCGGCATCGTCCACCAGGTCAATCTCGAATACCTCGCCAAAGCCGTCCTCGAGAAAGACGGTGTCCACTACCCCGACTCCCTCGTCGGCACGGATTCCCACACAACCATGATCAATGGACTCGGCGTGGTCGGCTGGGGCGTCGGCGGCATCGAGGCAGAAGCGGGCATGCTCGGCCAACCCGTCACCTTCCTCGTCCCGGAAGTCGTCGGCGTCTACCTTACCGGTGAACTCAAGGCCGGGGTCACTGCCACGGACCTCGTCCTCCGCGTCACCGAACTCCTCCGCAAAACCAAGGTCGTCGGCAAATTCGTGGAATTCTTCGGCCCCGGAGCCCGCGCCCTCAGCGTCCCGGACCGCGCCACCATCGCCAACATGGCCCCGGAATACGGTGCCACCATGGGCTTCTTCGGCATCGACGAAGCCACCATCGCCTACCTCCGCGGCACCGGCCGCTCGGACGAACAATGCGAAATCGTCGAGGCCTACTACAAAGCCCAGAACCTCTGGGGCATTCCCCAGCAGGGCGACATCGATTATTCCCAGATCGTCTCCCTCGACCTCGCCTCGGTGGAACCAGGCCTCGCCGGCCCGAAACGTCCGCAGGACCGCATCAACCTCACGGACCTCAAGTCCACATGGAATTCCCTCCTCACCAAAGGCCTCCCGGACGGCTACGGCAAACAACCCCTCAGCGGCCCCGTCGAAGAACTCGATGAAGTTCCCGACGTCGGCGTCCTCGGAGCCATGGCCGGACAGGCCGGCACCTCCACCGCCGATGCCCCGCCAGCCGCAGGCTACCCCGCATGGGAAGTGACCGTCGACTCCCGCAACGGAGTCAAGGACAACATCACCCACGGCAGCGTCCTCATCGCCGCCATCACCAGCTGCACCAATACCAGCAACCCCTCAGTCATGCTCGCAGCCGGCCTCCTCGCCAAAAAAGCGAACGCCCGCGGCCTCACCGTCAATCCCTCGGTCAAAACATCCCTCGGCCCAGGCTCCCGCGTCGTCACCGACTACCTCACCAAAACCGGCCTCCAGACGGAACTCGATAAACTCGGCTTCCAGACAGTCGGCTACGGCTGCACCACCTGCATCGGGAATTCCGGCCCCCTTGACAAGGGAATCGAAGACGTGGTCCGCGCCGAGGACATCGTGGCGGCCTCGGTCCTCTCCGGAAACCGCAACTTCGAAGCCCGCGTCCACCAGAGCATCAAGGCAAACTTCCTCATGTCGCCCCCGCTCGTGGTCGCCTTCGCCATCGCCGGAACCGTCGACATCAACCTCTCCACGGAACCCCTCGGCACCGATTCCAGCGGACAGCCAGTCTTCCTCCGCGACATCTGGCCCACCAGCGCAGAAATCGAAGCCGCCATGCGCTCGGCCCTCTCGCCCGATGTCTTCCGCAAACTCTACACGGACTTCGCCGAACAGAACCCGAAGTGGAACAGCATCACCGGATCCGCCGGACTCGTCTACGAATGGGACCGCGCATCCACCTACATCCAGGAACCACCGTTCTTCTCGAAGTTCAGTATGACGCCCGGCGACATCACCGAAATCACCGGAGCCCGTCCCCTCGGCATCTTCGGCGACTCGGTCACCACCGACCACATCAGCCCCGCCGGAAACATCAAGAAGGATAGCCCAGCCGGACGCTACCTCACGGACAACGGCGTCACCCAGACGGACTTCAATTCCTACGGCAGCCGCCGCGGCAACGACCGCGTCATGACCCGCGGCACCTTCGCCAATGTCCGCATCAAGAACCTCATGCTCGGCGGCAAGGAAGGCGGCAACACCCTCCTCCAGCCGTCCGG
>JBDKER010000059.1:0-18846 GCA_039795165.1 Verrucomicrobiota bacterium | reverse complement strand
AGCGGCGAACTGCTCGGCCCCTACATTTGGGACCACCAGCTCCTCCGGGTCATCAAGGACGAGATCTTCGAGCGCTTCCTTGTCTACCTGCATTCCCGCAGCAAGATTGACAAGCGCCGCCTCCGCCTTATCATCCAGTCATTGCCCGATCCCGCCATGCGCCGCACCGCCCTGACCCTCGCCGAACAGTTCCGCATGGAAGGCCGTGAAGAGGGTCGCGAAGAAGGCCGCTCCCAAGGCCGGGAAGAAGGTTCGCTTGGGGCCAGTCAGCGGCTTGTCCTCGACGCCCTCGACCTGCGCTTCGGTCCGGTTCCAGAAGGACTGCGGGAAGCCATCGAAGCGATCGGCAACCCGGAGAAGCTCCGCAGTCTCCTGCGGGCCGCCATCGTGGCGGATTCAATCGAATCATTCTCCGCCGCGCTCTGAGGGGGGGAACGGAGCGTGGACTTTCCAGTCCGCGTTTGGATTCGGGGTTGGCGAGATGCGAAATGGTCTGGCCTTTTGTGCCATGAGGGCCAACGGCCCGGAACCATACCAGCCTGGGCCAACGGCCCAGGTTTCCGGATTGAGTCATTTCAGAAGGGCTGAAGGCCCGTTCCATCGGTCCGGCATGGCGCGCCCCTACAGGGCTCGCGGAATGGATGCATCGATAACCTGGGCCGTTGGCCCAGGCTGGTATAGGGCGCGCCGTTGGCGCTGAGGCCGTCGTCTTAATGTGAAGAACGGAGCGTGGACTTTCCAGTCCACGTTTGGATTCGGGGTTGGCGGACAGGAATGTCCACCCTCCGTTGTCCGGCAGGGCGTGTTCCAAGAGGTCTGGCCTTCTGTGGTTCGGTGCCGGGGACAGGAATGTCCCCGCTCCGTTGTCCGCCGGGGCGTAGTCGGAGAGGTCTGGCCTTCTGTGGTTCGGTGCCGGGGACAGGAATGTCCCCGCTCCGTTGTCCGCCGGGGCGTGGTCGGAGAGGTCCGGCCTTTTGTGGTTCGGTGCCGGGGACAGGAATGTCCCCGCTCCGTTGTCCGCCGGGGCGTGTTCCAAGAGGTCTGGCCTTCTGTGGTTCGGTGCCGGGGACAGGAATGTCCCCGCTACGTTGTCCCCCGGGGCGTGTTCGGAGAGGGCTGGGCGTTTGTCGACCCCGTTGGGGACGCGCGGGTTCGGTGGAGGCGGTCCCTTTGCGATTCTGGATTATTCGGCGGCGGGGGAGTCGGTGTCGGTGTCGGTATCTGCCTCTGGGGTGGCGTCTGCTTCCGTGGGTCCGGCGTCGTCGGTGGATTCGGCATCGCCGTCGGCGATCACGATGGCGATGTCCTGGAGGAGTTCTCCTTCTTTGAGGGAGATGAGTTTGACTCCCTGGGTATTGCGGCCGGCTTCACGGATCTGGCGGACGGGAATGCGGACGCTTTGGCCCGAGGTGGTCATGAGCATGACATCGTACTGTTCGCGGACCACGAGGGCTTCGACCACGAGACCGGTTTTCTCTGTGGTTTTCATGGTGATGATGCCTTTGCCGCCGCGGCTTTGGATGCGGTATTCGTCGAACTGCGAGCGTTTGCCGATGCCGTTTTCGCTGGCGACGAGGAGCGTGGCTCCTTCCTCGACGACGGCGAGGGAGACTACGTAGTCGCCTTCTTCCGGTCGGATGCCCCAGACGCCTGTGGCGGTCCGGCCCATGTCGCGGGCGTCATCTTCCTTGAAGCGGATGCTCAGGCCATTGCGGGTGACGAGGACGACTTCGTTGGTGCCATTGGTGAGGGCGCAGCCGATGAGGAAGTCGCCTTCCTCGATATTGATGGCGTTGATGCCGTCCTTGCGGATGTTGCGGAATTCCGAGAGATTGGTGCGTTTCACGACTCCGTTGTGGGTCGCGAAGACGACGAACTTGGCGGGATCCCATGTGGAATCCTTGTCTCCCTCGCCGACGGCGGGGATGCGCAGCACGCTTGCGACTTTTTCTTCGGCTTTGAGGTTGAGCAGATTGCGGATGCTGCGGCCTTTGGCGATGCGCGATCCTTCCGGGATGAGGTAGACGCGTTCGGCGTAGACCCGGCCTGTGTTCGTGAAGAACATGAGCCAATCGTGCGAGCTGGCAGTGAAGAGGTGTTCCACGAAGTCCCTTTCTTCCTCGCCCTCGTCTGTGACGACCTTGCCGGTTTCCATGCCCTTGAGGCCCTTGCCGCCGCGGCGCTGGCTGCGGAATTCCGTGGCCACCGTGCGTTTGATGTAGCCTCGGTGGGAAATCGTGATGATCTGGCCTTCGTTGGCGATGAGATCGATGGTGGTGATTTCGCCGTCTTCGTCTGCGAATTCCGTGAGCCTTGGGGTGGCGTACTTTTCCTTGATGGCGCGCAGCTCGTCCTTGATGATGGTGAGCACGCGCGATTCGCGGGCGAGGATGTCCATGAGATCCGTGATCTCCGCCATCACTTCGTCGTATTCTTCCTTCAGCTTGTGGCGTTCGAGACTTGTGAGCTTGTAGAGCTGCAGTTCGACGATCGCCTTCACCTGGCGGTCATTGAAGAAGTAGCGGTCGCCCTGGACCTGGGGCTGGCCGCGGATGATGATTCCGAGGTCGACGGCGGCTTCTACGGTGAAGGGGTATTCCTTGATGCGGGCCTCGGCTTCGTCGCGGTTCCGGCTGTCGCGGATGATGCGGATGAAGTCGTCGATTCTGCTGGTGGCGAGCAGGAGGGCTTCGAGGATTTCCGCGCGGGCCTCCGCCTTGCGCAGCAGGTAGCGGGTGCGCCGCAGGACCACCTCTCGCCGGTGGTCGATGTAGCAGGCGATGGCATCACGGATCGTGAGGAGCCGCGGACGCCGGTTGTCGATCGCCAGCATATTGACACTGAACGAACTTTCGAGGGCCGTGTGGCGGTACAGGTTGTTGATGACCACCTGTGGGCGGGCATCGCGCTTCAGTTCCAGGACGATGCGCGTCTTTTCGTCGCATTCGTCGCGGATTCCGCTGATTTCCGGGAGAATCTTTTCCGTGACCAGTTCTGCGATCCGCTTGATGAGGACGGCGCGGTTTTCGCGGTAGGGGATTTCCGTGATGATGATTTGTTCGCGGCCGCGTTCGTCCTGTTCGATTTCCACCTTGCCGCGCACCTTCACGGATCCACGCCCGGTGTTCATGTACAGGCGTGTGCCATTGCGCCCGTAGATGGTGCAGCCGGTGGGAAAGTCTGGTCCCTTGATGTGCTCCATCAATTCCGGGACCGTGATATCCGGGTTATCGATCTGGGCGCAGATGCCATCGACGACTTCGCCGAGGTTGTGCGGCGGCATGTTGGTGGCCATGCCGACGGCGATGCCCGTACCGCCATTTACGATGAGGTTGGGGAAGGCCGATGGGAAAACGACTGGTTCGGTGAGGCGTTCGTCGTAGTTCGGCTGGAAGTCGACGGTATCCTTGTCCATGTCCTCCATGAGGACAGTGCCGAGGTGAGTGAGCCGGGCTTCCGTGTATCGCATGGCCGCCGGGGGGTCGCCGTCGACGCTTCCGAAGTTCCCCTGACCATCGATGAGGGTATCGCGCATGCTCCAGTGCTGCGCCATGTTGACGAGGGTTGGGTAGATGACCGCTTCGCCGTGCGGGTGGTAGTTACCGGAGGTGTCACCGCAGATCTTCGCGCACTTGATGTGCTTGCGGTTCGGCCAGAGCGAGAGTTCGCTCATGGCGTAGAGAATGCGCCGCTGGGAAGGCTTCAGACCATCGCGGACATCCGGCAGCGCGCGGCTGATGATGACGGACATGGAGTAGTCGAGAAACGACTTCGCCATTTCATCGGCGACATTGATGGGCTCGACATTGCGCTGGTCGTTTTCGCTGCTCACAGGGGATGATTTGGTCTCGTTGGTGGACCCGGCAGGGAGGGTGGCCGAATGCCGGGTTTCCCGCTCATAATGGGGGCTCTCTGCGGGCGCAAGGCTCGAGTTTCACCCACCGTCCGAAAGAATCGCGGCAGGCTCAGCGGATCCTTCCGTCTGCCAGCCATTCCTGCAGGATTCCGCGCAGTGCCCGCACGGGAGGATCGTCGCTTTCCGGATGCCAGACCAGCACGAGTGGAACTGCGTGGCGCGGGCGCAGTGGAATGAGCCGCAGTCCTGCTGTGCCTGGCGACAGCGTGGAATCGGGCACGATGCCGATGCCCTCGCCGGACTCGGCATAGCGCAGAATCGTGTCGATCAGACTTGGGGTATGGAGAATGCGCGGGACGAAGCCGGCGGCGCGGCAGGCGGCGAGGATGGTGTCGTGCGAGCCAGCACCTTCGCGGCGGGCGAGCATGATGAGGGGTTGGGCGGCGAGGTCCTTCCATGCGAGGTGGCGTCGGCTGGCCCATGGATGATCGTCGGGGACGACGGCGCAGAAAGGTTCATCACGCAGCAGGAGGGAGGGCAACCGCAGGGCGTTGTGGGCGAGGACAGGTCTGGTGATGCCAGCCGAGAGCCGGCCGCGTGCCACCATTTCCCAGACTCGTTCGGGTGTCCGTTCCTCGAGGACGACGCTCACGCGCGGCCAGCGGGTGCGGTACTCGCGGAGGAGGGGGGAGAGGAAGCCGCGCGTCGGTGGCCCGATGTAGCCGAGCCGCAGTTCCCCTTCCTCGCCGGAAGCCGTGCGGCGCACGCGGCGGAGCGATTCTTCCCAGCGGTCGAAGAGGAGACCGGCCTCGCGCAGGAGGACCGCCCCGGCGGGGGTCAGGCGCACCGTGCGGCGGTTCCGGTCGAGCAGGCGGACACCGGTGGCTTCCTCGAGTTCCTGGACGGCGCGGCTGAGGGCGGGCTGGGCAATGCGCAGACGGCGGGCGGCTGCTGAATAGCTCAGTTCCTCGGCAACCGCCTGGAAGTACCGCAGATGACGCATGTCCATGTTCTCCTTCTGATGCCGATTGAGCATTAATTCCATCGCGATTCTCTATTTCCGTTTTGAGTCGGTCCGGTGGTAATGGCAGGCTGGCTTTTCGAAACGCGATCATTTCCGTGCCTATCCCATGAGCAATCTTCAGCTGGCGATTCAGTTTTTTCTTCAATTGGCGGTGATTCTGATGTTTTGCCGGGTGGTGGGGATGGTGGCGGCGCGGCTGGGTCAGCCGCAGGTGGTGGCGGAGATGATTGCGGGGGTTTTGCTGGGGCCGTCGCTGCTGGGGACGGTGGCGCCCGAGTGGTCGGCGCAGTTGTTTCCGAAGGAATCGATGAAGGTGCTGTTTCCGGTCTCGCAGCTGGGGCTGGCGCTGTACATGTTCATTGTGGGTTTGGAATTCCGGATGGACATTGTGCGTTCGCGGTTTGGGACATCGGTGGCGGTATCGGCGGCGGGGATGGTGGCTCCCTTTGTGCTGGGTGGGCTGCTGGGATGGTATCTGAAGATGCATACTGGGCTTTTTCCGGAGAAGACCACGGTGACGAATGCGGCGGTCTTCATGGGGGCGTCGATGTGCATCACGGCGTTTCCGATGCTGGCGCGCATCATCCATTACAAAGGGCTGGCGGGAACCGTGATGGGGACCGTGGCGATTGGTGCGGGGGCGATTGACGACGCCGTGGCGTGGGGGCTGCTGGCGGTCGTGCTGGCGAGCTTCAAGGGAGACCCGGCGCATGCCATGATGAGCATTGGCGGAGGCATCGGCTATGTGGCCATGGCACTCGGGCTGATCCGACCGCTGCTGGCGCGCTGGGCGCGGGGCATGGAATCGCGCGGGCAGCTGAGTGAGGGCGAGTATGCCTTTCTGCTGTCGCTCATGTGTCTGGGGGCGTGGTGGACCGACCGCATTGAGCTGCATGCGGTGTTTGGGGCTTTTGTGATGGGGGCGGCCATGCCGCGCGGCATGGTGAACCGGGAACTGATCAGCCGGACGCAACCACTGGCGGTGGCCTTGCTGCTGCCGCTTTTCTTTACGTTTTCGGGGCTGAACACGCGCATTGGGCTGCTCAATACGGCTTCGCTCTGGCTGATGGGACTGCTGGTGCTGGCGGTCGCCGTGCTGGGCAAGGGGGTGGCCTGCTGGGCGGCCGCGCGGGCGGCGGGGGTGCCCGGGCGCGAAGCCATGGGCATCGGCGTGCTCATGAATGCCCGTGGCCTCATGGAACTGATCATCATCAACATCGGGCTCGAGCGCGGGATCATTTCTCCCGAAATCTTTGCCATGCTCACGATCATGGCGGTCATCACCACCCTGATGGCATCGCCCCTGTTCGACCGGCTCTGTGGCAAAGGCGGAAGCCCGGCGGTCGTGCCTGCGGCTGAGTGAATTCAGTTCTTGGCAGCCAGCACGCCGGCGCAGACTGCCGCGAAATCCTCGGCCATGCGGTCGGACGAAAACTCGCGGCGCGCGGCCTCGCAGCCATCTTTGGCAAGGCGTTCGCGCAGGGCAGGATCGCTTACGATCTGACCGAGGATTTCGGCGAGGGCAGCTGGATCGTCCTTCTGGCAGAGCAGGCCACCGCCGGTGGCGCGCACGATTTCGCCTGGTCCGGCGTCGTCGGGTTCTGCCACGGGGACCCGGCAGGCCATTGCTTCGATCAGATAGAGGCCGAAGGCTTCGCCGTAGGTGGCGGGGACGGACAGGACGGTGAGCGACTGCAGGTGGCGGATTTTGTCGGCGAAGGAGAGGTTCCGGTTCCAGCTGACGCGGCTGCCGAGGCCGGCTGCTTCGATTTTCCGCTGCTGGTCGGCGATATACGAATCGTCTGCTTCCGTGGTGGTTCCGGCGATGGCCAGCCGCGCGGAGGGATGGTGTGGAGCGAGCAGAATGAAGGCATCGACGAGGGTGTGCAGGCCCTTGCCGTGGCACTGGCGCGCGAGGTAGCCGATCACGGGCGGGTTGGGGGCGGACGACTGCGGTTCGTATGCGGCGAAGTCCATGCCATTGTAGACGCGGGTCACGCGTCCGGCGGGAAGCTGGAGGCGGTCGCGCATGATTCCGGCGTAGTATTCACTGGTGGCCACGTAGCGGGCCACCGAGCTGCTGTTTTCGCGGAAGAGGTCCCAGCTGCGGCTGCGCCATGGTTCGGGCAGGGTATCAAGGAAACTGTCTTCGCCCTGGAGGCTGCAGACGACGGGCAGTCCGAGATCGCGTTGGGCTGCCACTGCCAGTCCATTGAGCAGGCCATTGGAAAGCGAGAGGACATCCGGTCTTGGTCCCTGTGCGATCCAGTCGATGAGGCGGCTCCATTCCTCGGCCTGTCGTCCGGTGACGCCGCGGAAGCTTTCCTCGGTCATTTCTCCGAGCTGACGGGCACTGGTCATGGATGCGCGTTTTGCGGCGGCGAGCAGCATGGAGGGGGAATTGAGGGCGCGCTGCAGCCATGCCGGGGCGTGGCGGAACCACGGGAGTTTCTGTTTGAGGAAGAGATTGATGCCGCCGGCGAAGACTGGCAGTTCCGGGCTGGCGGGTTCGTCATCGGTGACGAGCGGGAGGTAGAGCGGCACCATGGTGACGTCGTGGCCGAGCCTCCGCAGGGCCTTGGCCAGATGATTATCCCGCAGGCAGCTGCCGCAGTGAAAGTTTCCCGTTCCCGGTGTCAGGTGAACAATGCGCATCGTTCTCAGTGGTCGTGTCCCTCATACGCACGGCGCGGACGTTCCGCATCATCCGGCGCAGAAAATCCGGGAAGTTCCGGAACATTCCGCAGCGTCTCGAGCCGGAGCCGCACATCGCCGGTGGCGCTGCCCACGGCGGCCCGGTCCAGCAGACTCTCCACCGATTGCTCGGCGTCTTTGCACTGCACGGCCAGTTCGGCCCGTCGCTTCTGCCGGAGGGGTTCCATGGCTTCCCGTCCGGCGGCCACCTCCCCTGCCCCGGCGGCTGCGGGAGTGCATTGATCGATTTCGTCGATGGCCATGAGGAGCTGGAGATGCAGCGCGGCGAATTCCCGGGCGTCGGCCACGGTGTGGGCGGCTTCCGCTGGGTCCGGGGGACCGCCGCGCAGCTTCGCAAGGGTTTCGATCCGGAGCTGGAGGGCCTCGGCACGTTGCCGCGAGGCAGCGGTCAGGCCAGCGAGGCAGCGCAACCGTTCTTCCTCCGCCTCGCGCCATGCCTCGCGCCGCGCGGCGGCATCGATGGGTCGCCGGAACGATGGCAGAAAGGAACGGACGGTGAGCCAACCGACGGCCGCTGCGGCCATGGCCGCCGTGGCTTTGCCGGGAGCCAGCACGACCGCGAGGGCCGCCATGGCGAGGATCGCACGACCTTGCCGGAAACTCGCGAGAACGTATTTCATGCTGATTCAGCCGGATCGGGAAGCCGAGCGGCGAGGAATTTCCGGATCGCCTGCGTCGCGGCATCGGGTTGGTCAAGGTGGACGCGGTGACCCGCTCCGGGGATCTTCACATGGACGGCGTCGGGCAGGAGTTTCACGCAGGAAGCCGCCAGCGTGGAGAACTTGCGGTCGCGTTCTCCCGTGATCCACAGGACGGGGCACTGCACATCGGAGAGGTGAGGGCGCAGGTCGGGCTGTGCTCCCAGCGACCAGCAATGGAAGGCCTGTGCAATTTCCCGCCGCCAGAGTTCCACGAGGCGTTGTTCGCTCATGACAATCGATTCTCCGGCGAGCACCGGCTGCGCATTCCAGTCGTGCATGACCTCGGTCCATGGTTCCTGAAGGAAGCGCACGGCCCAGTGATGATCGGTCGCGAGCCGCTCAGCCTTTTCCTTTTCGTCCTCGAGTCCGGGATGGGCAGAAATGAGGATGGCGGCGTCCCAGTCATCGCTGTTCGTGACCAGACACTGCAGGGCCAGCCTTGCCCCCATGGAATAACCGAGCAGTACACGAGGCCGGGGCGACTCCGCGATTTCCCGGTGCAGAGCGGCCGCGAAGCCCGGAAAGGAATCGCATTCGGGCCAATCGAGCAGACAGCGCCACAGGTGCCACGCCGTGTGCGGATAGCCGCACTTCCGCAGCAGCGGAAACAGATCGCCGGGCTGACCGGCCATGCCGTGGAGGGCGTGAATCATACGACAATCTGTGCCGCGGCCCGTTCCCATGCGAGCCAAAATGTGGCCGTTGCTTCCGCGTCCGGGCGGAGTTCGAGCACAGCGGCGGAATCCGTGAGTGCCGCGGGTCCGCCCGACGCCAGCCAGTCGGGAGTCGCTTCCTGCCATGCCATGCCCCACTGTGCGGCCCATGGGGCGAAGCCGGTGCCGTGAGGATTTTCCATGATGGCTTTTTCGCGGGGGCTGAAACCTGCGAGTGATGGGAGCCTCCGGAAGATGGCTCCTCCGCCATTGCTGATCACGGCGATGCGGCGTCTGCCGGGGGGCAGTTGCGGAAGAATCCACGGGGCTGCGAGATCGTAGAGGGCGGTGAGGTCGCCGACGACGGCCCATGCTTCCGGGGCGTCCGCCGCGATTCCGAAAAAGGCGGAGACATTGCCGTCGATGCCATTGGCTCCGCGGAGGGCATGGACCCGGTGACTGCGTCCGCCGGGGGCGGCCAGATTCCATTCGCGCACGGCGAGGCTGTTTCCGGTGAGGACAGGACAGCCGCGGGGAATGGCGGCGGCGAGGGCAGCCACGAGGGCGGGCTCGGACTCGGGGTATTGACGGCAGAGCATCCCGAACGTTTCCCGCAGTTCCGCATCGGCCGCGAGCACGGCCTCCGCATTGCCCGCCGGAAGATCCCCTAGCAAGTCATCGCGCCACGACGGCGCCACCACGCCGCCGCGGGCCAACCCCGGGCAGTTCCCCGCTCCGATGTTCACCACGGGAATGCCGGGTCGGTCCTCGAGGTCGCGCCAGAAGCGGCACGATGGCACGCCGCCGATGCGGACGACCTGCTGCACGGGGAGTTTCCGGAGGAGGGTTTCGGAACCGCTGAGCAGGCGGCCCTTGAGCGCGGGATGGTCCCGCAGTCCGGATGAAGCCTCCGCCCAGATCAGGCCTCCAGCCGCAACGGCCAGCGCCGCCGCTTCCTCTTCCCGGCCCGGCAGCAGATCGCCAATGAGCACGAGGCGTCCGGCACAGACCTCGCGTGGAGCGGGAACTGGCAGAATCGTTTCCGGCGGATCCACAGGATATTCCATGGACGCCCCGCCGCGGCGCAGCGCAGCTAGGTCGTCGGCCCCGGGTTCATCAAGGCACACATTGAGATGAAGCGGCCGCTGCCGCTGCCAGCCTGAGGGATCGGGCAGTTCCTGTTCCACATCGAGGGCATGGGCGTACGGACCGAAAATTCCCGGCTGCTCGATCGCCTGCGGGGCCCCGGATCCACGGAAACGGCGCGGGCGGTCCGCGGTCAGCGCCACGAGGGGAAGATTGCTGTAATGCGCTTCGATGACAGCCGGCAGGAGTTCGGCGACCGCCGTTCCACTGGTTGTGCAGACAGCCACGGGTCGTCCGGTGGCGCGGATCCTTCCCAGCGCAAAGAAGGCGGCGCTGCGTTCCTCGAAATGGTGCCAGCAGCGCAATGGTTCCGGCAGCGATGCCAGCACGGCCACGAAGGCACTGTTCCGCGCACCGGCACAGATCACAAATTCACGAACGCCGGCCGCCACGAGCACACGCACCGCCATGACCGCCGGATGATCGCCCGCCGCATTCATGACCTCATCCCAATCCGAATACCCGCCGGACCCACGCACGCTTCAGTTCGATTTCATCCCACTCGGTCGCGGCCTCGCTGCCCGCCACGAGGCCGCAGCCAGCCGGCAGCCGCACGGCATCGCCTTCCCAGAAGAGCGCCCGGATAGCCACAATGAAGAGGGCACCGCCCGGATAACTGACGCCGAAGGGAGCGCCGAAGGAAGCAGGGGCCTGTGCTGCGTCGCGCACCGCATGGAGTTCCTCGAGGGTATCGTCGCGGCACGGAGAAATTCCGAGGGCAGGCGTCGGATGCACCCGCTGCACCAGTTCGTGCAGCGCCGCCGGCCCTGGTTCCTCGTCCAACTGCACATTGAGCCGCGTGCGCAGATGCCGGATCGATCCCTGGGCCACGACTTCGCGCCGGCCCACCATGACCCGGCCAAAGGGTTCGAGACGCTGCCGCAGCGCGTCGACCACGACCGCATGTTCCCGCCCCAGTTTCGGGGTCAGTTCGAGTTCCCCTGCGTGCGCCGCATCCACCGTCCCGGCGAGGGCCATCGAGGTGAGCCTCCGGCCCTCGATTTGAAAGAGAATCTCCGGCGAAAATCCCCCGAAGCCGCGGGATCCTTCATTCCAGCCGAAGGCATAGCCCCCGGCTCCGCCGCCATCCATGCCCAGACAGCGCCGCACCCACGGCCCAATGCCTCCCGGACATTCTCCCGCGGCCGTACTCACCGGCACCGCCTTCACGAGCCTTCCGGCCGCAATGCCTGCCATGATGCGGGAAAACGCAGAATCGAAAACGGCACGGTCTGCGCCGTGCCATGTCATGGCCGGAGCCAGCGCCGGCTTCCGGTCGACTGCCAATTCTTCCGATTCCCCGTCCGGAATCCGCCACGGCTGGGGATCGGACAGCGTGAAATCGTTCACATACCATGCCAATCCATCAGCGGGTGGCGCAGAGGCCCGGCGGAAGCGTCCGCGGTGGCAGTAGTGCCGACCGTCGCCGGCCGCGAGCCATGCCCACGAACCTTCTCCCTGCCCTCCGGGCGATTCCGCTGGTCCGCTGCTGTTCATGATGGCTCTGGGTTCCGGAAGCCGGGAGCAGAAGCCCCCCTATCCGCGCCGGAAAGCTACGCACCAGCCGCCCGGCCCGTCATCATTTCTTCTTCCCCGTGCCCGCCAGCGCCGTCAGCAGCTTGTCGTGAATCCCGCCAAAGCCGCCATTTGAAAACACCGTGATCGTATCGCCTGGCTGCACCAGAGCCACGGCCCGGCTCACAATGGCATCGACATCCGGTTCCATGAACGCCTCGCGTCCCATCACCCGGATGTCATCAAGCAAACGGTTCACATCGAGCCGGTCATTCTCGGGCACCTTGTGGGGATCGGCCACCGGAGCCAGAATCACCACTTCGCTGGCTCCCAGCGCGAGCGCCAGTTCCCGCTGGAAAACCTTGCGCCGTGTCGTGTTCGACCGTGGTTCGAAAATCGCGATCATCTTCCCGCCCGCCGCATTGTAGCGCCGCTTCAGCGCCGTCGTGGTATCCTTGATGGCCGTCGGATGGTGCCCGAAATCATCGATCACCTTCACGCCATTGACTTCGCCGCGCAGGTCCTGCCGCCGGGCGACCCCGCGGAATTGCGTGAGTGCCTTCGCAATCTTCACCGGAGCGAGTCCCGCGAATTCCGCCGCACTCACTGCCATGGCCGCATTGCGCACGTTGTAATCTCCATTCATCGGCACCGTGTAGCGCTGCGCATTGATCGTGAAGCTGGTCGATTCCTCGCCGTAGACCACGTCCGTGATGCGGTGATTATTCTCGGGGCCGAAGCCGACCGTGACCACGGGAGCCGGGGCATTCTGAATGACATCGCGCACATTCTCATCGTCCCCATTGGCGAAAATGACGCCGTTGCGCGGCACCACCCGGAGCAGGAGCCGGAAGCTCTTCTTGATGGCTTCCAGGTTCTCGAAAATGTCGGCGTGATCGAACTCGACGTTGTTCACGATAAGCACTTCCGGGAGGTAGTGAAGGAACTTCGACCGCTTATCAAAGAAGGCCGTATCGTATTCGTCGCCTTCCAGCACAAAGAAATCACTGTCCGTAAAGCGGGCACCGCCATCGAAATTCCGCGGCACCCCGCCAATCAGATAACTCGGATTGAGGCCACCTGCATGCAGCAGCCATGTGAGCAGAGATGTGGTCGTCGTCTTGCCGTGCGTTCCGGTCACCACGAAGTTCCGCTTCCCGCGCAGAAACTGTTCCTTGAGCACTTCGGGCATGGAAACATAGCGCAGCTTCCGGTTTAGCACTTCTTCGAGTTCCTCGTTCCCGCGCGAAATCGCGTTGCCCACCACAATGACATCGGCCTTGGCAGGAATGTTGGCCGACCGGTAACCACGTTCCAGAGCGATGCCGCGCGATTCCAGAAAGGTGGAAATGGGTGGGTACACGGCGCTGTCGCTGCCGGTGATGCGGAAGCCGCGTTCCTTCATCGCAGCGGCCACCGCGCCCATCGCAGTGCCGCAGATGCCAATGAAATGATAATGCTGTTTGGATTTGCCAGGCATGTTGGAGAAAAATGAAAAAATGAAAAAGGGGAACCCGCTGCCGTTAGGAGGAAAGCAGCACGCGGTCAAGAGTCGGACAGCGTCCCGGCCCGCTCGACCGCCCGCAGTGCCGCCGCCGCCTTGCTCACGGTTTCCTGGTACTCGCTTTCCGGGTCGCTGTCGGCCACGATGCCGGCTCCGGCCTGCACATATGCCCGGCCATTCCGCAGGACGACGGTCCGCAGGGCGATGCACGAATCCAGATTGCCATCGAAACCGAGATAGCCCACGGCCCCGGCGTAGGCGCAGCGTTTGCTCTTCTCCAGTTCATTGATGATCTGCATGGCGCGCACCTTCGGGGAACCGCTCACCGTGCCAGCCGGAAACGTGGCCCGCATGACATCGCAGGCCGTCCGCCCCGCGCCAAGGGTCCCAGTCACATTGCTGACAATGTGCATCACATGGCTGTAGCGTTCGATAATCATCAGGTCGGTCACCGTGACGGTGCCGAATTCGCTGACGCGTCCGACGTCGTTGCGGGCGAGGTCGACGAGCATGATGTGCTCGGCGCGTTCCTTTTCGTCGGCGAGCAATTCCTGCGCGAGGGCATCGTCTTCGGCAGCATCGCGCCCGCGCCGCCGTGTTCCGGCAATCGGCCGGATGTCGACCCGGCCATTCATGCAGCGCACGTGGACTTCCGGGCTGCTGCCCGCCAGCGCAAAGTCCTCGAGTTCCAGACAGAACATGTAAGGCGAAGGATTGACGTGGCGCAGGGCACGGTAGACTTCGATGGGACGCCCGGCATAGGGCACTTCGAAGCGCTGGCTGGGCACCACCTGAAAGACGTCGCCGGCCCGGATGTAATCCTTGGCTTTTGCGACCATGGCGAGGAATTCTTCTTTGGTGGTGTTGCTCTGCGCATGAGCCGGAGCCGTCGCCGGAGCCGCCGCCATCGGCGTGAAATGCCGGGGTTCGGACAACCTTCCAATCATCCGGGCAATCCGTTCGCGCGCCGCCGCATAGGCCGACTCCAGATCCGCATGATCAGGCAGGTAGATATTGACGACGACCTGCATCATCCGGAAGCGGTGGTCGAAGATCACGATTTCATCGGCCACCATGAAAACCATTTCGGGCAGGCCCAGTTCGTCCTTCGGAGCAGCCGGAACCTTGGGTTCGAAGAACCGGACCATGTCATAGGTCAGACAGCCCACGGCTCCGCCGGTGAAGGCGGGCAGGCGGGGGTGCGGCACGGGCCGGAAGGGCTTCATGATTTCCTCCAGTTCCGCGAGAGGATCGCTGGCCGCGCGGTACCTGCGGACTTCGCCGCCGCGCTCAGCCACCGTCATGTCGAGCCCGCGCGCGGTCACCACGAGCCGGGGATGCGCACCCATGAAGGAATAGCGTCCGCTGAACCCGGTCAGTTCCGCACTTTCGAACAGAAACCGCGGAGCCCCTTCCCCGATTTTCTCGAAGGCGGAAAGCGGCGTTTCGTAATCGGCAGTCAGTTCCACCCAGACCGGCACCATCGTTCCCCGGCCCGCGGACTCACGGAATTCCTCAAACGTCGGCTGCAGCGGTAGTTCTGACATGATTTGGCGGAAAAACCCGTGAGTGTGGGCTGGCCGCGCCCGTTGGCAATGGCAATCGCGCTTCCTCTGCCCCCGTCCCCACCGCTTGCACCCATGGCATTTTCCATGCTTCGTCACGTCTACCCATGCAGACGCTTGCCCGACCCGTGCGCCGCAGCCTTGCGGATTCCCCGGAGGAAGTCGCTGCTTCTCTGCGCCACCTTCCCGGCTTCGTCTGGCTCGATACGGCCGGACGGTGCCCGGAATCCGACCGCGACCACGCAGTTTCTCTCCTCACGGCCTGTCCGGAAGAAGTCAGGCGCGGCCAGCTGCCGGATCTCGCCAGTCTGTCAGCGGAAACCCCTCCGCACGGGGAAACCATTGCCGACTGGGGCCTCCCGCTCGCTGGATGGTTCGGCTGCGTCGATTACGATGGTTCGTGGCAATTCGGCCGCTACCCTCACCTGCTCGCCTACCGCCATGCCACCGGCGAATGGTTTGAAACGGGCGACCTCCTCGGCCTGCGGCGGCACCATCCCGAACCGGCAGCGATCCCGGCCCTCGCATGGCAGGGCGATGCCACGGAAGAGGAATTCAAAACCATGGTCGCCTCCGCCCGCGAATACATTGCCGCGGGCGACATCTACCAGGTCAATCTTTCCCACCGCTTCCGCGCCGCATGGCCGGAGGGAGCCGACCCCTTCGCCCTCTACCTGCGGCTTCGCCAGCTCTGCCCGGCTCCCTATGCGGCCTACCTCGACCTCGGCGACCGCAGGATCCTCTCGGCTTCGCCGGAATCCTTCCTGCGCATGAGCGGCAGCAGCATCCGCACACGCCCCATCAAGGGAACCCGCCCGCGCAGCAGCGACCCCGTCGCGGACGAACGCGCCCGCCACGATCTGCTCACCAGCCCGAAGGAACGCGCGGAACTCATCATGATCACCGACCTCCTCCGCAATGACCTCGGCATGGTCTCGGAATTCGGATCGGTCACCGTCACGGGCCTCCTCGAGCCGGAATCGTACGCGAATGTCCACCACCTCGTCTCCACGGTCCGCAGCACGCTCCGACCCGATGTTTCCCACGCCGGCACCCTCCAGAAGTGCTTTCCCGGCGGCTCCATCACCGGGGCCCCCAAAAAACGTGCCACGGAAATCATCGCTGAACTGGAACCCGTCCCCCGCGGCCTCTACACGGGAGCCATCGGCTACCTCGGCAGCAATGGCGAAAGCCAGTTCAGCATCGCCATCCGTACCCTCATCCTCGCAGACGGACAACTTACCTGCCACGCCGGCGCAGGCATCGTCGCGGATTCCGATCCCGCCGCGGAATGGCGGGAAACACTCGACAAGGTTTCAGCCCTGCTGGCCGCCGCTTCATGAAACCTCCGACCGCATCCCAGCGTCTGCGGTTTCGCTCGCTTTCCCATCCCTTTCCCCGTAAACTCTCCGTGAATTCCATCATGAAAAACCACTTCGTTCCCCGCCTCCGCATCGCTGCCCTCAGCGCCGCCGCTGCCATTGCCCCGCTCCACGCCCAGACGCCCGTGCCAGCCGGAACGGAATCCGCCCACTTCAAGGCCGCAGCCCAGCACCTCGAAATCGGCGGAGGCTTCTTCGGCTACATGGACATCGATGGCGATTTCGCCGGGATCGCCCCCATCGCAGACCGCCTCCTCGCCCTCGCCCGCCAGCAACCGGGCGGCGAAAACATCCCGGAAGGCATCAAGACAGGCAAGCTTCTCGAAGCCTCGGGCCTCGGCAGCCTCAAGGCGCTCGGCTTCAGCTCGCGCACGCTCGGAAAAAACCTCTTCCACAACCGGGCCATCCTCCTCACCCCCGGTGGCCCGCAGGGAATCTTCCGCCTCTTCGGCAAAGCCCCCGCCCCCCTCGAAGTCGCCGCCTTCGCTCCCAAGGACAGCGATGTTGCCTACCAGGGCGATTTCACCCTCAGTGCCCTGCGCGGCATCATCGAATCAGCTCTCACCGCAGCCGGCGATGAAAACATGCTCGCCCAGTTCCGCGGCCTGCTCGACTTCCCCATTCCGCCGCTCAACATGACAGCCGGCGAAGTGCTCGACAGCCTCAATCTCCGGGTCATGACGGCGGCCAAACTCGATGGCGACCGCAAACTCACCATTCCGGGATCACCCTCGGAAATCCCGGCCTTCAATGCCATGGTCTCCATCGACGGGCTCGACTTCATCATGGATTCCCTGCTCGTCTTCGCCCGGGAAACCGATGCCGTCACCGTCGAAAAAGGCGATGGCTTCAATATCGTGAAACCCGCGAACCCACTCCCCGCCGGTCTCGATTACTTCAGCCCCGCGCTCTACCACGACGTCAAATCCAAGAAGATCATCTTCACGACCCACGTCGATTACGCCCGCGCTGCCCTCGCCGGAACGGACCGCCTCCGCGACAGTGCCGACTTCCAGAAGGCCACCGCCGGACTGCCCGCCGAAGCCAATGGCATGACCTACGCCAGCGAACGCTTCCTCAAATCCATGACCGCCCTCAGCAAGCAGATCATGGAGGATGCCCCCAAAGTCGAAGGGGCCCCCGCAAGCCAGCTGGCGGAAGAACTTTCCCGCCTCGCGTCGGAACTGACGGTCGTCCCGGATCAGGGAATCGCCGGTACCTACTCGCTCATCCCGGAAGGCATGCTCTTCCTTTCGAATACGAGCGAAAATCATAAGCACACCATCGCTCAGACTGCTGCGGTTCCCCTCGCCCTCATCGCAGGAATCGCAGGAGCCCAGGCCAATATCGGCCAGGCCATGGAACGCGCCCGCGGCGGCCAACCGGAGATGGAAGAAGAGGAAATTCCTTCGGACGATCCCGCCACTCCCCAGAAAACCGTCCGCAGCAACCTTCAGCAGATCGCCTTCGCGGCCCAGACGTGGTTCATCGACAACCCGGACGCCAAGGAAGTCACCTACGAACAACTGGTCTCGGCCGAACTCCTCTTCGATATCTCGCCAGCCAACGGCGAATCGTACAAGGGCCTCACACTGCAGCGCGCCGGTGGCCGACTCTCGGTCTCGCTCAAGGACGGCGACAGCGTCGGATATTCCTACCCCGCCGTCACGGACTGAACTCCTGAACCTCCGCGGACCATGCCGCTGCACGGGCCCATCGCTTCCTGGATCTTCGCCGGATCGCTGGCGGCTGCCACCGTCTGCCTCGCCGCTTCATGGTTCCGCCGCGGGAGCCGACCGCTCGCCATCGCGGGCGGCGGCTTCCTCGCCGTGGCTGCCTCGCTCTTCGCCCTCGCGGTCTTTCCGGAACTGATCGACTCGCGCTACCGCGCCTTCCGGTCGCTCTACCACGGAATCCGCGAGGGCATGGACCGCAGTGAAGTCGATGCCCTCGTCCGCAGCCACTACCCTCCGGATGGGCAACGCACCACCCCCGCGATCTCCCAGCGGAATGACGAACTCCACTTCCACATGAATCCGGAACACCTTCCGGAACCAAACTCGGAATTGTTCACCCTCGTCTTGCAGCCGGACGGCCGCGTGGGCTCGAAATCGTACTCCGCAGACTGAAACCTGACGATGTTTTGCCGGGCCTGGCCTGCCTGAGTTCCCTCAGGGCCCGCGGAATTCACCCACGGTCCTGCGCCCGCTGAGCGCCCGCATCAGGGTCAGTTCATCAGCCGATTCCAGACCGCCACCCGCTGGCAATCCCTGCGCCAGACGGCTCACCACAATCCCGGGATGACTCCGGCGGATCTGATCGCTCAGATAATGCGCGGTCGCTTCCCCTTCCACGTCGCTGCCAGTCGCCAGAATCACTTCCTCGACGCCCGCGGTCGCAAGTCGTTCCATGAGCGACCCGATCCGGATGTCTTCGGGCCCGATATTGTCGAGCGGACTGATGCGGCCGTGCAGGGCATGATAGAGCCCGTGAAAGGCTCCCGTCCGCTCCAGCGGAAGGATGTCGGTGCTTTGTTCGACCACGCAGATCTGCCGTCGGTCACGCCCCGCATCCCCACAGATCCGGCAACCGGCTTCAGCCCCCGCAAAGAATCCACAGTCGCCGCACAGACGCACGCCCGCCGCCGCCGCTGACAGCGCACTGGCCAGTTCCCCTGCCACTTCCAGCCTCGACCGCAGCAGCCACAGCGCGATCCGCTCGGCACTGCGCGGCCCCACCCCGGGCAGTCGCTTGAGCTGACCGATCAAGGCACGAATCTCTTCAG
>JBDKER010000058.1:0-20370 GCA_039795165.1 Verrucomicrobiota bacterium | reverse complement strand
GGCGAGCGCGCTTCCGGCCAGCACCGAGAGGAAGCGGCGGCGGGGTACGTGAATCTGGAAGGCTGAGGAAATCATGCCGCAAAACTACGTGCCCCGGACGCGCACGGCAAACACTTCTGTGTGGCAAAGCCGTACGACGTCGGCGGCGGCAGCCACTTGCAACCGACGGGATCGCACGGGATGCTGACCCCATGGTCCTTGCATCGCTGCGGCAACTGCTTTCCTCCGCCCGGATTGGTGCGCTCGCCGTCGTCGACGACGGACAACCCCTTGTCGCCATGGCCGGGATGGCCGTGACCGACGACTTCCGGGCGGTCCTGCTCCACCTGAGCCGGCTTTCGGCCCACCGGCAGGCGCTCATGCGCGACCCAGCCTGCGCCCTGCTCCTGCACGAGGCCGACGACGGACGTGCGCAGCCGCTGCAGCTCGGACGGGTCGCGCTTCAAGGGACCGCGGAAGTCGTGGAACGATCGGACCCATCGTACGAATCCGCAGCCGCTCAGTACCTCGCGCGCCTGCCCGCCAGCCGCATGATGTTTTCGCTCGGCGATTTCGATCTCCTCAGAGTGCAGATCCGCACGGTGCGCTACATCGCCGGATTCGGTCAGGCCCATTCCTTTTCGCCCGATGAACTGAGCCTTCCCTGATCCCATGCGCTCATTGCTTCCGATCGCTCTCACCACGGCCGCGGCAATCCACCTTCTCACCGCCTGCTCCACCGTCCCTCCAGCAGGACAAGTCACCTCCCCTCCCCAGTCACGCGAGGTCATACCAGGCGAACGGGTCGGCCCCATCACCGCCACCACCACCATCGAAGACCTCAACGCGGAATTCGGCAATTGGGGCGCCGTCGAAATCGATTATCCCATCGGCGAAGGGCAAACCGTACAGGCTACCCGCGTCGATCCCGGCGGCCCACGCATGGCCGTGGTCATCTGGAAACCCGGCGTTTTCCCGAAACGAATCGACCGTATCATTCCGGAAGGTCAAGGCTGGCAGGTGCCACCGGGGCTCCGGCCTGGCGATAGCCTCGCCGCCGTCGAAACGCTCAACGGTGCCCCCTTGCTCGTCTATGGCTTTGAGTGGGACTACGGCGGCGTCGCCTACTTCAAAGGAGGTAAACTCAACCACCGTGCGCAGATCTGGTTCGAGCCAACGACCGGGACCAGTGCCGAACGCCAGCGCGTGTCCGGCGACGAACTCTTCCCATCCTCCGACCCCGCCCTCAAGGCTGTCGCTCCCCGTATCTCCAAAGCCGCCATCGTCTTCCCGCACTGATCCCACCCGCGTCACGCATCAACCTCAGGGGCCTCCATTTCCGTGCCCGCTGCCTGCATGGACCATTCCCGACGAGCAGCGCGCTGCCATCCGTGCGGTCTGCAATGAACCACGCTTTGCTTCCATGTCCCCGGCACGCATCGTCCCGGCACTTGCCGACGAAGACAGCTACCTCGCCTCGGAGTCGACCTTCTACCGGGTCCTGCGCTCCGCCGGTCAGCTGCATCACCGCGGGCTGGCCCGCGCTCCCCGCAGCACTCCCGAGACTCCCACCCACACGGCCGACGCGCCCAATACCGTGTGGGCATGGGATATCACATGCCTGCCCTCCACCGTCCTCGGGCACTGCTTCCGCCTCCATGTCATTCTCGACCTCTACAGCCGGAAAATCGTCGCCGCCGAGGTCTGGGACACGGAGAATGCCGCGCATTCCTGCACCATCCTGCAGCGCGCCTACCTCTCCGAATCCATCCTGCCCATGCATCCTCCGCTCGTCCTGCACGGCGACAATGGCAGCCCTCTGAAGGCCGGCAGCGTGCTCGCTCTCATGCACGTCCTCGGCATTACGCCATCCCATTCCCGTCCGCGGGTGAGCAACGACAATCCGCACGCCGAATCGCTCTTCCGCACCCTCAAGTACCATCCTTCCCTGCCGGCCGCAGGCTTCGCCACGCTCGAGGAAGCCCGCGCATGGACCCACCGCTTCGTCCAGTGGTACAACCACGAACACCTGCACAGCTCCCTGCGCTTCGTGACCCCGGCTCAGAAGCAAGCCGGAGCAGACACCGCCATCCTTGCCGGACGTGCGGAAGTCTACCGCGCCGCAAGGGAACGTCATCCGGAACGCTGAAACGGCCGCCGCACCCGCAACTGGTCCCCGGTTCGCCCCACCACCCTCAACCCAGTTTCCCAGCGCTCCCTCGAGCAAATCGCCAAACGCGTCGCTTGATCAATCCGCATGATAAACTGGACAACTACCTTGACATCTATCGCCCCCCGCCGCCCGCGCCTTCCCGAGCACCTTCCGGTAGTCGAGACGGTTATCGAGCCTGACGAAGTAAAGGCCGCCCCAGACGAGTGGCGCTGCATCGGCGAGGAAGTCAGCGAGCATCTCGACTACGAGCCAGCCAGATTCCTGCGTCGCCGCACGGTGCGGCCGAAATACGTTCGCCGCGGCGACAACGGACAGCCGCCTGTAATCGCTCCACTGCCGCCCTCGCTTCAGGCTGCAGGCATTGCTGCCCCGGGCCTCATCGCTGCCGTGGCCGTTGCCAAGTACTGCGATCATCTCCCTCTTTACCGCCAGGAACAGATCTACCGCACCCGACACGGAGTGCATCTTCCCCGGCAAACGCTCAGCCGGTTCCTGACACTGGCAGCCTTCTGGCTGAGACCAGTCTACGAACAGATCAAAACCACTGTTCTCGACGGTGGATATGTGCAGATGGATGAGACGCCCATCAAGTATCTCGAACCCGGCAACGGCCAGACCTTAACCGGCTATCTCTGGACCATGCACCGGCCCGGAGGCGATACCTGCTATGCATGGCATCCCGGCCGCGCTGCCGAGTGCCTTGATGCCATGATCCCGGATCACTGGCACGGCATCCTCCAGAGCGACGGCTATGGAGCCTATCGATCCTTCGTCCGAAGCCGCGGCGGGCGCACCGATGCGCCCATCGTCCTTGGCGGTTGCATGGCGCACGCCCGGCGGAAGTTCCACGAGGCCCGCAATCAGGGCGGCACCATCTGCCTCTTCATCATCCGGCAGATGCAGAATCTCTACCATATTGAAGAGACCCTGCGCACCGCCCGCAGCAGCCCGCGAGTCCGCGTGGCTGTGCGCGCCGAATCCAGCCGCCCCATCATGGCACGCCTCCATCGCCTCTGCGCGAAGCTGCAGGAGACACGCCGATTCCTTCCGCGGAGCGCAATGGGGCAGGCCATCGCATATCTTCTCAACCAGTGGCAGCACCTCAGTCAGTACCTCGAAGACGGCCGCATGGAGATCGACAATAATCTGGTCGAACCGGAGCGAAGCGGAGATGGACTGCCGAAGGCAGCCCGCAGGGCGAGCGCAGCGAGTCAAAATGCCATCCGCCCGACAGCAATCGGGAAGAAGAACTGGCTGTTCGTCGGGACGGAGACTGCCGGTGACACCACCGCCATCCTCTACACTATGATTGAGTATGCCCGTCGCCGCGGGATCGATCCGCAGAAATGGCTGCGCAGGATACTCGACGAGCTGCCGCGGATGAAGATCCAGGAAGTCCCGCGGCTACTCGCACCCGACTCGCATTCGGCTGCCCGGCACGCAGCCTGAAGAAACTGCGGACACAGACCCAGACCGGAACGCGTCAAGAGGCACCCGCTGTGACGCTTACGAAGAAACTGCGGGAACTGACCCAGACCGGAACGCGTCAAGAGGCACCCGCTGTGACGCTTACAGATCGCCCCACCGCTCGCCAATTCAAAAGCTCCCGCAGCTGGTTCCCTGCCAGCCGCTTGAATTGGTGTCTGCCCCGGGATGTCCGCGCAGCATTGGAACTGGCCGCAAAGCAAGTCTTCCGACTCATTGCGGCCGGTCAACATCACGAGCGCCGGGTTGTTCATCTCCACCTGCTGCTGCACCGGAGTCTGGTTATCGTCCGCCGCGGCAGGAGCGATTACATAGTAGCCGATCTACTATTGCTTCGACAGCAGAAAATGGCGACGGACATTTACCCGTTTTTGGCTCCGCCTTCGTTGGCCCTTTTAACGTCTGCGGAGTCGATAGCTTCCGTGGCCTTCTTCACCAATTTGAGATTCGGATGTTTCGCACCCGTCTGATGCTTCGCGATCGCCATAGCGGCGAGGCGGCGTAGTTCCTGTCGATTTCGCTCAGTTGTAAAGGCCAGCCGAAATTCGCTTCGAAGCGCACTGAATGTTCGGTTCAGGTAAAAGGAATTCTTGTTCTCCGAGACAATGAAGCGCTCCACTTCCTTTTCCCACCCTGACGGCTTTTGTCTAATCATAACGAGAAGCAGAAGAAATGCAGACAATGTTCCTTGGTTCGCGCGCATGTGATTTACGAACAGCGGCCCCATTTTCTTCGAGAATAGGTCCTCCTGAAACCATGACACGACGTTATTACAGATCGCGTTCATCAGCGCTTCCCACCTCTGGCTATGCGTCTCTTGGTCAAAGCCCCGATCCAAAACAAACCAGATGTCCTCGAATGTCGCGCTTCTTCGATCGGCAAGCACCGGAGACAACACCGCCAGAATCTGGCATATCCGCGTCCAACTGTTCATCACCTCGCTCAACAGCGCGGCCTTTGCGTCTGGTGAAACATAGTCACTGTTACGTAGCGCCCGTCCCACTCCTTTTGTGGCCTGCATTAGTTGTTGAAGCGACGATGTTTCAATGAATTGTGCAAGTTCTTGCGCATACGGGCGTGCCCGATTGTAACCCCGGTCAGCGACGAAGTCTTTCACCGCGCTCGGCAGGGAAGTTCCCGCCATGCCGTCCTTAACTTCCTGTTCGAGTGCTGCGAGCGCCTTTTCATCCGGAGCCCAGCGAGCACTCTCGAACGGGTTGAAATTCTCTTCGATTCCTGTCCGTTGTAAGAATCCGCGATTTATCTCGCGCAAATCCTCGGTGAGCTTTGCAACCGCATCCGACCGCCGACGATCTATGCCGGCATAAAACTCAAGCACCTCCGGATAAGCCGAATAGCGTTTTTCCTCCAAGATGAACTGCGCGAACTGGACATCGTGGTGCATTCGGTGAGCAGCAAAAAAGTGCAGCCAATAGCTAAACCGAAATTCGAATACAATTCCCCGTTGCACGAAAATGTTTTCCATAACCAAGAATGCGAATAAGACATCGATATCCAAGTCAAGGAACTGCTTTTTACAGTATTTATACGCCGTCGAATAAAAATCTTCCTTTTTGAAAGACGGATTGCCGGATCGCATCAATTCCTCACAGAAATAGCCCAACGCATACTCGCAATCTTTAAGATCCGGGCGCGTGCTGTATTTGGGTATTTTATCGAATTGAACAAAAAGGAGAGTCAAAACGCGCCCAATTACCTCAGTGCGATTCACGGGGCTTTCGTCGAACGCCTGCTCAGCCAACTTTAGCATTAGAAGGCAGTTCAATGGAGACCGATGTATGTTCAGTGAATCGATGTCTTCGATCACCTTCTTCGTGACGAGCACCTCATCCAAATCCATTCCATCGATATACCGGGTTACCAACTCGCGGATTCTGGATCTGGTTAACGCCCAAAGATAAAGCGGTTCAAAGGTTTCAGTTCCCTCCACTGTGATCGCATTGGCAATCTGAACGCAATCATCCACTCCCTGGAGGATTAATATCGGAACATTCGGAAACTCCAAACGTATCACGCCAACGATTTTACGGCTGGCCTTATCACCGTGACAGTTGTCTAAAATAAAACCTGCGATAGCTCCGGCTTTTATGTTAAGTTCATCGCACCGGGCAGAGATACTCTGGAGTACCCCTTGGCGATGCGCGGAAATCGTGGCCGCATCAAGCATTAGAGCGACCTTGTTCGGCCCAAACTTTCGATAGTATTCAAGGGCAATGAATGAACCCAAGCAGGTAAGGCCAAACTGACGTGGTGCACGGATCACGCAGTCTCGAAGATCACTAACTACGTCGAATGGAGTCGACATGACGGCGGCATCGCGATTAGGGTCGGTCTCTGCGCGGTCGGCAAGATCACGATCTACCCACAATCGCTCTTTTGAGGAATAGCACGTCGATGCTTTCTCGAATTCTCTCTCTAGAACTGGTAGCGTCTCTGCTGTTCTTGGCAGCGGGGGGAGCACTTCGGTGAAAACAAACCGTGCTTGCCTAGTGCTAAAACCAACCCGCCCCGAGTCATCATTAGCGAGGCTTGTTCCTTTCACGAAGGTTCGCTTCGGAGTCCATTGCCGATAGGCGACCTCGACTGTTTGCGCATCACGATCTACGATGACAAACCCGTAGCCCAGGGGGTTGCTTTTGCGTGTGAAAAGAGGTGGAGCAATGCACTGAACACAGCCACCGGCGCCATGGCTTGAAAACATTACATCTTGCTCATGCACATGCCCGCAGAAAACTGTTAAAAACTCATCGGCGATAATCTTCTCAAGCTCAGCGCGCGACCACTCGTTCAACCAATCCAACGGATGATGCATCACAAGTACGCGGCCATTTACCTTTGAATTGGCCAGCCATTGATTCAGCGAACGCGTGTCGATCATCAACCGGCCCTTGTCGGAAATTGACCTGCCCTCGGAATCCTTTACGCCGCCGAAAGAGCATAAGGCCGTATTCAAGCAATAGATTCCAAGGCCTCCGTCTAATTCCCACCCATGTCCGCCAATCGTGTTAGAGCAGCAGGAATACTGAGCAAACTTCATTTCCGCTTCGGTGTATGGACGGAACTTACCACTAAAGATCGTCTTCTCGTGAGCGAGCAGTTCGTTGTTGAAGTGGGTCTCGTCGCGAATCTGACTGAGCAACCCAAGTTGGAGGGTTTGAACCGAACGCACCTCGTCTTGGGAAACATCGTGATTCCCTGGAACACATATTCTTCGTGCGTGTGGAAGCCCGAGCGCGTCTAGTCGATTAGAGAACTCTGAGTAAAAGGCCCCATATTGCTCCTTATCACCGGCGGCGAGAACCAAGTCACCTGAGAAAAGCAGGTAAGGATTTTCGTAGGCCTTTATGTGCAATTCCAAGTCGTCAAAGAACTTTGTGCACACGAGGCTGCACTCTTCATGCCAGTGAGGTCGGAAGTGCAGATCGGAAAGATGGACGAACGTGTAGCGCATGTTTTGTCTAAAAGTTTCGGATGCTATTTGGGCGAACAAATTGCATGTTGCGGGGGGGTGGTGCCGTTACTTTTATTCGGCTGCTGCCGCCGCAGCCTCACCTTGCGTGCTCGCGTTGCGAGACCAAATGGGCGCTGCCGCCGCGGCCATTTGCCCTGGCCGTAGATGGAGATGTCGCCCAATTCTCCGCCGAAGGATGCGACAAATCGTTCCGACTGAGCAGCGCTTCCCTCGATAGCGCTGTCCATTTTCGCGAGAAGCACTCCGACTAGCCTGCTCGCAGGCAACTTTCCGCCGGAGCCGCAGGCGGGGTCGTAGATGCGGCATTCGTAACTCGATGACGCAGCGCAAGACGGGGTGTAGAATTGATGGACGCACCCACGTTCACCAGTAGGGCTGCCTTTGGCAGTCTTTCTCTCGCCGCTCGCATGGCCGCCATTCTTGCCCTCGGCGCTTGCGTAGCGAGTGAGGAAATCATCATACACGTGGCCGCGCAGATCGCCAGGGCGGCGGATCTTTTCGCCCTTGCTGGCGGGGGTGAGGCTGAAGGTGGCAATAACGCCGTTGTATTCGCCGAGGCCGGGGCGGGCGTAATCGTTCGGCAGGACGCATTTGATGAACGGATCGTCGCGCTCGACGGCGCACGTGGCGTCGTCTACGCTCTTTCCAATGGTAGGTTGCGTGACATTGGCATGGCAGTGGTACCAGCGGGCATCGGCAGCCACCCAGAAGACGTTCTCGGCTTTGCATTGATTCGCGCCTCCGCGATCATCATTCGGGCTGGCTGCGGCAGTCTGTCTCGCTCCGCTCGGCTCCGCCGCGTTCATATTGTTGCATAGTTCATCGACAGCGAACCACAACTTGGCCTCGCAGCTGATGGTGGCGACGGAGTCCTTTAGCGTGGCAGATTTGGAGCGGGCGGGCATGAAAGCAGGTGGTCAATCGCAATTCTTTCAGAGATGCTATGAATGGATCAAGTAAATTAAACGGGAAACAAGCGCTCAAGGAACTATCGAAAATGTGCATCTTGTTCCGATCCATGGCTCAGACAATTGCAGCCACCCACTCCCCCACCACCATCATCTCCGATCCCTCATGCGGCGCAACGCTGATTGCTTCGAACTCCTGATTCAACGGCAGCAGCTCAATGCTCTCGTGCCGCCATCGGTCTTCCGACACCGTCTTGGTTGAGTGGAACTTTTTCACCGTGAAACGTCCCCCGTTCTCAGGGTCACCCATCGAGTTGAACTGCACAAGGACGATCCGCCCCACCCGCGATCCCGCTGGACACGGGCGGAATAGATTCCACGAGCCGTCTTTGATTCTGGGCTCCATCGATCGGCCCCGGACCCGGGCAATGAACATACCGGGTTTGATCGACGCCCCGGCTGCTTCGGCCCAGCCGATTTCCTCTGGCGTGCTTTCCGGGCCCCACAGTCCTGCGGCGGCTTCGAGGCTGTACACGGGGACGAGCCGTGTAAACCTGTCCTTGGCCGCTGGGACCTCGACGAAACCGGGGAGGTCGTGGAATTCGGGCTCGTCGCTTTCCACGGTGTCGGCTCCGGCTTCCAGCACACTCAACGACGGACCGACCGCGACCGGCTCAACCGCCCAGCCGGTTTCCGTCTGGGTGAACGCGACGTGATAGTTGGTGCCAGGGGCCCCAGCGTTCTCACCGAACCAGCCACGCAGGAGCGGGAGGATTTGGTTCTCCTCGCTGCCGAGTGGAGAGGCCACGTTGCACGCTACCTTCACGAACTTGAACACCCACAGACTGCCATCTGGAAGCGCGACAGTCGTCGGGCCCATCGGGCGGCCCGGCAGTTCCTCGACAGTGGGCAGCCGTAGGATGGGTTTGCCGCCGGAATGACTGACCTTGGCGAGGAAACGGCCTGCGTCGAGTTCCCCGGCCTTCTCAAGGCGGGTCTTCGCATAATGCGCGAGTCGGTAGTCCACCAGCTCAGCGGTCATCGCTTCAAAGTCGGGCCGGAGCTTTTCCGGGCACGGGAAGGCGGCGAGGAATCGGTCCCCCTCACGCTTGAACCATTGCCGCCCGCCCTGCTCCCCCATCCAGCGCGACAGCGGCCACTCAAGCCACCACGCGGCCCACGCACCGATTGGTGCCTTTGCCGGATCAGGAAATTCCTTGGTCGGCGGCAGGTCGTGGCGCAGCGTCGGATGCGACAAAAGAAACTCTCGGCACGCAGCTGCCAACCTCTCGATGTCCATCCCATCCCACAGCGCATCGCGATCCAGCAGCACACGCAGCACGACCATCTTGTACGACTTGTTGAGGCTGGTCGCCTCCAGCATGGCGAACCACGACCCAAAGGAGGCAAAGACCTCTCGCTCGTTCTCCGTCAGATCGTTCTCTTCGGAGACAAAACCGAACCATGAGCCGAACCGGGCAGCGAGCGTGCGGGGCAGATAGCCGTGATGAAACAACTCGCCTGGCGAAGGCCGGCGACCAAGTTCGTCGCGCATGCTGCGGTAGGCTTCGACCACCGCCGAGCCAGCCTTCGGCAGTAGGCGCAGCATCAGCTCCTTGGCCTCGACTTCAAGATCGAGCAGGCAGCCTTCGGGCAGGTCCGGCGTTCCGCCTTTGAGGAATCTTTTCAGGTCCGTCCACGTCGCGGACTGGTTGCCGAGCGATAGCAGGTGCGTGAGGCGGCTGGCGAAGACGCGGTGATTGCCAACAAAGTCGATCACCTTCAACCTCAGCTTTCTCTCCGCGGCGCGGAGGCCACGCCCTAGTTGCTGGAGGAAGATGACCTTGGATTCTGTTGGGCGCAGCATGACCACGCGGTCCACATCCGGGACATCGAGACCTTCATTGAACAGATCGACCACACAGAGAGCCTGGAGCTTGCCCTCGATGAAATCAGATAGGCGCTCGCTCCGCGCATCACTCCCGGACCCGGAGAACACGGCTGCCGCACTCACCTGTCGCCGGCGCAGCCAGTCGCGAGTGTAGAGCGCATGTCGGCGGGAGCAGCAGAAGACGAGCGTGCGGGCCGCCGGATCGTCTTGCCATGCGGTCCACAGGCGTTCCATCCGTTCGCTGTTCTCCGGTCTCTCCTCAAGCACCGCAGGATCGAAGCGGCCGTTGCGCCACGGAATCTGCTCGAAGTCCACATCATCCTTGAGCCCCAAATAGTGAAACGGAACCAGCGAGCCTTCCGCAATGCCATCGCCAACCGTCGCCTGCCAGGCCAGCACGTCATCGAAAAGCGATGCCACATCCACGCCATCGGTGCGCTCGGGAGTCGCCGTAAGACCGAGCGTGAACATCGCATTCAGCCGGGCCATCACCCGCCGATAACTGGGAGCCTGGGCGTGATGAACTTCATCGATCACCACGTAGTCAAAGCGCTGACGAACCAGTTCAGCGAGGCCTTCGGGCCGGGTAAGCTTCTGAACCGAGGCGACAACCAGATCACCGCTCATGTCGCTGTCCGCACCGAGATACCAGCTGACGCCGATTCCCTCCCACGCCGACTGCATGGCGCTCCGTACCGTCGCCTCGGCCTGGATCAGGATCTCGGCCCGGTGGGCGATGATCAGAACCCGTGGCGGACGCTCAAGGGCTCGTCCCACCGCCAGCACATCAAACGCCGCCAGCCACGTCTTCCCGAGACCGGTGGCCACCGCCACAAGCGCGCGGCGGTAGTTGTTAGCCCGAATCGGACGCAGGGATTCCAGTGCACCCTGTTGCCACGGGCGCGGCGGATGGAGGATCGCTGGAAGGTCGACCGTTTCCGGCGGGACGAACTTCCGGTGCGCTTCCTTCTCGTGCTCCGCATAACGGGCGACAAGGGCTTCATCAAGAAGCGTGGCCTGCACCCAGAGATCGCCGAAGGCGCGGGCCAGTTCCTCATCAATCGCCTCCGAGCCGCTCGTCTGGCCGATCAGGTTCCACTCGACTCCCGTCTCGAGCGCGGCCCTCGACAGATTACTGCTGCCAACCACCACGAGGCCACCGGAAGAATCAAGGATCCTCCACGCCTTGGGGTGGAACGAATCAGGCTTCGATGGCAGCTTCGCCATCTCCGCTAGGCGGACTTCAAGCGAACCGCTCTCGCCCATGTCCGCCGCCAGCGACATCCATCCCACTAACCGCCGGAGGGCCTCGGCGGAAGTGATGTACAGGTAATCACCGACCAGAATCCGGATCCGCGCCTCCGCCCGGAGCGCGGCAAACACCGATTGCTGGATGAGATCCAGGCCGGACGGCTGAATGAACGACGCAAGTAGATCAATGAGCCTGACGGGAAGTTGCGGACACCAAACACCAAAACTACAAGTCCATCCGCATGAGCAGCAAGACTACCACCAAAGAAGCCGGTGCTTCCCGTACTGGGAGACGCTATGACGAGACCTTCAAGCGGGATGCCGTTCGCCTGCGTCAGCAGACCGGTCGGCCTCGCGCGCAGGTCGCCCGTGACCTCGGTGTGAGTGAGGTTTCCCTGTCAGCCTGGGAGGTGCGCTACGGCTCCGAGGGGGCCGCAGTGACGCCGAGGAGCGGAGCGACGAAGGCAGTCGCAGGCCCCCTCGGAGCCGTAGCGGCGCTCGCCGAAGTGGCCCGCCTCAGGGCCGAGCTCGAACACATGACCCGTCAGCGTGACATTTTAAAAAAGGCTATGGCCATCATGGGCCAGGACCAGAAGAGCACTTCGCGATGATCGCCGCCATGCAGCACGATTATCGGATCAGCGAACTCTGCGAGGCCTTCGGTGTCAGCCGCAGCGGCTATTACGGTCACCAGCGCAAGCCCGCAGGCCAGCGCCGTCGTGAAGATGAGGCCCTGCGGCCGAAGATCGCCGCCGCCTACCATGAAAGCCGCCAGACCTACGGCACCCCGCGCCTGCGCATCGCCCTTGGAGAGAAGGAGGGTCTCGGCATATCCCGCGAACGCATTGCCCGGCTCATGCGCGAACTGGGTCTCCAGCCCCTCCAGAAGGGAAGGTTCACCCCCCGCACCACGCAGTCCGATCCCGCCGCCGCCGCTGCTCCCAATCTGCTGCTGGACCGCCCGGCACCCACCGCCCCGGATCAGGTCTGGGTCAGCGACATCACCTTCATCCCTACCGGCGAAGGCTGGCTCTATCTGGCTGCCGTCATGGACCTCCACAGCCGCCGCATCCTGGGCTGGGCCACGGCCTCTCACATGCGCGCGGAACTGGCTGCCGAAGCGCTCCAGCGTGCCCGCTTCACCCGAGCCAACTCCATTCTCCCGGGTACCATCGCCCACAGCGACCGCGGTTGCCAGTACAGTTCCGGCGACTACCGCGCGGACCTCGCGCTCATGGGCATGATCCAGAGCATGAGCCGAACGGCCAACTGCTACGACAACGCCACCATGGAATGTTGCTTCGCGCCGCCCCTCGGCGCTCACCCCTGCGGCTGGCTGTCTCGCTCCGCTCGGCTTTGGGCCTCCCTCAAGACAGAGGCCCTGCGCTCCATCCCTGCTACTCATGCCGAAGCCCGGCTCCTCATTCATGACTACATCGACGCCTTCTACAACACCCGCCGCCACCATTCCTCGCTCGACTTCAAGTCGCCAATTGACTTCGAACGCAGCCTCTCTGATTCTCTAAACTAAGATTAGTCATTTCACGTCCGCGTTTTCCCGGCAAGATCACTCCACCACCCTCAACCCAGTTTCCCAGCGCTCCCTCGAAACAATCGCCAACCGCGTCGCGTGATCAATCCGCATGATAAACTGGACAACTACCTTGACATTTATCGAAGTGCCGTGGATTTGGTCGATCATCGAGCTTGATGCTCAACACGCCAGATCAGGATCCACCCCGATCCACGAGCATGAACTCTTTCCGGTCTATCACCTCTACTACAACGGCGTCAGACTCGATCAACACTCAAACACGATCAGCCGGGCGATCATGGAGCAGTTCATTCAAATGGGGGACAATCCATGAACTCGCGAAACAAACGCCTCATCTTCGTGACCGCGTTGGTTCTGCTAGCTTTCCTAGCCGTTCTCTGGTGGCGGCCTGGATCGGAAAGTGAGCCGCCACAACTTGTTCCTTCGCAAAAGTCCGCACTGACCTCGGTGAACAAACCGTTGATCGCAGCTTCACCGCAAAAGATGCTCCGGTATGACGAAGGCAATGATCCACGCCTCAATAAGGATGCCGCCACTCGCTACTACCAACGCAGAGAACAGATGATCAGAGCATATCATGGTGACGCCCAAATAGACAACATCTTGAATGGCCTGCGGAGTGGTAATGACTTGTTGAAGTGGCTTGGCCGAGTGCAATCACATGAAGTGGTGAGCGCACTTCCAATCGTCGCCGACCTTCTCGACAGCGACAACAAATCAGTCCGCAGGGTAGCGGCTGAAACGCTTTGCTGGTTTGGTGACAAGCGGGGCTTCGACTTCATATTGGAGCAACGCAGAAAGGCCGACGGACTCGAATGGTCATCGTTACTCCAGAAGGTCTTTGCAGAGCATCAGCCCCGGGGATACAACGAAGCCTTGGCGACATTGATGAGAGCCAAGAACGGCGAAAAGACCTCGCAGAAGGTTGATGCATACACAATCGCAGAGGTCTTGGCGGCAATGGGTGATGCCTCATCGCTTGAAGTCATCCTGCCTATGTTGACTCGGTATCCTCCAGAGAGTGCCGATGCGGTTTTGGCGCTGCGAAATGTGAACGACCCGAAGGTGATGCAGTTGGCGAAAGAGCTTTTGCAGAACGGAGCGAGTCCGCGAGTGAAGCAAGCGGCGGAAATCATCCTTGCGGCACACGGAGATGATGCGGCCCGGCGGAGCATCATCGCGACGGTGAGTCGTTTGGCGGAACTGCCTCAGCCAGGAAACCCCGATGGCACCTACAAGCCCGGCATGGAGCCAGCATCAATCGGCGCGGCAAATGCGGCATGGGATGGTGACGCGGTGTTGGCGTTGGAACATGGCATAGAATCTGTTCCATCAGCGCAAGCGGTGCCGGTGCTCCAACACATAGCAATGAATGCCAACAATGTTCGGTTTAGTGAGACGGCGATCCAGGTGCTTGCCAAGATCGGTGATGAAACTGCAAGAGAAGCTCTTTGGCAGACTGCACGGGCATTGCAGACTGGTCAGCGCGGTTTTGAAAGCACGATCTACACCGCTGCGGGCAAGGCGCTGATGTTGTTCAGTGATGCAACCTCGCTTGAATTCGCCAGACAGCTTTTTGCAGCGGACAAACACGGCATGGAAGCGTCACAGCTGTTTGCCGAGTCCAAAGGGTGGGATGGTCTGTTCAAGCAAGGGTTGTTCTACTAACGGCAGCGGCTCTCCGGTCTGCAACGTCGCTCCCAACCCACCCGGGGATGTCCCTGTGATCGTTAAAACCGGAGGCGGCTGGCTGTGCTGAGATTCATCATGCTTTGGCTGGTGCACAAGGAGCAAGTCGCCCCGCGCGGGTGCTCGCCATCCACCGCGGGATCATGTCCTCCTTCTCGTTCCAGCGCTTCACATTGCCCGTGGCCTCGCGCCAGTTGCGCAGCACGTTCCCGATCAGATTGGTGCTCAGGAACGTCACGTTGAGCGTCTCGGGAACATCCAGACGGTGAAAGCTCAGCAGCGCGTCCCGGCGGCTTTCCAGTGCCAGCGCGGGCGACGCATTCCGCCCGCTGACAAAGTCCAGCAGCTCATCGAATGCCTCCTCTCCAGCCAGCCGTCCCTGTGCAGCCCGCAGCCTTCTGAAATGATTGTCGTGTGTAAAAGGTCTGTCCACCTGTCGGTTTTCGCGATGTCACGTCCGCCGACGTCGATGCGTAGCTCCGCAGCCTGAAGGTGTCCCCGATGTCCCGGATCATCCACGCCGCGCCAGCCGGGTTCATCCCGCTCCTTGCGATCAGTGCCTTCGCGGGGATCCGCAGTGCCGAGATTGCGGGGCTCGACTGGTCAGCTGTGGATTCAGGGAACCAGTTGAAGAACCGGACCCGGCAGCGAATCCTGGTTTTTGAGTGGTTGGAAGAGGGACTGCGCCGTGGCGGGTTGCAGCGACCCCTGCGGGCGGTGGGCCTTCTTCCAGAAGGCTTCGTTGCGACGCAGTCGAAGGTCCCGATCTTCTCCTTTGCCGCGCCTCGCCTTGTGGAAGCATCCCTCGTCGCGCTGCCGGGCCCGGTTCTTCAACAGGCTCCAAGGCGGCCATCGTCTTCCCCCGCTGGATCCCACTCCCGTCATTCATGGATCGGCGGCTCACCCTGCCCCGTGCCTGCAGGACCGAAATCACCAACAAAAAACCGCCCGGACCATTGCTGATCCGGGCGGCTGAGTTGGTGGGACTATGGCTGGGCTGATGCGATTACATCATGCCGCCCATGCCGCCGCCGTGGTCGTGACCGTGGCCGGCGTCTGCCTTCTTCTCTTCTGGAATCTCGGTGATGAGGCATTCCGTGGTGAGGAGGAGACCGGAGATCGACGCGGCGTTCTGGAGAGCGCTGCGGGTCACCTTGGTCGGATCGACAACACCCGAGGCAATGAGGTCCTCGAATTTGCCGGTCGCCACGTTGTAGCCTTCGCCGCCCTTGCCCTTCTTGACGTGCTCGACGATGAGCGCGCCTTCCACGCCGGCGTTGGCCGCCAGCGTGCGGAGCGGAGCTTCGATGGCGCGGCGCACGATGTCGGCTCCGGTGGCTTCGTCACCCTTGAGCTTGAGACCGTCGAGGGCCTTCTGAGCGCGGAGGAGTGCGGTGCCACCGCCGGGGACGATCCCTTCTTCCACCGCAGCACGGGTGGCGTGGAGGGCGTCTTCGACGCGGGCCTTCTTCTCCTTCATTTCCGTTTCGGTGGCCGCACCGACGTGGATCACGGCCACACCGCCGGCGAGCTTGGCGAGGCGTTCCTGAAGCTTCTCGCGGTCGTAGTCCGAGGTGGTTTCCTCGATCTGGCGCTTGAGCTGGGTCACACGGCCCTGGATGGCGTCCTTCTTGCCGGCTCCTTCCACGATCACGGTGTTCTCCTTCTCAATGGAAATGCGCTTGGCGCGGCCGAGTTGCGTCACTTCGATCGACTCGAGCTTGAGGCCGAGGTCTTCGGTGATGCACTGGCCACCGGTGAGGATGGCAATGTCTTCAAGCATGGCCTTGCGGCGGTCACCGAAGCCTGGGGCTTTGACGGCGACGGCGTTCAGGGTGCCGCGGAGCTTGTTCACCACGAGGGTCGCAAGGGCTTCCCCTTCAACATCTTCCGCGATGATGAGGAGTGGCTTGCCGCTCTTCGCCACTTTCTCGAGAAGCGGCAGCATATCCTTGAGATTGCTGATCTTCTTCTCGTGAATGAGGATGTAGGCATTGTCGAGGGTCGAGGTCATGGCCTCCGGATCCGTCACGAAGTACGGAGAGAGGTAACCCTTGTCGAACTGCATGCCTTCCACCACGTCGAGCGTCGTCTCGATGGACTTCGCTTCTTCCACGGTGATCGTGCCGTCCTTGCCGACCTTGTCCATGGCATCGGCGATGATCTTGCCGATTTCCTTGTCCCAGTTGGCGGAGACCGTGGCGACCTGAGCGATTTCCTTGGTGTCCTTGACGGGCTTGGAGATCTTCTTCAGCTCTTCCACGAGAACTTCCGTGGCCTTCATGATGCCGCGCTGCAGCGAGGTCGGATTGGCACCGGCAGTCACGTTGCGGAGACCTTCCTTGTAGATCGCTTCGGCGAGGACCGTGGCCGTGGTGGTGCCGTCACCGGCGATGTCGCTGGTCTTGCTGGAGACTTCACGCACGAGCTGGGCACCCATGTTTTCATAGGGGTCGGCCAGTTCGATCTCCTTGGCGACGGTCACGCCGTCCTTGGTGATCGTAGGGGATCCGAACTTCTTGTCCAGAATGACGTTGCGTCCGGCAGGCCCGAGGGTTGCCTTGACAGCTTTGGCGATTTTTTCCACGCCGCGCAGGAGGGCCTGACGGGCGCTTTCATCGAAGTTGAGTTGTTTTGCCATAGGGTAATGAATTCAGTAGGTTGGTTTTTGGGATATCTGCTTACTTCTTGACGATGCCGAGGATGTCGGACTCGGAGATGATGAGGTGTTCCTCCCCATCCACTTTGACCTCGGTTCCGCCGTACTTCGAGATCAGGACCGTGTCGCCGGCCTTGACGGTGAACTCGATGGTCTTGCCATTGTCGTCCCTGCCGCCGGTTCCGAGGGAGATGACCTTGGCTTCCTGGGGCTTCTCCTTGGCATTGTCCGGGAGGTAGATGCCGCCGGCCGTCTTGTCTTCACTTTCGATGCGCTTGACGAGAACGCGCTGTCCGAGGGGTTGGATTTTAGCCATGTTGGTTGTTTCTGTGTTGTTTTGGGTTTTTGCTTTGGTGGGCATTGGGAAATGCTGTGGTTTGGGGTTGTTTGTGGATCCCTGTTTTCTTGGGGGAATTATTTACGGTCTTCATCGACCACTTCAAAGTCGGCATCAACGACCTTGCCCTTGGCCTGGCGGGGTTCGCTGGAGGCTGCCTCTGTTTCATCGGGCGGCGCGGCGGCGTTTCCGGCTCCTCCGAACCCGGCCGATTGGGCAGCCGCGGCGGCCTGGCTGAAGATCACTTCCAGTTCATCCGAGGCAGCCTTGATGGCATCATTGTCATCGGAGGCCATGGCGTCGCGGATTTTCTGGATCCTGTCCTCGATCGGCTTCTTCTGCTCGTCGGTGAGTTTATCACCGAGTTCGCTCAGTTGTTTCTCGACCTGAAAGACCAGAGAGTCGGCCTTGTTGCGGACTTCCGCGGATTCCTTGCGGCGGCGGTCTTCTTCGGCATGGACCTCGGCATCGCGTTTGGCGCGGTCGATTTCATCCTGGCTGAGTCCGCTGGATCCCTTGATGGAGATCTGCTGGGATTTGCCGGTTTTCTTGTCCTTCGCCGAGACGTGGAGGATGCCATTGGCATCGATGTCGAAGGTCACTTCGATCTGGGGAACGCCGCGCGGGGCCGGGTCGATGCCTTCGAGCTTGAAGGTGCCGAGCGTTTTGTTGTCGCGGGCCATGGGGCGTTCGCCCTGCACGATGACGATCTCGACTCCTGGCTGGCTATCGCTGGCGGTGGAGAACACCTCGGTCTTTTTGAAGGGGATGGTGGTGTTCCGCGGAATCATGGGGGTGGCGACCGCCCCCATGGTTTCGATGGCGAGGGTGAGCGGGGTGACGTCGAGCAGGAGGATGTCCTTGACGTCGCCCTGGAGCACGCCGCCCTGGATCGCCGCGCCGATGGCGACGACTTCGTCCGGGTTGACGCCCTTGTGCGGTTCCTTGCCGGCGAGTTTGCGGGCGGTTTCCACCACTTTGGGCATGCGGGTCATGCCGCCGACAAGGACGAGTTCGTCGACCTGGCTCGTGGAGACCTTGGCGTCCTCGATGCATTTGCGGACAGGGGAGACGGTCCGCTCGAAGAGGTCGTCGCAGAGTTGTTCAAGCTGTGCCCTCGTGAGGGTCTTCATGATGTGCTTCGGCCCGGAGGCGTCGGCAGTGATGAAGGGAAGGTTGATGTCGTAGCTCTGGCTGGAACTGAGCGCGATCTTGGCCTTTTCCGCTTCCTCCTTGATCCGCTGGATGGCATCGGGCTGGCCCTTGAGGTCCATCCCGGTGTCGGCTTTGAACTCGGCGAGGATATGGTCGATGAGTCGGTTATCCCAGTCATCGCCCCCGAGATGGGTGTCGCCGTTCGTGGCAAGAACTTCGAAGACCCCGTCACCGATGTCGAGGACCGAAATGTCGAAGGTGCCACCGCCAAGGTCGTAGACGGCGATCTTTTCGTCCTTCTTCTTGTCGAGACCGTAGGCCAGCGAGGCTGCCGTCGGTTCATTGATGATGCGGCGGACATTGAGTCCGGCAATTTCACCGGCTGCCTTAGTCGCATTGCGCTGCGAATCGTTGAAGTAGGCGGGGACCGTGATCACGGCGTCAGTGATGGTTTCGCCGAGTCGGGCCTCCGCATCCGCCTTCAGTTTACCGAGCACCATGGCTGCGATCTCCTGGGGACTGTAGACCTTTTTCTCGCCGGCCACTTCCACTTCGATGTGAGCGTCGCCGTTGGAGGCTGGCACGATGCGGTACGGAACATTTTTGTCCGCATCCGACAGTTCACTGAACTTCCGTCCAATGAGCCGTTTTGCGGAGAATACCGTGTTGCGGGCATTGGTGACCGCCTGACGCTTGGCGGCTTGGCCCACGAGGCGCTCACCGGTTCTGGTGAAAGCGACGACGGATGGGGTGGTGCGGGCTCCTTCCGAGTTCTCCAGGACCATCGGCTCAGCGCCGTCCATGATGGCCATGCAGGAATTGGTTGTGCCGAGGTCGATGCCGAGAATCTTGCCCATAGGTGTCAGGTGTTTTGGAGGTTTCGTTTTCGCTCAGTCTTCGCACACGGCGTGCCAGATGGTTTTTCGGAATCTTAATAGGCTGATCTACAATGACTTACGGAATTCCAGAAGCCTGCGCCGAAATGCCCACGCTGTCGAGTTTGCGCCAAATTGTCGCAGTCATGCGGTCAGAATGACGCATCGGGGCGAATTGGCAGGGCGGGGCTTTTCCGATGGCCCACGCGCCGCGCAAGCTTCCGGACCCGATCGGGAGAGACAGGCGGTCAAGCCACGAAGGACGGGGGCCTTCCGCGCAAGGGCCCCGGGCACCGGGCAAGCCCGCGCGACGCCTCCGGTTGGCCTGCGGGAACCCCGGCGTGCAAATGGGCATCAGCTTTCCCTGGTGGGCTCAGACCGCGGAGGCATGGGTTCCGGGGGCACACCCTCGTGCCATGACATGACGCCTCGCAACAATCCGGCCCGGCACGACCCCGGTGGCTCCCTCCGCGTTCGGTTCAGGGCAAGTCGGAATGACCCATCAGGTACGTATCGCAGGCCTTGGCCGCGCCGCGTCCTTCATTGAAGGCCCAGACCACGAGGCTCTGACCGCGCCGGCAGTCGCCCGCGGCAAAAACCCCCGGAAGGTTGGTCGTGTAGCAGCCGTGTTCCGCCTTCACATTACTGCGGGCGTCCCGCTCGATCCCCATGGAATCGAGAAGTGGTTGCTCCGGCCCGAGGAAACCCATCGCGAGAAGGACGATCTGGGCGGGCAGAACCCTTTCCGTTCCCGCCACTTTCTGCGGGCCGAAGTTCCCTTTTTCGTCCTTCTTCCATTCCACGTCGACGACGTGCACGGCCTTCACGTGACCGTTTTCATCACCTTCGAAATGCGTGGCTGTGGTCAGATAGACCCGGGGATCCGCACCGAATTTCGCCGCGGCTTCTTCCTGACCGTA
>JBDKER010000057.1:0-20441 GCA_039795165.1 Verrucomicrobiota bacterium | reverse complement strand
ATTCCTTAGCGAAGGCGGTACTGTGACCACATTCGACAATACCGGAACCATTTCGGGCGGCAAGGGTGTCGAGAATTACGGGAACATCACCACATTCATGAACAGCGGCAGTGTCACCGGTTCCGGCTCTTGGGGGATCTACCATGGCGCCAGCAGCACCATCGGTACGCTCACGAATGCTGCTGCAGGTACTATCAGTGGCTACAATGGCATTGGCCTGTATGGTGCTGCGGGGACCGTTGACAACGCCGGCACGATCCAGGCCAACGGGGGCAATGCGGTCCGTATGGACTCCTCAGGATCAGTCAACTTGTTCTCGAATTCGGGCACACTGGCCGGCGGCGAACGGGGATTCCTTAGCGAAGGCGGTACTGTGACCACATTCGACAATACCGGAACCATTTCGGGCGGCAAGGGTGTCGAGAATTACGGGAACATCACCACATTCATGAACAGCGGCAGTGTCACCGGTTCCGGCGACTGGGGATTCTATCACTCCACTGGCACCATCGACAACTTTACCAACTTGGCCACAGGCTCCATCACTGGCCAAACGAATGGGATGGGTGTCGTGACCGGCACCGTTACCGCCATCGATAACGCTGGTCTCATAGAGGGGACGGATAACTATGGGATCTTTCTCTCGGGCAGCAGTCTGACCGAACTTACGAACAGTGGAACGATCATTGGTGGCACGCGGGGCATTCAAGCGCAAGATGGAGCCACCATTGGAGCCATCACCAATGGCGGCACCATCGAGGGAACCGACTACGGCATGGTGCTCTCGGATGTTGGTACGCTGACGAATGCCGCGGCTGGCGAGATCCGTTCGACATCGGGCGGCTCAGCCATCTACCTCTACGGAAACAACAATCTGATCACCAATGACGGTCTCATCAGCGGAAACGTTGAGGGGATTACCCAGGCGGGGGGGAGCACCGACACCATCACGAATACCGGCCGCATCGAAGGCGGGCATACCGGACTCGGTTATTCCGGAACAATTACCACGATCAACAATTCCGGAGACATTGAAGGAGCCACCTTTGGGATCAATGCTGGGGGAACCCTCGACACGATCACCAACAGCGGCACCATTGCGGGGGATACGGGCCTGTTCCACAATGGGTGGTCTATTGGGACGCTCACGAACACGGCCACTGGTGTGATCCAGGGAAACACAGACGGGATCTACACAAACAGCAACGATATTGGGTGGGTCATCGACAACTCCGGGCTGATTTCCGGGGGCAGGTCCGGGATCTATGGGTGGTATGGAATCGGTGATCTCACCAACCGCAGCGGAGGCATGATCAGCGGCACCAGCGGACCCGGCGTCTACCTTGAGGATGCCTCGGGTTCGATCGTCAATGAGATTGGAGGTTCCATATCTTCGCTCAACGACGCGGGTATTTTTGTCGGCAATTATTCCGCCGCCCGGCTTCCGTACCTCTACAATGGGGGAGTCATCGAGGGCGCTACGGCCGGGGTGAACGTCACGGATGGTCTCATTGACAAGATCGAGAACAACGGAGTGATCCGCTATACTGGAGCGGGGAGCGGGCCTGCGGTGCTGGTTGGGCCTGGGGGAGTGCTCGGCGACGCCACGGGAGCAGGCGGAGCCGCCCTCGAGAGCACCGTCGCGGGTGCGCTGATTGACGGCCGCATCGTCAATCAGGGAACGATCTACCATGGATTCACCATCGAGAACCAGAACGTCGAGGTCTCCGCGGCCGGCGGGTCCGGAACCTTCAGTGGAGGAACCCTCGATGTCGTGCACGGCAACCTCACCTTCATGGACGGACGAGTCGATCTCGGTTCCGATATCTCCGTGACAGGCGGCGCGGGCTCGGTCTTCAACGAGGGCACGCTCGCCTTCTCCGGGGCGCGGACCATTCTCGGCAACTTCACTCAGCTCAATGTGGGTACGCTCCTCTCCGTTTTCGATGGGCCGACCGCAGGCTCTCTGCTGATTGATGGCACGGCCACCTTTGACGGTTTGTTCGGGCTGGAACTTGGTGGATTCACGCTCGCCGGTGGCGAAAGCATTGATCTGTTCACCTATGACACCTACTCGGGAGGATTCAGTGGGTTTTCGGTGGATGGTGTGGCGCTCACGGCTGACGGGCCGGGCCGCTGGACCATGGGATCCTTGCTCTTCGAGGAAGAATGGAGCGCCACTGCCATGAGAATGACGGTGACGTCCACCCTGACGCCCGTACCGGAACCCGGAACCACGGGAGCTGCGGTTCTGCTGGTTGGTTTCGGCTTCACGATCCGCCGCCGCAAGATCGCTCCCGCAGCGTAAGCGGAGGGCGGGCCGCCCGGCCATGCTCGTGCGTGATCCGGCCAGACCTGCAAAGGTCTGGCCGGTTCTGCATGCAGAGGAATGCTGGCTTCCTCCCGGCGGAGTTCTGGCAGCGCTTTTCTGCTGCGTAAACGGTCGGACAAGCCGGTCCGCCTACTTCTGCAGAGGCAGCAGGGCGTCGGCGAAGGCCTTGCCCATCTGGGCGAAGATCTTGGCGCTGCCGAAGTAGTGATAGCCACCATTGGAAGCACCATTGAGGGCTTCCCGGTCTTTGGGCGAAAGGACTTCCTCGAGGGCTAGTTCGAGCTTCTTTTCGTCTGACTTTCTGATGCCTTCGATGCGGACATCGATGGCACCGTAGCGATCCGGTGACTCGGGTTCGTATTGGTCATTGGCGTAGACGGCCAGCACGTTCTTTCCTTTCCTGAGGTGGCGGATCTGTTCCGGTTCGAGAACAATCGATCGGTACTGTGGCCCGTCCAGCCACCAGATGTAGGTATGGATCTTTTCTCCGTTCAGATAGACATGGAATCCCTGACGCGCGAGAACGGCGAGGCGGTACGAATCGTAGCTCATCAGATCCTCCACTTCAAAGGTTGTGCGCATGAGCAGGAATTCGCCTTCGCCCCACTTTGATGGGAACTGACTCAGTTTGACGCCGCTGTGATCCCAGAGTCCCTTGCCGACGGGCGCTTTTCCTTCGGTCCATGATTTGTCGTCGAATTCCGGCTTCTGCCAGTTTTCCATGCTGGCGGGCAGGGTGATGTCGCGGAATCTCCGTGCGTCGTACTTTTCCAGTTTGTCCTGCGGTTCGGTGGCATTGACCGCCGTGAAACGCCAGACCTGTTCTTCCGGTGGCGTTTTGCTGATGGGTTTCCAGTACTGGTCCCACTTCCGGTCCTGGTCCAGCGTGCCATCGGGCTTGAGGGCGTGAGCGGTGCCGACGATGCGGTCGTATTCGCCTTTCTTTGGTTCTGCCGCGGCAATGTCGGCATCCCAGAAGGGAGCGGTGGGCACGGCCACCACATTGCCGGTGAATTCCGGCATGCTGGCCGGGGCCGCCATGGCCTTGCGGAAGGCAGCGTTTTCACTCTCGCCACCCACTCCGAGGACACCGATCACAAACGGCAGCTGCGGGGCCGCCAGGTCCTTGCGGACGTCGCGGATGAAGTGCGCGAGCAGGCGCGAGTATTCATCGTAATTTCCGTTGGGATAGGTCTGCCCGTCGACAAGGTCATTGAATCCCTGCAGCCAGACGAATCCGCCCAGTTCATAGCCAGCCTTGGCGTCGTATTCCGGACAGACACGTCCGGGATCGGCCAGCACCTTCTTCACATGCTCCACCATCATGCGGTAGAAAACGCCGCAGGCCGCATCCTTCTCAGCCTGCCATTTCTCCCGCTCGGCGAGTTTGGGAACGCCATGCGCGCCGTCGGGATGCTTATCCCACACTTCCTGAATTTCCTTCGGCAACCGGTACGGCCCGGCACTGGGCGGACGGAATTCCGTGTTGAGGGACCTTCCGCCCCACGCCGTCTTGATGAGCAGAATCGGCTGCGGCAGCCCCTTTTCCATGTAAATCCCAAAGGTGAACTCGGGCCCGATCTTGCCCCCGTCCTTCGTTGGCTGATCACCCCGGGCTCCAAATCCAGCCGTCAGCTTGCCCAGCCCCTCGCCATTGGCACTGCCATCGTACGGCCCAGTCAGGTACGACATCCATACCCGCTCACAGACCTTCGGTTTCCCATCAGGATTGCGCATTTCACCAAGCAGGGGAGCCGTCCTCGGATCCTTGCCAATATAATCAAAGGTCCTGATCTCCGCGTGTCCCTCCATATTCGACTGACCAGCCAGAATGAATACCTTGAGCGGCTTTCCCCCGGCTGCCGCATCCTCCGCAGTAAAACAGCATATTACAGAGAAGGTCAGCAGCAGCTTCCGGAATCGCAGGGTAGTCATGAGGAATTCTGAGGGATTGGGATTGAGTGGATCCGGAGCATCAAGGGAACCGGCAACCGCACCGATGCGGATGCATGTATGCCCGCGCTCCGGAAGATACAGGAATTCCTGCAGCCGAGGTGAGCGTGCCCGACGGCACACCCCATGTCAACTCTCCTCTCCCCCGCGCGGATACGGAACGGGGAACACAGGCGCGCCACTGCGTCGCGGGTTGGGGCTGTGGAAGAAGGGCAAGGTCATGACGACAGATGGCCAGACCTTTTCGCAACTCGCCGCAAGGATCCTTCAGCGCCAACGGCCCAGGTAATCGACACGCCAATCTCCTCAGCACTGCAGGGGCGGTCCGTGCAGGACCGATGGGACGGGCCTTCAGCCCTTCTGAAATGATTCAATCCGGCAACCTGGGCCGCTGGCCCAGGCTGGTATGGCTCCGGGCCGTTGGCCCTCCCGGACAACAGATGAGCAGACCGTTTCGCCTTGCTCCGTAAGCCTCCACCGAGCCCGCGCGTCCCCAACGGGGTCACAGATGGTCAGACCATTTCGCCTTCCTTGAGACGACGCGGACTGGAAAGTCCGCGCTCCGTTCCTCCACCCGCATTCTCCGAGCCCGTGCGTCCCCAACGGGGACCGAGAGGTCAGCCTGGGGCTGAGCGCAGCGATGCCCCAGGTACCGAGCACAACCCCATCAAGGCGCCCTGAAGGGGCGCGAGAGCCTTCCGATATTGGGGACAACAGATGCCCGGACCATTTCGCCTTTCTCCGCAAGCCTCCACCGAACCCGTGCGTCCCCAACGGGGACCGAGAGGTCAGCCTGGGGCTGAGCGCAGCGATGCCCCAGGTACCGAGCACAACCCCATCAAGGCGCCCTGAAGGGGCGCGAGAGCCTTCCGATATTGGGGACAACAGATGCCCGGACCATTTCGCCTTTCTCCGCAAGCCTCCACCGAACCCGTGCGTCCCCAACGGGGACCGAGAGGTCAGCCTGGGGCTGAGCGCAGCGATGCCCCAGGTACCGAGCACAACCCCATCAAGGCGCCCTGAAGGGGCGCGAGAGCCTTCCGATATTGGAACACTACTGACAGAAAGCCAGACCTTCTGTGTTCTTCGCGTTGCAGGCTGCAGCTTTCGGTTCGGTGGCTTTGTGACTGGCTGGGTTGATTTGGGAACGGGAATTTCAGCCTGATCAGCGCCGGAGTCGCCAGTAGGCATTTGGCTGAGAGGGCGAGGCGGGAGGGGCGGTGAAGGATTTCCGGGAGCCGTTGGTGATGATGCTGGTGGTTTGGACAGTCCATGTCACAAGGTCGGTGGAGGATTGGAGGATGACGGCCGGGTCGTTGGAGATCCATGTGAGCACGGCGGTTTTGCCGGGTCCGGGTTCGGCGAGGAGTTGCGGAACGGGGGCTGGGATGGGTTTGCTGAGTGGGTTGCCCGGGTCTGTGCCCGCTGAATATTCCGCGAAGTTGAGGAAGCCATCGCCGTCGTCGTCGGCGTTCGGGTTGGTGGCTCCGGTGAGGTTGGCCCATGCGTCGCTGACGCCGTCGAGATTCGCGTCCGTGATGGCTGGGGCGGTCAGGTTGCCGGGGGTGGCAAACGAATATGTGGCCGTGGCGATGGGGCTCTGGCTGGTGCCTGAGCGGATGAAGGCGCGCACGGTGGCTGGGACGTACAGGGGGAGTGAGCCCGTGGGGGAGGGGGTGAAGACGCCGCCGCCGGAATCGACCCAGAGAGTGCCCGGGGTGGCGGGTGAAATGGTGACCGTGAACGGGCTGCCTTGGGCGGGCGCTTCCTGAGTGCCGGGGGGTGGAGAGAAAACCGGTGGCGCGAGCGGGCCCGGGCTGGCTCCCGAAAAGAGCGAGACGCTGCTCTGGTCATCGATCTGATTGGCGAGGGTGAAGGCCGCCGGAACGGGAGTCGGGACCGGGGTTGATGTAATCGTGCTGCTTAGGCCCGTGACCGGGCCAAGGTCCGTGCGGGAATTGACCGTCCGGTTGGGAATGGCGGGTGTGATGGAGACCGTCCAGTCGCCCACACGGCGCCGCTGCACTTCCGCGGGCTGTGGATTCACGAGTGGTTCCTTTTCGAAAAAGAGAACATTCGATGAAAGCGGACCGCTGGGCAGGGGCGGTGGAGAAGCAGCGGAGACCGCCTGGTAGTTGACGCCATTCCATCCGCGGCGCTGCATGGTTTCCTTGCCGGTGGCATCGCGCCGCAGAATGAGGAAACTGTTAGCATTATACCAACCGGTCGGCACGATGGCGGTGGGTGTGCCGCCGACATTGTCGATGGTTTGAATCAGCGTTAGTTCCTGCGCCACGTTGAGCGGCTGGAACCGGTAGATCCTGATCGATCCATCCGGAAACACAGCAGCGAAGTGGTTATTCGGGTCGGAACCTTCGATGGGATAGATGTGGGAAATGGGATCGCCGAGGTCGTGCGTGGCGGGTGTGCCGAAGCGGTAGGCGGAATTGACGAAGCTGGACGGGTAGATAGTGACCTTCGAACTGGTGTCCGGCTGCCAGATGTGGACCACCGTCGAGCGGGCTGCCCACCGGGAATTCTTCGGGAGTCCAGTGATCGTAGTGTCCGTGCCCGGGGTGGCTGCGGCATTCTGGAGCACGTGCAGGGTGGTCGGCAGTCCTGGATGATCCGTGAGGTAGGCCGTGTGATGACCTCTGAAATCGGAAAACCAGAATGGATTGCCATCGCGGCAGGGTTCCGATCCTCCGGTGGACCAGAGCGAATTCCATGGCGGGATGGCAGTGAAGGCGTGGCAGCTTCCTGCGCCCGAGCGGCGACCCACGAAGATCCCCTGTGCCAGACCGTCGGCTGCGTTCACGACGGGTGCGAGGCATTGCGGTTCTGGCCCATCCGGAGCGAAAACCGTATCCGGATTGCCGTTGTAGGGAATGATGCGGACCTGATTGAAGGCCGGTGATGTCAGGACAATGTCCGGGACATTCGTGTTGAAGACCGGAAAGACCGCCATGGCCGTGGTGAGGTCCGGCGAAGCAAGGCCCGTGTCGCGCACCACCCAGTCATAGGTGAGATTCACGGTGACCGTGCCGATGCGGAGCGTGCCCGTGGGCATGTCGAAAAGGACGAGGTCGCGCTGGAGGTCGCCATTGAAATCGGCCGCTGCCGAGAGGGTCGATCCGATCCTCTGGACCTTTGCGATGTAGCTCGACTGGGCCGTGGCGGCGAGCGGGGCGAGGCAGGCCACCGCGGTGAGAGAGCGCAGAGCGTTCATGGTTCTTCGGGGATTTTGATTTCGCCGCAGTCGAGGACAGAGTCGATTTCGCCGGGGGCTTCCTCCGAGCTGCTGCGGTAGCGGACGAGGTAGTAATGATAGGTGGCACCGTATTCGACCGGCTGACTGTCGACGAGGTAGAGTTCCCCGATGTCATTGAGGCCGGCTTCGCGGGTGAGGATGCGGATGTAGGGATCGGCGATGACCGAGGCACTGGTGGGCGGGCTGGAGGGTTCGTTGTCCCAGTCGCGCGTCGTGCTTGACCAGACGATGCCTTCGCGGAGCGGGGTGGTCTGGATGAGGCTGCCGGGTTTTCCGCCCGGGAGGATGGTCTGACGGTAGAGGACGCAGGGGAGCGGGCTAATAAAGCCGGAAGCCTTGAGGATGGGATTGAGGAAGGCTTCCGGCGAGCTACCGAAGCCCGCCGGGTCGTAGGTGAACGTCGTTCCTGCGATGGCGACGCTGCGGAAAAGGATCGTGCCGAGCCGCACCCCTGTGGGAAAGGCATCCGCTTCGCGCGCATTCATGGTCGAGCGGTTGTCATCCGTGCCCGCGAGGACGTCCGGGAAATAGACCGCCTTGCCCGTCGACAGGGCGGGCGGCGGGAGGGGTCGGGCCGGCCATGCGACCGTGCTGTCCGATGGGAGCGACCATGTGAAGATGCGTTTGGAGGATTCCGTTTTGGTGGATGCCTTGAGGCCGATGGCTTCGACCCAGACGATGTATTCCTGGCCCTGGGAGACCGGGAATTTGAGATTGAAGAGCGTGCTGGTGCCTTCGCTGGTGAGTTCCGGAAGTTCGTAGGCCGCGAGGATCCATGCGGATTCGTCATTGGCGGCACCAGGGCGTCGGAATGAGACGACCGATGGAGTGGGTGGGAGCACCTTGACGGCGTCCGGGGTGTCCGGAGCCGTGAGGCCAGTCGAGGTGGTGGCGAGCCAGACACGGAAGTTGCGGACGCCCGGGCGCGGGCAGAACCACTGGAGGGACATCTGGCTGTCGTCCGTGGCTGTCGGCTGGGCGAGCAGGGGAGTGCCAGGGTCCGGGAGGATGGTGATGCAGCGGATCAGAACGATGGGGCTGGGATTGCCGTTTTCGTCGAATGACTGGAGGTAGTAGCAGATGGTGGCACCGTTCGGCGGCAGGGCCGTATCGTTGTAGCCGACTGGCAGGGTATCCGGAGAAGGCACCGCATTGGTGCCGCTGCTCACGAGTTCCATGCCGCCGTCGTCGACCTTGCGGTAGATACGCCATTCCTTCGTGCCCGCCGGGAAGAATGCGATGACCCCGAGGGGCGCAGTGAACGTCTCGCCATCCGGCCGCGGTACGTGGGTGCACGGGCACGTGTCGCCGCGTGAAGGCAGGGCGAAGGCGCGCCATGATTGACCGAGGATCGACCATGAAGTGATGGGGAAGTGGATGGTGCTGCTCGTGAAATCCGGCGTGGCTACGGCGACGGTCGACCAATTGTTTCCGGCGATGCCGATGCGGCGCTGGATGAGATGGGAACGGCCACCGAGGAGGGGAGCCAGCGCGCCTTTGGCCGCATTGCTGCCGAGATTGACAACACTCGAGAGCGTGACCGGCGTGAGGAGTTTGGCGTCGAGTGGGTCGTCCGGATTCAGTTCGCGCGCCGACCAATGACCTGCTTCGAAAAGGAAATCCGTGCCGACCGTGGCACCCTGGGCGAGCCGGGTGACATCGAGTTGCGAAACCGGTGAGTAGCAGAGCGCGGCGTCCGTGGCGATGCAGCGGATCGTGGCCGAAGACGTCAGGGAATCGAGTGTGAACGAGACTTCGTTGGTGCCCGGGCCGAACTTGAAGGGACCGAGGAGCGTGGCCGAGCCATTGGGGGGCGTGATGGTGAAGGAGACGGCTTCGACGGCTGGGCTGCGGCGGATGCAGCGGAGCCGGATGTGGTAGAGGCTGCCGTCCGTGGCGGCCTGGCCGGGGAGTGGTGTGCGTGCGAATTCCGTGGTCGCGAGGTGGCGCAGGGAAAAGATGCCGCAGTCCTCCTGGACGATGCCCGTGGGTTTGCCGGGGCCTTTGCGGTCGCGGTAAAAGGCAAAAGCCGGCGGGCTGGGAGCCGACATGATGGGACCGCAAAGCGAGCTGTGGACCGCGCGGACCGCATACCAGCGGGTTTTGCCCGAGGTGGGGTCCGATTCCATGTACGGGAAGGAGGGATCGACCACCACCATGCGGCCGAGAGTATCGGGTGCGTGATTGACAAGGATTGGCGTGAGGAGCGCGAGCTTGGCGGGATCTTCGAGTTGTTCGAGGGCAAGCGGGTTGGTGATCGAATCCGTGGGATTGCCGCGGTAGATGGCGTAGCGCTGGGTGGTGCGGCCGCCCGCGGCTGGTTCTGCGTTGCTGTTTGCCTTCCAGCGGAGGACGATGCGGCGCTGGCCCGTGAAGGGACCGGTCGTCACGATTTCGTCCGTCGCCGTGAGGTCCGAGGGAACATCCGGCGGGATGGTGCGGCAGGCTGTGCCGAGCCCGCGGCCCGAGGGAGCACTTTCGCGTCCAAGGAGGTCGCGTGCGGTCAGGTGGTAATAGAATTGACTGCCGTCCGTGAACGAAGGACTGCGGTCCGCGAAGAAATACGTACCGGGGTCCGCCGCGAAGTCCGCCGCTTCTGCATCCGTGAAGAGTTTGTCCGCCGGAATGGGGGCACTGGACGCAAGGCCGTAGGCCGCCGGATTGGCCGCAGCGAAGGCGCGCAGCTGGGCGAGCGAAGGATTGGCCGGAAAGCCCGTGCTGTCCGCCGTCGCCCTCGCAATCCGGTGCAGGAGGAAGCCCGTGGTGTGCTGCAGCTGGCGGCGCAGGGGATCGGAAATGCCCCAGCGCAGCTTGATGGTAAGGTCGCCTCCCGGCGTGAGGTCCGGTACCTGCAGCGGAACCGATGGAGTTGTCAGGGAAACTCCCGAGCCGGGCACGAGCGAAAAGCGGGCCACCACCGGGCCATCGCTGCCGCTCGCCGGGTCGACCCGCCGCAGTTCGAAATGCGACGCTGCACCCGACGGAATGGAGCCCGCCCATGCCGAGCCGAGGCACATGCGGAGGGCCGGGTGGGCGACCGCCAGCTGCTGGAGGGCCGTGAAGGCCGGAGCGAATTCAGAGCCCCGCTGGAGCGCGCGGCTGATGCGGGCCGCGAGCGGCAGGGCGGCCAGTTCCGGGGCCAGCGACTTGTCCGGCCGGATGTCCGTGGCGCGGGGTTGCCATGTGGCAAGCAACTGATCGATATCCGCCGAGAGCGGAGCCCGGGGAATACCGAGGGCATCGGCACGCGTCAGCAGCAGCTGCACCGATGGTTCATCCTTGATGCGCATGGCCACGCCCTGCTTCACAAAATTCCCCGCGCCATTCGGCTGCATCCAGACCGAAAGCTGAAGGTCCGGAGGAAGCACCGGAGCCGGAGCGGACCAGACCGCATAGGCCATGAACGGTCCCGAAGAAGTCGGCCGGATCGACGTGGCAGCCGTGATGAGGGCATCGAGCTGCGGGACCGCCGCGCAGAGCGGGCCAGCCAGCAGCGCAAGAAACAGCAGCGGAAAGCGGAACATGGCAGGGAAAGTGCGGAGATCGTGCACGGAAAAGGGAATCGTTGGGCTCAGAGGTCGTAATCCAGCTGGAGCGGGGGCGACTGATTTCCGCTCAGGCTGAAGTAGAGAGAGAACGTCTTGTCGTATTCCACGCTGAAGGGGTCGATGCCGACCTCGACGGTGAAGTTGGCCGATGCCTTGCCGGCGATGGCCGCATTCGAGAGGCTATCGAAGAGCGACTGCCCCGGGAGCTTGGCGGCGACGGCCGCTGCGGCGAGGTCGAGGGTGGCTCCGATGTCCGCGAGGCAGAGGACTTCGCCCGAAATGCTCCAGCGCTGGCGCATCACGGCAGCGAGTGAATCGCCCCGGTAGAAGACGCCATAGCCCGATCCGGCTCCCGCCTTGATGGTGAGAAAGCAAGTCGAGGGAATGCCAAGGATGGAATTGAGGCTGAGCGATCCGTAGCCGTAGGCGTAAATGCCCCAGATGGGATTGGCACTGGTGGGATTGCTGAAATCGCTACCCGGAACCTTGGCGGCCGCCTGGGAAAGTGCCGATTCGATGAGAGCGTCCGTGCGGCGGAGGACTTCGATGTCGCAGGTTTTCCCAAGGAAGAGCGAAGCTTCGACGTCCATTTCCGGGGTTTTGCCGGCGGCTTTGCCATAAAGATAGGCATCGTTGGCTCCGAAGCCCGCGCCCAGTTCCGCGGTGTTCACTTCCAGTCCTTCGAAGTCGAGTTTCCCAGCGAGACCGATGCGGCCGGCGAGGCCGACGGGGACGCCGGCTGCGGAGAGTCCGACCTTGAGCGACGCTTCGATGTCCGTGGGGGATCCACTGATGGTGGTGGTGGTGGCGGCCGAGATGGTGACATCCGTGGCGGCCCCTGCGGCGGCGCGGCAGGCCGCCCCCGGGGTATCCGACTGAAGATCGCGGATGAGGAGGGAACCCTCGAATTTGCAGTCGTCCGGCACCTTGAGGAGGAGTTTGGCATCGAGCCGGAGTTCGCTCAGCGAGTCGCCATTGATGCGGGCATAGCCTGTGAGTTTCGCCGTCTGGACCGGACCGTCGAGGGCGTCGGCACCGCCCGCGAAGACGCCGGCGCATTCGCTGAAGATCTCCGCGCCGAGGGCACCCGCCGCGTCCGCCGCCGCCCGGTTGATGGCTGCCAGCACACCGTCCGTCGCGTCGCGCACGGCATCGCGCAGAGGATTGAGATGCGTGCGGAGTGACTGGAGCAGCGTGATGGCCGGGTCCGATCCGAGGAACTGATCCATGATGGCCGTGGCAAAGGCCTCGCGGAAGGCCGCCTCGCCGCCTGGGCCCGAGAAGGCCGTGGCGAAGTTCGCTCCGTGGATGTCATGCAGGGCCGTGAGCGCCTGCTGCACTGACGTTTCCCATGGGGCCGTGGCGGCCACGGCGGTTTCGATGGCCGATCCGAGGGCTCCGCTCGCGGTGCTGGTGATGAGGCCCGCGAGATCGCCTTCGAGGAGGGCGAGGGTACTGTCGATCTGGCTGAGGGTTTCGAGGGTTCCGGCGGGCAGCGTGAGGCCCGTGAGGCCGCTGAGCGATTCCACGACACCGAGGACGCGGGCGGCATCGCCGGCGGCCGTGCGGAGGTCGCTGACGATGCTGACGACGCCGGTGGGAAGACCGATGTTCGTGCCGATGACATCCTGGACCGCCGTGCGCAGAGGTTTGCCCGTGAGGCCGAGCGTGGCAAGTTCGAGGCCGAGCTGCGTACGGGCATTCGCTTCCGTGATGGCAGCGGCGTAGAGTTTATCCGCCACGGGATCCGTGAACGTGCGGAGCGGCGGTGTCACCAGGCCGCGCAGATTATCCGCGAAGAGCGCGTCGAGGCTCAGGAGGTCATTGAGAAGGTCATCGAAATCGATCCCCAGTTCATCACTGAGAAGTGGAATGAGCGAGCCGCCGGCACCCGCGAGTTCGCTGAAGAGCGACGACACATTGAGCTGACTCGAACCCGTCTGGAATTCCGCGCCGAAGCTCAGATCAGCCGTCGCCGGTGTGAGGGCATCGACCCGGGCCATCGTCGAGAGTACGAGCAGGTTCTCCGTGAGTGGCGTCGGACTCTCGAACCGGCGTTCCGTATTCCGCCAGATCACAGGGAATGTGAAATCGACGAGGCCGAGCCAGTTGCGCGTGGCGCTGGCCGGGAAATCCGTGCGGTAACTTGCCACGGTGACACCCGGAGGCGCGCCGGAATTCGTGGGATCGAAGTCCGCCACCGTGAGCGGGCCCGAAGCGTCGTCGGGCCCCATGAGATAATTCGAGGTGACCGCGGGATCGGGCGTCGAGGCCGTATGCAGGTGCGTTTCGAGGGCCTGGAAGAAGGGGACATCGATGGTGCCCGCGAGATTGGCGAAGCCCGTGAGTGGTTCCACGCCAGCCCCCGGCCAGCGGTTGAGGTACGCTTCCGTGCAGGGCGTCATGAGGTAATCCGTCGTGCCCGGGCCATCGATGACGACCGGGCAGGGGACCTTGAGACGCGACGTCAGGCCCGACCCCACGGCATCGATGTCGCCTTTCGCGACGAGTGATCCATCGGCTCCCCGGAAGCCAAGGGTGCCCGCGAGCCATGGGTCCGATCCCCCGAGCGACGGCAGTTTCGCCTGGCAACCGAGCGCGAGGAATCCAAGCGAAGCATCCGCGCAGTCGCCCGGCTGAACGAATTCGATGGCTTCCGGGCGGATGAGGGATCCCCAGTAGGAAAGCGTGAAGTCAGGCGACGGCTTGAGGTCGGCCGATTCGAGTCCGCCGCGGCAATTGAAGCGGAGGCCATCGAATCCGAGGGTGAAGTGCGACGCGCGGTTGGGGGCTGCGTTGGTGCCAACCGTGAGGGACCCTCCGACCGCGGAATCCGTGTTGCCATTGTCAAGGTAGGCCAGCCGCATGTTCTCGAGTTTCACATCCATACCGTAGATGCGCCGCGTGATGGAGAACGGGACCGATTCCAGCTTGCCGCTGACGCCGCCGGGGCGGGCGTAGAATTTCGAGGCAGCGGTGAGGCCGTACGGGCCGAGCGGGGCCCCGGCGATGGTGCTCGTGCAGCTGGCGGTGGCGGCTGGGTTGCGGAAGTTGAGCCCTGCGTAATCGCCCGGGCCATCGGTGTACGCCTGCGTTCCGGGGACTTCCGTGGCCGCCGGATTGTACGCCGCAAAATGCAGGGTGGCCGGACGCGCGTCGTCGGGAAGCGCCGCGATGGCTGGGTCGGTCGCCCCGCCGGCCAGCCGCCATGGCAGATGATTGCCCGGCATGTGGAAGGTCCCGGAAAGAAATGTGCCCGCATTCTGACTGAAGACAGCCGGCAGCGCCGTCACGGTGCCCCAGCGCAGGACATGCCCCGGAAAGGTGACCGGTACGACAAGACCGCCGCCTTCCGTGAAGAGGAGTCGTCCGTGCGCGACCTGACAATTGACCGCAGCCGCGCCCGCCGTGGGGGCCGGGGGATCGCACCCAGCCGAGGCAAAGCAGTCGCGTCCGTAACGAACCACGAAATTCGGTTCCCCTTCGATCAGGCTGTCCGTGGTCACGCGGTCATTCGTGATCGTGAACGCACCCGGCGAACTCAAGGACGTGCTGTCCCATGAAAACGAAACACCATCCGGGAAGTGGGAAATGAAGCCCGCGCGCGCCTCGGGGATCATGGCAAGCGCATTGATGAATGTACCGTCGTCCGCGGTCGAGCTGACGCTGACTGGCTTGCCGGGAGCCGGGTTGAGGTGGCGGAGAGCTTCTTCGTTGGCGTGGTGGCGCAGCGCTGCCGGATTGGCCACGGCGACCGGATTGATGCCATCGATAAGCGTATTCTGATAATGCCGGAGGAACTGGCTGCCGTTTGGCAGGAACGAGAAAAGGCCCGTGGCGAGATCGAAGGTGAGGGACGGAGCCGTGAATTCGTGCGGGATCCGTTCGATCACGAGCCGCAGGCCGAAGGTCGGGACCGAGAACGTGGGATTGGACGGCGGCAGAAGCGATGGGGTCAGCGCGACCGTGCCATTGGCTGCGATGCGGGTCGAAAGCCGCCGACGCTGCGGGTCCCGGTTGTTCACGTAGCCAAAGCCGCGCGGCAGATGGAGTTTCCAGCCATCGCATTGCGCTCCCGCGGTCGACAGGGTGACGGCTCCGCGTTCAAAGCGCGTATGGAAGATCCGCTGCGTATCAGGGGCCGCCGGAGCCTTCACCGGAATGACCACCGCGGCATCCGTGAGCACAAGGTCGCCCGCCGCCGACATGTGCATTTCCTGATTTGTCAGGGTGAACGTATGATTCGTCCCATTGATGCGGGCATTGCTCACTGGAATCGTGATCGGTCCGCGGGCCCGGTAGCCGACGATCGACGGTCCCTGCGCCGATCCCGCGAAGTCGTTGCCAAGGGTAGTGAAGGTCGCTCCGACTGCGCCGCAGCGGAGATTGCCCGTGAGGCTCGCCAGATACCCCGAAAACGCTGTCAGACGCTGCAGTTCCAGGGTCGTTTCGTCACTGTGGCGCAGCGAAAAGGAACATCGGTGCAGCGGCACCGGATCAAGGGTCGTCCAGTCCGCCGGACGGACCGTAAAGGTGAAATTGACCACCGTTTCCGAAGGCGACCGGATGCCCCCGCTCAGCGAGAATTCCGCCACATTGGCCGTGGCCGTGACCGTCGGGTTCACGAGTGCGAGATTGGCCGACGTATTGATGTTTGTCAGAGTGACGACTGTCGGAATAGCGACGCTTGTGGTCGCGGGAATGAGGGCAGTCCAGTTATCATAGCGCCGGATGCGGAGCGTGACCGCAAAGCGGAAACTGTCCTGCTCGGGCTGCGACCGGATGAGATTGTTCCGTTCGAGAACCGCGGATTCGATGAGCGCCATGGTGGCCGATCCCGCGGCTGGATCCTTTTCCGTGAAATGCCAGATGCGTTCCCACGAATCCTCATGCGTCGTGCCCGGCAGCCAGATGATGCCATTCGATGTGAAGATCTGGCAGCGGAGCCGATAGCGGGTCGATGGCAGCAACCGCTGCGCCGGCACCAGATCGACCGACACCGTCACCTCGCGGAACTGCTGAATCAGTCCAAGATTGAACGATACCGTCCGCTGCGCCGTGAACGTCGTCCCCGTGCTCCCGTCGGCCAGTATGACCGGCTGCGGCAGCCCCGTCACTTCCTCAATCAGCTGGAAACGCCATTCCGCCACCACATTCTCCGCCGCCCCCGCAGACTTCGCAAAGGTCCACACCGCGCGCGCATGCAGGGCGTCCCGGTCGTAGCCAACTCCCGCATTGGCCGCATCCGATGCAATCAGGCTCCCCGTGTATCCATCGTACTGCAGGCTATTGAACGAAGTCGTAATCGTCGCTCCCGCTGTCCCCGTGAAAATGGCAAGAAAAAGCGCCGGAATGATCCGGCCGGCAAGAACGACTACCCGTCGCAGCAGATTCATGATCCCCCAATCGTCTCAGATCCGCCGCGGAATTGACAGCAAAAAATGCGGAATGGACGCCGTGGGTCACTCAGGTTCCCGGGCAGTTCTTCCTTTGAACGTACAGGCCTGTGGGAAGATCTCTGGGATTTTGTCATTCCAAAAGGGCTGAAGGCCCGTCCCATCCGTAGGAAATGGCGCGCCCCTACAGGGCTTGGGGAGTTGTGGTTCCGTCAACCTTGGCCGTTGGCCCAGGCTGGTATGGAGCGCGCCGTTGGCGCTGAGGGCCATCGTGTTGACGCGAGAAGAATGGAGCGTGGGTTGTCCAGTCCGCGTCGTGTGTCCAGAGATGTCCGGGCGGTTGTCGGGAAATCCGTCCCATCGGTTCGGAATGGTGGGGGCGTCGGTCGTGTGCGAAAAGGTCTGGCCTTCTGTCGTTCCCCGAGGGAAACGTCCACCGTCCCCGACGAATCACGGGGACGGGAAACCGTTCTCTCATTCGAGGCGGTCGTCTCCGCCGGTTGACACTCCCCCAGGGGCAAATGCCTGCATCACTCCTTGGAACCACCGGCAACTTCGGAATCCCCAACGACCAGACCGGCCTGCTCGTCACGGACCTCTCCTTCGACTTCTCCAGTCAGGAAAAGCAGGTTCTCGACAAGGGAGGCGAAGTCATCGGGCTCGCCTTCTACCAGGAGAAGGTCGAGGTGAAGATTTCCGGACTCGTCAGCAAGACGTCCGCCTTCTCCGGCAAGATCAGTGCCGCCCTCGTGCTGGCCAACGCCATCCCGGCCCACCTCCAGAAGTCCACCGGCGGCACCACCATCCTCACCCAGATGAGCCGCTCCATGAACAACGAGGACTTCGAGAAGATCGACCTCACCGCCACCCACTACCCGAACGTGACGGTGGCTCTTCCCTGATCCCGCCTCCCCATGAACGCAGTCTCGCACATTTCCTCCACCTCCACGGGGAACACCATGCTCGCCGCCGGAGTTTTGTGGCAAAGACTGTGAAAATCGAGTGGAGAACCTCTGATGTGGCAACTGTTAGAATCAACGATGTGATTACCTTCGAATGCGCACAAGGCCGGTGGAAACAAGTCGGCTTGTAACTCTCAACCGTCATTTGCAGCGAACGCCGGTGCGCTGTCGCGAGTAGCGACGAACGCCAAACCCTCGGTCCAACGCCGACGAACCGCTCCGTCGTAACCGTATCAGCGACCCATCACGCGGCGGTGGCGACTGACACGCGGGCGGCCTGCCAGCGGGTCGGTGTCAGGGTCTTTGCAAGCTCGGCAACCTTGTCCGGGCGTGCCGACGCGAGCTGCGGCAGCACGTCGTCAAGGGTAACCGTCTGTCCAGCACATGGCGGTGTCGACGGCGGCGGTCGGCGGTCGGGCACGCTCTCGGTCGACTTACCGCCTGAGCGGCTAAGCCGTTGGATGGCCCGAGCGGGCGCGCAGCCATGCGTAGGGAGTCAGCGACGGCACCTCGGAGGTTGTGCCGTTGGCCAGGCGGGGGAGGACGTCGGCGAGGTACTCCCTGGGATTGATCCCAAGGCGTTTTGAGGATTCGATGACGCTGGCGATGGCGGCGACGCGTGGACCGGCTTCCCAGTTGCCGACGTGAAGCCAATGCCCGGGCGTAAGCTTCCCCGTGGTGCCAAAACGGTGCCATTCAGGGTTGATCGCGCCGGACATCCCGTTACCATGCCGGTGTGAAGACCCTCAGCAGAAAAACCGGCGGCAAGGTGGTTCGCGTGAATCCACGTTTCCCTGAAAGCACAGCCAAGCGACTCAAGGAAGCTTCGGCGATCCGTGGCCAGTCGGTGGCCGCATTCGTTCTGGAAGTGGTATCCCGGGAGGCTGACCGAGTGCTCGAGGAGGAGAAGTATTGGAACATGTCTGTCGAAGCCACGGAGAAGATTCAACAGCTGCTCGCGAGGCCCCCAGCCATGAATGCGGCCGCGAAAAAGGCAGCCAGGGACCTCGCCGCACATGTCCGCATTCGATCTTGAGCTGCTGTCGGAGGAGCATGACCGAAAGGGGTTCCGCTGCGGCAGTGAATCACTGGAGCGTTATCTGCGGGAGACCGCCAGAGGTCATCTCGCCAAAGGTGTGAGCATCACCCGCGTGCTGGTTGAACGGGACGCTGTCAGGCCGAAGCCGATCCTTGGCTATTTCACCCTCACGAGCACGCTGGCAAAAGCTGTCAATTGGCCCGGAGCCGCCAAAGGGCTGCCGGACAGACCGGTTCCGATCGTGCTGCTCGGCAGACTCGCGGTGGCGGAAGAATGGCAAGGAAAACAGATCGGCAAGCTGCTCCTGGCAGCGGCCCGTGAAATCGCGGCAGCCTCCATGCGTGGCGCCGGAGGCATCGGCCTGGCTGTCGACCCTGCGGACGAACAACTTGTCGCATTCTACGCCAAATACGGATTCGTCCGGGTCGAGGAACAGTCACTGCGGATGTTCCTGCCTCTCGATTCGCTCTGCTGAGGGCCGCGTTCGGTTGACGCGCCCCGGCACCCAGCATCCCGGCGTGCCCTTCATTTCCGTCTCGCAGGTCACCGCCACGATCACCGAGGGCGACCTTGCCGAAATCGTCTGCGAGTACGCCGGAGCAGAGCCGAAGGAGGGTGAGCAGGAAAAGGAATCCGCCGTCTACACCATGGGGCTCTCCCTTTCCGAGGAACCGATCATGAGTCACCCCCGCTACGACACCCTGCCGGAAGCCGAGCGCGATGTCCTCCGCCAGATCGCATCGGGGAAGGAGAAGGACGATCAGGGCCGTCTGCTCAAGGACCGCATCACAAGCGTGGGAGGCACCGAACTCCTCGGCAAGCTCCAGCGCGGGCAGACTTCCTACTGCAGCCCGAGGGTGTCGTGGCGCGAGTCGTGGGTGCGCGACTACCCGGTCGTCTCCGCCGATCTCAATTCGATCGGGAACATTTCCGCTCCCTCCGGTCCCGCTCCGGCACTGGCAGGCGGCAGGACATGGCTCCTCAACGGGGTCACCCAGACGCAGGAGGGCAATGCCTTCCGCATCGAGGCCGAGTGGCTCGCCAGCGACCGGGGGGCAGCATCCCCCGGGTCGTTAAAACTGGTTGGTGGCTGGTTGGTCTCATGCACCAGCATGAGGGCATCAGAACCAAAACCAACCAACCACCCTGAACCACGAGAAATTCAGAGAGGCCTTCCTGCAAGGCGAAGAAAAAGAAGCAGCGAATCTTTTCCGGCAGCTGCTCCGGCAGAGCATCAGGGCCGGGCTGCTGAAAGCCATGAAGGAGGAAGTCGAAGCGCTCTGCGGCCCGCGCTACAGACCCGATCCCCGGAGTCCCTGTCACCGTGCAGGCTCGGAAACGGGAGTGGTCTACATGGACGGCGGCAGAGAGAAGATTCAGCGACCTCGGGTGCGCCACGAAACCGACGGGGAAATCAGACTGGGCACGTATGAAGCCGCCTCGAGTTCCCGGAATCTGTTCGACCAGATCGTCGCATCGGTTGCCGAAGGACCTCCCGTGCGGAGTGTGGAGCGGGTCACCGGCTCGACCAAAGCATGATCAATCTCCCCCCAGCCAGCCACCAGTTTTAACGATCACAGGGACAGCCCAGGCTGGTATGGGGCGCGCCGTTGGCGCTGGAGGCGGGAGGAACGGAGCGTGGACTTTCCAGTCCACGTTTGGATTCGGGGTTGGTGGACAGGAATGTCCACCCTCCGTTGTCCGCCGGGGCGTGTTCGGAGAGGTCTGGGCATTTGTCGTCCCAGAATGGCTGAAGGCCCGTCCCATCGGTCCGGAATGGGGAGCGCTGTTGGTGCTGAAGGCCGCGGGCCGAGAGATGCGCAGAGGTCTGGGGATTTGTCGGATTCCTGTGCGTCGGGGGTGCCTGGGTGGAATGGGTAGCTCTTGCGCCCCTACAGGGCGCCATGATGGGGGTGGCTGGAGACCTGGGGCATCGCGTG
>JBDKER010000056.1:0-21341 GCA_039795165.1 Verrucomicrobiota bacterium | reverse complement strand
CCCCACCGTCTTCCAGAAGTGCCACGCGTTCCCCACAGCGGATCACCCCCCGCGGCAGTGCATCACTCAGCTGACGGCTCAGCTCCCCCATCCCCAGCGCCGGAATCGCCGTGTGCCCCACCGCAAATATCCGGTACAGCCACGCCAGCCACGCCCCACCCGTCCGCAGCTCCCGCTCCAGAAACACCCCGCCGAAAAATGGCCGGAAAAACAGCTCGGTCATCCGCACGGAAAACTTCCGCGCCCGCAGGAATGCCGCCGCCGATTCCTCCCGCACAGCCTCGGGATCCTGCAGACCCGAAGCCAGCCCCGCCGTGAGCAACCCAGCCCGCAGCTTGTCCGCCAAGGGCACCGCCGGTTCCCCCAGACTCATCAGAGCCGCCAGCGGAGCCCGCAGCGGATTCGCCAGGCGCACCCAGCGGCCGTCCACCCTCACCAGCGCCCCCGGCAGAAACCGCCGCAGCCGCAGCGCTTCCAGCGAAATGTCTTCCCTTACCTCCGGATACGCAGTCAGCAAAACCTGAAACCCACGGTCAATCCGGAATCCCTCCACCACATCAGTCCGCACCCGACCCCCAGGCGCATCGGAAGCCTCCAGCACCGCCACCCGGCGGCCCGCCGCCGTCAGCACCCGCGCACACTGCAGCCCCGCCAGCCCGGCTCCAATGATCAGAATGTCCTCGTCCATGTCTCTTCCCATGCCTCCGCTTCCCCTCGCACGCAATCCCACCCTCCAGCCGCACCACACTGTAGCAAGCTCAGCCGACGGCCCACCCTGCGGCAGAATTTCCCGAAGGCCCGGGTGCTCATGGCTGCATCACTTCCACAGATCCGCCGCGCCGCGTGAATGAAAGCCGGGAGCAAAACACCAGGCCCCTCGCCATTCCCGCTGCCATGAAAAAGGGCGCGCACCATCCACTGTGGTACGCGCCCCATGACATCAGAAAGGCCCCGCAGATTCACGGGATGCCCCTCAAGCCGCCGGCATCACTTGCCGCCCTTCTTCGGTTCCGCCGTGGCCGCCGCAAACAGTGCGTCCGCAGCCTTCCAGTTCACCACATTGAACCACGCCGCGACATAGTCCGCCCGCTTGTTCTGATACTTGAGATAATACGCATGCTCCCAGACATCGAGCGCCAGCACTGGCTGCCCACGGTCGCCATTCGGCACCACACCCTGCATGAGCGGATTGTCCTGATTCGCCGTGCTCACCACCGCCAGCCCACCGTCAGGCTGCACAATGAGCCACGCCCAGCCACTGCCAAACCGCTTCATGGCCGCATCGGAAAATTTCTCCCGGAACTTCGCGAAACTCCCGAACGCCTTGCCAATCGCCGATCCCAGCGCAGTCCCCTCGGCTTCTCCACCAACCCCGGCTCCCGGCGCCGCCATCAGACTCCAGAACAGCGTGTGATTCCAATGCCCACCCCCGTTGTTCTGCACCGCCTTCTGAATGTCAGCAGGCAGAAACGGAATGCCGCCAATCAGTTCCTCAATGCTCTTCTTCTGAAGATCAGCAGAACCAGCAATCGCCTTGTTCAGATTGTCCACATACGCCTTGTGATGCTTCCCATGGTGAATCCCCATGGTCTGCGCATCAATATGCGGTTCAAGGGCCGCCGGATCATACGGCAACGGAGCGAGCGTAAAGGGACCAGCCGGTGCCGCCGCCGCCGGCGCCTGCGCACGGGCACGGATCGGAAGACCAGCCACAAGAGCCAGCGATCCAGTGGCCAGCAGACGACGACGCGACAGGGAAGAGGACGGAGTTTCCATATGTCTCCACCCTACGTCCACCCCGCCGCCGCGGTCGACCGCGATTTCACGCAAGCCCGGATACAAGGCGTCAGCCCAGCGCCGCAGCACAGCGCCCGCACAGCAGCGGATGGCCCGCATGCTGCCCCACATCCGGAAGATGACGCCAGCACCGCGCACACTTCCCGCACGAGGTCCGCCGCACCTCCACCCCGAAAGCCCCACCGCGTTCCACCACAAGATCACTCACAATCAGGAATTCCTTGGCCGTCTCGAGATCCGTCAGCACCGCCGCCGCTCCATGACCCTCCGGCACGGTCAGCACCGCCGCCGCTTCAAGATTGCTCCCGATGAGCTTCTCCTTGCGCGCACGGTCAATTTCCTGCTGCAGCACATCCCGTACCCCCTGCAGCTGCGCAATCGCCTCGCTGGCCCCACTCCCCGCAAACGCAGGATCAGGCACCGGAAAGTCCTGCTCATGCACCGACCCAGCCTGCCCAGCCGCTTCCCATGCCTCGTCAGCCGTGAACGCCAGCACCGGAGCCAGCAGCCGCGTCAGATCCAGCAGCACCCGGTGCATCGCCGTCTGCGCACTGCGCCGCCGCCCGCTCGCCACCGGATCGCAGTACAGCCGGTCCTTCGTGATATCAATGTGCAGGGCACTGAGGTCGGCCGCACAGAACTGATTCAGCGTGATGAACACCTTGCGGAAATCATACGCCGCATACGCCGCCACGCATTCCTTCGTGACCACATGCAGCCGCTCCAGAATCCAGCGGTCGAGCAAGGTCAGCTCACCCGACGCCACCGCATCGCGACCCGCCTCGAAATCATGCAGGTTCCCCAGCAGAATCCGCAGCGTGTTCCGGAACCGACGGTACACTTCGCCATTCTGCTCGAAAAGCTTATCCGAAAACGGCACGTCGTTCTGCCAGTCGACCGACGCCACCCACAGCCTCACGAGATCGGCTCCGTATTTGTTATAGTAGTATTCCGCATTGATGGGCTTATCACCGCTCTTGCTGATCTTCTCGCCGCTGGTGTCGGTCACAAAGCCATGCGTCATGACTGCACGGTACGGGGCCGTCCCCCGGTGGATCACGGAACACATGAGCGATGACTGAAACCACCCGCGGTGCTGGTCGGTCGCCTCAATGTACAGATCGGCGATGCCCCCGTTCCCCAGCTCGGGATGCACCTCGGTCACCGCCATGCTGGAACACCCGGAATCAATCCACACATCGAGCGTGTCCCGGCCCTTCGTCCAGTGACCCGGCAACCCAAGCAGCGCCGTCAGCTCGGCATCGCTCTTCTCAAACCATACGTTCGTGCCCTCAGTCTCAATGAGCGCAGCCACCTTGCGCGCCACCGCGGCGTCCAGCACAGGCTCGACCCCATCATAAAAAACCGGAAGCGGCACCCCCCACGTGCGCTGACGGCTGATGCACCAGTCAGGCCGGCTCTCGGCTGTCCCATGAATGCGCGCCTTCCCCCACGGCGGCAGCCACTGTACCTTCTCAATCTCCGCCAGCGCCGCCCCTCGGATGTCGTCAATCCTCAGAAAATACTGCGGCACACTCCGGAAAATGATCGGCGTCTTGCTCCGCCAGCAATGGGGATAGTCATGACGGTAATTCTCCTTCCCCAGCAGCATCCCACGCTCCGCCAGCAGCCGGATGATCGGACCGTTGGCCTCGAACACATGGATTCCCACCAACTCGGGCAGACCGCACTCCGCCGTAAGCTTGCCATCGTCATCCACCGGAGAAATCAAACCCAGCCCATGCTCGCGCCCAGCCAGATAGTCTTCCTTGCCATGCCCCGGAGCCGTGTGCACCTGGCCGGTTCCCGTGTCATCCGTCACGAATTCCGTGCAGATGACCCGGCTGCTACGCCCGAGAAACGGATGCTGCGCGAGCGATCCCTCAAGGTCGCTGCCAAGGACTTCACGACCTTCCCCCTGCAGCCGGAATCCTGTCTTCTCCGCAAACGCCGCCAGCAGCGGCCGCACCACCATAAGGGTCTCCCGCCTCCCGTCCTCATGCGCAAATTCACCCAGCACATAACGGTAATCCTTCCGCACCATGATCCCAAGATTCGCCGGCAGCGTCCACGGCGTCGTCGTCCAGATCACAAAGGATCCCCCAGCCTCCGCCACCGGACCACTCTGCGCCGGAAACTTCACAAAAACCGCCGGCGATACCTTCTCACGATACTCCACCTCAGCTTCCGCCAGCGCCGTCTTCGCCCCATAACTCCACTGCACCGGACGCCGGTCACGGTAGACCAGGCCCTTCTCCACACAGGTGGAGAAAAACCGCACAATGTGCGCCTCATACCCAGCCGACAGGGTCAGATACGGATGCTCCCAGTCACCAAACACCCCAAGCCTCCGGAACGACGCCCGCTGCACATCAATCCACTTCCTCGCAAATTCCTCGGACCTCCGCCGCACCTCGGGCGGCGTCAGCCCCGTATCCTCCTTCACCACCTTGAACTCAATCGGCAGTCCATGACAGTCCCACCCCGGAATGTACGGCGTCTCAAACCCAGCCATGGTCTTCGACTTGAGCACCAGATCCTTGATGATCTTGTTGAGCGCCGTTCCCATGTGCACGTCGCCATTCGCAAACGGCGGACCGTCATGCAGCAGAAACCTCGGCGCACCCTGCGCCTTGCGGCGGGCCTGAATGCGACCGTACAGGCCGCCCGCTTCCCACAGCGCCAGCCGCTCGGGCTCACGCGTCACAAGGTCGGCTTTCATCGGAAAACCGGTCTTCGGAAGATTGACGGTGTCTTTGTAGTTCGTTCCTTCAGTGCTCATGGGAGCGGCGAGAGTAAATCCCCCGCCGCTGGCAGCAAGGCGGAATGACAACCACCACCATGCCTCCGGACCACGACCTCATCCGCAGCACCCTCCTCGCCCTCGCCGCCACCCGCCCGGGAAAGTCGTTCTGCCCATCGGAAGCCGCCCGGTCCCTCGCCGACGACTGGCGCCCCCTCATGCCAGCCATCCGCCAGTGCGCCGCAAACCTCGCCAACCTCGGCCTCCTGACTGCCACCCGACGCGGCCAGCCAGTCGACCCGCTCGCCTCAGGCGGCCCCATCCGACTCAGCCTCCCGCCGGATTCCGCCGCACCCGGTCTGCCTGCTCCCGGATCGCCGCCTTCTCCCCCTCACTGAGCCGGTCGAGATTCCGTACCTGCATCACTGTCCGCGGATTGCCCCGCAGCATGGCTTCATGCCGCTGCAGAAAATCCCAGTACAGGGTCGTGAACGGACAGGCGTCGTCCCCTGTCGCCTTGGCCGGATTCCGCGGACACCACGCACAATATCCACTCATCCTCTGAATGTACTTGCCGGACGCAATGTACGGCTTCGATGCCATCAGCCCCCCATCCCCATACTGCGACATCCCAAGCGTATTCGGCAGTTCCACCCACTCCACCGCATCCACATACACCGCCAGATACCATTCATGCAGCCGCTGCGGCCGTACCCCCAGCAGCAGAGCATACAGCCCAGTTACCATGAGCCTCTGAATGTGGTGCGCATAGCCATGCTCAAGGGTCTGCCCAACCGCATCCCGCAGGCACGCCAGCGGAGTCTCCCCTGTCCAGTAGAAGTCCGGCAGCTCGCCCTCGGCCCCCAGCGCATTCCTCTCGGCATACCCCGGCATGTGCAGCCAGTAAATCCCCCGCACATACTCCCGCCACCCAAGGATCTGCCGGATGAATCCCTCAACCGATGCCAGTTCGGCCCGGCCTTCCCGCCACGCCCGCTCGGCCGCCGCCACGACCTCACGCGGCGACAGCAGCTTCAGATTGAGCGACGATGCCAGCAGCGAATGCCATAGCCACGGCTGCCCCGGCCACATGGCATCCTGCCACGGCCCGAATCCCCCGAGCCTCTCCCGCACAAATCCCTCCAGCGCCACCAGCGCATCCTCCCGCGTCACCGGCCAGCCAAACGAGGCCAGCTTCCCAGGGTGATCCGGAAACCGCCGCTCCACCATCGCAAGCACTTCCGCCGTCACCGCATCTGGCGGGAAGACAGGACGCGGCGGCACTCCCTCAGGCCCGGACTTCCCAAAGGAGGAACGGTTCTCACTATCGTAATTCCATTCTCCCCCAGCCGGCTTCGACCCGTCCATGAGCACCCCATGCCGCCGCCGCATCTCCCGGTAGAAGTACTCCATCCGCAGTTCCTTCCGGCCTTCCGCATGCGCCCGGAATTCCTCGGGACTGCACAGAAAATGCCGGTCCCCACACACCCGCAGCGCCACCCCGGCCCGCCCGCACACCTGCTCCATCCCCGCAAGCACCCGGTGCTCCCCTGGCTGCACACACACCACTTCCTCCACCGTCCGCCCCCGCAGAAATGCCGCCAGTTCCTTCCCCAGTGTCCCCGCATTCTCCGGATCTTCCAGCTCCCGGAAATGCACCCGCCAGCCCGCCGCCCGCAACCGGTCCCGGAAATGCCGCATGGCCGCCAGAAACAACACAATCCGCTGCCGATGCGACCACACCTGCTTCGCCTCTGCCTCCACTTCCGCCATCCAGACCTCATCACACCGCGGATCAGCCCCGTCGAACACAGCGGAGTCCTCGTTGAGCTGATCCCCGAAAATCACCAGCAGCCGCCGTACATTTGATCCCATGCCCCTCACCTACGACCGCCAAACCTCCGCAGCCTAGTCATTTCTCTGGACCTCCCACGGCGTCCACCTATCCTCGCCATCACATGCCCCCGCCGCCGAAGGTCTCGTTCCTCGCTCTCTGCTTCAATCACGCCCCCTACCTGACGCAGTGCCTCGATGCCATCGCCGCTCAGCAATGGCCCCACGCCGAACTCATCATCCTCGACAACGCCTCGGCTGACAGCTCCCCAGACACCATCCGCCACTGGGCCAGCTCCTCCCCTCTGCCCACCACTCTCCTCCTCGAAACGGAACGCCGCGGCATCTGCGCCAACGTCAACCACATGCTCGCCCACGCCTCCGGGGAATTCTTCGCTCTCATCTCCACCGACGATTACTGGCTCCCGTCCAAAACCGCACGCCAGGTCGCCGCCCTCTCGTCCCTCGGCGAAGACTGGTCAGTCGCCTACTCCGATGCCATCTGCATCGACGACGCTGGCAATCCCCTGCCCGACCCCTTCATCCAGAGCCACCGCAGCTTCGATCAACTCCCCTCCGGCGACATCCTCGCCGAACTCCTCCGCGGCCCGTTCATCCCGGCCATGTCCACCCTCGTCCGCCGCTCCGCCCTCGCCAAAGCCGGAACCTACGACGAATCCCTCGTCTACGAAGACTACGACATGTGGATCCGCCTCGCCACCGACGGGAAATTCCACGCCGACCCGGATCCTCTCTGCGCCTACCGCATCCTCGATTCATCCCTCATCCGCACCTCGGCCGCTCAAGACAAACCCGCCAAAGTCGTCAGCGACCTCCGCATCATGGCCAAAGCCTGCCGCATCCCGCAGCTCCCGGAATCCACACGGAAAAACACCGCCCGCCGCACCACCAGCCTCGCCATCCAACTCGCCTCCATGGATGGCTCATGCCCCAGCGATATCCTCGCCGCCCGCGACCTCTGCCAAATCGATACCCTCCTCCCCATCGCCGCAGCCGCCTCCCTCACCCCCAAACCATCAGCCAACTCCATCGAAACAGCCCTCGCCAGAGCCCTCGCCGCGGGCTGGCTCAATCCCTCGCAACTCCATACCCTGCCCCGCTCCATCACTCAGCACCCCTCCCGCAAGCCCCCGCCCCCCCCAGGCAGAACCACCCCCACCGACTTCACCACATGGCAGCAAATCCTGCCAGCCCTCCTCTCCCCGGAATCACCATCCCTCTGGCAACGGATCCGCCGCCGCTTAGGAGCCTGTTGAAAAACCCGGACTGGTAGCGCGGCGAGGAATTCTTCCACAAGGCGAGGCGCAACAAAGGAGAAGGTCGAGACCTTCGACTGCGGCGCAACGAAGCCCTGTGGAATAAGGCCCGCCGCCCGCAGGGGATCCCTCCCCCAAACCCACGGCGCAGCCGCTCATCCAACCACCATGGACTCCGGATCCGCTGCCGGGCCCGGTTTTTTCAACAGGCTCCTAGGAGCCTGTTGAAAAACCCGGACTGGTAGCGCGGCGAGGAATTCTTCCACAAGGCGAGGCGCAACAAAGGAAAAGGTCGAGACCTTCGACTGCGGCGCAACGAAGCCCTGTGGAATAAGGCCCGCCGCCCGCAGGGAATCCCTCCCCCAAACCCACGGCGCAGCCGCTCATCCAACCACCATGGACTCCGGATCCGCTGCCGGGCCCGGTTTTTTCAACAGGCTCTTAGACCTTCGACTGCGGCGCAACGAAGCCCTGTGGAATAAGGCCCGCCGCCCGCAGGGGATCCCGTCACTAAACCACGGCGCAGCCGCTCATCCAACCACCGCGGACTCCGGATCCGCTGCCGGGCCCGGTTCTTCAACAGGCTCTTAGGCCCCGCCAGCAGCCAATCTCAGCCTTGACCTGCGGCACAGTCCATCCCACGCCTCCGCCATGCCCGACTCTCCGCGCATCCACCCGGCCGCACTCTGCGAATCCAGCCACATCGGCCCCCGCACCCGCATCTGGGCCTTCACTCACATCCTCCCACGCGCCATCATCGGAGCCGACTGCAATATCTGTGACCATGTCTTCATCGAAAACGATGTCGTCATCGGCGACCGCGTCACCGTAAAGTGCGGCGTGCAAATCTGGGATTCCATGCGCATCGAAGATGATGTCTTCATCGGCCCCAATGCCACCTTCTGCAATGACCGCTTCCCCCGCAGCAGAAAGCGGCCCTCCGCATACCTGCCAGTCATCCTCCGCAAAGGTTCCTCCATCGGTGCCAATGCCACCATCCTCCCTGGCATCGAAATCGGTGCCGGCTCGATGGTCGGAGCTGGAAGCGTCGTAACCCGCCACGTCCCCCCACACACCCTCGTCGCCGGAAACCCCGCCCGCATCATCCGCACCCTCACCGACCCTCAGGATGCCGACACCGACAGCACCTCTCCCTGACCCAGCCCCTCGCCAATCATGATCCTCAGCAACGACTTCACAGCCCAATGGCACGACTGCAGCCACGATATCCTCGACGCCTGCACAAGGGTCGGCCAATCGGGCTGGTACATCCTCGGCAAGGAAGTCGCCAGCTTCGAACAGGAACTGGCAGCCACATGGCAGATCCCCCACGCCATCGGCACCGCCAATGGCATGGACGCCATCGAAATCGCCCTCCAAGCCGCCGGCCTGCAGCAAGGCGACCTCGTCCTCACCACCCCTCTGAGCGCTTTCGCCTCGTCCCTCGCCATCATCCGCGCGGGCGGCATCCCCGTCTTCTCCGATACCGATGCCACCGGACTGCTCGACCTCGACCTCGCCAGCCACGTCCTCGCACAACGACCTGACATCCGCTGGCTCCTCCCCGTCCACCTCTACGGTCATTGCCTCGACCTCGACCAACTCCGCACCATCCAGCAGCAGCACAACGTCCGCATCCTCGAAGACTGCGCCCAAAGCATCGGAGCCACCCACCACGACCAACCCTGCGGTTCCGCCGGCTTCGCCGCCGCCACCAGCTTCTATCCCACCAAAAACCTCGGAGCCCTCGGCGACGGCGGTGCCATCCTCACCAGTGACCCAACCCTCGCCGACACCTGCCGCTCGCTGCGCGATTACGGACAGACCGCCAAATACCAGCACGAACACCTCGGCCTCAATAGCCGACTCGACGAACTCCAGGCGGCCATCCTCCGCTCTGCCTTCCTCCCACGCCTCGCCGCCGCCACGGAACGACGCCGCACCATCGCCGCTGCGTACCTCCAAAACCTCGCCAACCCCGCCGTCGCCACCCTCCCCGCACCCCCGCACAGCCACAGCGTCCACCACCTCTTCCCCATCCGCATCACCGCCGGAAAACGCGAATCCTTCATGCACCACCTCCAGCAGCACGGCGTTTCATCAGCGATCCACTACCCCGGCCTCATCCCGGACCAGCCCGCCATGCAGCACGCCCGCTTCTCCTGCGCTACTCCGCTGGAAACCGCACGCTCACTCGCCAACTCGGAAGTCTCGCTCCCCATCCACCCCTACCTCACCGATGCCCAACTGGACCACATCATCGAAACCGTAAACCAATGGACCCCCTGAATCCAGCAGCTCCACCGCCCGCCATCCCCGGCAGCGACCTCATCCACAAGGGATCCACCACACCCCTCGGCGTCGGCGGCTGCCACCTCATCACCCTCCGCCAACACAGCGACCACCGCGGCCCCCTCGCCGTCCTCGGCCAAGGCGACGCCCCCCTGCCCTTCACCCCTCAAAGAATCTTCCTCGTCCACCACGTCACCGGACCAGTCCGCGGCGAACACGCCCACCGCCTCTGCCACCAGCTCCTCCTCTGCACCCACGGCTCAGTCCGCATCCGCATCGACGACGGTCAGCATAACCTCACCATCACCCTCAACCAACCCCACCTCGCCCTCCACATCCCCCCCATGGTCTGGGCCGAACAGGATCAGCATTCCCCAGACGCCTCCCTCCTCGTCCTCGCCTCCCATCCCTACGACCCCGCAGACTACCTCCGCAGCCGCCACGCATGGCTCGCCGCCCTCGGCGCTGATTGAAATCCTCAGAAGGACACAAATCGACTCAATCCCGGCCGGAACAAGGCACCGACTCCACCATACCCAGCCCCAGACTCGCCCGCACCGCCGCGATGGGAGCGGAATGCCGACGCCGCTCCAGAAACCACGACACTTCACCGTAGCCGACCGCTTCCAGCGCATCGAGCGCCTCGGGGAAATGCGACGCCACCCGCCCGGGTTCATGGCTGTCACTCCCCAGCACCACCGGAATGTTCCGCTCGCGCATCATCCGCAGCATCCCCGGCCCTGGATTGAATTCCGCCACCCGCTTGTGCAGCCCGGATGTGTTCAATTCCATCGCCACACCACTCGCCGCAATCCGGTCAAGGGCAGCTTCCACCTCCGGCCGGATCAATTCCAGATCCCATTGCTCAGGACTGTGATTCTTCACCAGATCCGGATGCGCAAGGGTATCAAACAAGCCGGTCTCGGCACTGTCTGCCAGATGCCGGAAATACCCACGCTGAAACTCCACCGCATCGCCGCGCCAGTACCGCTCCCGGTACTCCCCGCTGAAAAAATGCACGGATCCCAGCACATGGTGAAATTCACAGCGCCCGCACAATTCCTCAATCCATCCCTCGTACCCAGGAAAATAATCAGCCTCAATCCCCAGCCGGATATCAAGGCACCCAGCATACGCCTCCCGCGCCCGCCCCACCATGGCCACGTACTCGTCCAGTTCCTCAGGCCGCATCCTCACCCGCGCCCACCAGTTGTCAGGCATCGGACTGTGACACGTGAAGACAATCCCCTTGAGCCCCCGCCGCACCGCCACTTCCGCATACTCCTCCGGTTCTCCCACGGCATGACGGCACAGGGGCGTATGCATGTGATTATCATAATAGACGGGACCCGCGGAATCTGACATGGTACCCCATGCAAAACCTGCGCTCCAGGGAAATGCGACCGCAAAACCTCCGCGCCACGCCTGAATATTCTCCGCCATCCTGCGTCCCATCCATCGTACCTTCCCCGCAAGGCCCCATGAAACGCTCCATCCTTTCCGCTTCCCTCCTGCTCGCCTGCGCGCCAATCCTGCCCGCCGCCGACCCGGAATCACTCGGCGACCTCACCCTCAAGGACGGACGCACCCTCCGGAAAGCATCGGTCCTGCGCGCCGAACCGGACGCGCTCCGCCTCGAACACGCCACAGGGGTCTCCCGCATCTCCTTCGAAGATCTACCCGATTCCATCCAGCAGAAATTCGGATTCGATCCCGCCAAGGCCGCCGCGCACCGCAAGGCCGCCGCGGATTCCGCCGCCGCCCTCGCCGCCACCCAGAACGAAAAACTCGCGGAACAAACGGCCCGCACCGAAAAGGCTCGCCTCGAAGCAGACGTCCAGCGCGCCCGGGAGGAATTCTATGACCTCCTCGCCTCCGGAAACTACAACTTCGCCAAGGTCGACAAGGCCCTCGCCGACAGCATCGATATCCTCCGCAAAGCCGGACGCGATGACCTCGCCACACAAATCGAAAAGGACCGCGCCACCCTCGTGGCCCGTGAACCCCTCCGCGCTTCCCAGGAAGCCCAGCGCGAACGCGAACAACTCGTCTCCCGCATCCGCGACCTCGAAGCGGAAATCGCCCAGCTGCGCAATCAACCAGCCCCAGTCGCCGTGGTCCAGCAGACGGAGTTCTTCCCGTTCTTCGTGGACCGCCCGGTCTTCATCCCGACCCCCGTCCAGCCCGCCCCCTGCCCCACCCCCCTCCCCATCCTCAACCTCACCAACGGCATCCCCTACGTGACCCCGCCAGCCAGCCGCCCGGTCACCAACCCCATCCTCGCCCGCCAGCCCAATGTGCCCCAGGCAGATGGCGGCCGTCCCTCGGCTCCCCCCATCCGCACCCGCCAGCCGAACGTCCCACCCATCCGCGTGAATCAGCCGAATGTCCCACCCATCGGCGGCTTCACTGTGCCTCGCTCCCCCATCACCCCAGCCATCTCCGGCGGCAGCCCCATCCCTCCAGCCAGCGGCGTCCCCATGACAGGCAGCCACCTCTGGCAGCGCCGCTCCCGCTAACCTTCCCCCGTCCGGAACCAACTCCTCCGGAAGTCTTCTGTCAGTGCCGCATTTCCTGTCACCTTGCCCCCACCCCGGAGCGTCATGCTCCGGAAGTCCCAACCCAACTGCTTCCATGAAATCATCCCTTCTCCTCCTCCTCGCCCTGCCCGCCGCCCTCTTCGCTCAGGACGCCAATCCCCGCGCCGCCGCCGGCGGCCTCCGCGCCCAGATGATCCGCGAATTCGACAAGGACGGCGATGGCCAGCTCAACGCCGATGAACAGAAATCAGCCCGCGAGGATGCCGCCCGCCGCTTCGGATCCCGCAACGCCGAAAAACCAGCCCCCGGTTCCAAACTCGACCGCCCCCGCGCCAATGCCGACCGCCCAAGGGCTGATGGCTCCACCCCCGCCGCCCCCGGCAGCGGATTCGGTGGCTCCGCCGGAGGTGCCAGCGCCCTCGCCGATTTCGAAAAAGCCCTCGAAAAACCCTCGGCCCGCATCCTCTCCCGCTACGACTCAGACAAGGATGGCAAACTGAGCGACGAGGAAAAGAAGGCGGCCCGCGAAAGCTTCGCCAGCCAGCGCCGCAACCCAGCCCCCGCGGAAGGATCCCGCGGCGACTGGACCAAACAACTCGACAAGGACGGCGATGGCACCGTCAGCCCGGAAGAACAAGCCGCCGCCCGCGACGAAATGATGAAACGCCTCGGCGTCGATGGCGAACAAGCCGAATCCATGCGCCGCAATTTCATGGACAAACTCGACGCCAACAAGGACGGCCAGATCGATGAATCGGAACGCGCCTCCATCCGCGACGCCTTCAAGAAGTTCATCCCGAATCAGAACTGAGCTTTCTCCCATTCCCCTCCGCCGCCCGGCTTCCGTCTCCGCCACGGAAGCCGGGCGCTTTTTTGCCCGCCACACACGGGCTTGCCGCCCCCGCCAGCCACAGCCATGAATCCACCCATGATGCCTCTCATTGCCCTCACCATGGGCGACCCCGCCGGAGTGGGCCCGGAACTCTGCCTGCGCGCCCTCGGCCCGGACCGGCCACCGGAAGCCATCCCCGTCGTCTTCGGCAATGCCAATGTCCTCGCAGCCTGCGCCCGCACCACAGGCCTCCCCTTCCACGCCCGCATCGTACACAACCCGGACGCCATCCACCCCGGCCTCGTCACAGAACCCACCGTTCTCGACATCCCAGCCATCAGGATGGATGAATTCACCCCAGGCACGGTGAACGCAGCAACCGGCCGCGCCGCCTTCACCTTCGTCGACCACGCCATCGACGCCGCCCTCGCTTCAAGAATCCATGCCGTCTGCACGGGCCCGCTCAACAAGGAAGCCCTCCACGCCGCAGGCATCCGCTTCCCAGGTCATACGGAAATCTTCGCCGCCCGCACCCACGCTCCCCGTTCCTGCATGCTCCAGTACTCGGAGGAAATCACCTGCTCGTTCGTCACCACCCACGTCGGCTATCACGAAGTCCCCGCCCTCCTCTCAGTCGACCGCATCCTCGATGTCATCGAACTCACCGCGGACGCCCTCACCCGCATCCGCCACCGCACCCCGCAACTCGCCGTCTGCGGCCTCAACCCCCACGCCGGTGAACACGGCCTCTTCGGAAACCACGAGGAAGAACGCTTCATCATCCCTGCGATCAACGCCGCCGCCGCCAAAGGAATCAACATCACCGGCCCACTCCCCCCGGACACCGCCTTCCTCCCGGAACGTCGCCGCACCACCGACGCCATCGTCTGCATGTACCACGACCAAGGCCACATCCCCCTCAAAGCCCTCGCATTCGACTCCGCCGTCAATACCACCCTCGGCCTCCCCGTCATCCGCACCAGCGTCGACCACGGCACCGCCGTCGATATCGCATGGCAGGCCAAAGCCAATCCCGGCAGCCTCTTCCATGCCATCCGCCTCGCCGCCCAACTCGCCTCACCCCACCACTGACAGCCTCACCGCACGCCCCTCAGCCCCGCCCTTGCACCGACCCTCCCCTTCCACCATCCCTCCCACCACCATGTCCGACATCTGGAGCCAAGCCAATCCCCAACTCAAAGACCTCGTCGCCTACGAACCCGGCAAACCCATCGAGGAAGTCGCCCGCGAACTCGGCCTCAACCCGTCGGAAATCGTCAAGCTCGCCTCGAATGAAAACCCGCTCGGCCCATCCCCGAAAGCAGTCGCCGCCATGCAGGATGCCCTCGCCCACGCGGAAATCTACCCGGACGGCGGTGGCTACCGACTCCGTAATGCCATCGCCGCAAAATTCGGCCTCGAAATGGGCAACATCGTCCTCGGCAATGGCTCGAACGAAATCATCGAGTTCGTCGGCCATGCCTTCCTCAAACCCGGCGACGAAGTCATCACGGCCCAGCACGCCTTCGTGGTCTACAAACTCATGGCCACCCTCTTCGGTGCCACCACCGTCGAAATCCCAGACCCAGGCTTCAAGCACGACCTCGACGCCATGGCCGCCGCCATCACCCCGCGGACCCGCGAAATCTTCATCGCCAATCCCAACAACCCCACCGGTACCCTCTGCCGCCAGGACGAAATCGACCGCTTCATGGCCAAAGTCCCGGAACACGTCATCGTCATCTTCGACGAAGCCTACTACGAATTCCTCGACGAACCCCTCGATACCCTCAAATACGTGCGCGCCGGACGCAACGTGGTCGTCATGCGCACCTTCTCGAAAATCCAGGGACTGGCCGGCCTCCGCATCGGCTACGGCATCGCCCCCAAACACCTCGCCGACGTCCTCCAGAAAACCCGCCAGCCCTTCAATGCCAATGCCATCGCCCAGGCCGGCGCCCTCGCAGGCCTCGGCGACGACGAACACATCGAACGCACCCGCTCCGTCAACCGCACCGGCCGCGCCTACCTCGAGAAAACCTTCACCGACCTCGGTCTCGAATTCATTCCCAGTCACGCCAACTTCGTCCTCGTGAAAACCGGCGACGGCGACAACCTCTTCCAGTACGCCCTCCGCCGCGGCGTCATCCTCCGCGCCATGCGTTCGTACAAACTGCCAGAATGGACCCGCGTCAGCGTAGGCACCATGCCCCAGAACGAGAAGTTCACCGCGGTCCTGCGCGACTGGCTCGCGTCCCGCTCGGCTTCCTGACCGGCTCCGGCGCATCCCATGACGCCCGGCCTCTACCCACCCGACACCATCGCCGCCGTGGCCACCCCGGCAGGCACCGGCGCGGTCGCCCTCCTCCGCCTGAGCGGCCCGCAGTCATGGTCCATCGCCAACGCCATCTTCCACGGACGCGGTCCACTCCGACCCAGACGCGCAGTCCACGGCACCATCACGGACCCTGCCGGCTACGTGCTCGACGATGTCCTCACCACCGCCTTCCGCGGCCCAGCCAGCTTCACCGGAGAAGATACCGTCGAAATCACCTGCCACGGCGGCCCCCTCGTCACCCGCCGCATCCTCGAACGTTTGCTCGCCGCCGGTGCCCGAACAGCCGAACCAGGCGAATTCACCCGACGCGCCTTCCTCAATGGCAAACTCGACCTCACCCAGGCGGAGGCGGTCATGGACATCATCGCTGCCCAATCAGACCTCGCCCTGCGCGCCGCCCAGCGCCAGCTGGAAGGCCGCATCGGCCAAACCATCACGGCCCTCCGCGACCAACTCCTCGCCGCCCTCGCCCACCTCGAAGCATGGATCGATTTCCCGGAGGAAGACATTGACCCAGATACCGGTGCCGCCCTCCACGCCCGCATCGCCACCGTCGCAGCAGGCGTCCAGCAACTCATGGCCACCGCAGACAAGGGCCGACTCCTCCGCGAAGGCGTCCGCATGGTCATCGCCGGTGCCCCCAACGCCGGCAAAAGCAGCCTCCTCAACCGCCTCCTCGGATTCGAACGCGCCATGGTCAGCGGTACCGCCGGAACCACCCGCGACACCATCGAGGAAACTGTCATGCTCGGCGGCATCCCCGTCCGCCTCGTCGATACCGCCGGCCTCCGCGATGGCTCGGAAGACGAACTCGAACGCGCCGGCATGGCCCGCACCCGACAGCAGCTGGCTTCCGCCGACCTCCTCATGGAAGTCGTCGACGCCACCCTCCCCCCCTCCCACCGCCTCGCCTTCCCGGACCCGCTTCCCCCACACCGCCTCCTCCTGCTCAATAAAGCCGACCTCGGCATCCACCCGGATTGGTCCGGATCGGGCGGCATCCCCGTCTCCTGCCTCAGCGGCCACGGCATCGACCAAGCCATCACCGCCATCACCACCACCATCACAGGCATCCCCAGCGAAGGCGGCGACACCGACGCCGCCGTCAATGCCCGCCACCTCAACTGCCTCCAGCGCGCCCACCACGCCCTCCACGCCGCCCTCTCCCAACTGAACGCCGGAGCCGCCCCGGAATTCACTTCTCTCGACCTCCGCGAAGCCCTCGAAGCCCTCGGCGACATCACCGGCCGCACCGATACCGAAGACCTCCTCGGCGTCATCTTCTCCCAATTCTGCATCGGAAAATAAACAACGGTCTCAAGCAGCACCCCTCCCCCGCTTTCCCCCCCTGACAGATACCCGTGGTGACCAAATGGTGACAACCACGGAGACCGCTGCAAAACCCGGACTGGTAGCGCGGCGAGGCATTCTTCCACAAGGCGAGGCGCAACAAAGGAGAACGTCAGGACCTTCAACTGCGGCGCAACGAAGCCTTGTGGAATAGGGCCCGCCGCCCGCAGGGGATCCCTCCCCCAAACCCACGGCGCAGCCGCCCATCCAACCACCATGGACCCCGGATCCGCTGCCGTCCTTGACCAACGGTACGCTGATGGGGCAGCCGAATCAGTCCAGTCCCGCATAGTGGTCGGCCGCCGTGCCGTCGGACAAGCAGGTCCCGGGGTCGTTGTAGGTGACCTCCACGGAGTTGCCCGCGCCAAGCCATTTGTAGCTGATGATGTCTGTGCCGCCATCTCGGATGGCGCTCACCGGACTCAATTTGTTGGCGTGCGTACCGGTGTAGGCGAAGTTCAGTACCGGGGCATCGGCCTGACCGGAGGGATACGACATGCTGCTGCGGCGGATGGTGCTCGCCTCTCCGGCGACATACCCATAAACGATGGTTCGCGAGATCCTACAAATGCCCAGACCTCTCTGAACACTCCCGCCTCCACCGAACCAAGGCTGTTCCGGAGCGCCAACGGCGCGATCCATACCAGCCTGGGCCATCGGCCCAGGTCACGCACACGCCAAGCACCGAAGCCCTGTAGGGGCGCGCCATCACCGTTTAATGGAACGGGCCTTCAGCCCTCACGGAATCAATTAAAACGACTACATGGGCCGTTGGCCCAGGCTGATATCACCCCGGGCCGTTGGCCCTCGGGAACGACCATAAGCCAGACCACTTTGCAAGGTTCGAAGGCCTAATCCTTGTGGGAGTAAGAGTAAAACAGGAAAACACTAGTAGGCTTTGGAAGCTTGTCAGTCATGGATGAAGACAGTGTGGACTGCAAAGTCCAGGCGAGCCTCCCGAATCAGGCGACGGCGAGCGAAAGACGCTACCGACACGACAGATAGCGTTCGAGCCGTTGCCTGCATCCGTTTTGTTCGCCTTTGGTGGGTGGAGTGTTGTCATGGCTCAGGCCGCTGGATGGGTGTATTGAAAACTGAACCGTCCGACCTGATCAACAAGTCGTAAGCGCCAGCACCACCTCCGTCACCGACGCCTAAACTCAGGTAAAGTGCCTTACCATCGGCTGAGAATGCCACGAGGGTACCAATATAGCCATCTCTAAAAGCGGCAGGCTTCAATCGTGGAAGGAAGACATGATGGAGATACTCAACAGGCACTGCAACTCGCTGCTCCCCAAACCAAACTGTGAGGGCTGAAAGCTGTGGGAAACCATCCTTCGGGAGTGTCTCGTCTGTCCCAACTGCCTTCTTCCCATCAACCGTGGCCGACCTCCAATCCTGCTTCTCCTCGGTGCCAGCGTTCCGAAGTTCAGTTGTCTTGTGTGCGGCTCGGGAAAAGGGCTGTGCTGATGCCGTAACCTTGACCTTCATGGTGCCCACTGCTCCCTCGTAGATAAGTGCTTCCTTCGGGTAATCGAAGGCTATCGCTCTCACTGCAATCGCGACGACTCCGATAGCTCCAATTATAAACGTGCGAAGTATCATGGCGTGTTGTGGTCAGGCGAACACTGTATTATATCACCATATCTGGTGGAATATCCATTTTCAATCAGGTTGCGGCAACAAGCCAAGGAAAATTGCAACTGCCTGAAGATAAATTAATAGCATAACCTCTTCGTTATTTTATCCGAACCAACTGAATTGGCAAGGACATTCCCTGGTGCTTTGGAATTGCTGATGATCAAGGTGAGAGTCAAGCCCGGTCTCTCGAAGAAGTACTGGCAGGAATGGACGCCCTCGGCGAAGTGGCTGAAGAGTGTGAGTCGGTGCGGCGGACGGTTGGGATTTTTCCGAGGTGGGCCGCTCGGAGGCAACGGACGCCTGACCGGACTCTGCAGAAATGTCTGGGCCACAACGACGTGAGCACCACCATAATCTACACGCATGTGATGAATCGGCTGGCCGCAGTTGCCCGTAGCCCGCTGGACGGTCTGGCGGCGTGATCGTGTTGTGATCGTGTTGGAGGTAGAGCCCGTTGCGGCGGCAGTATTCGGAAAGTCCATGGGCACTGAGGCCTGCGCAGTGAAGGACAGCAGCGAACTTCTCGCGGGCGACAGGTTCATGTGCGGGCGCGCCGAGGCGGGCAAGAATGGCCTCCCGGCGTTCAGGTGGAATGGGTTTCATGGGATTGAGATGATCAGCCGCCGCAGCATCACACGCCATCTGGAATCACAACTGCGCAGCCTGGACAACTATCCTGACACAGGGGGTCCGCCTTCTCCTCCGCGCTCAGGTGGATGTCGCCCTTGAATGCCCGCGGCGTGATCGGCACGTTCAGGTGCTCGCTCAGATACGCCGTGAAGCCGTGCAGAAAATGGACCGGCTCCTGATTGCTCCGATGAACTAGCGGGTAGTGACAAACCAACCGCTCCACACCGGGGTCATCTTCGCGCAGCGGGGTGATGCAGGGATTGTGCCGCCACAGATCCGGACTCGGCGTACGCACGTCGGTGATGAATTTCCCCGGGTGCGCCCGGTGCAGATCCCGCACCGCCGCCGTCAGCATCAGAATGTCGCCGGGCGCCTGGTTGTTCTGGAGGATGAGTTTTCCTATGGTCATTGCGTCAACTCATCGCCTGATTCAGGATAAGCAACGACATCCGGGTGGCAACGGAATTCCAATAAATCGGCATCTGCGTACAGCTTCTCGTCCTGCGAAATGAGCCCGTCAACTGACTGATTTGGCGTGAATAGAAACCACACTACTAACGGATTGTTCGCCCATCCCGAGCTTTGAGGCAATACGGAAGACGCATATAACGATCAATCGCCACTAATGCCCCGATTCCTTTCTTGCTGCATATTTATCAAGAATTACGTCAAGCCATGGTGGAATGCTCCCCAAAAACTGATCCATGAGTTATGAGAGTTCCGGCGCGTGAGCGCCACTGACTCCCATGAATAGAAAACGACATACCCCGGAAGAGATCATCAGAAAGCTTCGGACTGCCGAAGAGGCCATGGCCGGCGGCAGGACCGTGGAGGAAGCCTGCCGCGTGATTGCCGTGAGCGTGGCGACGTACCAGCGCTGGAAGAGTCAGTACTCCGGCGTGAAGAAAGACGCGCTCAAGCGGCTCAGGGAACTTGAGAAGGAGAATATCCGCCTGAAGAAGCTGGTGGCCGACCAGGCACTCGACATGGCCATTCTTAAGGAGGTTGCGGAGGGAAAATGGTAGGCCCGGCCCGCAAGCGAGAGGCGGTGGCCACTGTGTGCCAGCGTCTGGAAGTGAGCGAGCGCCGGGCCTGCAGGACGCTTGGACAGCCACGCAGCAGTCAGCGCTATCAGGCGAGTCCCAGGGATGACGACGCGCGCCTGACCGCCGCGATCCGGCGGATTGCTGCACGGGAACCCCGCGCCGGTTGCCGCAGCGTGCGGCGTCACCTCGCACGTGAAGGCTGGCAAGTGAATCTCAAGCGGGTACACCGGATCTGGAAAAAGGAAGGTCTCCGGGTGCCGCCGAAGGCTCACCGGAAGCGCCGCCTCGGCAACGCGGAAAACGGTACGCAGCGCCTGCAGGCCACACGGATCAATCACGTCTGGAGCTACGATTTTGTGCTCGACCGGACCGAATCGGGAGACCGCCTCAAATGGCTTCCAGTGATCGACGAGTTCACCCGGCAATGCCTGTCGCTGGAGGTGGCGCACTCGATGACGAGCGCCGACGTCATCGAGACCCTCGACAGACTGGTTGAGGTGTACGGCATTCCTGACTTCATCCGTTCGGACAACGGACCTGAGTTCGTGGCCAGAGCCGTGAAGGACTGGATCGCGGAAAAAGGGTTCAGAACCCTTTTCATCGAACCCGGTTCGCCATGGCAGAACTGCTACATTGAGAGCTTCAACGCGAGGTTCCGCGACGAGTTCCTCAACGTGGAAAGCTTCGCGACCCTGCTGGAAGCAAAAGTGCTGAGCGCGGAACACCGTGACAAATACAATCACCGCCGCCCGCATTCGTCCCTCCGTGGACTTGCGCCCGCCGAATTCGCTGCGGCATGCCTGAATCCGCCGGGTTGTTCACAGGCTCCGTCCGCCTCCGACGAGTTGCGGACCCATTCTCGGCTTCCGGAGCCTGTGAACAACCCTCCCGCCCCGAGGCTTGCCAAGGGCGTCCCGATCTCCGATCATCCAGCCGAGAATCCAACTCAACCCAAACCCGAAGAACCGAACCCAAACCCAAAACTCTCATAAGTAGTGGATCAACTTCGGGGGGCACTCCAG
>JBDKER010000055.1:0-22136 GCA_039795165.1 Verrucomicrobiota bacterium | reverse complement strand
ATCAGTTCCCATCATCCAATCATGAAAATTGCCACCATTCTCCCGATTTTCCTCGTCGCAGCGCTCCCGGCGGTCGCCCAGGATTGGCCGGACCGGACTCAGCTGCCGATCCCTCCACCACCCTTCAAGGGCAAGATTGGCCGCATCACCAAGGAGTCTGTGAAGGACTTCCCAAAAGCTGTCGAAGCCCCCGGAAACGCCCCTAATATTCTTCTCATCCTCACCGATGATGTTGGTTTCGGAGCATCTTCCACGTTCGGTGGACCGATCCCTACGCCCACCATGGATCGTCTGGCGAAGAACGGACTGCGCTACAATCAGTTTCACACAACCGCACTCTGTTCGCCCACCCGCGCCGCTCTCCTGACTGGCCGCAACCACCACTCGGCCGCCACCGGAGTCATCATGGAAGCAGGAACCGGCTTTCCGGGATACAACACGCTGGCACCAAAAACCGCCGGCACTTTCGCCGAGATCCTCAAGCAGAACGGCTACAATACATCGTGGTACGGAAAGAACCACAACGTTCCGGACTGGCAATCAAGCGCTGCCGGACCCTTCGACCTCTGGCCAACGGGTCTCGGATTCGAGTACTTCTATGGCTTCATCGGCGGCGATACCAGTCAGTGGAACCCAGCCATCACGGAGGGCACCAAACCCATCGAGCCACCGCACGATGCCAAGGATTACTTCTTCGACAAGGACATGGCCGACAGGACCATCCACTGGATCCGCATGCAGCACGCCACCGCGCCCGACAAACCCTTCCTTGCCTACTACGCGCCTGGCACCGCACACGCACCGCACCACGCACCAAAGGAGTGGATCGCGAAGTTCAAAGGCAAGTTCGATCAGGGCTGGGACCGCGTGCGTGAAGAAACCTTCGCCCGCCAGAAGGCTGCGGGACTCGTTCCTGCCGACGCCAGACTCACCGAGCGTTCCGCGGGCATTCCTTCATGGGAAAGCCTCGATGACGACCACAGAAAAGTCTATGCCCACATGATGGAGGTCTATGCCGCCGCGCTCTCCCATTGCGATCATCAGATGGGCCGCGTGCTCGATGCCATCGAAGCACAGGGCGAATTGGACAACACCCTCGTCGTCTATATCCAGGGCGACAACGGCGCCAGCAGCGAGGGCGGCATGAATGGCCTGCTCAATGAAATGACCTTCTTCAATGCCATACCGGAAGACTTCAGTGAAGTCATGCGCCGCATGGACGAACTCGGAGGACCGAACACTTTCAACCACTACCCGGTCGGCTGGGCGCACTCGATGAACACACCCTTCCAGTGGGCCAAGCAGGTCAGTTCCCATTTCGGAGGCACACGCAACGGCCTCGTCATCTCATGGCCAGCCCGCATCAAGGACAAGGGCAGCATCCGCACGCAGTTCCACCATGTCATCGATATCATGCCAACCCTCCTTGAAGCGGCTGGCGTTCCCGCGCCGACCAGCATCAATGGCGTTCCTCAGAAGCCTGTGGAAGGCGTGAGCATGCTCTATTCTTTCGACAATGCCGGGGCCCCGTCGAGGCGCACCACCCAGTATTTTGAAATGCTCGGCAACCGCGCCATCTATCACGACGGCTGGGTCGCCTCCACCACTCCACCCACGCCACCGTGGTCGAGCAGCGGCGGCAATGTCGACGTCCTCGATTACAAATGGGAACTCTACCGGATCACCGACGATTTCACCCAGGCGAACAATCTAGCTGCCAGGGAGCCTGACAAACTCAAGGAACTTCAGGAAATCTTCTGGAAGGAAGCCGAAAAGTACAACGCCCTCCCGATCGACAACAGCAAGGTCGAGCGACTTGATGTCTCGAACCGGCCGAGCCTCACCACCGGGCGCAATACCTTCACCTATTTCCCGGGCCTCGTCCGCATTCCCGAAGGCGCGGCTCCGGACACCAAGAACAAATCGTGGCGCATTGAGGCCGACGTTGTCATCCCCGAAGGCGGTGCAGAGGGCGTCATCCTCACCCATGGCGGACGTTTTGCGGGCTATGCCCTCTACCTCCTCGATAACAAGCCCGTCTTCTGTTACAATCTCGCGGGCGTCGCCCGTTACTTCGTCAAGGGCGAGAATCCACTGACACCAGGTACGCATAAGATCGTTTATGCCTACGAACACAGCGGCGGTCTCGGCAAGGGCGGCACCGGAACCATCCAAGTCGACGGCAAGGTCGTCGGCACCGGCCAGATCGAGCGCACCCTGCCCTTCCGCCTCTCGCTCGATGAAACGCTCGACTGTGGCGAGGACACCGGCACCCCTGTCAGCGAGGACTACAGGACTCCCTTCAAGTTCACCGGTACCCTCCAGAAGGCCATCATTGAATTGAAATGATCGCGTGGGTTTTTCCCTGCGTCCCATGGTCCCGAACCCAGTGGTGGTGCCTCGCCCTCTGCCAGTACTCCTCAGAACATGCGCCGAAGGTCGGTGAAGGGGGATGCCGGGTGCCAGTTTGACTGGGTGTCGGCGCCCGCCCTCCGCCGCAGGGGATCGTGACGGAAAACCTTCAGGATGATTCCGGTTGGGGTGACGATGGCGAGGTGAAGGGCCGCGAGAATTACCATGGAGATGATTTGCCGGAGCGGCTGAGCGATCCGGTCGAGCAGTCGACCTGCCGTGTGGGCGTACGGCAGGGAGGCCAGCGCGGCCGCGAGATGAAGGAATCCGGGTAGTGCGATCCATGGCCTTTCGGCCGGAGCAGGTTTTCCGGCGAGGAACCATGCGGCCACCGTCATCGAGACGGCGGTGGCCGCCGCATGCAGTCGCCAGTGGCGTGGACCTTGCATCAGTCGTCGGGGCATGCGGGTGGCGTGGCGGTGACCGGGCAGAGGTCGGGCAGTTGGCTGGTCCGGTCGATCCAGCAGTTGCCGATGACGAGCAGGGGAAGATTGGTGCGGCAGAAGCAGCGCCATGCATCGGTGGGAGTGGCCACGATGGGTTCGCCGCGGACATTGAAGGAAGTATTGACGAGGACGGGAATGCCCGTGAGTCGGTCGAATTCGCTGAGCAGGGCGTGCAGTCGTCCGTGGCGCAGCGGGTCGACGGTCTGCACGCGGGCCGATCCATCGACATGCGTGACTGCCGGGATCGCGGAAAGCGGCTGCTGGAGTCGGTCAAATCCCCGCAGGGCGGGGTCTGGTGCCCGCAGGTGTTCGCTCCGCAGGGACGCCGTGAAAAGCATGTATGGCCAGGCGGCAGCGGGTGGCAGATCGAACCATTCGTGCGCCTTCTCCGCCAGCACCACCGGCGCAAACGGACGGAACGACTCGCGGAATTTGATCTGCAGGTTGAGGGACCTCTGCATGTCCGGCGGGCGGGGGTCGGCCAGAATCGATCGGTTGCCAAGGGCACGCGGGCCGAATTCCATGCGTCCCTGGAACCAGCCGAGGGCGCGGCCAGACGCCAGCCATGCCGCCGTCCGCCGGATCAATTCGTCATCGCGCAGCAATTCGTAGCAGGCACCGGCGGCATCGAGCTGACGGCAGATTTCGTGCTGAGAATACTCCGGGCCGAGAAAGCCGCCGGCCATGCGGTCGGTTCCCGCCGCGGGCGGCAGTTCTCCGCGGGCGGAGGCCACCGCGAGGGCGGCACCGAGGGCAGCACCAGCGTCGCCTGCCGCCGGCTGCACCCAGACCCGCGCGAATCCCGAGTCCCGGGCAATGCCCGCATTAGCCACGCAGTTGAGTGCCACCCCGCCGGCCATGCACAGGGCGGATTCTCCCGTCCGTGCGCGGGCTGTGCGCGCCATGCGCAGAACGATTTCCCCGGTCACGTCCTGAATGGAGCGGGCAATGTCCGCATGGCGCTGCTCGAGGGGATCCGATGGCCTCCGCGGCGGGCCACCGAAGAGGCGATGGAAGCGACCACTGGTCATGCGCTCGCCAGTGAGGAACGCGAAGCATTCCGGCCGAAGATGAAAGCTGCCATCCGGATGAAGTGCGATCACTTCCTGCAGGATGAGGTCGCGGAATACCGGAGTCCCGTACGGGGCCAATCCCATCAGTTTGTACTCGCCGGAATTGATGCGGAAACCGCAGTAGTCCGTGAAGGCACTGTAAAGCAAGCCAGGCGAATGAGGGAAACGCATCTCGAGCAGTGGCCGCAGCCCGTCGGCATTCCCATGAGCCACGAGGGCCGTCGCCCATTCCCCCACCCCATCGATGGTAAGCACGGCCGCCGACGGAAATCCGGACGCATGCCACGCGCTGGCGGCGTGCGATTGATGATGCGACGCGAACAGGATCGGGCAATCCCGCCGCAGATCAGGAAGATGCGCACGGATGGCTCCCGGAAGATCGAGTTTTCCCCGCAGCCAGCCAGGCATGCCGCGCACAAAGGCCCGCAGGCCCGCCGGAGCGGTCGCCGCAAACGATTCCAGCACACGGGCGAATTTCCGCACGGGTTTCTCATGGTAGACCACGGCATCGACGTCCGCCTCGCCGAGTTCGGCCTGTGCCAGCACTGCGGCGATCGCCTGCACCGGGAAATCGGCATCGTTTTTCCTGCGGCTGAACCGTTCTTCCTGGGCCGCGGCCATGATCACTCCATCGCAGACCAGCGCCGCCGCACTGTCATGATAAAAGGCCGAAATCCCAAGGATGACGCTCATGAACAAGGACCGCGGAATTGCTAGAGAAATGGATAGAGCAGCGGCGAAAGCGCAGAGCCAGAGCCTGCCGCGATGAGCAGACCCAGCAGCAGCAGCAGCACCAGCATGGGCAGCAGCCACCACTTCTTCTCCTGCTTCAGAAAGGATGCGAATTCACAGATCAGCCGCCACATCGTCGTTCCGGGGTCAGGGGTTTTCCTGCATCTGCCGCAGCACCTCGGCCGCCGCCGCGTGTCCGGGTTCGAGTGCAAGCGCCCGGCCCAGCAGCGGCAGCGCCGCCGCCCGGTTGCCGAGGCGGAAATGCAGAGCCCCGGCATTGACCTGCGCGGCCGCATCCTTCGGCAGCAGCCGCGCCACCGCTTCATAGTGCGGCAAAGCCTCCGCGAGCCGACCCTCGCCTGTCAGCAGTCCACCCAGCTGATAATGCGCGGCCACGTCATCCGGCGCACGCTCCAGCAGGGCCCGCAGGGCTGCAGCGGCGGCCGCGGGATTCCGCCGGTTCAACTGCACGGCCGCAAGGGCCCGGCGCGCTTCGATGTGATCGGGCGACTGCCCAAGGGCCCGCTCGAGGGCTGCCACGGCATCATCGAGTCGGCCCAGATGCGACAGGGAAATGCCGAGGCTGTGCCATGCTGCCGGAAAATCCGGACGCAGAGCCAGGGCCTGCCGCAGCACGGTCTCGGCCTCGGCGTATCTCCGGAATCGGTTCAGGGTGCTGCCCTGCTGCTGCAGCACGACCTGATGCGGCATCGTCTGCGCCGCCCGCGCCATCATGGCCACCGCCCGTGCGTCGCCCGCCGCTTCCAGAATGAGGGCAGCCTGCACCGCATTCCGCCAATCGTCCTCGTGCGCATCACTGACGGCGACCGCGGCTTCGCACCATGTCTTCATGGCCTCGGAGACGGCCGCGGCACGCGCCTTCGCGATGCGCGCTTCAAGATCCGCGATCCGCTCCGCATGCCCATCCTGCAGAGTAAAGGGGGCACGGCGGAAACGGTCCCGCATTTCCTCCATCAGGCGGAGTTCATGCCATGGAGTGAACCCGAGGCGCGCGAGGCAATCCGGCAGCGTTGGCCACGAACCCTCCAGCGACAGTCCGAGCCGGGGAACCAGCGCATCGGCAAACCGCCGGGCCACTTCCCAGTTTCCCCGCGGTGTCAGATGCACATGCTCATGAAAAAAGGTGGCTCCCGCCGCACCACCGTCCGCCGCATCGAGTTCCGTCTGCAGATCAAGCAGCGTCACGCCCTGGAGGCCCGCAAGCGCTCCGGGCAGCGACGCCTGCATGGGGCCATCGCAACGGAAGCGCAGGGTGTCGAGATCCCGCGCCTCCCTCAGGGCGGCGACCGCATCCTGCCCGCTCGCGGTCTTCGCCCGCTGCCACGACTGCTTCGCCGCATCGCCCGCAAAGGGCGGGCAATCCCGCAGGTTGACCGCCGCCGCGGAAATCACCACCGGTCGGCCGCCGTCCGACAGTTCCCGTGCCATTCTCCGGGCATTGGCAGCAAAGGCAGCCCTCACTGTCGCAAGGCCCGGCGCGTCCGCAGTCACTTCATGCTTCAGAAACATTTCCATGCCCTGCCATGACTGACCGCCCGTACGGGCTTCCTGCTGCGACTGCAGCCACTGCCCAAAAGCTGTCCGGCCGAACCCCAGTTGCGCGCGGACCCACCATCCTGGCGGGGCCTGACTCCCGAAGACGGTGCCCGCCCCGAATGGCCCGACGACTTCGTTATTGCCCAGATAAACCACGGCGGCGTCGGCCCCGAGCGCCCTCACATCCTCCGCGATATCGGCCACCGCCCACGAATTGACCGCGGTCATGGCTGCATTGACGACCACGAACTTCTCGCCGGGATACCGCAGCGAGAGCATCGCTTCCAGCATGCGCGGCAGCCCCACCGCCGGTTCCGGATCTCCCATCGCAGCCGATTCTCCGAGGACGACGATGCGGCGTTCCCCGCGGTGTTCACGGGCCATCCGCAGCGGTTGCTGCGCCCTCGCAAGCGCCGCCGGAAAGTACCGGCGCGAAAACCGGTAATTGTCCACATGGTGGTCGCCCCGTTCCTCCAGAAACCCCCTCGCCTCGCGGCAGCCAGCCATGCGCAGCCCCAATTCGACCAGCAACGGCAAGCCAAGCATTGGCAGCAGCACCGCCAGCAGACGGAAGACCATCCGCCGCCGTGGCCGCAGCAGCTCCTTTTCCTCACTGGAACTCGTTCTCTCCATCCATTCTCCTTCGCAGAAGCCCTTTTGTGAAAAATCGGTGAGCCGAGGGCAAGGCTAAACTTTCATGGTTAATTCATGTTCACCGGGCTCCCCGCCCGCCAACCAGAAGGCCCCTCGCGGATTGCTGCGGGCGGCCGACTGTGGTAACTGACCTCTCTTTCTCATGAAAATCCCAGCGCGCCTCCCTGTTCTGAAAACGTCGAAGCTCTTCATCGGCGGCAAGTTTCCCCGGTCGGAAAGCGGGCGGGTGCAGCCCGCTCCCGGAGCCGACGGACGCCTGCTCGCCAATGTCAGTCAGGCGTCCCGCAAGGACCTGCGCGATGCCGTGAGTGCTGCCCGCAAGGCGGCGGAACCATGGGCCGCCCTCACCGCATACCTCCGGGGCCAGATCCTCTACCGGCTTGCCGAAATGCTGGAAAGCCGGGCCACTGTCCTTCAGGCGGAACTGGCCGCCACCACCGGCATGCCCGCACGCGAGGCCGCCGCGGAATGCGGAATCGCCATCGATACACTCACGGCTCTGGCCGGATGGCCGGACAAACTTTCCCAGGTGCTCGGATCAGTGAATACGGTCTCCGGTCCGTACTTCAGCTTCACCAATCCGGAACCAGTCGGGATCACAGTCCTCTTTGCCCCTTCCATCCCAGCCCTCACAGCTCCCGTGATGCTCATGGGTGCGGCTCTCGCAGCCGGCAATCCCTGCATCCTCATCGCCTCGGAAGCCCACCCGATCCTTGCCATGACGCTCGCAGAAGCCATCGCCACAAGTGACATCCCGCCAGGCGTGGTCAATATCCTCACAGGAAACCACCGCGAACTGGCCCCCACCGCCGCTTCCCACCGCGACATCGACGCCATCATCGACGCAACCGATGGCAGCGACGCCACCCTCTCCACCGAACTCGCAGCAGGCTCCGCAGAAAACCTCAAACGCGTCGTCCCCTTCCGGGCCAGCCCCGCCGAATGGCAATCACCCGCCTTTCTTTCCCAGCCATGGCTGCTCGGCAGAATCATGGAGGCCAAAACAACATGGCACCCGACAGCCCTCTGATTCCCCCCGCCTCAGCCTCCCATGCGCGTCCCCGCCCTCATCAGCCGGAAACGCGACCGCGGCTCGCTCTCCCCTGACGAAATCAACTGGCTCGGCAGCGGCTGGGCCTGGCAAGCGAGCCGCACCAGTAACGGATCGCTTTCCAAGACGAATGTCAATTTGCCGACTCCGGTCGGCACCGTGGGTTTCGAGTATCAGAGTACCAATAGTGCTACCATTGACAAGACCGCGGGAATTCCACTCCAATGGAACTTCGTGGTGGTCAGCAGAAAGCGTGTCGATACGAAGCAGCAGAAGCGTCCGGATTCGAAGGCAGCGTGGGTGGACGTTCCGGGAAGCGAGAAGGAGGGCAGTTGGGGCCCGTGGAACGACAAAAACAGCGAGAAGTAGTCTAGAAGATGAAACCACATTGGATTTTCGGGTCTTTCTTAGTCATTGTGTCCTGTCGCGACCGCGACAACGCATCCACCAAGGTCCGACCTGATCCTGAACAGGGGCTCGCGCCTGCTGTTCCTGAGCCGAAGCAGACAGAGCCTCCGCCGGCTGTCAGCCCAGCTGCTACCGTGGTTCCAGCCACCCCGGAAGAGGTCGAGAAAATGCTGCTCGACAGTTCGCCTGACGGACAAAGGAACTACTCGAAGTATCTCACCGAACTCATGAAGACTGACCCTGACCGGGCCGTCAGGGAGTGGAATCAGTTGCCTTCGGGGACTCGGCGCTGGGAAACCTTGAACGACATGATCAGGCGCATGGACGCGAAGAGTGGTGTCGTGCTACTCCATTTCCTCGCCACTGCGTCGGACTTGAACGAATCCAATGCATTCGACTCGGCAATGAGAAGTCTTGCGGCCAGAATGGACTACAGGCAGTTGCTTGCTCTCCGGAACGCTTTCGGAGAACATCGAAAGGAGAGCGTCCGCGCCTCGATCAGCTCCAAAGCAGTCGATGAATTCGGCATCGAAGGCGCGCTGAACGTTTCGTCGAGTGATCCGGAATTGCACCGGAGCGTCTTGAATACAATTGTAGCCAAGGATCCCAGCTATTTCCTCGATCTTGCCCGGTTGCCCAAGGACTACCGTGACGATCCCGCCTTCATGAACCGATTGCTCGGTTATATGGCGAACTCTATTCCGAAGGAGGGAGAGCAGTTCGTACAGCAACTCGGGGATCCCGCCATGGCTGCGACGTTCGTTGCCTCACGAATGCCCATCGACTCCCAGTCGGTTTCCGCATGGATTCGGACGCTCCCTGCCGGCGAGATTCGCACAGCCTGCATTCAAGCAATGCTTGATAGAATGGACAGGTCGGCAGACCCGGCAGCTTACGACGCCTGGGCGGCGGAATTGAAGTAAGTGCCTGTCTCCGTCTCCCGCGAGGAAGCAGCGGTCAGTCGCTGCAAGGCACCTGTCGCTCATCACCGCTTCCACCACACAGGCGGGCCGCTGATTCCGGACCTCGACTGCCTTGTTTGGGACTTCATCCTTCACAGCGGGCACAAGGCGGACCGAATCATTCTGCTGGTGGTATGCCACGTCACCGGAGGCGCTGCGCGACGAAATCGGTGAAGCCGAGGCAAGCAACACTCAAGTGTGCGGGACCCAGTTGCGCTAGTGCCTGGCCGAGCGGATGGCCAGGGAGGTGCTGTGAGCATCACAGCTCTCCCTGCGTGCGGAGCACGCCTGCCAGCCTCTCCCAACCAGCCCCTGGGAGCGCTGAGCCCCAGCTCGGCGTTCTCCGAACACGCCCCCATCCGAACCCGCGCGCCGAAGGCTCTGGACTGCTGTGAGCATCACAGCTCTCAGGGCGCACGAAGTGCGCGCGGCCCGCCCTCCCAACCAGCCCCCTCAGAATCAGCTCCCTTTCACTATTTACCATTTACTATTTCCAATCCCCCCCGGACCTCTCTTCAGCACAGATGCAGCCCCAGTTCGCGGATGTTGCTATCCGGGCTGAACTTACGGGCAAAAAAGTGCGGGCAGGCCAGCAGCGCATGGTGGAGCCCGCGGTCCACCTCTCGGAACGTCTCCGGATGTCCCTGATGCCGCTCCGGCCAGCGCGTCCACGTCGAACTCAGCGGCAGCGCCTCGTCCTCCAGCGGGCAGCCCATCAGGCAGAGCTGCGTCCCGAAAAGCGATTCATCCGGAGCGAACGACTTGCTCCAGCGCTCCGTCAGGTCCGCGCTCATCACCGCCTCTGCCATCTCCCGATTCAGCAGCATCCACTGAGGATGAAATCTCCACGCGTCCTCCGGCACATCTGGCACCTCGTGCAGGCGGGCAGCTCTTTTCGGGTTTTTCTTTTCCACGTCTGCCCAGCGTTCCGTCTCCACCATACTGCGCCAACCGCTCCTGTCCAGATGCGTCAGCAGACCCGACAATGGCTTGATGGGCACACAGCTTTCGGACAGGAACACGAAGGCCTGGTTTTCAGGATGCCGCAGCGCCGCTTCCAGCAGCAGCCGTTGCGCCCGCACCAGAGAGACATCGCCCCATTCCGTCTCGGCCCTCTCTTGCAGCACAGACTCCTGCCACCACGCCGGTGTCGCATCCGATGGCACCTCCTCCTTGGGATGCGCGAAGATCGACACCCGGTCCTCGTGCCCATGGAAATACTCCGACCACATCTCAAGATGTCCCGGCAGACCCCGCGTGAGAAAAAGAAAAGCGACGCGTCCATCCCTCATGCCCTCCACTGCGGGTGATGCCGCGGCAGCATTCCCACCCCCATACTCTGTGCCATCGTCAACCACGCCTCCCCGCCAGTTCGGCACGCCCAGGTGCCGACGCATGAGAGGTGCGATGGACTCTCGATTGCAGCGCTGAAACCCCTTCACGTCATACGTCCCGTTACGCTTCCCCATCAGATCGGAGACCGCCTCCTGTCCCTGCCACGCCAGATTGGGAAAGGCGGCATACGTCGGAATCTCCCGGTGCAGCGCAGCCAGCAGCCAATCAGAAGGCTTCACCTCCCGCGTCACCCGCCTCCCCTGCGGGGAGAGCACTCGCATCACCCGGTCGTAGTACTCCGCCTTCACGGCAAAGGCGTGGGTATCAAGACCGTGGGCCACCCTCACCACACCTGGGCTCACCCATTCCGGCTCGCTCGTGTGCTGCATGCCCAGATAGAACATGCCCCAGTCATCCGGGAGCTCCAGCGCAGCGAACCGCTCGCCAAACTCCGGGTGCTGCACCACATCATCCTCGAAGATCATCACCGCCGATGCCTTCCGACGCTTCGCTTCCCGCAGGCAGAGCTTCTGCGTCAGCGAGAGCGCATAGCGGCCCTCGCTCCAGTGGCCCCGGCAGTGCCTCACCGTTCGCGCATCGATCGCCGGGAATCGCTCCACGCGCTCCATTCCGTGATCAAGAAACATGTTCAGCACCGTCCGCCGCCGGTCATCCCGACGGTTCAGATTGATGTAGAACTGCAGGGGAAATGCGTCGTCGAATTCCATGTCGTCTGTAGGGCTGCCTCGCTGAATAACCTTGCCGCTCGGCCGGTCTCCAAATCTCGTGACCAACCGAATACTTCATTCACATATCCAGCAGATGCAGCATCGTGCCGGCCTCATCGAAGAAGTAGGTGCTCATGTAGAGCCCGAAAAGAAACTTCGCCTTGCCTTCGATCCCGTCGCCCAGCGCGTGCACAAACGTGGCATCCCGATAGCGGCGATAGTCGAAATCCTTGTTCAGCGGGAATATCACCGATTCCGGCTCGAAGGAACGCTCCTTCAACGTTGTGTCGAGCACCATCCGGTTCCACGCACACTGGTCGCAGGGGCGCGGGTTCCGCTCCGGCGGCGGCCCCTCGTGAATCGCCTGCCACGCCGCCATCACTTCCCGATAGCGCTCCGTCCGCACGGCAAACGTCCCCGCATTCACCGGCGGCCTCCCGGAGAGCCGCCGCAGTTCCTCATCCGTCAGGTAAGCGCTGTAGAACCGCTCCGCATAACTCCGCCCCCGCTCCAGCACCGTGCCGATCTCCCACTCCCCCTCCAAAAGATGATCAGGATTCCGCAGGCAAAGAATGTCGCTGTCCAGATAGAGGATCTTCTCCGCTCCCACCGCCCGCGCATGCTGCTCCACCCGGTCCGCTACCCGATACTTCCAGCTCCACGCCTCCTCCGCCATCGCCCGGCCCGCCAACCCGTCCCGCACCGGCAACTCATACTCGTAAAGCCCCACCCGCGGCAGGTGAAAGACCGGCACCTTCCCAGACCGGAAAATCAGCACATCCCCGTCGAACTGACTCCGCAGCAGCGACATCGCCAGCATCTTGGCCATCAGCCGGTTCCCGCCCGCTTCCGGAGTGTCGATCGCAATAGTGTAAGCAAGTTGCATGGGTCGTTTCGTTGCGGGGTCGTGAAGGGTTGGACAGGGGAACGCTCCTCTAGCGGGGGTGCCAGCCCTCGGAAAGTGAAAAATTGTTTTGACAACAGATTCCGAACGCGGCAATCTGCTCATGTTATGATTCGGCCCGCCGACAAATGCAATCCTGAGAGAGAGAGTTGTCAAACGGAGTCCGTGCTTGAGCGGGCTCTGAACGCGCCACCGAGGTTTTCCAGGAGGCGGTTCCTGGCGACTTCCTCCACCGCCTCTCTCGCGTTCGCTCTCGCCTCGCAGCCAGAAAGACTCAGCGCTGAGGGAACCGCTACCGAGAGCAGCGGTTCCAATGGGGGAAATCCAAACACAGTCGTTTACGCTGGATATCTGAAATCTGACCCGTCAGGCATAAGCGCATTGACAGGTCAAGACTTTTGGGGGCATGAGATGTTTTACGATTCTATTGAAATACTGAATGTTCCCGCCAGCTTCCAGATGGCTTCTCCAAATGCATACAATCCACTAAATCTGACCCCGCCCCCGCTGGTCGAAATCAATTATACTGACGTAGAACTAGTTATTGTAGGCATGGGCCCTGCTATCAGCGGACGTCCCGGCACCCCCAACTTCGCACCTGCAAGTAATTTGATCAATGAAACAGGTTTTTTGATATTTCCAGCGATCCTCACCAAATACACTGAAACACCGGTAGTAGCAGGGGTTCCTCAGACACAGTATAAGTCTCCAGTGGAGAAACGGTTGCTTCCGCTCATGCTGTCAAGTGACTTCCCCTCTGGATCAACCAAGCTCGACGTCAACACTACGCCTCCTGTTTGGGCAGGAAATCCCGTAGTTCTCAACAAACTGGTTGGTCCGCACTCGATTTGGGTCGACAATATTTCAAAAGCAACTGCGCCCTTAGGTTCCTCATTCGAGGTGACCGGTACACTCGGGTCCACTTGTGGGTTCACCGCCAAGTTGACCTTGTCGGCACCTCAACAGTTCAGCGGCTTTACAATTGGCCCTTTTGGATTTAGCACAGTGACGGCTCCAGCCAAAGTCTATACGACCACTTTTCAGTGGACATTTGGGATAGTAAAGTGGAACACCGTCACCGGAGTCTGGGACGTCTTGAATTAGAATGTTCCTTCCAGAATGAGACGACTAAGCATTATCCACGTTGTCTGTGCTTTCGGCGTTGCTGGCGGCGTCCTTGCCTTGCGTTTCAAGTCGTCTGAAGACGGAACTACGTCTTCGGGCAGATTGCCTCAAGGCGGCGTGATCGGGACCCGGAAACCACCCAGTTCATCACCTCCGGCACACGTTGAAGATGCCATTACATCTCATGCTGAGAAACTGTTCGAAGCCGGGGGCTGGGCTGCTGTCATCGCTGACATCAATGCTTCTGTTGCTCCGGACAGCCGCGTTGGGCGGACGATACTCACGGCCAAAAACCTGATTTATGAAGATTCTTCCCGGACGAGCAGCATTCTTAGCGCGATACCGCTCGGAGCTGTACGACAAAGGGTCATGGTGAATCTCGCAAGTGGCACCTCGCCGGAGGCAGCTCGACGGGTACTTGATTGGGTGATTACGAACGGGTTCCCTGAGGAAGTGACCTCAGTAATACACAGTTTCTCATTGAGGACACTGACAGTGGAAGACGAGGCATTCATAACGGGCAAGCTCAATGATGAGGCACACGTGGCCCTAAAGCCGCTGCTGGTGAATTTGAAGGCCCAGGCAATGGCCGCCCGCGGGGACAGTAAAGAAGTCGGTAGATTGTTGTCCGAAGTCCCTGAAAACTTCCTTCCAGCTGATTATCAGGTATCGATCATCGGTAGCCTGAGTCGCGGGGGGCATTTGAACGCGGAAACTCTTTCTTCACTTCCTCCAGCGGTTCAGAAAACCGGGTGGACGCAACTTTCGTACGAAGCATGCAACGGAAACGAGGCTGGCGGCATTGAGTGGATCAACCAGAATGTCCCCTCTCAACACCGGGCGGCAGTCGCTGGAGCGCTTTTCAGCCGTTGGGTCGATATTGACCCACTGGCGGCTTCGGAGGCTGTTCGAACGTTGCCTCCCGGCGAGATGCGCAACAGCGGAATCAAAAACCTCGTCGGCTACTTGAAGAGCAAGGGTGACACCGCCGCGGCTGCTGATTGGGAGGCACAGCTGCCTCCGCCCAAGTGAGGGGATTTCAACGAAACAGAGCTAGAGCGGCACAGTGAAGATATGCGTCCTCTTCCTGCACCACGAAGCGTGTGCCCTGACCCGCTTCCACTTTGCACTGTTGAGCAAACAGAACGCGGGCGACACGTTTACGGAAATCGTGCCGGTTTCCTTTCCTGAGTACCAGTCCTACTCACTGCTTCCAAGAACGTGGATCGCTGAACAGGCTGCCCAGTTCAGAAGCAACCCTTCCGACGTCTTTCACCGCTTCCACCACGCAGGCGGGCCGCTGATTCCGGACCTCGACTGCCTGGTATGGGATTTCGTCCTGCACAGCGGGCGCAAGGCGGACCGCATCATTCTGGTGGAGGGCGACATGCTGGCGCGGTGCGGCATCCGGGACTTCTTCAACCCTAGCTTTGAGCATGAGATAAGCGGCAGCGTGGTACGTCGGGGAATCGCGGAGAACCGGGACTGGTGGTGGTATGACAAGGCACCGGAGGCGCTGCGCGACGAGATCGGCGAGGCCGTGGCCAGCATCACGCCGGTCTGCGGGATTCAGATGAGCTGGGACCTGGCCGAGCGGATGGCCAGGACGGTCCTGGAGCATCCGGGGCGCTTCGACAACATGCACGTGGAGATGGCCATCGGCACCCTGGCGCGGCTCTGCGGCGCGGAACCGGCCGAAACCGTGGTGCCGCAGGGGCGCAAACCCGTGGAGTTCATCGATTTCACGCCGGCGAGTCTGCAGCTGGGGCCATGGGGCCTCTATCACCCGGTGAAGCAGATCCTCCGGGAGGGCCACGGGCTTCCCTTCCGGGACCGGGCGGGACTGAATGACTGGGGGATCGGGGCGGACGACTACGACTGGCTGGTGGACTGGTGTCGCACGCGCGGCGTGCGGCGCGTGGTGGAATTCGGCCCGGGGGACTCGACCCTGGCCTTTCTCGACGCGGGCTGCACGGTGTTGAGTGCCGAGCACGACTCGCACTGGCGGGAGCTGGCAACTGATCGTTTCGCGCTGGATGCGGGCGTCACGCTCACCGCATTCCGTGACGAGCCGGGCTGCGCCATGGCTGCCCCCGACTGGAATCCCGACCTTGTCTTCGTGGACGGCCCGCCCTCTTCCGGCCCGAACGGTCGCTGGCACACCCTGCGCTGGGGCCTCCTGCACGCGGACACCGTGGTGCTGCATGATGCTCACCGCGAAACTGAAATGCTGCTGCTTTCCGGATTGTTCGACGAGGAATGGAGCGTGACGACGATTCCCACGGAAAAGGGCGTGGCCCTGATCCAGCGCAAGCCTGACGCCCCGGCACGTCAACTGCCACTGCCACAGCAGGCGCATGCCCGCTACCGGGGGCTGAAGCAATGGGGGTGGTATCTCGATGATCCCGCAGCATGGCGCGCGCTGCTGCACACCCATCGGAAAGCGAAAGTGTTGGAGATCGGCGCTTTTGACGGAGTCAGCGCCAGCATGATGCTCGATCTGCTCTTCACTCACCCTGAGAGCGAGGTGCACTGCATCGATCCCTACGAACCGGATCCGACCACACCTCAGGTCTGTGCTCAGACAAAAGACCAGTTCCACCAGAATGTGAGGCTCGGAGCCCGCGAAGGGCGCATTCATCTGCACGAAGGGATCTCCGTCGAGGTGCTGGCCTGGATGCTGGCTAGTAATGGCTTCTGGGAATCCTTCGACTTCATCTATGTGGATGGCAGCCATCTCGCCAAAGATGTCCTCACAGACGCAGTGATGTGCTGGCCTCTTCTGAAACCCGGCGGGGTCATCGCATTCGATGACTACGAGTGGGAAGGCCACCGCCCCCCGCACGACCGGCCCCAGGCGGGGATCGATGCCTTCGAGTCCGTGTTCAAACCGCAGCTCACATTGCTGCGCACCGGATGGCGGCGCATGTGGAAGAAGTGCCAGTGACCGGTAGCACCACGTCCCAGTGGGGGCGTTGTTTTGTAGTGCCTCCCGATTAAGTCATTGATAGGATCGAAGCAGCACGCGGCAACCATTGTCGCCCCGTCCTCCAGCGGGCAGCCCATCAGCCAGAGCTGCGTCCCGAAAAGCGATTCATCCGGAGCGAGCGACTTGCTCCAGCGCTCCTTCAGGTCTGCGCTCATCACCGCCTCTGCCATCTCCCGGCCCGCTAACCCGTCCCGCACCGGCAACTCATACTTCGTAAAGCCCCACCCGCGGCAGGTGAAAGATAGGCACCTCTCCAGACAGGAAAATCACCAGATCCCCATCGAACTGACTCCGCACCAGCGACATCGCCAGCACCATGGCCATCAGCCGGTTGCCGCCCGCTTCAGGCGTGTCGATCGCGATCGTGCAGGCAAGCTCCACTGGACGTTTCGCTGCGGAGCCGTGAAGAGTTCGACAAGGGGCACGCTCATCTAGCTCGAGAGCCAGCCTCCGGAAAGTGAAAAACTGTTTTGACAACAGATCGGAGATGCGGCAATCTTATCATTCTATGATTCAGCCTGCTGACAAATTCAATCCAGACAGAGATCGAGAGAATTGTCAGACGGAGTCCATGCTTGAGCGGGCTCTGAACGCGCCACCGAGGTTTTCGAGGAGGCGGTTTCTGGCGGCGAGTGGTGCCGCGACCACCAGTGTGGTAGTGGGACTACAGCCCAGAAAGCTGGCCGCCCAAACGTTCGCAAACGAAACGGGTTCCGGTTCGTCGGCGGAATTGCGAACTGTCAGTCAGGACGTTATCCAATTCGGAATGGTTCTCAAGGAACTGCCGGGACCTAGTCTGTCATTTCAACCGTGCAATAATGGTCGGCTCTTTCAAGTTTGCGAGCCAGTCGGCTGGTTTCCGAACGGCACGTGGGAGGGCTGGAGGGACCTTAGACCCAGTGATCTCAAAGAACTCGAAACCACCATCCCGGCCTACAAAGTTCATACCAGTCAGAAAAGCTTCCAAAGCAAAGGATTTGCCTTCTGGACAGCAAACGCCAGTTTCACACCGCCCACTACCCAACAGGGGATTTCGACCTTGGTTGCCCCCCAAGGAGCGACCTCGACCGCTAAAGGAACTACTCCAGCCGGCACAGCAGAACTGGAAATCAAACAGGGACAACAGAATCCTTGGTCATCAAAGTGGTACGATACCACATCACGGGATCCGGGCGACAACCCGGCTGTTCCAACCATCAAGTACACTGGCTCATCCCATGACGGTGGCCTCGTGGCGGGCACAGTCGGATGCGTTGCTAATTGGATCGGTAATGGCTGGAACTGGCAAGGAAGCCACGCCACCAACGGATCGCTTTCCAAGACGAATGTCAATTTGCCGACTCCGGTCGGCACCGTGGGTTTCGAGTATCAGAGTACCGATAGTGCTACCGTTGACAAGACCGCGGGAATTCCACTCCAATGGAACTTCGTGGTGGTCAGCAGAAAGCGTGTCGATACGAAGCAGCAGAAGCGTCCGGATTCGAAGCCAGCGTGGGTGGACGTTCCGGGAAGCGAGAAGGAGGGCAGTTGGGGCCCGTGGAACCGCAAAAACAGCGAGAAGTAGTCTTGAAGATGAAACCACATTGGATTTTCGGGTCTTTCTTGGTCATTGTGTCCTGTCGTGACCACGACAACGCATCCAGCAAGGTCCGACCTGATCCCGGACAGGGGCTCGCGCCTGCTGCTCCTCGGCCAATGCCCCCAACTCCCGAGTCGGCTGTAACCACACCAGCTACAGTGGTTCCAGCCACCCCGGAAGAGATCGAGAAAATGCTGCTCGACAGTTCGCCTGAGGGACAAAGGAACTACTCGAAGTATCTCACGGCACTCATGAAGACCGACCCTGAACGGGCAGTCAAGGAGTGGAATGAGTTGCCATCGGGGACTCGGCGCTGGGAAACTTTGAACGACATGATCAGGCGCATGGACGCGAAGAGTGGTGTCGTGCTACTCCATTTCCTTGCCACTGCGTCGGACTTAAACGAATCCAATGCATTCGACTCGGCAATAGGAAGTCTTGCGGCCAGAATGGAGTACAGTGAGTTGCTTGCACTTCAAAACGCTTTCGGAGAACATCGAAAGGAGAGTGTCCGCGCCTCGATCAGCTCCAAAGCAGTCGATGAATTCGGCATCGAAGGCGCGTTGGACATATCGTCGAGTGATCCGGAATTGCACCGGAGCGTCCTGTATACAATTGCAGCCAAGGATCCCAGCTATTTCCTCGATCTTGCCCGGTTGCCCAGGGACTGGCGTGACGATCCCGCCTTCATGAACTCATTGCTCGGTTATATGGCGAACTCTATTCCGAAGGAGGGAGAGCAGTTCGTACAGCAACTCGGGGATCCCGCCATGGCTGCGACGTTCGTTGCCTCACGAATGCCCATCGACTCCCAGTCGGTTTCCGCATGGATTCGGACGCTCCCTGCCGGCGAGATTCGCACAGCCTGCATTCAAGCAATGCTTGATAGAATGGACAGGGCGGCGGACCCTGCCGCGTACGACGCCTGGGCCGCGGAATTGAAGTAAGGACCGGTCGCGTCTCCCACGAGGAGGCATCGGTCGGTCGCTGGAAGGCAGATGTCATTCATGTTGCCGCGACTGGTGGTGTTATGACAAGTCACCGGAGTCGCCGCGCGCGAGAATCGGTGAAGCCGTGGCAAGCATCACTCCAGAGTGCGGGATCCGATTGAGCTAGTTCCTGGCCGAGCGGATGACCAAACGGGTAATGGAAAGTCCGGGGCGATTCGACAACATGCACGTGGAGATGGCCTTCGGCACCATGGCGCGGCTCTGCGGCGCGGAACCCCCGACTCCGATGGCGAGCCCCTCAACGCCTCCACAGAATATGCCCAGGAAACCCCACCCAACTCCCCCCTCTCTCCCCACAAGCCCATCTCACATCCCCTTCCCCCCAGCCCTTCGCGCCTCCGCGTGAGCCCACCCTCCCAACCCACCCCCTCCGAACACGCTCCCATTCACTATTTACTATTTACCATTTACTATTTCCAATCCCACCGCCCTCCTCCGCATGAAATCCTCACCGCCTCCGGTGCCCTCCTCGGCATCTGACACATTCACGGCCCCCATGCACGTCCCCTCCCTCATCACCCGGAAACGCGACGGCGGCTCACTCTCCCCTGTCGAAATCAACTGGCTCGTCGCCGGCCTAACCAACGGCTCCATCCCCGACTACCAGTGGGCCGCCCTCGCCATGGCCATCTGCCTCAATGGCATGTCCGCCACGGAAACATGGGCCCTCACCCGCGCCATGCGCGACAGCGGCGAGGTCCTCGACTGGGGCCCTCCAAACTCCCGCCCGCCCGTCGTCGACAAACACTCCACCGGCGGCATTGGCGACAAAACCTCCCTCGTCCTCGCTCCCCTCCTCGCCGCCGACGGTCTCTGGGTCCCCATGATCTCCGGCCGCGGCCTCGGCATCACCGGCGGCACGCTCGACAAACTCGAAAGCATCCCCGGCTTCCGCATCAATCTCTCCCGCCCCGAAATGGAGGCCCAGATCCATTCCGTCGGCTGCTTCATGGCCGGACAATCCCTTTCCCTCTGCCCAGCCGACCGCAAACTCTACGCCCTCCGCGACGTCACCGCCACGGTCCCCTCCATCCCGCTCATCACCAGCAGCATCATGAGCAAAAAACTAGCCGAAGGCCTCGACCGCCTTGTCCTCGATGTGAAATTCGGATCGGGTGCCTTCATGAAGTCACGCAAGGATGCGGAAGCGCTCGCGGCTTCCCTCGTCGCGGCCGGAGAACTCGGTGGAATCCGCATCACCGCCCTTCTCAATTCCATGGATGAACCCCTGGGCTGCGCAGCCGGCAATGCCCTCGAAGTCCGCGAATGCATCGACCTCATGCACGGTCAGGGACCTGCCGACACTGAAGCCCTCATCCTCGACCTCGCCGAAGCCGTTTCGGACACCCCGCGCGCCACCCATGCGGCCCGCCTCCGCGATGGCACGGTGTGGCGGAAATTCGAGGAACTGGTGGCATGGCAGACTCCGGAAATGCCGGACCTCAAGGCCATCGGTCGATCCATGCACAGGGCACCGGTCATCCGCGAACTTCCCGCTCCCGCCTCGGGTGTACTCACGCGTGCCGACGCCGCCGCCATCGGTGAAGCGGTTCTCCTCCTTGGAGCCGGACGCGCCCGCACGGACGACACCATCAATCCTGCCGTCGGCATCGACGAACTCGTCAAAACCGGCCGCAGCCTCACCGCTGGAGCAACGCTCTGCCGGATCCATGCAGCGTCCGAAGCAGATGCGGACCGCGCTGCTGCCAGCCTCCTCACCCACGCCTTCACCATCGTTTCCTGATTTCCCATGCGCCGCATCCTCCTTGCCCTGCTGCTCCCCCTCGCCTCCCGCGCGGACGGTCCCGCCGATAACATTCCCGACAATGTCCGCCCGGTCCCGCCAGTCGGTCTCGCCATTCCCGACGACGTCCGCGCTGCCCTGACGAAAGAAACGGAAGCATTCGCCGCCGAACTCGCTGCCGCCCGCAAGGAACTGAAGGGAAAACCCGCGGAAACCTACCTTCCGGACGCCGAAATCTTCCACAAGGCGGTCGCATGGGCTCTCCAGTACAACGAATTCTTCGATCTGAAACAGACGGTGTGGGCCGCGGACCAGCTCCGGGAAGGCCAGCAGCGGCTCGCGGCTCTCCGCCGCGGCGAGTTCCCATGGCTCGAGGCACGCGGCCTGGTCGTGCGTGCCTACCGTTCGAAAATCGATGGCAGTGTCCAGCCGTTTGGACTCGTCGTGCCCGGCGTGCGCCAGACTCAGCCGCCGCCGCATGCGGCCACTCCGCTCCGACTCGATATCTGGTTCCACGGTCGTGGTGAAAAACTGACGGAACTCGATTTCATTCACCAGCGGCAGACCAACGCGGGCGAATTCACCCCTGCGGACACCATCGTCCTCCATCCCTACGGACGATACTGCAATGGCTCGCGCTTCGCAGGGGAAACCGACTGCTTCGAAGCACTCGCGGCCGTCCAGCGCGACTACCGGATCGACCCCGACCGCATCGTGGTGCGCGGTTTCTCGCTTGGCGGGGCTGCCTGCTGGCACATGGCCACGCACCATCCGCACCTCTGGGCCGCCGCCAACCCGGGAGCCGGCTTCAGCGAAACCGAGCAATTCCTCAACTTCTTCCAGGGCGAAACCCTCAAGCCCTTCCCATGGGAACGCCAGCTCTGGAATCTCTACGACGCTACCACCACAGCGGGCAATCTCCGTAACTGCCCCACGGTCGCCTACAGCGGAGCCAAGGACCGTCAGAAACAGGCAGCCGACCTCATGGCCACCGCCCTCGAATCCCAGCAGATCCAGCTCACCCACATCGTCGCCCCGGACACCGCCCACCAATACGAACCCGCTGCCCGCGCCGAAGTCGCCCGCCGCATCGACGCCCTCGCCCGCCGCGGACGCCTCGCCTTCCCCAGCGAAACGGATTTCACCACCTTCTCCCTCCGCACCAATCGCTTCGCCCTCGGCTCCATCGACGCCCTCGCCGAACACTGGAAGCCCGCCCGCATCCGCACCCGTCTCATCCGTTCCGAACTGCCCGCCAGCCTCGCCGGATCGGCCCGACTCGACATCGAAACCGAGAACATCACGGCCTTCACCCTTTCGCTGCCACCGGGCTCGACCGACTCCACGCCGCTCACCGGCATCGCCATCCGCAGCAGCAACGCCGCCCAACCCCTCCACCTCAATGCCACGAGAACATCCGACGGATC
>JBDKER010000054.1:0-22203 GCA_039795165.1 Verrucomicrobiota bacterium | reverse complement strand
GGACTTGAAGATCGGTGCTCCGGCCGCACCGCGGCCATTGCCATCGCGCGAGAGGACGAGCAGCTGGTGGCGGTTGAGTGCAATGATGGCGCTCTGGGCAGCGGTGCGGTCCACGCCTGGATTGAGACTACCGTCCGAATCGACCCGCGGAAGCTGGATGACGTACTGAGCGACCGGGTTGTCCGGGATGTCCGCTTGCGTGATGTCGAACACGACAAGGCGCGCATTGGTGCGGCCCTGGTTGCCGCTTCCGGAGTCCTGCAGAGTTGCGCTCTGGAGGAGACCAAAGAGGCGGGTGCCGTCCGGACTGATGGCAAGACCTTCCATGCCTTGGTTGATGCGTCGTCCGTTGAGCGGCGGGTCGGCCTTGAAGTTCACGGTCCCGACGGGGGCGTGGGGAATGAGGGCTTCCGGGAGCTGCAGCTGACCATCGATGACCTTCTCTGCGGTGAAGTGATAGATGTAGGCACCGTACTCGTCGCTCACCCAGCCTGAGCCGGCTTTGCCTGGTCGTGGGTCGAGGACAAGGCCTTCCGTGTCGAGCGTGAGGCGGTTGGGGAATGTTCCATCGCTCTGGGTGGTTTCGCCAGTCACGACCGGGACGAGTGTGCCGAAGAGTTCCGCGGATCCATCGGCCACGAGACCGGTTGTGAAGATGAGTGGCGTTTCCGGCTTCCCGTCGTGGTCGTAGCGGAACCGTGTCGATCCCGTGAAATTCATCTGAATCTGGTCCTGGGAAGCGGTGGCGGTGTCGCCTGCGAACGGACGGAACGTGAACTGGAATGTATTGATGCGGGCGGCGTAGTTCGAGAAGATCACCGTGGGCGGAGCCGGGGCGGGATTCACGATGGTGGTATTGTAGCCACGGTCCGGGAGCGTCTCCATGGTTCCCTCGTAGCTTCCATCGGGAAGGCGCTGGAAGCCTGTGATCTGGAAGTCGGAGAGCGACCCCAGCGTCTCGCCGGTGGCCGGATCCGTGCTGGCAGCCGGGACGCGCCCAACACCCTGCAGACCGAGATTGACGAACTTCGTGCCACCGAGGCTGACACCGTCTGCGGGCCATGTGCGCTGATTGGGCAGCATGACATCACGGATCGCCGAGGTGAAAATGTCCGGGGCGCGGTTCACCGAGATGCTGTAGGTCGTGGTCACGGCACCGCCGGGAGCCGTCACGCGGATCTGCACCGTCTGGTACCCGGCATTGAGATTGACCGGTGCGCTGGCGGTGGCGGACATCAGCGGGACGAAGGCGGCATTCCCTGCGCGGATCTCCATGGTGGCGGCCGGATCCCATGGGGAAGCCGTGAAGGTGGCACTGCTGACGGAAGGCGGGAAGCTTGCGAAGTACGCCGTGCGGGAAGCCGTGAAGGCCGGGGCGAGGCCGGTGGGATTGACGGTGAGCGACGCGAGGTCTGCATTCGGGACAACGGAAGCCGCGAGATTGAGATCGAACGGAGATTCGTCGGCATCGCTGCTGCTGATGCGGAGGGAGGCGGTGAATGTGCCGAGCGTGGTCCCGTCGAAGGAGATGACCATGACCGATGACTCGCCTGGTGCGAGGGCCGCTGCCGGACTGGTGGTGATCTGGAATTTCGCGGCATCGGTGCCCTCGATGGCAGCGGCGATTCCTGTGAGAGGTTCGCTGCCGTTGTTGAGGAGCGTGAGCGAACGCGTCACGGTGGTCAGTTGTTTGACGCTGCCCCAGTTCACCGGATCGCTCTGCGCATCGGTGAGCGGCGGAGCCGTGGTGTCGGCTCCATTGAAGACTGCGAGGTCGGCGGCCGGTGTGACTGTGAGCGAGACTGTCCCGATGGCGGTGGCGGCAGGGAGACGTCCGCGGTCCACGATGAGGATTTCGCTGCGTTCCCTGACTCCCGGGAGAGCCGGAGACACCTTGGTGCGGAACGTGAAGGGCGGTGCACCATTGGAGAGCGCATCGATGCCGAAGTCACTGTCATTGATGATGACGAGACGGCTTCCATCGGCGGAGAGCGCGAGGCCTTCCACTTTGTCGTGGGCGAAGAAGCGGCCAGCCGGATTGAGGCCCACGAGGGTGGCTCCGAGATCGAAATAGAGAGACTTGGTGACTGGGGTGATGCCGGCCGCGGCGAGCACGGACGTGGCATCGGCAGTTCCGCGGGTTCCGACGGCCGCCTCGATGGATTTGCCATTCAGGAGCAGGCCGCGGCGGTCGCCTGTGCCTTCGTACACGGCTCCCGAGACGGCGCTCAGCGGTCCGACGTCCGTGGCTCCGGAAATATCGATCAGGTAAACCTTCTTCGATGCGGTGGGAGGGAATCCGTTATCGCGTTCATCGATCAGAAACTGCGTGGCCGAGATTGCCCAGATTTCGCTGACGACGTTTTTGTTTCCGGTGTTCGGGTTGTCGAGCAGGTAGAGGAATTCACGGACCTCGCCACTGGCGGGATTGACAGTGACGATGCGCAGCGGAGCCACCAGTGTCGGGTCGGCCGCCGCCGGAGGATCGCCCGTAAGATTGTCAGGTTGTTCGAGGGCAGACTGCATGATGCCGACGAGGAGGGATCCATCGGGAGTGACGGTGAGGCCTTCCATGCCTCGGTTCGCGCGCCGTTTCTCCAGTTCAACCGGCAGACCGCCGTTGAACGGCGAGAGTGTCCGGAGTTCGCGGCCAGCGGCATCGAACTGCACGAGGAAGGGACCATATTCATCAGAGATCCAGAACGTGCCATCGGACATCACAGCGAGGCCTTCGGGATCGATTCCGTCCGGGTCCGGTGCGAGTTGCACTCCATTGGCATCAAATCCTTCATCGAGACCGGGATTGGCCGAATTGAAGCGGCCATGGAAGGGAGTGCCAGCCGCCGTGGTGAGCCGGATGGGATCACCGACCATTTCGGCAACGGATCCGGCGAGACGGAAGCGGGCGAGGGCTGGCTGGTACGCAGGGATCGGGAAAATCTTCGCGGTATCGCTGAGTCCATCGACATTCGGACCGCGGTCGGTCAGTCCATAGAACTCGTTATCCGATCCTGGGACGGGCACGAGCGCCGAACCATAGCCATCCCCGCCAATGACCGATCCATTGACCGTACCAAGCGGTCCCACGGCGAGGGGGTAGGCGCGGAGGGCGTCGGTGACGGTGTAGGTGAAGCTGTCGGGTCCGGCGTAGCCTTGCGCGGGAGTGTAGGTGAACGATCCATCCGGCTGCACCGTGACCGTTCCGTGTGCGGGATTCGAGTTGGCTACTATCTGGAGGGCAACTGGGTCGTTGACGAGGACGCCCGCGGTGGCCGGGACGGCGAGTGGCTTATTCGTGGCTGTGCTGTAGCCACTGTCAGGCGTCACCGCAGGAAGCGGGAAGATCCGCACGAGCGTGGTGACAGGTTGCTGGTTGATATTGTTGGCTTCGCTGATTTCCGCAATCGCATTGGCGGGGTCGGCGACCACGGCACCCACGGGAATGGTCCATGAAGTTGGTACGGTGGGCGAAGCCGTCACGGAGACACGGATCACGACCGCGGCGGAAGCCGGGACGGTTCCGCCTGTCAAGCTCACCACGCCGGCGGCATGGGAGACGGAAAAGCCAGCCGCACTGGCCGACTCGAACTGCAGACCATCCGGGAGGGTGAAGCGGAGTTCGGTTCCTTCGGCGGCTCCGAGTCCACCATTGGCGAGGGTGATGGTATAGTCGAAGGGTTCGTTGGCCACGGCCTGAGTGGGAGCGCTCAGGCTGACGGTGAGGTCCGGCGTGAGGGATGCGAGGGTGGTGACCGGGAGGGGTGACTGATTGTTGCCCTCGTCGACTTCTGCGATGGAGGCAGAGGTGTCCACGCGGGCGGCCCATGCGGGGAGGACAAAGGTTCCCGGTTCATCCGGGGCCACCGTCACGGTGATGACGGAGGTGGTGGCGGCGGCGAGGGATCCGTCGCGGAACGTGACCGTTGGACCAACAGCCTCGATGGCGAATCCCGGGGCGCTGGCTGAGACGAAAGTGAGACCGGCGGGCAGTTCGATGGATCCGGTGATTCCGCTGGCGGATGCGCTGCCCTGATTGAGGACATTGATCTGGTACTGGAAAGGTGTACCGACATTGGCGCTCGCAGGACCGCTCACTGTGACCGCGAGATCAGGTGCGGCGACGGGAGCGGGAGCGATGCCGCGGAAGACCGTATTGGCCGCGGCTGCAGCGAGCAGCGCAGGGGCTGCGGTCAGTGGACTTGCATAACCGGATTCGTCGCGCAGCGAAACCAGTTCCCCGCCGCCTGTGCCGGAGCTGCCGCCCTTCCGGACAGCGTAGAGCTGCATCGCGCTGCCGTCCTTCCATCCGGCGAGACCCCGGTAGGTATCGGCGGCCGCACCGGCGATGCCCTGCGCGGTCCATGTACCGGCCACGCGGCTGAATTTCCGGATGCCGCCCGTTCCAGCGGTGTTCGTGTCGTCGGCCACGTAGAGCGTATCATCGCCCGGTTCCGCGGCACTGAGGTCGGCTAGCACAAACTGGAACGGCCCTCCCACGGTGGGATAGCCCGGGAGATTCGTGATCGTGTTGCCCGACGCCGTGGGGGTGCCGGTTCCCACCGTGCCGATGCGGATGGCAGATCCGGATCCGGTGGATGCGTAGAGCTGGCCAGCAGAGATTGTGAGCGCGCGGACATTGGCGAGCGTGGTGCTCAACTGAACGGAACTGGTGGCTCCGTAACGGGCGAAGCGGACACCCCCGGCTCCGCCGCACATCCAGAAATCGTCGCCATCGGTGGTGTAGACGCAGCGCGGATTGTTGCCTGTCGAGAAATCGGGCAGTGCGAAAGAAGTATCAATGGCACCGCTGGCATCTATGCGTCCGAGCACCCTTGGGACTGCGCTGCCAGCCGTCCCTGACAAGCCAGCCGTGCCTGGTTCTGCTGCGTATCCGGGCACCGCGAGCCATCGTCCGTTGCGCGATCTTGTGAGGAGGCCTTCCGATGTCGAGGTTCCGCTCACCACGAGGGCTTTCTGCGTTCCCACGGTCGCCACGGGCAGCGCCACGGACTGCACCAGAGTTCCCGCCGGGTTGTATTCATCCAGAAACACAGGAGCACCCACGGATGTACCAGTCGCCGTGGCGAGGCTTCCAGGAGATCCGGCGGCTGCGCCCGTGCCTCCCCGGTAAACGACAATGTTCCCTGAGGTGAAGGGATCGGCCGGGGCGGTCAGAGGAAAGGCGCAGAGAATGCCTGCAGGCAGGGCCGTCAGGAGGCGGCGAGATCCTGGCAGCAGCGGTCGGGTTGGATTCCAGTTCATGGTCAGCGGATGGGAGAGCTGAAGTCATGATCTCAGGGTCGCCTACATCCGGCAAAGCATGCCCCGTGACCTTATTGCCCTGATTGCCGCGGGCCAAAAGTGACGCCTTCGTTGCGCTGGGTTCGCATTGGGCGGTTCTAACGGGTTATCCGCTCCTTATCTGGCGGAATTGCCACTGTCGGTTTTGTCGCAGGGCACACATGACCGCACAGGGAATTCGTGACTGACGAAATCTTGATGCCGCTGCTGGCTGCGATGATTCATGAGGCGTGAATGCAATTGTACCGGGAAGCTATACTGGCAGACAGCGGCTGATTCAGTCATGCGCTCTGCTGATGGCGGCGGCCGCGGGATACATGGTGTGGAAGGTTCTGCAGCGGCCACGTCAGGCACAGGCGGCAAGGCATGCCGTCAGAGTCAATCATATCAGTTCGCAGCCTCAGACTGGCACGGAACGCAGCGTCGCTCAGACTGCTGCCACCTTTGCCGAAGTTGACTGGTGGAGCGGAGCGGAGGGCAACTCCAACGCAGGCCGTGCTTCACTGCCGCCCTTGCCGCGGAAGCTCAGTCCATCGGAAGCCGTCAGCGATTCTGCCTCCCTGCTGGCCATGGCGGGATCGGCGGTACCGGCAAACATCCGGTTGGAGGCACTGCGTCGGCTGTGCGAGATCACTGATGATAAAGAGTATGCGGGAATCATTGTTCCCCTGCTGCGGAACCGTCACCTCCCGGCTGAAGGCTACACGGTTCTGCTGAGCGACCTGCGGGAGCGTCCGATTGGCGTGACGGCAGCGGGCATGCTCCTGATTGCTGGGGATACCGGTCACCCGCGGCGGCAGGAAGCCGATTTCTGGCTGCGCAGTGTCGGTGGGTTGAAGGATTTGCCTGCGGATGACAAGTCGGTCCGTGAGGCCCTCGAGCGCAGCCTTGGCCAGCGGGTCGCCGTCTTTCCCTGAGGATCCGGGCGGGAAAGCGCAGGCTCAGCGGCGGCGTTTCGCGCCGAGGACTGATTCGATTCTGCCGAGCGGCAGGCAATTGATGACATCGTCCCTTGTGAGCCATCCCTTGCGGGCGGTGCGGATGCCGAACCAGAGGTCTTCGAGGCCGCGCACGGAATGGGCATCGGGATTGATGGCGCAGCGGACACCTTTTTCCTTTGCGAGCCGCCACCAGCGCCAGTCCATGTCGAGCCTCCATGGGTTGGCATTGAGTTCGATGATGGTGCCGGTCGCGGCGCAGGCCTCGATGACCGCGGGAATATCCACGGCGTAGGGATCGCGCTTGAGAAGCAGGCGGCCGGTGAGGTGGCCAAGCATGGTCACGTGCGGATTTTCAATGGCCCGGATGATGCGTTTGGTCATCTCCGCTTCCGGGAGCGTAAAGGAATTGTGGACGCTGGCGACCACATAATCGAGTTCCGCGAGAAGGTCGTCCGCGAAGTCGAGGGAACCATCGCGCAGGATATCGACTTCACTGCCTGCGAAGATGCGGAAGTCTTTTCCATAGGTTTCGTTGAGGGCGCGGATTTCCGCGATCTGCGCGCGCAGGCGGTCTTCGTCGAGCCCGTTGGCCTGGAAGGAAGCCTTGCTGTGATCGGCGATGCCGAGGTACTGGAGTCCGAGTTCGCGCGCGGCTTCTGCCATTTCTGCGAGGCTGGCGTGACCGTCGCTGGCGGTGGTGTGATTGTGGAAGGTTCCGCGGAGGTTTTCGATGCTGATGAGGTCGGGCAGCGTGCCTGCTTGCGCAGCTTCGATTTCCCCCATGCCTTCGCGGATTTCCGGCGGCATGAAGTCGAGCCCGAGGGCGCGGTGGACATCTGTTTCGTCGTGGACGCCAGTGGGTTCCGGGGTCCCTTCACTGCCGTGGGGAGCGAGGTGGTATTCGTTGAGCGTCCAGCCCATGCGGAGGGCGCGGCTGCGGAGCTGAATGTTGTGTTCCTTGCTGCCCGTGAAGTAGACGAGGGCATACGGAAACTCTGCGTTGCTCACCACCCGGAGATCGCACTGCAGTCCGTTGGACAGGCGGATGCTGCTCTTAGTGTCGCCACTGGCAATGACCTGACTCACGAACGGAGCCGTGGTGAAGGCCGACATGAGAGCGGCGGGATGGCGGCTGGCCGCCAGAAAATCGAGATCGTGGACGGTTTCCTTGCCGCGGCGGAACGAGCCGGCGACTTCTGCGCGCGAGGTCTCCGGGACGGCGCGGAGGAATTCGAGGATTTCGTGGGCAGCTTGGGCGGCCTCGTCGCTGCGGAAGTTTCCGGCGTGCTGTTCATTGAAGGCGATGCCTTCGAGAATCTTCGTCACGGTCTTTTCTCCGAAGCCACTGAGAGCGGCGGCTGAGCCATCTTCGCAGACGCGCTTGAGGTCGGTGAGGGAACCGACGCCGAGTTCCCGGTGGAGCGCGGCGATTTTCTTCGGTCCGAGTCCGGGGACTTCGAAGAGTGCAAAGAGGCCCTCCGGGAATTCCGCGCGGAGTTTTTCGTAGAATCCGAGACGTCCGGTCACGGCGAGTTCATGCAGTTTGTCGCGCAGGGCTTCTCCGATTCCCTTGATGCCATCGAGTTGGTTCTCGCGGGCCATGCCCACGATATCGCCGGGGTGGCTCTGCACGACCTCGGCACCAGTGCGGTAGGCGCGGATCTTGAAGGGATTCTCGCCCTTCAGTTCAAGGAGGAGAGCGATCTTCTCGAGGACATCGATGAGGGTCTCGCGGGTCATGGCGTCAGCGGGTTCAGATCATGCGGATGAGGCGGCGGCGCAGCAGATCAAGGGCCGCCTGCGACGCCATCTGCTTGAAAGTAGCGCGGTCGACCCGGTACTGAAAGCGCTGCACCAGCGGTCCGGAGGCTCCGCGGGAGGCGAGTCCAATGAAGACCGTGCCGACCGGCTTCTCCGCCGTGCCGCCATCGGGTCCGGCAATGCCCGTGAGCGAAAGCGCATGGTCCGCCCGCGAGGCAGTCAGGCAACCCGTCGCCATGGCCGCCGCCGTTTCAGCACTCACCGCGCCATGAACCGCGATCGTTTCCGGCGGGACCCCGAGCAGTTCCGATTTCGCTTCGTTGGCATAGGTGACGTAGCCACGGCCGAGCACGCGGGAAGCCCCGGGCACACTCGTGATGCGGTGCGCCACAAATCCTCCCGTGCACGATTCCGCGAGCGCGACACATTGACCGAGTTTTGCGAGCAGACCGACCACGGTTTCCTCCATGGTTTCATCGCTCGAGGAAAAGAAGTGCTGCGGGAAGGCGGCTGCGACCATGGTTTCCGCGGCAGCGAGCTGGGCGGGCGATCCGAAGACCCGGAGCACAACTTCGCCAGGCCGGGCGCAGTAGCCGATTTCCGGGATGCCGAGCGTGGTCAGTTCCGCTTCGAGGGCTTCTGCGACCTGGGTTTCGCCGAGTCCGGACAGATGGAAATTGCGCATGGCGGGAGCCGGCGGGGCCATCGCGGCGAGTCTTGGCAGCAGGTGATCGCGCACCATCGGCATGAGTTCGCGCGGCGGTCCCGGCAGCAGAAAGAGATGCGGCGATGATTGGCCGCAGCCTGGCACCGGCAGCGGTGGCAGGTACAATCCCGGGGCCGTTCCCTGCGGATTGGCGAGGACCTCGGCTCCGCGCGGCACCATGGCCTGCCGGCGCGAAGGCTCGTTGAGCGGACGTCCGCGTTCCGCCATGTAGGCCGCAATGTGCGCCGTGACGGTCTCGTCGCATTCAAGGGGGATCCCCAGCCAATCCGCCGCGATTTCGCGAGTGATGTCGTCGCTGGTCGGCCCCAGTCCACCGGTCACAATGACGGCGTCGGCACGACCGACGGTTTCCGCGAGGGCTTCCCGGATGACATCGCCATCGGGTATGGCGGTCTGCCGTCCGATTCTCAGGCCGAGTGCCAGCAGTTGCTGACCCAGCCATGAGAGATGTGTGTTCACCGTGCTGCCAAGCAGCAGTTCGGTTCCGGTATTGATGAGTTCAATGCGCATGAAAACAAGGAGGCATCACTGGACCTCGGCCGCGCGGCGGACGGTTTCCTCGGGAGTGCGGAAGCACATGGCGACTGCAAAGGTCACGAGGGTTCCGCAGAGAATGCGCCATGTGAACTTCAGTTCCGGCAGCCATGCCGGGCGCAGGTCGGCTCCCTCCGGCACGATCATCCGGTACAGTCCGGTGTGAAGATTGCTCATCACGGCAACCACGAGGAATCCCGCGAGCATGGCCAGCAGGTTCCCGCGCTCGCTTCCCCGCGTCTTCGTGAAGAGTCCCACCATGAAGACACCCAGCAGCGATCCGTAGGTATAGCCGAAGCTTCCCAGGATGATCGGAATGATGCGCAGGTCGGGATTGTGCGCCTTGATGAAGGCCGTCAGCAGGCCAATCCCGATGAGGATGAGCGCGAAAACAACGGTTGCCCAGCGGATCACGGAAACCCTCGCAAGGTCGTCGTCGGGCGTGCGGAACCAGCGGAAATGGAAGTCGCGGCAGTAGCTCGTGGCGAGCGAATTGAGTGCGGTGCCCAGCGATCCCATGGTGGTGGCAAGAACACCGGCAATGACCAGTCCGCGGAGGCCGCCCGGCATCACGGTGAGCACAAAGTGCGGAAAGATCTGACTGCTTTCTGGCTCGCCCTTCGCATTGCGCGGCAGCAGGGGGTCGGTGACCACATGCTGATAGTAGACCGAGAGAAGGATCCCAATGGCAAGGACGGCGAAGACCACGGGAAAATCGGCGACTCCGGAGAGAATGGTGGCGCGCGCACTCTCCTTGCGGTTCTTCGCGGTGAGCATGCGCTGCACCATGTCCTGATCCGTGCCATGGGTGGCCATGGTGGTGAACATGCTGCCGAGAACGGCGGCCCAGATGGTGTATTCGCTTTCGAGGATGCTGCGGATCTGCTGCCAGAGTGAGAAGGAAGGCGGAGGCTGACCGGCGGTCTGCGCGGCGGCGATGGCCTTTTCGACACTGTCGCCATGGATCCGCAGGAACTGCAGGTCGGTGGGGGCCGTGAGGTACTGGGCAGCCCCGCTCCAGCCCCCCGGAATGTGTCCCAGCAGATACCACAGAGAAAAGCCGAGTGCGCCAAAGAGCACGGCAATCTGAATGACATCCGTCCAGATGACCGCCTTGATGCCCCCGATGGCTGTGTAGAGGGCGGTGAGCAGACTGACCACCACGAGAGCCGCTCCAGAGATCCAGAACTGATCCCATGCGCCCAGTGGTTCGCCCGGGTGCATGAGATTCCACAGGATCACAAGCAGGACGGTCGGCACCCACAGCCGGGAGCCACTCGCCAGAGCGCGCGTGAGCAGGAAGACGGCGCTGGCGACCCGGCGCGTGCTTGGCCCGAACCTCGTTTCAAGGAATTCGTAGATGCTGACGACATTGTGCCGGTAGAAGGCGGGAATAAAGACGCCGCTCACCACAAACCTCGCCAGAATGTAGCCGATGAGCATCTGGGCATAGGTGAAGTTGCGCAGGTGAAAGCCTTCCCCGGGTGTCCCAAAAAATGTGCCGGCACTGATCTCCGACGCCAGAATCGAAGCCAGCACGGCCCACCATGGAATCGAGCGGCCGCCCAGCGTGAACTCGCTGACATCCCGGTTCCGCCGGCTGAAATAGAATCCAATTCCCAGAATGGCGGCGAAGTACGCCCCGATTACGATCAGGTCGGCAGTGAGCTTCCAGTTCATGCAGTCATCAGTAGAATAAAATGCGCCCCGTGGTCATAACGGCCACGGGGCGCACGGGAAAGCAGAATGTGCCATCGGTCAGCGCTTGCGCGGCGGAACCGTAAGCGTCTGCCCGGTACGCAGGAAGTCCGACTTCATGCCATTGTAGGACTTCAACGAGGAAACGGGAACTCCGGTCCGCCGTGAAATCGATGACAGGGTATCGCCCTTCTGCACCTTCACATAGGTCGGTTTCGGCTTCGGAGGAGCGGGCTTCGGCTTCGGCTTGGCCTTCGCGACGGGTTTCGGCTTCGGTTTCGCCTTGGTGCTCGTCTTTGCCGTGCTCGTCTTTGGTTTGCTGGACGTTCCGGAACGGGACGACGAAGAAGACGGACGCGAGCGCGAACTGGATGACGAGGTCACCTTCGGCTGAGCCGAAGCAGAGGACCGCGCGGACGAAGTGGTCGTGGTGGACGAAGTGGTCGTTGTTTTGGGCTTTGGGGCTACCGCGGCGACGGTGCCGGCGCTGGCTCCGGTCACGGCGGCGGCGGTTCCGGTGGAACGCTTCGGTTTCTCCTCGGTCTTCACGGGATCGCTGTAGAGGTCTTCCACCGTATTGCTGGCGACATCGCGGGCCGTTCCGCCCGAGGCCCAGTCTTCCCGGTAATTGCCGTCGGCATCGAACGGATACTCGGCTGGCGAGAGCCCGGTGTCCGGCGAAGTATAATCCACGATTTCGTCGCCCTTCCTGGTCGACTTGCAGGCCGCGAGCGCAAGGCACAGAACGGACGTGAGGAGGGCGGCAGCGGCTTGTAAGGGACGCACGATCATTCAGACTGATTGATTATGCAGGCGGGGCTGTCCAGCGGAAGCGGAAGGGATTTCCCGTTCAGTCATCCATTCCGGGAATGGGGCTGCCGGGCACAATTTCCGAGCCTTCCCATTTCCATCGGTCGGTTTCTCCGAGTCGCTGCAGAATGCGCTGCGCGCTGCCGGGCACCGCGGGGACGTCCGGACGCGGCAGCAGGGCCGCGAGTTCCCGGCGTTTGGCATCAGTTTCGGGTCGGCCTGCCAGATTCGTCCACTCGTGCGGGTCGCTGCGCAGGTCATAGAGTTCCTCGCTGCCGTCGGCGTAGTGGATGTACCGCCAATGGCGGTCCCGCACGCTGTGATTGCCCTGGTTGTGCGTGGTGATGGCCGGACGGGCCCGCGGCGATTCCGGATCGGTCAACTGCGGCCGCAGGGAAATGCCCTCGAGTCCGTCCGGCGGCGTCAGTCCGCAAAGGTCGGCGAGTGTCGGGTAGATATCGAGGAGTTCGGCCGGCTGATCGCACCGTGCCTTTTCCACGATGCCCGGCCCGGCCATGAGGAGGGGAACTTTCGTGGAGCGTTCCCAGAGCGAATTCTTGCCAGTGATGAGCTTTTCGCCGAGGTGCCAGCCGTGATCGCTCCAGAAGACAACAATGGTCTCGCGCGAGCGGCCAGTGGCTTCGAGGGCGTCAAGGACTCTTCCGGCCATCGCATCCATGGCGCTTACGGAAGCGAGGTACGCCCGCACGAGCGGTCGCCATTCTCCGTAACGGCGCAGCGGAGCCAGCCGTGGCTCAGGGAGCTTCCAGTGCAGAAACCATGAGAACGGCGGAGTGTCGGCCCGGTCGTCTTCGTGCACGGGAGGCATCTGGAGCGATTCCTCCGGGTAGAGATCGAACCATTTCTGCGGAGCAAAGCAGGGCACGTGGGGAAGCCGGAAGCCGCAGGCGATGAAAAAGGGACGGTCCGCCGGAGCCGTACGCAGCGCCTCCACGGCGGCGGCCGCAATCTTCGCATCGGCATTTTCCTCATCGGTCGCCGGAAATGGTCCCCAGTCCATCACAGCCATGGGCGATGGATACTTCGAAATCCGCTGCGGGGACCGCGGCATGCCGGGAGCCGGACCGACGACATCGAATTCCCCGGCCATTTCCCGGCGGTCGAGTGCTCCGTCATGCCAGATCTTTCCGCAGCTGAACGTGTGGTAACCGGCCTTCCGGAACATCTGAGGCAGGCTCAGCCGATCCTTCAGGGCGGGTACTTTCCTTGCTCCGGGCTGGAGTCCATGGATCCCGCTGCCGGATGGCCGCAGCCCCAGCAGAACACTGGTGCGCGACGGATTACAGAGCGGCGACTGGCAATGCGCATTGCGGAAAGACACCCCTCGCGCCGCGAGCGCATCGAGGTGCGGCGTCTTCACCTGAGGATGCCCGCCGAGGCATCCCAGCCAGTCATTCAGGTCGTCCGCGGCCAGAAAGAGGACGTTCGGCGGCCCCGCGGGCAGCAGAGCCACCGAAAGCCACAGAACCAACGAAGGCAGCCAGCGCTTCATGACCGCAGGCGCGAACGTTTCACTTGCCGGGCTTATCCGCTTCGCCGCCGCTGGCAACCACCCGGACGACGGTAGCCACCGCATCAGCCCCCAGATACTTCGCCGCGAGCGCATTCAATTCCGCCAGCGTCACGGACTTGAAGTCGTCCATCATGGAACGGGCCCAGTCGAGCCGCTCGGGCCGCGACTGCGAAGGCAGCACGACCGTACCCAGCCAGTAGGCATTGCTGCGCCGCTGTTCCTCGAGCATGGTCAGGATCGGCTTGCGGGCGCGGTCGAGTTCGTCGGCCGTCACTCCCTTCGCAGCGAGGCCACGGCCGATTTCCTTCGCGATCTCGCCGAGCTTGGCCGCATCCTTTCCATCGGCCACCATCATGGCCATGATCTGGCCATAGCCTTCCCATGTGTCACTCATCATGCTGGCAACATCCGGACTGTAGCTGTCGCCCAGTTCCTCGCGGACTTTCTTGCGGACCCGGTCGGAAAAGACTTCCGCGAGCAGGGAAAGCTGCCGCGAAAGCTTCACATCGCTCCGTCGGTCCGTGGTCGGCCAGAACACGAGGACATTGCTCTTCGGAATCTTCGAGGTGAACTTCCATTCCTTTTCGGAAACCTTCGCAGGGAAACTCACCTTGCGCAGCTCGGCATGCTCGCTCCGCTCCGCAGTCCGCGCCGGCAGAGCACCCACCGTGGCCGCCGCTGCCCGCACCACTTCCTCCACATCGAGATCGCCCACGACACCAATCTCCAGATACCCGGAAGCCAGCGCCGGACCAACCCACGCCTTCATCTCATCAATCGTCCGCGCCGCCAGTTCCTCCTGCGCCGGAAAGACAAAGCGGTAGTCGTCCCCATGCGTGAAGGCCTCCACCTTCGCCTGCAGGATTCCCTCGGGAGTGTGCTCGACCTGATTGTAGATGGCCGGCAGACTCGCCTTGAACTGACTAAGTCCATCGGGCCGCCAACCGGGCGAGGATAGCGACGCCGCGAGCAGTTGGAACTGGAGCAGCAGATCGCTCCGGTTGGTCCGCCCTGCGAATCCAAAGCTGTCGTCTCCGATGCTGAAGTTCACACTGGCTGTCCGGCCGGCCAGCAACCGCTGCAGGTCATCAATACTGTGCTTCTCCAGGCCACCAGCCCCGAAATTCATCCTCGTGAACAAGGCCAGCCCGGGCTTGTCCTTCGGCAAGGTAAGCCGTCCATCCCCGAACGAAGCCGCCAGCTCGATCACGTCCTTCTTGAAATCGGTCTTCCGGATATTGAGCCGCACGCCATTGGCAAAGGTCAGCTGCGTGATGCCCAGATCCTCCACTTCTTTCCGTTCCTTCACTTCGCCAGCAGCCCCGAAATCCGTGTAGGCAAAGGCCGCGTCGGACGATTCCTCGGGCGCGGCCACTTCCTTCACCCGGCTCGTATTCCATGTTTCTGTGATCTGCTTCGGCGCATTCTCGAGCTGAAGATTCCCCGTGATGAAAATCCGGATGTCGTCGGTCGCCCAGTCGCGCCGCAGGGCCTCGTGACAGAGTTCCGGGGTCACCGTGGCAAGTTCAGCCCGCACCCATGCGGCCGCATCGTCGGGATGCAGAAAAACTTCCTGCTCGGAAACGGAACGCGACAGCGCATCGGCCAGTTCCCGCGACTTCCGCGTGGGAGCCTGACGCGCGGCATTCTCCGCAGCCGTGGCAAGGTTGGCGGCGGCTTCCGCCAGCTCGGCCTTCGTGAATCCATGCTGCACGGCCCGCCGCAGTTCCTGCTCGGCTGCCATGAGGGCACGGTCCCAGTTCTCAGGCTTCGCCAGTGCCTGCACGCTGGCACTCTCCACATACCGCATCCAATCCTCATGCCCGGACTCAGCCGCCAGAAATGGCGCGTCCGGCTTCTTCGCCCCGATCTCAAACCGCCGGTTCAGCATGGCATCGGCCAGACTCCGGATCATTTTCTCGCGCCGCGTCGCCTTGCTGTCCGACCGCTTCCGCGACGGACGGTTCGTGTCGATGCCGATCGTCACCTGCCCGGCTTCCTTTTCCGTATGCAGCTTCACCTGCAGTCCATGCCCGGTCCGGACGGGACCAGTATCGGGCTTCTTGACCGGCAGCGCCGGTGCCTTGAGATCGGAAAACTGACTGACAATGGCGGCCTTCCATGCATCGGGCTGCACGTCGCCGGCCACAATCACCGTCATGAGCTCCGGTCGGTACCAGCGGCGGTAGAAATCCACGAACCTCTGCCGCGGCGCCTTCAGAATGACGTCTTCAGTCCCGATCGGCAGCCGCCGCGGCACCAGCGAATCAGGCAGACTGAACTTGAATCCTTCAATCATACTCCGGAATTCCACGGAATCCCGCGCCTTCTTCTCGCTGATGATCACGCCGCGCTCCTTCTCGAGTTCCTGCGGCCCGATGATCATGCCATCAGCCACGTCCCTCAGAAACAGCATGCCGCGCTTCATCAGATCCACATTTCCATCGGGCAACTCCAGCTTGTAGACGGTCTCATCAAAGGAAGTATGCGCATTGGTATCCGCCCCGAAGGCCATCCCCAGCCGCTGGAAGAATTCCACCATCTCCCCAGCCGGATAGTTCTTCGTGCCATTGAAGGCCATGTGCTCAAGAAAGTGCGCCAGTCCCTGCTGATCGTCTTCTTCCATGAGCGACCCCGCCTCCAGATGCAGACGCAGACTCACCCGCTTCGGAGGTTCCGCATGCGGCAGGATCTGATAACGCAAACCGTTGGGCAGCCGCCCGAACACCACCTTGGGATCAGGCTTCAGATCACTGGCCTCGTGAGGCCACACCGGCACCACGGGCGATTCCTGGGCGCTCACCAGCACCGGAATGGCCAGCAGCGAAGTCAGACAGAGCATCGGTTTCATGAGAATCAGGGGAATGGATTGAAGGTTCCGGCGGCAGGCTTCCCTGGGAAACCACCGCCGCTGCGGGGGATTGTGCCCGGCACCGCGCCCGAAGAAAGCACGATCTTTCCGGACAGGAGAAATTCCCCCCATCCCCTGCCCCGTCGTCTCTGCCCTGCAATTCCGGTGGCAACCAACCCTTCCCGGTGGCATCAGCAGCTTCCCGGCCCCACCGGACACGGCCCCATGCCCATCCTCGACGTCAGCAACCTCCGCGTCTCGTTCCACACCCGGAACGGCATCGTCCGCGCCGTGTCAGGCGTCTCCCTCTCCGTGCCCAAAGGATCCACCGTCGGCATCGTCGGCGAATCGGGCTCGGGCAAATCCGTAACCTGCTTCGCCCTCCTCGGCCTGCTCCCCTCCCCGCCCGCCCGCATCGAGTCAGGCTCCGCCCGCTTCGGCGGTCACGACCTCCTCCAGCTCACGGAAAAGGAACTCCGCAGGATCCGCGGACGCCGCATCAGCATGATCTTCCAGGACCCCATGACATCGCTGAATCCCTGCCTGCGCATCGGATCCCAGCTGGCCGAACCCCTCCAGATCCATGAAGGCCTCAGCCGCCGCGCGGCCGAACCCCGCGCCATCGAAGCCCTCGCCTCAGTCGGCATCCGCAACCCGGAGGAACGCCTCCGTCAGTACCCTCACGAATTCTCCGGCGGCATGCGCCAGCGCGTCATGATCGCCATGGCCCTCATCACAAAACCTGAACTCCTCATCGCAGACGAACCCACCACCGCCCTCGACGTCACCATCCAGAAACAGGTGCTCGACCTCATCCGCGAACGCCAGCGCGCCCTCGGAACCGCCGTCATCCTCGTGACCCACGACCTCGCCGTCGTTTCCGAAACCTGCGACCACGTCCACGTCATGTACGCCGGCCGCATCGTCGAATCCGCCCCGGTGCATGCCCTCTTCCAGTCACCCCGCCACGCCTACACCCGCGCCCTCATGCGCAGCGTCCCAGCCCTCCAGCCCAAGGGCTCCGTTCTCCACACCATCCCGGGCACCCCGCCAGACCTCGCACGCCTCACCTCCGGCTGCGCCTTCCGGCCCCGCAATGCCCGCAGCGGTCACCTCTGCCTCACAGACCGCGACCCGGAACTGATCGAAATCGCCCCAGGCCACCTCGTCCAGAATTGCCCGGGCTGCCTCGAAAGGGGGGCCGCATGACGCCTCTCCTGCAACTCGACAACGTCCACGTCCACTTCCCGGGCCACCGCGGTCTCTTCGCTCCCGCTTCCCCTCCCTTCCGCGCCGTCGACGGTGTCTCCCTCACCATCGCCCGCAGCGAAATCCTCGGACTCGTCGGCGAATCCGGCTGCGGCAAGACCACCCTGAGCCGCGCCATCATGCAGCTCCAGCCCATCACCTCAGGGCGCATCCTCATGGATGACCGCGAACTGTCAGCCCTGTCGCCTGCAGAACTGCGCCGCGCCCGCCTCGATTTCCAGATGGTCTTCCAGGACCCCTACGCCTCCCTCAACCCACGGCTCACCATCTTCAGCACCCTCGCCGAAGCCATCCACGCCAGACGACCCGCCCTCAGCGGACCCAGCCTCCACTCCGAAGTCACCAACCTCATGGACAGGGTCGGCCTTCCCAACTCAGCCGCCGCCCGCTATCCCCACGAATTCTCCGGCGGCCAGCGCCAGCGCATCGCCATCGCCCGCGCCCTCGCCCCACAGCCGAAGCTTCTCCTCGCGGACGAACCGGTCAGCGCACTAGACGTCTCCATCCAAAGCCAGATCCTCAACCTCCTCCTCGACCTGCGCCGGGAACTCGACCTCACCATGCTCTTCATCTCCCACGACCTCGGCGTTGTCCGCTTTCTCGCCGACCGCGTCGCCGTCATGCAGTCGGGCCAACTCGTGGAATCCGGCAGCGCCGACACCATCCTGTCGCATCCCCAGCATCCCTATACCCAATCCCTGCTCGCCGCCGCCCCCGGTCTCCGCCGCCTCGTCAGCCCCCCGGAGACCATCCCGCCCTCACATTGACAAGGCTTTCTACCGGAACCATGTTCTCGGCCGGTCTTACCAGCGGAACCCAGCCCGCGCCAACCCATGAAGCGATTCGGCATTAAACTCAATAACGGGAAACTCATGTGGGTCACGGCCGACTCCGTCGAATGCCGGGACGGTGCCATTCTCTTCCTCCGCGCCAGCAACGGCCAGACCGAAATCATCGCCGGATTCAGCCTCAGCCAAGTCAATCACTGGGGCGTCACCGACGCCTTCAGCCACGAATCGACCTGACCCCAGACGGCCGCTCACTCCAAGGTCCCCTTCCATGAAGCTCTCCCGAATCCTGATCGCCACACTCGCCACGGCCACCGCACCACTCGCTGCCCAGTTCCCTCCACCGGAACTTCCAGCCGCGCTGGAGCCAGCCCCCGCTCCCCTCCCAGCGCCAGGCCCGCCGCAGGCCGCCAGCGCCATGGAGGCAGTCTCCACCTTCCGCGCCATCACCGGCATCACCAGACTCAATCAGGTGGTCGAACTCCGCGGAACCCGCGGAGCCCCCACCCCCGCCATCTGGACCATCGTCGTCCACGACCCCGCCAGCCCAACCAGACTCTCGGAATTCTCCATCCGCGGTCCCCGCGTCGATGACCCGAAACCCTCGAAGGATTTCTACCCGGCCCGCGCGCCGGAAGGATACTTCGACTTCACCAAGGTCACCGTCGACAGCCGCGCCGCCTTCCGCGCCGCCGACCGCGAAGCCGGCATCGCCCGCATCGGTTTCGACTTCATCGATTACCGCCTCCGCTGCCGCGAATTCAGCGACGATCCCATCTGGGACCTCACGCTGCGGACAAGCGACGGCGTCGCCCTCGGCACCATCTCGATTTCCAATAAAACCGGCCGCGTCCTCCGCGCTGTCTGGATGCGCCCAGGCCCACGCGGAGCCCTCGCCATCGCAGAAGACAGTGCCGAACCCGGCGCCCGACCCCTCAGCACGCAGGTCCCCATCACCCCTCGCTCGCCCATCCCGGCACCAGCCCCGGCACCCACCCTGTCGGAAGTTCGCCCCGCCCCGCCCTCCGGAGAACCACAGCCAGCCGATCCCATCCCCGCCCCGGCCGACCCTGCCGGTGACATCCCCCGACCCGCTTTCGGGCCAGACGAACCCCGCTGACCAAGCCAACCGCCGATATTACGCATGGCTACCGCCGCATCCCCTCCCGCACCCACAAGAAGCCACCCCGCCGCTCCATGGCTGCCGCTGGCAGCCTGCCTGGTCCTGCTGATCCCGCTCCTCGCACGCTTCTTCAAGAATCTGTGGATGCGCGAGCCATACCAATTCTTCCCCCTCGCCATCGCCGGCGGCATCCTGCTCGCCATCCGCGCCCGCTCGGAAGACGATCCCGGACCGTCCGCTCAACCCATCAGCACGTTTCTGAAGGCTGCCCTCTGGCTCCCTCCCCTGATCCTCGCCGCCGCCTCCATCGCCCTCCGCTCCCCATGGGTCGGCATGATCGCCTTCTTCACCGCTGCCCTCGCCCATACATGGTCCACCGGCGGCTTCCCCAGACTGCGCGCCTACGCCCCAGCCCTCACCATGCTGGCCATCATCATTCCACCCCCCTTCGGGATGGAACAGGAACTGACACGCTGGCTGCGCGCCCAGGCCGTCGAATGGTCCAGCCGTATCCTCAATGCCGCGGACACCATCCACATCCGCAACGGCAACATCCTCGACCTGCCCGTCCGCGAAATCATGGTCGAGGAAGCCTGCGCCGGGATCAATTCCACCCTCTCCGTCGCCGCCGCCGCCTTCTTCTACCACCTCTGGATGCGCCGCCCCGTCTGGTGGCTCGCCATCACCCTGCCCCTCTCCCTCGTCTTCGTCTTCGCCGGAAATACCGCCCGCATCGCCGGTGGCAGCCTCCTGCTCCAGCACACCGGAATCGACCTCTTCAAAATCCCCTTCCCCCACGAATTCGTCGGACTCTGCGTCATCGCCCTCTGCCTGTTCCTCATCGTAAGCCTCGATAACCTCCTCCAGCTGGTCAGCCGCCCGCCCGATCACACCCCCCAGCCAGCCACCCACTCCAGTGCCCAGCCGCCAGCCATGCACCGTGCATGGCTGCCAGCCCTCGCCACCGCCGCCATCCTCGGAATCGGCAACCTCCCCTTCATGCACTCCGCCGCCTCCCGCGGCCTCGCCGCCAGCGAAAACCTCGAGAATCTCCCCCAGCCCGACGCCTTTTCCCTGCCCAGCTCGCTCGATGAATGGCAAGTCGTCCCGGAAGAGCCCAACGCCCAGACCAGTGTGGAAACCTCCGGCGTCCGCAGCCGCGTCTGGCGCTTCCGCAGAGGCAATGAAATGGCCGTCGTCGCCCTCGATTACCCATTCCATGGCTATCACGATGTCTCCATCTGCTACGCCGGGAGCGGATGGGAACGCGTGAGCCGTACCCCCATTCCGCTCGTTTCGTTTCCCGGAGACGCGGTCCGCAGCGAACTGCAGCGCCGCGCCGACGAACACAGCCTCCTCATCGTCAGCACCGTCGATGCCGAAGGAAATTTCGTGGAAAACAATGCCCTCACCGGAACTTTCTCGGAACGCTTCCGCGACTCCATGGACATGAATACCACCTTCCGCGTCCAATGCTTCTGGACCGGCACGGAAGGGGCCACCAGAGAGAATTCCGAAGCTCTCCACCGCCTCTTCCTCAACGCCCATTCACAACTCATCGGCCAGCTCCGCCAGCACGGCCTCATTCCGCCCGCGTGAAAGATCCCACCACCAAATCCAAACTCCCATGGGACCGCATCCTCCTCGCGGCCCCCTCGGCGCTGGTCGCTCTCAGCGTCGCTTCGCTCCCGCTCATCCTGCCGGACAGCTCCGCGGAATTCGAAGCCTCGGTCAACCCGGACTCCGCCGCATCCTTCCTGCTTTCACCAGAACCGGACTACCGCGCCGCCATGATCCATGCCCGCATGGCGTCCCCGGGAACTGACCCCGCCCATCTCGGCCGCGAAGCACGCACCCTCGAAACCCTCGCTCTGCTCGCCTCGGAGTTCCAGTTGCGCGACGATTCCGCCCGCTGGCACCGGGAAGGCGTCGCCCGCTTCAAGCGCTTTGCTTCCAGTCCCGCCGCCGGAACCATTCCCGCAGCCCCCACCCTTGCCCCATGGGCCCTCTTCGACCAGCTCTCGAAGGAGGAATGGAGGGAAATCGCCGCAGCCAGAGCCCAGCATCCGCAGGAAGACCCCTTCACCTCCGCATGGCTCGCCGTGGTTTCAGGCGACACCGCTGCCGACCTTCCAAAACTCAGGGAACTGGCCGCTTCCTCCCATCAGGCAGCCCTGCTCGCCGCCATCGCTGCCCACGCCCGCCAGGAAACCACCCTCCGCGACCAACTGCTCAGCCCGATCCTCTCGGAAACCACCGATCCTCCCGCCTCGGCCACCGAAAAAGCCGCCGCTCACTACCTGACCGGCAACTGGCCGCTGGCATGGGAAACAGCCCTGCAGGCCCCGGAATCGGAAGAACCCATCCGCTCCGCCGCCCTCGCGGAAATCGGCAGCCGCCGCCTGCAGTCAGGCGAGTTCACCGCTGCGGACGACCCCACGGCAAAGTCCATCCTCGCCACCGCCCTGCGGGCCGCCCCTACACGGTCGAACCTTGCCGTGGCCGCAGCCCGCCTCGCCTTCGAAGGCCCCCCGATCACCCCAGCCACCGGAGCAACCGAGGCCCTCGACCTTCTCCTCGCTTCCTTTCAGGCCGCTCACCGCGGCGACACCCGCCAGACCACCGAACTGATACAGCGCACGGTCACGCTCTGGCCGGAAGCCGTTCTCTGCGTCAACCGCCTCGCAGCCGGGATCCCCAAGGATTCCCCCTTCCGCCCCGCCATCGATCTCGTCTCCAACTCGACCAACCGGCCTTCGTTCACCGGCCTCCGCAAACGGACTCTCGAAACCGATCAGGTTCCCCCAGCCTCGGCTCTGCTCTGGCGATCGGAAGACTGAGTCGCCCAAGCCCAGTCCTCATGCGC
>JBDKER010000053.1:0-24217 GCA_039795165.1 Verrucomicrobiota bacterium | reverse complement strand
AAGATTCTCATGCTGAACTTCCCCACGAATCCGACGGGGGCTGTGCAGCCGAAGCATGAACTGGAAGGCATCGCGGATCTGGCGAAGCAGCACGATCTCATTGTCATCACGGACGAGATCTACAGTGAACTCCTCTACGACGATCGTGAGCATCACAGCATTGCGGCGCTGCCCGGGATGAAGGAACGAACGATTCTGATGCATGGGTTTTCGAAGGCCTTTGCCATGACGGGATTCCGGCTCGGCTACGCCTGCAGTCCTCCGGAACTCACGGAGGCCATGATGAAGATTCACCAGTATTCCATGCTGTGTGCCCCCATTACGGCGCAGATTGCAGCCATCGAAGCACTCGAAAACGGAGCCGGACCTGTCGAAACGATGCGCAAGGCGTACTGGCACCGGCGCAATATGGTGGTTTCAGCGCTCAATGATGCTGGACTGACCTGTTTCCAGCCGGGCGGCGCTTTCTACGTTTTCCCGGACATCCGCAGCACCGGACTGAGCAGCCGGGAATTTGCCACGCGACTCCTCGAGGAGGAAAAGGTGGCGGTGGTTCCGGGGACGGCATTCGGCAAGGCCGGCGAAGGCTTTGTCCGCTGCTGCTATGCGACTGATGAAGCGAGCCTTGAAACCGCCATGCAGCGGATCACGGCGTTTGCGGCCCGGCACCGCGCTTCCTGACCCGCAGTTGCACAAGCACCCGAGGACGACCGGCCACATCAAGTTCCGCCACGCGCCGCACCATGCCCGGTGCACCGGGTTCGCTGCGCACCGCAAAGCCGGCAGCCGTCCAGCCCACAAGGTCGTCGCCGGATTCAGGGACTGCCTCCACTTCGATGGCGTCAGCCCGTTCCTCCCAGCGCACGGTCAATCGGTCGCCATCGGTAGTTTCATGACTGAGCTCCGGACGGGCAGCGGGATTCCGCGGGTCGCTGGCAAGCAGATACTCCACGAGATTTCCATAGCCATCCGCATCGGGATCGGCGTCATCGCCAGCCACCGCTGGATCGCCGGCCTCAGGTCCGAACGCTTCCGCACGCCATGCCTCCAGCCGGCTCGTAGCATTGACCTCGATGTCATCGAACGTCTGCACGCCACCGTCGCTGACTGTGAGCCGCAGGCGGTATTCCCCGGCGACCGGAAGCAGCACGGTCGTCAGCGCACCGCTGTCGTCGCGGAACTCGGCAGGTGCCGGCCCCGACAGCATGGACCACTGCACGGAGATGCCGCTGCTGCCGCCATGGACCACGCCGCCGAGGAGCAGTTCCCCGACCGGCACGGTCAGCGAGGCTGGTCCGGCATCGGGCCATGCCACAGTCCGGCCGCTGCGGTGAATGGCAACGTCCGTGAAGGATGCCGTCACGGAAGAAACGGTGAGTCCGGAAGTAACCGCGAACCCCACGGGGACCGCGTCGGGCATTTCCACATAGAGCAGCGGACCGTAATACGACCAATGCAAGCCATTGCCGGAGTGAGCTGTGATGAATACGTTCCCCTGACGCTCGATGCGCACCCAGCGGGGTACGGGCACGGCAAAGTCCATGCTCTCGGAATTCCCGGCCTCGTCGTCACGATAGCGGTAGACGAGCGACAGGCGCGTCGGGGTGGCACTCGCAAACACATGCCGCGCTCCCGCCTCCATCCCGCTCCGCACCATGACCCCACAGCGGGCACTCGGCCCTGCTTGCCCCTGCGGGCCAACCGAACCCAACTTCGCGATGACCGTGAAATCACCCTGCACGAGCCGCCAAGCCATGGCTCCGCTGTCAGCAGTACCGGAACTGATGCCTCCGCCGGCTGACGTCATCTGCCAGTCAGTGCCGCTGCCATCGAGAGATGGATTCGGCAGTACCGTGCCCACACGGTCGAGGCGGAAGGCACTTTGCTCGACTTCCACCGTGAGCCGGTCTTCGCTGCCCAACAATCCTTGCCCGGTACTGACCCGGATCTCATAGATCCCCAGAGCGGCAAACCGCACGGTCGTAGCGGGAGCATCAGCGTCGCCAAAGGTCACCGCGGCAGGACCACTGACCAGACTCCAGCGGACCGGCGCATGCGCCACGGAGGTTCCCCCGACCTCGGCTTCCAGCAGAAGCGCTGCTCCCTCGGCGAGACGAACAATGTCTTCCCGCGGCGACACGATCTTCACTGCCGGTGGCTCCGGAAGGTCATCGTCGGCCATCGAAATGAGCACGGCCCGATCGGATCCCGCCACGAATCCATCCGCGGTTCCGAGAGCCACCAGCAGTTCCTCACGGGGCTCGGCCACGTCATCATTCAGAATCCGCACCTCCACTTCCGCATGGCGCTGCCCGGCAGCGAAACCGACGCCCGCAGGAAGTGCGGCGTAATCATCACCCGCCACCGCCGTCCCCGTGACCACCAGCGGCACGGTTACGGCTGCGTCCAAGGGACCGGTCCGTTCCAGCGTGAGCACTACATTCCTGCCTGGCTCGGCTCCCCGCGGATCACTGCAGCGCAGCCAGACACCGCGTTCGTCGTCGTCCACCGGAAGATCTGCCGACACCGCAGAACCCACCACGTAATTCGCCGATGGCAGCACGCTCACCCTCACAAATTCATCCGGATCGACAAGGACGTCATCAAGCCCGGCCACGGAAAAGACAAATTCAGCCGAACCAGCCGGAATCGTAACGGAGGACGGCACCGCCGTCACATCAATCCCGGGATGCGCGGTTCCGCTCACGGCAAGGTTTACGGTCAATGACTGCGCCACGCTGACAGACTGGCGCTTCACGGCGAACGTTCCGGCCGATCCATTCTCGGCGGCGCGCCCTGCCGCCGTCACGCTTACAATGCGGTCATCATTGTCTCGGATGGTCACCGTGTGCACGAGTCTGGAGCCAGTCACGACGGGAGACGACGGAGCCTCGAGGGCCAGCACGACGGTTTCGGATGATTCCACGAGAGCATCATCCAGCACAGCGAGCGGAATCTGCTTCACGGTCTCGCCGGGAGCGAATTCGAGGACACCGCTGCCCGGCGCGTAATCCTGGAAACCCGCCGTTCCTCCGGTGACCCGCCAGTTCACCCGCACAGGCGCAGGCTGCGGAGCACTCAGCAGCACCAATCCCATGCCGGCATCGGCCGATCCTTCAATCACCGTGGCATCCGCCGCCGCAAACTGCACAAACGGCACGGCCACCGCCACGTCATCATCCGCAATAGTCAGACGGAAGACTCCCGCACTCGACGAAACCCGCGCACCCGCCGCATTCACCAACCGCAATGCGAGCACTTCATCGCCTTCCACATAGCGGTCGTCCTGCACGGGAATCGTGATGGTCTTCGTCCGTTCCCCAGCCGCGAAAACCAGCCTGGTCTCTGTGAATCCATGATCAATCCCGGGATGCGTCGAGCCGCCCTCGATGATGCAGCCTACGGATGCCTCCCGCGGGAGGGCCGCGCTCAGACGCACGGTGACTTCGGCAACTCCGCCGGATTCGGCAATGACCGCGGTCGGTTGCGCGAAGGAAAAGGACGCGAGCGACGAAGCATCGTTGTCCACAATCCAGACGGTAGCCGGACCACCGGAGACGCCGCAGTCGGCGGACGGCCCGACGCTGAGCACGAGGGATTCCGCACCTTCCGCCGCGGTATCATTGGTCAGGGAAACCGTCACCCAGACGCCCGCAGCACCCGGGGGAATCGTGGCTGTGGCGGGTGCCCCGCTGTAATCCTGTCCGGCCACCGCGGTGCCTCCCCACACAAGGGGAACCGTAAGAGGCACCGACGCGGACGCCCGCCGACGCACCCAGAAACGCAGCGAGCCAGCCTCTTCATTGACTTCCGGAAACTCGCCATGCACCGCCACACCAGGCTTCTCATCATCGGCAATTTCGATCATCGCGCTGCGTTCCACCGCGAGGGTCCACGCCGGATCCTCCAGCAGATTCAGAATCACGGTTTCACCGTCTTCGGATTCCGCATCCTGAAGCGGCGTCACAACCAACTCAGCGGCCCCGCCCACAGGAACATTGATGACGCCCGGCAGTGCCGCGTAATCGACGCCCGCCACAGCCGTCCCGCTCAGCGCGTATTTCACGGCCACGTGGCCGCTGCCACTGCCCCGCGCCACGAGGCGGAAGACTCCCGCATCTCCATTCTCTGCAACGGAGCCATCCTGCACGACCACCTCGATCCGCGGAAGATCGTCGTCGGCAATCGTCACGATTCCGGTCGCCACACCTCCCACTCCGTAACCCGGGGCACTGACCAGATGCAGCACCACGGTATCAGCCAATTCACCCATGGCATCATCCACCGGCACCACCGTCACGACCGCAGACGCACTCCCCGCCGGAATCGTCACGCTCCCGGACAGGGCCGCATAGTCAATACCATGCATCCCCGATCCCCCAAGCGCATAGCCGATTTCCAAGGCCTGCCGCGTGCTTCCACTCCGGCTGATCAGGAAGATGCCGGGATCACGGCCTGCCTCGGACGCCGACGCATCCGGCACGGTAAGACTGACCATGGGAAGATCATCGTCGCGCAGCACAAGGGCCGCGGCTCCCTCGGTGGCGGACCGCAGGTAGTTTGCGGAAGGAGCGACGCTGACCACGACGTCCTCGAGGCCCTCGGCTTCGTCGTCCTGGATGGCACGGACGCGCACCATGGCAGACGCATCGCCAGCCGGAATCACCACAGGCGAGGGCTCGACCCTGAAATCCCGGCCTTCTTCGGCACTGCCCTGCCATTGAAGATTCACCACAAGGGCACTGGCCAACGATCCCGTCCGCCGCACTGCGATGCCCGCCGCTTCGCCACCTTCCGCCGCCGTGTATCCCGCCACCCTCAGCGAAACCAGCGGCAGTTCGCTGTCGTTGTCGCCAAGCGTCACCGTCGCAGTGGCCAATCCCTGCGGGACATAACCCACTCCATCCAGCAGATGCAGTTCCACCGTCTCGGGTCCCTCGGCTTCCGCATCGTCTACCGCCTGCACCCGCACATCGAGGAATTCCTGACCGGACGGAATCGTGAACTTCAGATTCCCGGCATCCGCGACCTCCGCAGGCAGAAAATCGTAATCCTCCGGCCCGGCACTGCCACCCGCGAAGATCCGGAATTCCAGAGGACCACTCAAGGGCATATGCCGCCGCGTGAACCGCACCACCCCGGCAGGCCCCCCTTCCCCGCATTCCCCGGATATCAGCGACACCTCAAGCGCAGGCCGCCGCACCGCTGCGAAATCAAGCGCCGCCACATCACCGGACAAAGTAACCGGCATCCCCGATGAAGCCGTGAAGCTCCAGAGCGGATCGATTGCCCTCACCGTCACCGCCCCGGCCACTAACCCGCTCAGCCAGTACCTTCCCTCGCTGTCGCTTTCCGTCATCCTCGTCGGACTGCCGGTCTGCGAGCCACTCACCCTGATGCCGCGCAGTGGTTCACCCGATGGCCCACGCACCGCCCCGCTCACCACAAGTTCGGCGGTCGCCCCAACCGTCACCGGCACCACGGCAGAAGCCGCTCCGCCCTTCATGTCACTTACCGTGCAGCGCACACTGAAGCGCCCGGCCGTCGGCCACGTGCGGCTGACTTCCGCCTGGTTCGGTCCGTAGGCTCCGTTTCCAAAATCCCATGCATAGACCAGAGGATCTCCGTCGGGGTCGGATGCCACTGCCCGGAATACCGCTGCCGCGCCCACGGCCACGGTCGGACCAGCCGATTCAATCCGCACCACCGGCTCACTGTTTCCATCGAACGGACCACGCTGCACTACTACATCGAGGGATTCCGGAACCGTACGCCCCTTGCCCAGCACAGTCACCGTCAGCCCGGCATCCTCATCAGCCCACGTCCGGCCGGGCAGCAGCACGCTGTCGTTCTTCCCATCGGGACTACCCGGCGTCATGTCGAGCATCTGCGCCCCGCCATTCGAACCCCATGCCGTTGTGGCATTGTAGAAATCACCCCACGGACCCCATGACACCATGGCCCCATCACTGAATGATGCCGGATAGCGCGACTTCGGCTGCCGGAATTCCAGCCAGTAATCACGGGCGGGATCTTTGCGGAACTTGAGAGCATACGCCAGCCCAGGATCAGGAAAACCGGGGGAATCAATTGCATGAATGCGGAAGGCACCGCTTCCCCCGGCACCGGCCACCAGCGGACCGGGGAGCCACTGCAACATGGCAAGGTGCGGAGCCGCAAACGGATAGGGCTGATCCACGTTTCCCATGGTTTCGAAGACGTGTCCGTATTCTTCATTGCTCCCGGATCCCGCCACACTCTCGCCACCCGTGAACCAGAAGTTGGCATGCCAGAGACCGAGATTGTGACTCAGTTCATGAGCTGCAATCATCACATTTGATTGCTTGAGCCAGCAACCACGGCTGCCGATGTATGCCTGTCCATTGAATCCCCCCGAGGCCCCCTCGTAGCGGACCACCTCCAGATCGTAATGCTTCCAGTCGAAGCCGGCGGCTGCTGCCGCCGCCCGCGCATCGGCAAGCAGCTTGAGCGCACTCGCGGAATCATTGGCCGCATACCACGCAGCCGGCTTCGGCAACTGGATGAGCGGAGACACAGTCGTCGCGAGGGCAAGGCGGCCGCGGCTCGATTCCATGAAGAAATCGTTCACGCTCTTCATCATCCCGTAGATGCCGAGATCGGACTGCGGATCCTGCGGCTGGTCCGGGAAGCAGGCGCGGATGACAAGGACGGTCCGCACTCCCTCGGTCCATGAACGGGACACCGGACCGGACGGTGGAACCGGACCGCCTGCGGTGCCTTCACGCGCCAGGATTCCTTCGGCCATGGCCACAGCATGACCACCCTCAGCGAGCGGAATGATGCGGCCTGCCACTTCCACTGCGGGATGCTCGCGCGAGACAACCACCGGGCGCGCTCCCGTCGTCACCATCTGCCCCGCCACTTCATATTCCCCACCACGGGCCGCCGCTTCGGGAATCAGTTCTCCGGCATCCATCCAGCGGACGGGTTCATGGCTGAGGGCGAGTTGACCATCGATGGCGATGCCATGGAACACAGTCCGTTCCATGGTCCGCTGCTGCGACCTCCGGCCGTAGACATGAGCTTCATATTCCCGCCCGTCGTCCAGCGTTACCACTCTCCGCAGGGGCTTGCGGCCATCGCTCCCGCCACCCTGACAGAGCACCCCGAAGCCGCCTTCTCCGCTGACCCGTTCTTCAAGGGATCGCAGCACTTCTTCCGGCATGTGCTGGCGCAGCACCACCGGCAGAGCCTCAGCAAGGGCCTGCCGTGGATCCAGTGGAATGAGCCTCGCAAGAACCTGGCGATGCGCCTGCACAAGACGCACCCCCTCCGCCACCATGCCCGACCTCGCGGGCTCCGCCGCCTCCCCATAGCACACTGCCCAGTTCCGCAGCGCCACGGCTTCTGCGCTCAACCGACCCAGCACGCCTGGCCGCCGCCATGGCTGCCCCACGTATCCGGCTTCCTCCGCCGCAACTGCACCGGCGCGCACAGAAGCTGGATCGCCCCCCGAATCCCCCGACCACAGCAGCCAAAGCACAAGAAGCGCCGCCGCAGCGGCTGCCACCATCGGTATCCGGGCGTTCATGCCGTACGGAACGCACCGATGCCCTGCCAGCAATGGAGAATCAGGTCAGCCAGCCTTCCCGCTCCGGTAGACCGACGCCGGATCGTACCCTTTCTCCGGATACACCACCCGCAGACCAACCTCGTCGCCCGCCACTGCCACCGCCCGGTAGAAACACGAACGGTACCCGGTATGACAGGCTCCCGGTCCCCGCTGGTCCACCCGCAGCACGAGGGCGTCCTGATCACAGTCGGTCAGAATCTCGACAATCTTCTGCACGTGTCCGCTTTCCTCGCCCTTGTGCCAGAGCCGCTGACGGCTCCGGCTGAAGTAGACGGCTTCGCCACAGGCCAGCGTCAGGCGCAGCGATTCCTCATTCATGTAGGCCACCATGAGAACCGTGCCTGTGACCGCATCGACGGCCACCGCCGTGATGAGCCCGTCGGCATCGAACTTCGGCGCAAAGCCTGCCCCGGCCTCCAGTGCCGCTTTGTCGCCACGTGCACCAAAGCGGATGGACTGCGCCCGCTGCTTCTGATCGTCATTCATGAACCACCTCATTCCCCTGCTGACCGACCATGCAAGCGCACCGTCACGGCGACCCGAGCGACGCGGGGTCGATCGAATCGGTCTCCTTGCCATCGCCATTCCATCCGAGGATTCTGCCATCGGCGGTGCCGGCGAAAATCCGGCGGCCATCGGGAAGTGCAGCCGTGCAGAAGACCGGCGACGCGGCCTTGCCAAGTTGCTTCTCGTTGCCCGTTTCAGAACTCTGCGCGCCCGTATGCGCCTTGAGGTCGCTGAGCCGCCCGAGCGTTCCGTCATCGCCCGCCGTGAGCACGGTGGGACCGATCCACTGCACGGCATTCACCGCAGCGGCGCGCCCGCTCAGGGTCACGGTACTCTCCTTCGTCTTGACGTCCCAGACCTTGAGCTGGCGGTCGGCTCCGCCCGTCACCAGCTGCGTGCCATCGTCATTGAGATCCAATCCGAGCACCTGGCTGCCATGCGCTTCGATACGCATGGTTTCGCGCCCGCTGGCCACTTCCCAAAACTTCACCATGCGGTCGCCTCCCGCCGTCACGGCAAGTTTTCCGCCGTCCGCGAGGTCGAGGGCAAAGAGGGAATCGTCATGCGCCTTCCACGACCGCAGCACGGAACCATCGGCGGTGTCCACGACCCTCACGGTTCCCTGTTCCCCGGCAAGACCGTCAGCCAGCACAGCCTGACTTCCGCCCGGCAGCATGCGGACCGCCGCAATGCGGTCGCTCAATCCATCGCGGATTTCCCGCTGCACTCCCCATGGTTCGGTTCCCCAGACCACGAGCCTGCGGAAGGCTCCGCTGAGCAATTGCCGTCCGTCACTGGACCATGCTAGGCTCTGCACGGGATCGGGATGAGCCTGCCCGCGGTGCCGCAATTCAAGGGGACCGTCCCCCACCGCAAAGACGAGCACTTCGTTCCCCCAGCCAGCCGCCAGCCTTGTGCCGTCGGCCGAAAGCGCCATGGCCATGACCGGACGGTATCCTCCGGGCAGCGTCGCGGGGTTGACCGAACGCAGCGTTCCCGTACCGGCCTCGAGGGCAGCCGCATCCCATGGAGCCCCGGCCCGCACCCAGTCGCTGAGCACTGCGATGTCCTGCGCGGCGAGCTGCTTCTTCGGTGGCATGTGAGGATCGGCCTCCGCTGCCAGCAGGTTCACCAGAGGGCTTTCTTCGGGATGACCTGCCACCACGGCCACACCCTCGGAGCCTCCCTTCATCATGGCTTCCCGCGTGTGCAGCATGAGCCCGCCCTTGTGCTTGGATTCATTATGACAGCCAAGGCAGTTGGCCCGCAGGATCCTCATGGCGGCAGGCGCCTCGCCCTCTGCCGTGCTGCGGACACCCGCACAGATCAGGGTCAACGCCACCATCGGCCAGCCATGCCATCTCATTTCCACTTTCATTGCAGATAGATAAATTCGCCCGCGCCCATCATCCCGTGGCAGAACTCAACCCACGCGGCTTGCCCGCGTTCATCGCCGTCCTGCAGTGCCCGCATTTCCGCAAGCGATGCCATGGCGGCCGCCAGTTCAGGTTCCCGCGGAGTCCTCTGCAGGCCCGTCTCGAAAAGCCACGTCACCCGCTCGGCATCCCCCGCCTGCGGCAAGGCATCCAGCATCCGCCCGGCCCAGAGCCCGGCCTGCGCACGCACAAAGGGATCGTTCAGCATGACGAGGGCCTGCGCCGGCACATTGGTGACATTGCGCCGCCCCACCGAACTAAACGGCGTCGGATAATCAAAGGCCACCATCATGGTCGGCAGAAAATTCCGCCGCACAGCCGTGTAGATGCTGCGGCGTCCATCCCCATCAAGCGGACCGCTCGCAGCCGGACGACCCCGCCCGACCACGAAATCGTTCAAGGGCACCGGCACAGGCGGTCCGCCACGCTGCGGATTGAACCGGCCGGATACCACCAGCATGGCATCCCGGATGGCTTCGGCTTCCAGCCTCCGCACGGGCATCCGGTGCAGCCACACATTGACGGGATCCACCGCCGCCGTGGCATCATTGGCAGGCCGGGAACTCCGCGCAAAGGCATCCGTCAGCACAAGCCGCCGCAGCATCTTCTTCACGGACCATCCATCTTCCCGTACAAACTGCCACGCAAGGTGATCGAGAACCTCGGGATGAGTCGCCCGCTCGCCCAACCAGCCGAAATTGTCGACGGTCGGCACAAGGCCGCGACCGAAAACATGATGCCAGAGCCGGTTCACCATGACGCGCGCCACAAGGGGATTCGCGGGGTCGGTCAGCTGCGCCGCCAGTTCGGCGCGGCCACTGCTCTCCCCCACGGCAATCCTCGGCGTCCCGAAAACTTCCGGCAGTCCCCGCAGGGCCGCCTCCCCGGGCTTCTGATGCTTCCCCCGGTCCAGCACAGGATCGTCGGTCCCCGTCAGATCCGCCCACGAAACCGCGAGCGCACTCTGCCAGCGGACCCCGGAAGCAAGTTCCACCGTCTCGCGGAACTGCCCGGCCGCCGCCGCCACCACCTTCGCCATGTCCCCACCAGCCTCCCCCGCCTGCCGCACTATCCAGTCAGCCAGCCCAAGATCTTTCCCCGCCACAGCGCGCCCCGCCGCAAGGGCGTCCGCCACTCCCCCCACCGCCTTCCCTAACATCTCCATCATTTCCTCCGGAGAGGACGGCTCGGCCTCCGGCCACCACGGAACCATTGCCGTGACCGCCGGAACTTCCGCCGCATCGACCACCATCATCAGCATCGCCTCGCCATCGCCCGCCGGCGAGAATTCCACGTGCCCCCGGTGCCCGGCATACGGCGAAAGATCGTGCGTGACCCAGCGCCATGCCGCCCCGGTGTCGAATTCGGCCCGCAGCCGGCTGTGCAATCCTCCGGTCAGCATGATATGACCATCCACTCCGGCATACACCTGCAGTTTCCCGCGCATCAGGTAGTGCAGTTTCCCGGTGCGCAGCGCAAACTTCGGCGACCGCAGCGTCCGCCCGGACCGGCCCGCGGCTCCCAGTTCACCGGAATCCATCTCGGTCCCCGGAGCGGACGACAGCGGATTCCAGAAGGCATCGCGCCATGCCATGCCACTGACAGCGAGACCGGCCCACGGTCGCTCCGGCGATCCCGCCAGAGGTTCACCGGCGGCCAGCGCCATCATGGCAGGACCATCGGCCTTCCATGGAGTCCGGCCCGGTCCGCGGTAATCCGCCACCACAACCCCTCCCGCCGGCAGATCGCTCTGCGCCCGGGGCCGATGCCGCTCCCGCGCTTCCGAAAACTTACCCGGTTCGCTCAACCCGGGCTCTGCAAGCAGGCGAGCGACGGCATGCAGGGGATGGGAAATCTCCGCAGCGGCGGCTTCCCGCTCGCGCTGCCACCACGACCCGAAGGCGCTGCCAGCAGGCACCGCCGCAGCCGTCCGCAGGGCATCGGCAAGCCCCCGCAGAACTTCCCCGTATGCCTGGCCCACCGCGGGCGCATGCCGCCGCCGCACCTCGGCAAGTTTCCCGGCCACTTCGCGTTCCTGCTCCATGGTTTCAAACCTCACCTGCCGGAACGAGGAACCCAGCACGAGTCCGCTGAGCGCATGATAGTCGCGCTGCGTAATCGGATCGAACTTGTGATCATGACAGCGCGCACAGGCCACCGTCAGCCCCAGAAAGGCTTTGCTGAGCACATCGATCTTGTTGTCGATCCGCTCGCATTCGTCCTGCCGCAGATCGACGGGATTGTGAATCTCTTCACCCAGAAAGGCCCAGCCGGTGCCCAGCACGGATTCGTTGCTGCCACCGGGTCCGCGCCGCGCCTCCAGCAGATCCCCGGCCACATGTTCCCGCACGAACACGTCATAGGGCACATCGGCCTCGAACGCACGGATCAGATAGTCCCGGTACTGCCAGGCATTCGCGATCAGAAAGTCGTCTTCATGCCCGCGCGATTCCGCATACCTCATCACATCCATCCAGTGCCGCGCCCAGCGCTCGCCGAAATGCGGACCCGCAAGGAGACGGTCGACCACGGCTGCGCGGGCAGCCACGTCATCACGTTCCCGCAATTCCCGCATCTCCGCTTCATCCGGCGGCAGCCCCGTCAGCACAAACGAAACCCGGCGCAGCCACACATCGGCAGCCACCAGCGGCGCTGGCTCCAGCTGCTTTTCGCGCAGTTTCGCCAGCAGCATGCGGTCAATTTCGGTGCGGCCGGGACCCTCAGAAACCTGCTGCCGCTGCGGTGCTTCCCATAGCCACGGCTGCCGCTCTTTCTGCCGTGCCCAGTTCTCTGCGCCACACGCTCCCCCGGCCGCTGCCAGCAGCAGCACCATCGGCAGAAGAAACATCGTCATGCGCATCGCAGCCATTCCGTGAACCGTCTCTCCTACGCGGCCGCCCGGCCGGCTTTTCCCACGCATTCACTTCCCCGCCCCCCTCACCTGTCCTTGCCTCTCGCCCCGCCCCCGCCCATCTTCCATATCTTTCCCTTCCGCCACCCATGCGTGTTTTCCTCTCTCTCTTCTCTCCCTGGTGCTGGCGCATGGCATGGCGCGACAGCCGGAAATCCCGGCGCCGCCTCCTCCTCTTCTCGGCTTCCATCATGGCCGGCATCGCCGCACTCGTCGCCATCGGCTCCCTGCGCGACAGCCTCCTGCTCGCCCTCGAAAATGAAGCCCGCGGCATGCTCGGCGGCGATGTCTACGTCCACGCGAAACGTCCGTTCTCCAATCGCGCCAACGAGATCCTCGCAGCCGACGGTGCCCGCATCCAGCGCGAAGTGGCCTACACCACCATGGCCCGCGTCGCCGATTCCAAGGCTGCCCGACTCGTCCAGGCACGCGCCGCGGATCCGGATTACCCATTCCATGGCACGCCCGTAACCGACCCCCCGGACGCATGGCAGCGCTGCCTCGCGGGCGAAGGATTCGTGGCCGATGCCGCCCTCATGGCATCGCTCGAAATCGAAACCGGCCGCCGCCTCCGCATCGGTTCGCTCGAACTTCCGCTGCTCGGCTCGTTCCTCCGCCCACCCCCGCAGGTCTCGCTCATGGGAGCCTTCGCCCCGGAACTGTTCTTCGCCCGCAGCCTCGCTCCCCAGACGGGCCTGCGCGACGCCTCAGGTTTCACATTCCACCGCGCATGGCTCGTCTTCCCGGACGGCTACGACGTGGAAAAGAATTTCGCGGCCCGTCACCGCTCGGCCCTGCGCTCGGAGGGCATCAGCACGGAAACCGTGGAGGGACGCAAGAAGTCGGCACGCCGCGTCCTCGAAATCGTCTACAGTTTTCTCAGCCTCATGGCCTTCATCGCCCTCGTGCTCGGCGGCGTTGGCATCGCCAGCGCCATGCAGGTGCATGCCTCGGAACGCATCCCGACAGTGGCCACCCTCCGCTGCCTCGGCTGCACCGCCAGCCGCGCCCTCGCAGTCTATCTCATCCAGGGCCTTGGCCTCGGCCTCGCCGGATCGCTCGGCGGCGTCACCCTCGGCCTCGCCGCCGCATGGGCCATTCCCACTTTCCTCAATAGCGTCCTCCCGGTCACGGTGACCCCGAAACTGGCCCCGCAGACCATCTTCATGGCACTCGGCTTCGGTTTCCTGCTCTGTGTCTGCTTTGCTCTCCTGCCGCTCCTCCGCGTCCGCCGCGTTCCCGCCATGGCGGCCGTCCGCGCCCAGATCACCGGCGGTGCTTCCCCATGGCGCGACCCCGCCGCATGGATCCTCATCCCGGCAGTGGCGGCCTCGCTGACTTGGCTCGCTATCCAGCTCAGCCCGCCGGACGCCCCGCGCGTGGGCATCGGCTTCGCTGTCGCCATCGCCGCCGGACTCGCTCTCCTCGCAGCCACGGGCACCGTCCTCATGAAACTGGTGCGTCTCGCCGTCCGTCCCTCATGGCCCTTTGCCATCCGCCAAGGCCTCGCGGGCCTGCACCGCCCACGCAATCAGACCACCCTCTTCCTCATGAGCGTCGGCCTCGGCTCGGCCCTCGTCCTCGTCACAGTCCTCGCCCAGCACCTGCTCACGGGCTTCTTCGATGGCAATGCCTTCCGCGGAAAACCGAACTTCTTCGCCACCGACGCCCCGCCGGATGCCCGCGAAAAAACCATCGCCCTCATGACGGCCAGCGGTGCCACCGTCGATGGCTCGGCCCCCATCGTCCTCCTCAGCCTCGCCGCCCTCAATGGCCAGACGCTCGACCAGATCCAGGAAAAGGAGCGCAATCAGCGCCCTTCCGGTTGGTCGCTCACCAATGTCTACCGCGCCTCATGGAACAAGGAACTCATGGGCTCCAGCCCACCCCCGCCTCCCGGTTCCGCCATTCCCATCTCCCTCGAGGAAGGTCTCCTCGGCCAACTGAAACTGAAACGCGATCAAACCATCACATTCCGTGCAGGCGAACGCGAAATCCTCTGCCTCATCAAGCGCACCCACACGGCCGCATGGGAAAACATGTTTGCCAGCTTCCCGGTCATCTTTCCGGAAGGAGCCCTTGAAGGATTCGACCACACCTGGGCCTTCGCGGCCCGCACGTCGGGCACCCGGCAGTCGGCCATCCTCCAGCGCGACCTCACCGCAGCCGTTCCAGGCATCACGGTATTCGATGTCGCGGCCATGACGGCCATTCTCGAAAACCTGCTCGACCGCGGCATCTGGGTGATCCGTGCCCTCTCGCTCCTCACAGTCCTCACCGGCTGCATCATCGTTGTCGCGATACTCCTCGCGGGACGACGCGACCGCCTCGAGGAAAGTGTCACGCTCCGCACACTCGGGGCTTCCCGCCAGCAGATCCGCAGCATCCTGGTTTCGGAATATGTAATCCTCGGCTTCACCGCAGCCCTCACAGGTGCCGTGCTGGCCGCCGCCTACGCATGGCTCCTCGCCACCTACGTCTTCAAGGTTCCTTTCCACACCCTCCTCTGGCCACTCGCATGGGCCATCCTCATCGTGGCCGCCCTCACCGCCGCCCTCGGCATGTTCCTCAGCCGCGGCATCGCCAGCCACCCTCCGCTCGCCATCCTCCGCGGATCGGATTAACCTCACGCCACCGCCCTCCCGAACCCCAGCCAGCCCGACCCCCGTCATGAACCGGCTCCCCGACGAATCCACGGACGATGACGGCATCGTGCGGAGCATTCCGCGCTCGGCCCCCATGCCATCGCCGGACGAACTCTCGGGTCTCGCCCTCGAAATGCACAAGGCCTTCGCTCCCGATGGCCTCCTCTCCCAGTCGCCCGACTTCGAATACCGCGAAGCCCAGCAGCGCATGGCCGTCGAAGTCGGCCAGGCCCTCGAAAAACAACGCCCGGTCATCATCGAAGCCGGTACCGGGGTCGGCAAATCCCTCGCCTACCTCATCCCAGCCGCCTCCTTCGCCCTCCGCGAACAACGCAAGGCGGTCGTCTCCACCCACACCATCAATCTCCAGGAACAACTCGTCGCCAAGGACATTCCCATCGTCCGGAAAATCCTCGGCATTCCCTTCTCCGCCGTCCTCCTCAAAGGCCGCGCCAATTACCTCTGCCCACAGCGACTCAGCCGCGCCATGCGCAGCGTCACCGACCTCTTCACGACCGCCGAACACGACGAACTCCGCGCGCTCTGGAAATGGCACCAGGAATCGGAAGACGGCACCCTCTCAGACCTTCCGTTCTCACCTTCCCCCAGTGTCTGGGCCCAGGTCTGCAGCGAACCCCACGCCTGTTCCCCCAGATCCTGCGGACCAGACAGCCGCTGCGCCTACCAGAATGCCCGGCGCGCCGCCGCCGCCGCCGACATGGTCGTGCTCAACCACACTCTCTTCTTTACCCTTCTCTCCAGTCAGGACGACATGGGAGCCGAAGGCCAGGGCTTCCTCTTTCCCAACGACTTCGTCATCATGGACGAAGCCCACACGCTGGAAAATACCGCAGCCCGCCAGCTCGGTCTGCACATTTCCCAGGGTGGTCTCAAGTTCGACCTCCAGCGGCTCTACAATCCCCGATCCCAGAAGGGCCTCTTCGCCCTCGCTGCCTCAGCCGACGGCGTCCGCGCCACCGCCTCGCTCCTCGAACAGGTCGATGGATTCTTTACTTCGGTAAGATCAGCGGCCCATTTCGCCCCGGCCGGCCGGGAATTCCGCGTGCGCCGCCCCGGCCTCGTCGAAAATACCCTCAATGCCGCCCTCATGGACGTCATCTCGGAAATCCGGACGCTCTCGGACGACAAGGAAGCCCCGGACAGCACGGTCACGGAACTCACGGAAATGGGCCGCCGCCTCATCGAAACCCGCGCCGCCCTCGAGGAATTCCTCGGCCACGCCCGCGATGGCTCAGTCTACTGGGTGGAACGCTCAGGCATCGATGACCGCAACCTCAGCCTCCACGCCGCCCCGGTCGATGTCGCTCCCCTCCTCCGCAATCTCTTCTTCTCAGGCGGCAAAACCTGCATCCTCACCAGCGCCACCATGGGAGCCGGTGAACCCGGCCTGCGCTACTTCCGCCGCCGCTGCGGAGCGGAGAAAATCCGCGCAGTCGAACTCGGCAGCCCGTTCGACTGGGAACAGCAGATGACCCTCCACCTCGTCCGCTCCATACCGGATCCCAACCACCCAGGCTACGAGGCCGCCCTCGAGGAATGGATCCGCCACTTCATCTCGCTCTCGCAGGGCCGCGCCTTCGTCCTCTTCACGAGCTACAAACTCATGGAATCCATCGCCGCACGCATGGAACGCTGGTTCCAGCAGATGGGCTGGAACCTCCTCGTCCAGGGCAAGGGCCGCCCACGCCACCAGATGCTTGCCGATTTCAAGGAAGACATCAGCAGCGTCCTCTTCGGCACGGAAAGCTTCTGGACCGGCGTCGATGTCCCCGGCGAAAGCCTCAGCAATGTCATCATCACCCGGCTCCCCTTCGCCGTCCCGGATCACCCGCTCACCGCCGCCCGCATCGAACACATCGAAGACCGCGGCGGCAACCCGTTCACCGAATACAGCGTCCCGGAAGCTGTCCTCAAACTCCGCCAGGGCATCGGACGCCTCATCCGCACCAAACGCGACCACGGCATCGCCGTCATCCTCGACCCCCGCGTCCTCACCAAAGTCTACGGCCGCACCTTCCTCGACGCCCTCCCCCCAGCCCCGCGCGTCATCGCTGACTGAGACCTTCGACTGCGGCGCAACGAAGCCTTGTGGAAGAGGGCCCGCCGCCCGCAGGGGATCCCTCCCCCAAACCCACAGCGCAGCCGCTCACGCAGCCGCTCATCCAACCACCATGGACTCCGGCTCCGCTGCCGGGCCCGGTTTTTCAACAGGCTCCTAAAGAGCCTCCCGCAAAAGCCACTGACAGCACGCGCCATCCCTGCCGTATCCGGCCCATGCGCCTGTCCGCCTCCGCCTTCGCTTTCCTCACCACCCTCGCTGCCTCCGCTCCCGCGGCCAATCCCCCGCCGCATTCCCGCTGGCAGGCCGAAGTCCTCGCCACGGGCATGGCCCAGCCCATGGAACTGGAACGCGCCCCCGACGGCCGCATCTTCTTCATCGAACTCGCCGGACGACTCCGCATCTGGAAACCGGATACCCGCACAGTCACCGAGTCCGCCACCATCCCAGCCTTCACGGAACAGGAAAACGGCCTCCTCGGCTTCGCCCTCGATCCCCAGTTCGCCAGCAATCAGTGGATCTATATCTTCTATTCACCAAAGGAGGAACCCGGCCAGCGCCTCAGCCGCTTCACCATGCAGGGCGATTCCCTCGACCTCGCCTCGGAAAAGGTCGTCCTCTCGTTCTCCACCCAGCGGCGCGAATGCTGCCACCACGCCGGCAGCGTCGAATTCGGACCGGATGGCTGCCTCTTCATCTCCACAGGCGACAATACCCACCCGCACGGCGACTCGGAAGGCTTCGCCCCCATCGACGAACGCCCGGACAAGGAACCATGGGATGCTCAGAAATCCTCCGCCAATCCCAATGACCTCCGCGGAAAAATCCTCCGCATCAAACCCCGGCCCGATGGCTCCTGCGAAATCCCGGCAGGCAATCTCTTCCCCCCCGGCACCCCCGGAACCAGACCGGAAATCTACTGCATGGGATGCCGCAATCCATGGCGCATGAGTGTCGATCAGGCCACCGGCCACGTCTACTGGGGCGAAGTCGGCCCGGACGCCGGCGGCGACGGACCACGCGGACCACGCGGCTACGACGAAATCAATCAGGCCCGCAAGGCCGGCAATCACGGCTGGCCATACTTCATCGGAAATAACTTCGCCTACGCCGATTACGATTACACCACCCGGAAAACGGGACCGAGATTCGACCCGCTCAAGCCACGCAACGACGCCCCGGGCAACACGGGAGCCAAGGACCTCCCTCCCGCCGTCCCAGCCTTCATCTACTACCCCTACGGTGCCTCGGAACAATTCCCGGAAGTCGGCCAGGGCGGCCGCTCGGCCTGCGCCGGCCCCGTCTTCCACTTCCGCCCGGAATTCGAACAGTCCGGCGGCTTCCCCGCCTTCTTCGACAATTGCCTGCTCTGGTGGGACTGGGAACGCCGCATCATCCGCTGGGCCCGGCTCGACAAGGACAGCAACCTCGCCGCGATCGAACCATTCACCCCCGCCATCCCCATCAAACGCATGCTCGATGCCCAGTTCGGACCGGACGGCCAACTCTACTGCATCGACTACGGCGAAACATGGGGAGCCAATGCCGACGCCCGCCTCCTCCGCATCTCGTTCACCCACGGCAACCTCCCGCCCACCGCCACCGCCAAGGCCTCCCCTCCCCACGGACCCCTCCCCCTCAAGGTCAACCTCTCCAGCGAAGGCAGCACCGACCCAGACAGCTCCGCCGATGCCCTCGCCTACGCATGGTCGCTCAATGGCAAACCATTCTCCACAGAACCCAACCCGTCACTCGACATCACCACCGCAGGCGACCACGTCATCGAACTCATCGTAACCGACCCCAACGGAGCCACCGCCACGGCCCGCACTTCCATCGTCGCCGGAAATTCCCCACCCGCCGTCGCCCTGACTTCCCCCGCAGATGGCGATTTCTTCGCACCTGACCAGCCAATCACATGGTCGGCCACCATCCACGACGCGGAAGAGGGGAATTCGAAGGACGCTCCGGATTCCTTCGCCCCTCGCCTCCTCCTGAGCGCAACCCCGGACCGCGGCGGCCCAGAAGCCCCGGGCCTCACCCTCATGAAAAGCGCGGACTGCTTCAATTGCCACGCCCCGGAACACCGCATCGTCGGCCCCGCCTTCCTCGAAATCGCCAACCGCTACCGCGGCCAGCAGGACGCCCTCAATGCCAGTATCGACCGCGTCCAGAAAGGCTCCTCGGGCGTCTGGGGCCCCGTCCCCATGCTCCCCCATGGCCACCACTCCCGTGAGCAGATCGCCGCCATGGTCTCATGGGTCTTCTCCCTCCAGCCAGACTCGGAAAAACCCATCCTCCAGCGCGGTCTCAGCGGATCCCTGGAACTCCCGGCAACCGCAGCCTCGGCCCGCGCCATCACCCTCGAAGCCACTTTCACCGACGCCGGACAGTCCCCAGCCAGCCCCCTCACACACCACGCCACCATCACCCTCCGCAACCGCCGCACGGAAGCAGAAGCCTGCCACTCCAAAAACGGAACCCAGGCCCTCCCCGGGGGCTCCGCCAGCGGCGGCCACTTCATCGGCGATACCAACCACGGCCAGTGGATCGAACTGAAAGGCATCCGCCTCGACCAGACGTCGTCCTTCACCACCCGCACAGCCAGCGGCGGGGCCGGCGGCACCATCGAAATCCATGCGGACAAACCCGACGGCCCGCTCGTCGCCTCCATCCCCATCCCCACCACCAGTGGCTGGGAATCATGGCAGGAAATCACCACTCCCCTCCCGAAAACCAACCCTCCCCATGGCAGACACGATCTCTTCCTTGTCTTCTCAAACCCAGGCAAGGGCGGGCTCATGAACCTCGACTGGATCCAGTTCAATCCCTGAACGGCCAGCCAACCGCAGCACACAGGCTCTCCCCTGGACGCCTCCCCGCCCCTGTGCAGGGATGACGCTCCCCCTATGCATCTCCGCCGCTGGTTCCTCTGGTCCCTGCTCTACGCCGCCGCCACGTTCGCATGGATCGTCGTCTTCGAGCACGGATACCGCCAGCCCCACTTCTCGGAAGGTGCCGCCCGCGAATTCACAAGGCTCCGCACCACCGTCCACCACTGGATCGCCACTCTCCGCCATTCCCGCTGACCCCACCATGAGCTTCCGGACCGAAATGCTCCAGGTGGCCCGCCTCGCCCCGCGCCTCCTCGACTCAGCCACCCCACTCGTCGCCGACTTCCTCCACCGCTCCAGATCCCCGGAGGGCGCATGGCCGGACCGCGACGGCAAACCGGACGTCTATTATACGGTCTTCGGCATCGAAGGCCTCATGGCCCTCCACCAGTCACCAGACCACCCCGGCCTCGCCCCGTGGCTCGCATCCCTCGCAGCCCAACCACTCGACTTCGTTCACCTCTGCTGCCTCGCCAGATGCTGGGCCACCCTCCCGAAATCCCTCCAACCCACGGAATCCCTCCGGAACTCCATCGCCAGCCGCCTCCTCTCGGATTTCCAGACCCCTGACGGCGGCTTCCATCAGCGACCCGGCTCCCCACTCTGCTCGGCCTACGGCTGCCTCCTCGGCTGGAGCGCCCTCGCCGACCTCGGCTCCCCCTCAGCCCCAACCGAAAAAATCACCAGTTGCCTCCAGAGCCTCGCCACCCCGGACGGTGCCTACGCCAACGAACCAGGCCTCCCCCTCGGCACCACCACCGCCACCGCCGCCGCCATCTCCCTCCACCGCATTCTCCGCCGCCAACCCCCGGACTCCGCCAGTTCATGGCTCCTCAGCCAGTTCCACCCAGCCGGCGGCTTCAAGGCCTTCCCCCACGCCCCCCTCCCGGACCTCCTCTCCACCGCCGTCACCCTTCACGCCCTCGACGGCACCCAAACCCCCTTCCCCCACCTCAAGGCACCCCTCCTCGACTTCATCGATAGCCTCTGGTCCGCCGACGGCGGCTTCCATGGCAACTGGACCGATGACTCCCTCGACGTCGAATACACCTACTACGGCCTCCTCGCCCTAGGCCACCTCGCCCTCTGACCCGGAAATCAGGACAATCTCACGCCCTCACGCCCCCACAAAGGTCTTGCGCTTTCAGACCACCGGGATAGCCTCGCCGCATTTACTGAACCTCCTCGGACGTTCAGTGCCCGATAGTTTCCTCACCGTAACGACCAACCCATCCTGATAATGCATCCCGCCCTGAGCAACCATGGCCGACCCTCCAAGGCCTCGTCTCTCATGCTTTCCCTGTCTTCGCTGGCCCTCTCGCTCGCGCTCGCAGAAAGCTCTCTCGCTCAGGCAGTCCCGGAACAACCACCGCTTCCCGCCGGACCGGCCGACGCCCCCATGGCCGAACCCGCCGCTCAGAAACGCGTCAAAAGCGTCGACGTCCGCTTCACCGGTTCCTCCTCCGTCGACAAGGCCCGCATCACTTCCAATATGCGGCTCAAGCCAGGCGAAGTCTGGACCCGCGAAAAGGAAGAAGATGACCTCCGCGCCCTCTTCAACTCAGGCGACCTCCTCAACGTCTCCATCGACAGCATCGACGGCCCAGACGGCGTCTCCGTCATCGTCACCGGCGAGGCCCGCCCCGCCATGGGCGACCTCGTCTTCGAAGGCAATACCGTCTTCAAGACCGACCGACTCCGCGACGAAGCCGACTTCAAAACCGGTACCGTCGTCGAAGAAGCCAAACTGAACGAGGTCCGCGCCAAAATTCAGGAACTCTACCAGAAACGCGGCTACGCCGACACCACCGTCAGCTACTCCGTCGAACAAGGTTCCCAGCCGGGCTTCTCCCGCATCGTCTTCCGCATCGACGAAGGCACCCGCGGCATCCTCAACGACGTCCGCTTCGAAGGAAATACCGTCATCTCCTCCCGCCGCCTCAAGTCCATCACCGAAAGCGACGACCGCAACTGGATCAAATTCTGGGACCTCAAACGCAAAATCACCCAGGACAAAATCGAAGGCGATATCCAACGCATCCAGGACGCCTACGGCGACGCCGGCTACTTCGACGCCCGCGTCGATAACGTCGACCAGGTCCAGGCCTCCGATGCCAAAGTCGACCTCGTCTTCCGCATCACCGAAGGCATTCAGTACACCACGGGCGGCGTCGGCGTCACCGGCAACAAGGTCTTCGACTCCGCTACCCTCATCCCTGTCTTCCAACTCGAATCCGGTACCACCTTCTCCCTCGCAGACATGCGATCGGATATCGAAACCATCGAGGACTACTACGGCTCCAGAGGCTACGCCGACGTCAAAGTCACCCCACGCATCTCCCGCAGCGGCAACCTCATCAACGTCACCTACGGCATCGAAGAAGGTCAGCAGTTCAAACTCGGCCGCATCAACATCGCCGGAAATTCCGCCACCCGCACGGAAGTCATCCTCCGCGAAATGGCCCTCGAACCCGGCGACGATTACAATACCATCAAGGTCAAGAAGTCGATGACCCGACTCCGCAACCTCGACTACTTCGAACAGGGCAACGGCATCGATTTCATGCCCGTCGCTTCCCCACTCGGCGCGGAATACAAGGACCTCAATATCTCCCTCGTCGAAAAGAAAACCGGCCAGGTCCAGTTCGGCGCAGGCTTCAGCACCATCGACAACCTCGTCGGCATGGTCGAAATCACCCAGCGGAACTTCGATATCGCCAACTGGCCGCGCTTCACCGGTGCCGGACAGCGCTTCCGCCTCAGCCTCCGCGCCGGTACCCAGCGCAAGGACTTCCTCCTCAGCGTCACCGAACCCTACTTCCTCGGTCAGCGACTCTCCCTCGGTGGCGACCTCTTCTGGACGGAACGCAACTTCCTCTCGGACTACTTCGACCAGCGCGACGTCGGAGCATCCATCAACCTCCGGAAACCCCTCGGCGACAATTCGGACCTCCGCCTGACCTACACCCTCCAGAATGTCGAAATCTACGACATCGACGGAGATGCTTCCCAGGCCATCCGCGACGAAGAAGGCAAATTCCTCCAGAGCCGCCTCAGTTCCGCATGGGTCTACGATAACCGCGACAGCTTCCAGCAACCCCGCCGTGGCCACAAAATCCAGGTGGAAGGTGCCCTCAGCGGCGGCTTCCTCGGCGGCGATGTCGAAGTCTACAACTTCGCCGTCACCGGATCGAAGTTCTGGAACATGCCGTTCGATACCATCTTCTTCGTCGAAGGCCGCGCTGCCGTCGTCGATACCTTCGGCAATGGCGAACGCGTCCCCATCTTCGAACGCGAGTTCCTCGGCGGTGCCAACAACCTCCGCGGCTTCGACTTCCGCGACGTCGGTCCGAAGGACGAAAACGGCGAACCCATCGGCGGCAATACCTCCGCCTACATCACTCTCGAATACTCCGTCCCGGTCTTCGGCAAGGTCCGCGGTGCCGTCTTCGCCGACGCCGGCTTCGTCAACGCCGACTCATGGGACTTCTCCTCGAGCGACTACAATGCCAACGTCGGCTTCGGCGTCCGCGCCGTCCTCCCAGTCGTCGGCCCCATCAAACTCGACTACGGTATCCCCGTCACCGCCGACGAATTCAACGACAGCAGCGGCCGCTTCCAGGTCCTCATGGACTACAAGTTCTGATCCCCTCAGGACCACTCATCCGCTCAGCTAACTTCCAGAACCGCAGCAACAAAGGGGGGACCACAAAGTCCCCCCTTTCGCATGCCCACCACCCTCCACCGCGAAACGGTCTGGCCTGTACTCACCTCCCAGCCGGGACCAAAAGGGACCAAAGAGGCAACGAGAGACCAAACCAGGTCTGGCCTGCTGGTCGCTGCCCGTGCGTCCCCAACGGGGACCGAGATGTCAGCCTGGGGCTGAGCAACGCGATGCGCCAGGTCCCCGGCCAACCCCATTTAAGGTGCCCTGAAGGGGCGCGAGAGCCGCACGATCCCGCGGAGCCCAGGCACCATGCGCCACCTTTCATAGGACGCACGTGAAAAGGTCTGTCCTGCTGTCCCTGCCCGTACGCACACCCCGATACCACTGCCGCCTCCCAAACCCGTGCGTCCCCAACGGGGACCGAGATGTCAGCCTGGGGCTGAGCAACGCGATGCCCCAGGT
>JBDKER010000052.1:0-25004 GCA_039795165.1 Verrucomicrobiota bacterium | reverse complement strand
TGGACGAGCGAGGCGAGGTCGCGCGAGTCGGTATTGGCGCTGATGACGATACGGCGTTGGGCATTTTCGCGCCGGATCACGCTGGGGCCGGACGACTCGTGGACAGAAGCGACGAGGGACAAGGGGAGGCGGCCACCGGGGGTTTCGATGAGGAGACTCCGTATGTCCGCGGGCTGGCTGCGGGCGGCTTCCGGGAGGCGGAGGACGAGGTCGAGTGGGCGCTGACCGTCGCGGAGTTCTGCGATGGTCTGGCCGCCGATGAGGGTGGCGACCTGCTGGCTGACATGGGCTGGGGTGACGCCGTGGGTCCGTGCGCGGGCGCGGTCGACCGCGATGCGCAGCTGGGGGATGGGGACCTGGGCTTCGAGGGAGACGTCGGTGAGGCCGGGGACCATGCGGGCGAGGTCCCGGACTTCGGCTCCCTTGGCGCGGAGCACCTCGAGATCCGGGCCGGAGATCTTGACGGCGATTTTTGCGGAGACGCCGCTGAGCATGTGACTGAGGCGGTGGCCGATGGGTTGACCGACATTGACGGCCGTGCCGGGGATGGCACCGAGCTTTGCGCGGATTTCGGCGAAGACGGCATCGCGCGGGCGGCCGCCGCTTTTGAATTCCACGTCGAATTCGTTGACGCTGACCGGCATGACGTGGTCATCGCGTTCGGCTCGTCCGGCGCGGCGGCCGACTGAGCGGACTTCCCGGATGGACTGCAGGAGGCGGACGGCGGTTTCGCCGGTTTCATTCGACTGGGCGAGGGATGTGCCGGGGGCACCGACGAGCGAGATAGTGGCACTGCCTTCGTTGAAGGTGGGGAGGAATTCCCGGCCCATGGCCGGGTAGAGTCCGAGGGTAGCCAGCAGGAGGATGCCGGCCATGGCGATGACGAGGACGGGGGCTCCGAGGGCTGCGCGGAGGAAGGTGTGGCGGACGAGGCTCTTCATGGCGCGCACGACCGGGCCGTCGTGGTGGGCGGATGTGCCGGCGCGGGGCTGCAGCAGAAACGAGCAGAGCACCGGAATGACCGTGAGGCTGACCACGAACGAAGCAGCCATGCTGGTGATGGTGGCGACGGCGATGGGCGTGAAGAGGCGGCCTTCGAGGCCTTCGAGGCCAAGCAGTGGAAGGAAGACCAGGATGACAAGGACCGTGGCGTAGAGGATCGAGTGACGGACCTCGCCGGAGGCCGAGGCGATCACGCTGATCGCGGGGCGGGGCGACGGTGACGCGGCATTGCCGCGGAGTCGCCGCCAGACATTTTCGACATCCACGATGGCATCGTCGACGACCATGCCGATGGCGACGGCGAGGCCTCCGAGGGTCATGGAATTGACGCTGACTCCGGCGAGGCGGAAGACGAGCAGTGTGACTGCGAACGATAGGGGAATGGCCGTGAGCGTGATGAGTGTCGTGCGGACATTCATCAGGAAGAGGAGGAGCACGAAGGCGACCATGATGGCTCCGTCGCGGATGGCTTCCCTGAGATTGGCGATGGCGTGGGCGATGAAGTCGCCTTGGCGGAAGAGGATTTCGGGGTGGACGCCTTGAGGCAGGGTGGGTTCCAGCTCGCGGAGGGCCGCTTCGATTTCGCGGGTGAGCTGGAGGGTATCGGTGCCGGGGGCTTTGTCGATGCTGAGGATGACGCCCATGGTTCCGTTGATGCTCGCGTCGCCGCGCATGGGGGCGATGCCGGTGCGGACTGTGGCGACATCGCCGATGAGGACCGTTTGATTTTCCGAGCGGCGGACCACGGTGGCGGCGATGTCATCCGGGCGGACGGAAAGGTTGAGCTGGCGCACCATGATTTCGCGCGAGCCATCCTGGAGGTAACCGCTGGTGGCATTGCCCGAGGCGGCGGAGACCGCGCGTTCCAGTTCGTCGAGAGTGATGCTGCTGGCCGCCATGCGGTGGGGGTCTGGCTGGACTTCCAGTTGCCGGACGCCGCCGCCGATGGTGAGGACTTCGGCGACGCCGCTGATGCTCTGGAGCCTGCGGCGGATGGTCCAGTCCGCGAGCGTGCGCAGTTCCGGCGGGGTGATGGATCCGTCATCGCAGCGGAGGCCGACGAGGAGGATTTCGCCCATGAGGGACGAGACTGGGGTCATGCCTGCCTTGACGCCTGCGGGCAGGCTGCGGAGGGTGGGCTGGAGGCGTTCCTGGACCTGCTGGCGGGCCCGCAGGAGGTCGGTTCCCCACGCGAATTCGGCGAAGACGAGCGAGAGACCGACATCGGAATCCGAGCGGAGCCGGTCGAGTCCGCCGATGCCCTGGAGGGCGGCTTCGATGGGCTGGGTGATGACGGTTTCCGTTTCTTCCGGGGCGAGGCCGGGGGCTTCGGTGAGGACGGTGACGGTTGGTTTCGTCATGTCCGGGAGGACCTCGACGGGGAGATGCGCGAGGGTGCCGGCCCCGGCGAGGAGGACGAGGAGGGCGGCTGTGAGGACCGCGGCGCGGTGGCCCAGCGAGAAGCGGATGAGGCCGTCGAGAGGTCCGGACGGTGCGGGCTCCGTGGTCGGGCTGATTGTCACGGCGTTTCTCCTTTCCTGCGGAGGCTGAGCGAGGCGAGGAGAACGAGGAGGAAGGCGCTGGTGGCAGCGAAGAAGACCGCGTGGGAATTCCATGGGGATGGGGCCGCAGTGGTGGCGGCCGCGGAAGCCTTGGCGGCGGCGATCTGTTCCTTCGTCATTTCGCTGCCGTCTTCGTTGTGGGGATGGCCGTGAGCGGCGTCCATGGCTTCGCGCAGGCTGACGCTGCTGGTGGCCGACGCGAGGTTCCATGCGCCGCGGGTCACGACTTCATCGCCCGGAAGGAGGCCGCTGATGATTTCGGCTGACTGGTCGTTCTGGGTTCCGGCGACGACGGGAGTTCTGAGAAAGGCGTGATCGAGTTCGTAATCGCGCACCATGACGAAGTGGCGGCTGCCGTCGCTGAGCAGGGCGGCGCGCGGGATCGAGAGCACACCGTCGCGCCGGCCTGTGACGATGGTGAATTCCGCGCGCATGCCGGGGCGGAGCAGTCGGTCGGGATTGGGAATGTGGAAGGCAGCTTCGAGGGTGCCGTCGAGCGGATTGGCTGCGGCGGCGAGGTGGGCGAGCGTGGCTTCGAAGACCTTGTCCGGGAAAGCGGCGAGGCGGATGCGGGCCAGTTGTCCTTTGCGGAGGGTGCCGGCGAGGTGCTGCGGAACGTGGGCGGCGGCCTCGACGGTTTCGAGGCTGATGATTTCCGCGAGGGCATCGTCGGGGGTGACCGGCTGACCGGGGGCAATCTTCACCGATGCGACGATACCCGAGAGGGGTGAGGGGAGCATGATGGTGGGCGGGGGGTCGCCGGGCTGACGGCTTTCGATCCATGCGACTTCATCGCCCTCACTGATTTCCTGATCCGGGATGACGAGGACCGAAGCGGCGCGGCCGGGGATGCGGCTACTGACGACGGCGCGTTTGCCGGGCAGGACTTTGATGGAGCCGAGTGCGAAGATGGTTTCTTCGAAGGTGGTTTCTTCGGCCTCGGCGGATTCGATCTGGAGGAGAGCGGCCTCGGTTTCGCGGAGTCGGACCATGTTCTGGAAGCGGGCCGATTCCTCCGTGGCGGAAGCGAGTGTGGTACTGACGATGAGGAAGCGGAGGAATTTCATGGCCGGGGCTGAGCGGTGGCGGATTCGAAGCGAATGCGGGCGAGATGGAAGTCGCGCAGGACGTCGAGTCCGGCATGGCGGAGGGCGAGTTGCTGTTCGCGGGCGCGGAGGAGGGTGGTGAACGGCGCTTCGCCTTGCTGCCATGCCTTTTCCAGCTGGCTGTTCTGTGCGGCGGCGGCTGGCAGGAGGGAGAGGCGGATGCGGGAGGCGAGGGAGGCGAGGGATTCCATTTCCCTGCGGCTGGCTTCCGCTTCTGCGGCGATCTGGGACCCGAGGGCGTGGAGTTCCGCGCTGGAGCGGCTGGCGGCGGCGCGAGCGGCGGCGATTTCCCCTTCGTTGCGGTTCCAGAGCGGCAGGGGGACAGAGAGACGGAGGCCTGCGAATCCGGTGGTCTGGGTGGAGCCATTGGTGCGCTGGTATTCGGGACCGCCGGTGAGACCGGCCGACCAGTCGTCCCAGCGGCGGGCTCTGGCGAGATCCGCGGCGGTGGCGGCGGCATCGAGCCGGGCGAGTGCCAACTGGTAATCGGGACGGCCCTGCCATGCGGGGGTGCGGCTGGGGGCCGCGGGTTCGGGGAGGGAGCCAGCGAGGATCAGGGAGTCGGCTGGAGCGATGCCAAGCTGAGGTTTGAGGCGTTCGTGCTGGACGGTGAGTTCGCCGTCGAGTCTGGCGGCTTCGAGATCGGAGCGGGCGGCATCGAGTTCTGCCTGCGTGGCGTCGGTGGCGGGTGATTCACCCGACGCGGCGCGCCGGGTAGCGGAGCTGGCGAGCGAGCGGCTGAGGGAAGCCTGTTCCGCGGCGAGTTCTTTTCTTGCGGAGAGGGCGAGGATCTGGATGGCGAGCGAGCGTGCTTCTGCGGTGAAGCGGCGTTCCGCGTCGCGCACTTCGAGGGTAGCAGCGGCGATCTGCTGGGAACCGAGTTTCTTTTCGAGAGCGAGGCGTCGGGTGATGGGGAACGATTGTTCCAGAGAGAAGACCGCGGCGGCGGGGTTGAGGTTGTTCTGGGGACGCCAGTCGAGGGAGGCGCGTGGATTGGCCAGCCTTCCGGCCCCCGAGGCGCGGGCCTTGGCTTCTTCGATGGCGGTGCGGGCTGCGCGGATGCCGGGGTGGTGGGTGGCGACGCGCCTGGGAATGGCGTCGATCGGAAGGGAGATGGCTTCGGCTGCGGCGAGGGCAGGCACGAGGCACAGGAGGAATCGGAACATGGGGGATCTGACTTGAGTTGAGAAAGGGCAGTGTGTGGCCGGAACGCGGGCCAGTTTGCCGTGGAACACAGAGGCTTCCGGCTGCGGAGCCGGTGCCGTGTTTCTCAGATCCTCAGGGAGACCGATCGGTGGATGCAGTGCGGTTGGCCGCGGGTGCCTCCCGGGTCCGGCGGCGGGCGGGCAGATGGCGTGGCTGCGGCCACGCTGGTTCCTCCGGGGGAATCCGGCAGCCACGGGAGCCAGAGGCAGATCCAGACGGGAGGAAGGATTGCGGGTGTGATCGCATGCGACGCGGCATCGAGCGGGCTGACGTCCTCGGTGTGGTGGTCATCGCCATCGTGGTGATGATCTTCGCCGTCGTCCGGGTGGCTGTGGTGGCAGGCGGCCGGGCCATCGGCGTCGTCGTGACAGATGCTGCAGCATGCGGCGCGGACGATGCCGCCGCATTCGCACAGCCAGCCGCGGTGGAGTCCCTGGGCGGGCAGGCAGGCAACTGCTGCCAGAGCGAGCAGAGCGATGAGCCGGCGCAGGGAAGAACGCATTGGGTTTGGATGCTTGCACACGTGTCTCGTGGTGCCAACGGGATTTGTGCGGGTTGGCTGACTGGGGAAAGGAATGCGTGGACGCGAGCGTAGCGCTGCCTAGTGTTTCCTCTCATGAATTTCCGTCTGGCTACTTCCCTGCTTCTGGTTCTGGCATGCACGGCTCGGGGCATGGACCCTGTGGCGAAGCCCGATCCGTCGTTGGCTGCCGATGCGCCGCCGGGGCATTCCATTCATGGGGACAGCTTCAATGAGGGACCGCGGCGGCGTCTGCCGCTCATGCCCGGCTGTGGCGACGTGAGTTTCCCGGTGACGTCTGCGCACCCCGAGGTGCAGGCCTATTTCAACCAGGGGGTGGCGCAGCTGCATGGGTTCTGGTACTGGGAAGCCGAGCGTTCGTTCCGGACGGTGCTGCAGCTCGATCCTGGCTGTCTGATGGGTCACTGGGGGATGGCGATGGCGAATCTGGAGAATGAGGAACGGGCGAGGAAGATCATGGGGAAGGTGAGCGACGAGGCGCTGCAGTCGGCGACGCCGCGGGAGAAGGCGTGGCTGGAGAGTGCGCGGAAGTTTTTCCGGGAGAAAAAGAATGACAACGAGCGCAAGGATGCGGCGCGGAATCTGGTGAAGGATCTGGAGCGGATTGCGATGGATTATCCGGACGATCTCGAGGCCCGGGCCATGGCGGTGTGCTTTGTTTGGCGGAATCAGTACCGGCTCGGGATGGAGTCGGGCAGTCATCTGGCGACCGATGCGCTGGCGCGGCAGGTGCTTGGGAAGAATCCGCGGCATCCGGTCCATCATTATCTGATTCATCTGTGGGACCACGAGCGCCCGAAGCAGGCGCTGGAGGCGGCGGCGCAGTGTGGGCCGAGTGCGCCAGGGGTGGCGCACATGTGGCACATGCCTGGGCACATCTACAGCGACCTTGAGCGCTGGGCGGATGCGGCTTGGCAGCAGGAAGCGGCGGCGCGGGTGGATCATGCGCAGATGATCCGGAATCGGATTTTCCCGGATCAGATTCACAATTTCGCGCACAACAGCGAGTGGTGGATCCGGAATCTCAATCATCTGGGGCAGGCCGGCAAAGCGCTCGCCATTGCGCGCAACATGATCACGATGCCGCGGATTCCGCGGTCGAAGCAGGTGGCGGATCAGCCCAATCAGGTTTTTGAGGAAGGCGGGAGCTGCTGGCAGTATGGACGCAACCGGCTCTTTGAGACGCTGCTGCGCTGGGAGCTGTGGGATGCGGTTCTGGCGCTGGAGGGGTCCGTTTATTTGGCCCCGGGGCGGGAATTCGAGGACCAGTGGAAGCCCGAGCAGCTGCTGGCGCTGGCGTTTTACGGCAAGGGAGACTCCGTGACGGGCAGACGCTGGCTGGCGAAGCTTGAGGAGCGGCAGGCCAGTGCGGAGCGGGAGAGGGCGCAGGCGGTGGCGGCGGCCGAGGAAAAGGCGCGTGGGGAGAAGAAGAAGGAGGAAGAGGTGAAGAAGGCGGGCGAGGAAGCCGGGAGGGAAGCCGGCAGGCGGGTCAACCAGCTGCAGCATCCGGTCCGCGAGCTGCAGTTGCGGGACCATCTGGCCAATGGGCGCCTTGAGGAAGCGCGGAAGCTGATGGCTGAGCTGAAGGAAGTGCCTGAGCACCGGATGGCGATGCTGCATCTGGCGCTGGGGGACAAGGACAAGGCGGTGGATGTGGCCAAGGGGTTTGCAGAGCGGTCGTCCCGGCAGTCTCAGCCGCTGGCTTTGCATGCCTGGATGCTGTGGGAAGCCGGGAAGCGTGACGAGGCGCTGACGGCCTTTGGGAAGCTCCGGGAGGTGGCGGCACTGGCGGATGCCGGTCTGCCATTGCTGAAGAGGCTGCAGCCGCTGGTGGAAGCAGCGGGCAGCGGTCCTGACTGGCGGATGCCGCCTGCGTTGGCGGGGGATCTGGGGGAACGGCCGGATCCGGCGAGTCTGGGTCCGCTGGAGTGGCATCCGTGGGACGCTCCGGCGTGGACCGCCCTCGATGCGGGGGGAACCCCTGTGGACAGTGCGCAGTTCAAGGGGAAGGCGCACGTGCTGATTTTCTTTCTGGGGAATGCCTGCACGCACTGCAATCAGCAGATCAAGGCATTTGCGGATCAGCAGAAGCGCTTCGCGGAGGCGGGGCTTCCGGTCATGGCGATCAGCACGGATCCTCCTGCGGAGGTTGCGGCGACGGGCAACCCGCCGCCGTTTCCGGTTTATTCAGGGGCGGACGGCAAGTCGTTCCGGGCCTTTGATGCCTGGGATGAATTCGAGGACAAGCCGCTGCATGCGACCTGTCTGATCGATGCGGCCGGGAGGATGCGGTGGCAGCATGTGAGTTACGAACCGTTCATGCTGCCGGAGTTTCTGCTGGAGGAAGCGCAGCGGCTGCTGCGGATCCCGGAGGTTACGGGTGAAGGGGTGGCGGTGCGCTGACGGCGGACGAGGTACTGGTCGGGGGTTGACGGAGTGGGGGGGAAGCGGCAGCGTCTTCCCGATCTGCAACATCATGAACCCGCTGCGCCTTTTGCTTCCTGCTCTTGTGATCGCTGCTGCCGCGGTGGCTGCAGGAGGGTGCAGCAAGGCTGCGGAGACTGCAGTGGCCGCACCGGTTCCGGAAGCATCAGCGGCGGTTGTGCCTGCTGCGGCGGTCGATCCCATGCGGCCGATGGTGGACGGAGCGCTGACTGCCATCCGTGCCGGGCGGATTGGGGAAGCTGTCGCCGCTCTTGCACCGCTGGCGGAGGAGAACGGGAGCGCGCCAGCGCAGCTGGACGCGAGGAGAATTCTTGGCGGGATTCACCTCGATCAGTTGTTTTCGCGCGTCCCCATGCCCGGAAAGTATGAATACACGGTGGGGCGGACCAAAGGGGACAACCTGCATTCCATTGCCAGTCGTTTCCGGTCGACCGTGACCTTTCTGCAGAGGGTCAATCAGCTGCCGGGCAGTGTGATTCATCCCGGGGACCGCCTTGTGGTATGTCCGCTCGACTTCACGGTGGAGATTGATCTGCGGGGCAAGCGGCTGACGGTGCGCCGGGATGGAAAATTCTTCAGCGATTACGCCTTGAGGGGGATGGAACTGCCGATGGCGACGCTTCCCGGGGATGCGGTGGTGGCAGACACTTCCGGCTGGTCCGGAGATCGCCGCATCCGTCCGGATGCTCCGGAATTCAGCGGGGCGGAAAAGCGCCTGCAGATTGCGGTGGCGGAAGCGGGCTCCATAGTGCTGCGGAAGGTGCCGGAGTCCGGCGCGGCCCCCGGACCATCGCTGTATCTTGCCGAATCCGACCTCGGAGAACTGACGGCCATCATCCGCCCGGGCACTCCCGTTCGTTTTCTCACCGATTCCCTGAAATCCTGAATTTCCATTTCCTTCCATGAAGCACGCACCGCTTGAATTCGAGAAACCGATCTTTGCGCTCCAGGAACAGCTTGAGGAAATGCTCCGCAAGAGTTCCGGTCAGGACATCAATCTGGCGAGGGAAGCTGACGCCATCCGGGTGAAGCTGGAGGAACTGCGGGAGAGCACCTATCGGAATCTGAGTGCGTGGCAACGCATTCAGATCGCGCGGCATCCGGCGCGTCCCTACATGCTCGACTATGTGGGGCAGTGCTTTACGGACTTTGTGGAACTGCATGGGGACCGGCACATTGGGGACGACCATGCCATGCCGGGCGGATTTGCCCGGCTGGCCGGCCGGCGCGTGGTTGTGATTGGTCATCAGAAAGGGCGGGATACCAAGGAGAATCTGAAGCGGAACTTCGGCTGTGCGCATCCCGAGGGGTACCGCAAGGCGATGCGTCTGATGCGGCTCGCGGAAAAGTTCCGGCTTCCCGTGATTTCTCTGATTGATACACCGGGAGCCTACCCTGGCATTCAGGCCGAGGAACGGAACATCGCGGAGAGCATTGCGTTCAACCTGCGGGAAATGATGACATTGACCGTCCCCGTGGTGGCCGTGGTGATTGGCGAAGGCGGAAGCGGGGGAGCCCTCGGCATTGGTGTCGCCGACCGGGTGCTCATGCTGGAAAACGCCTACTATTCCGTGATCAGCCCCGAGGGCTGTGCCGCCATTCTCTGGAAGGACCGGAAGCATGCCGCCGAGGCCGCCGAGGCCCTGCGGATCACGGCCACCGACCTCCTCAAGTTCGGCATCGTCGACGAAGTCATTCCGGAGCCACTTGGTGGGGCTCATTACGATGCGGCGGCGGCGGCGGCGGCGCTCAAATCCGCTCTCGTTCATCACCTCGACGCACTGAGCGGCTTGTCCGCGGCGGAACTGCGCAAACAGCGTTATGCCAAGTTCCGGCGTTTCGGAGCCTTCTCGGAAGGGAAATGAGTGATTCGGGGGATGGAATTCCGCCTTGCCCATCATCAGCGCTAACGGTTAGTAGCGTATATTGTCTGTTAGGAGCTCTTCTTTGAATTCAGTAGGTTACACTAGTTCTAGGGATAGCCGGGAGCGGAAAATTCGTTGACCTGATCGAGCTTACGCCGCTAGAGGCTGTGGCTGCCGCCGAAATTTATTTGTTTGGCAGCTGCGTCATTGGAATGTTAGAACAGGCATCGGTGCTATTCATTGTAATCATCGGGTAGTGCGGGGGCCTGCGGTGGTTCCGTGGGGAAGTTGCTGGGCAGATGGATAGCGGGGGGTACGCATCCATCTGTCCATTGAATCATCCATGAATGCCAGCCGACGAAATTTTCTGCAGACTGCTGCGGCGGGAGTGGCCGCGGCGGCCCATCCACTGAATGCTGCTGATCCGTATGCGCCTGCGGAGCCGGGGCTGGCGGGGCAGTGGTTTGACAAGGGGAGGCAGCATGTGCTTCCGAAGTGGGCGTTTGACGGGTATCGGCCGACGCCCGGGGTGGCTGCCAATCCGGCGCGGTTGCTGGCATTTCCGGCGACGCCGGCGTGGGTGAGCGACGATAAGTGGACGGTGCAGCGGGGCAATGCGGGTGCTTTTGGGGATGAAGGCGGTGCTCCTGGGAAATCATTTCATGGGATCGCGGTGGAATGGAACGGGACCCTCATCGGGGGCAATGCGCCCGGGAAGACCGCGTGGGAGACCATGAAGGACCGGCTTCTGCCGACGAGGGTATCAGAGTACAAGGCGGGTCCCCTTGACACGGCGAAGCGCAACTGGGCGGCCTACGATGACCGGGTGCGCTGCTACCGGATTCCGGTGCAGGAAGTGCTGGCTCCGCTGCATCCGGAGGCTCCGCATCCGGCGCTGCTCTATGCGTATGCCGGGATGGTTCCAGGACCCACCTTCCGGTTCCGGCACGGGATGCCTGCGGTGGTGCGGTTTGACAACCAGCTGCAGACGGAGATCTCGGTCCATCATCACGGCGGTCATAATCCAGCGCACAGCGATGGGTTTCCGTCATTTTACGCCCTGCAGGGCAAGGCGAAGGACTACCTGTATCCCAACATTCTGCCACTGCGGCAGAACGAAGGGGATGCGGAAATGGACTACGGCGAGGGCCAGTCGACCACGTGGTATCATGACCACGCGCTTGATGCGACGGCGTTCAATGTGTCGCATGGACTGGCGGGATTTGCGCTCTGGTTTGATGAACTGGAGCTGAAGCTGATCCGCGATGGCGTGCTGCCTGGGCTGGGTGCGGTTTCGGCGGTGGAGGGAACGATTTCCGATGCGGAGTACCGGGCGTGGGTGGATGGCTGGAAGAAGCTGTATGCGGCCCGCGGGCCGCTCTCACTGGAGTGGGCGGCGCTCATGGTGAAGGCTGGTGTGGTGCCGAGGGAATCGGCCTTGGCGGCGTACCGGCCGGCGGCGGGAGACGCCCAGAAAGTGGATGCGGCAGCGCGCGAGGGAACCGGGAAAGGATTCTATCATCTGCGGGCGGGCGGCAGCGAGCCGGGCGTGGGCACGCCCTATTTCAATCCCTACGATCTTCCGATCGTGCTGCAGGACCGCATCATCAGCCGGACTACCGGGCAGATTGTGTATGACACGGATGGGCACAATGGCTACATCGGGGACATACAGCTGGCGAATGGACGGCCGTGGCCGGCCATGCGGGTAAAGAAGCGGAAGTACCGGTTGCGGCTGCTGGATGGATCGAATGCGAGGATTTACCGTCTGCGGTTTCTTGACAGTCAGACATTCCGCCTGAAGCCGACGGCGGATGGCAGGCAGGAACCGGACCGCATTCCGGCGGGGGCGCTGGAGGCAAAGTCCATGGATTTCTTCCGGATTGGGAAGGATTCGTGGCTCTGGCCATCGCCGCGCCGCACGAAGTCGGTGCTGCTGAACATGGCGAACCGGGCCGATCTCGTGGTGGATTTCCGGGAATGGCATGCGAAGGCCAAAGCGGCGGGACGGCTCAACGCGGACGGGCATGCAGAGTACTACCTGGTGAATACGATGCCGCAGTTTGACGGGCGGGGACCAAAGGGTCCCCTTGCGGAGGATGCTGGCGATCCGCAGGTATTCCCGCTGCCGTTTCAGCTTGATCCGGCGAACCCGGTGGTGGCATCGATGGTGGCCGGAGGAGTGATTCCGGCGGCACTGCTGGGGAATGGCGAGGGCGGGCAGATGACGGAACTGGAGCAGCCGGTGGGATTGATCCGCTTCATCATCGAGGATGACGAGGGGGAAGGACCGGACACCCCCGAATGGCGGGGGGAAACGACGATTCTGCGGCCGCGGCATGCCATCAAGGATGAGGAAGTGATGGCCGTGCGGGAATTTGTCTTCGAGCGCGGCAAGGGGGCGTGGATGGTGAATGCACGGTTTTATGATCCGACGATTTCGAATGCCAGTCCGGTGATTGGGATCAAGGGTCAGAAATTCCGGGTTCCGGATGGCAGCAAGCCGGAGGCGGAACGGGCCGAGAAGGAATCACTGACCTATGCCGAGGAATGGATACTGCGGAATGGCGGAGGTGGCTGGTGGCATCCTATTCACATTCATCTCGAGGGGCATCAGCTCGTTGGATACGAGAAGGATTTTCCGGCGGACGGACTCATTGACGCGGATGGCATTCTGGGGGCTCCGGCGCAGGCGGCCATGGCTCCGCTGCCGGCGTGGCCCGATCTGGTGGGCCGCTTCGGGCTGGATACGCTGCAGGCGCCACAGATCACGAATCCGATCCGTGACATGCTCATCAATCCGCGGGCGGTGCATCTGACCGAGGAATTCCGGAAGAGGAATCCTTCGTTCCGGGTGGCCCTTGCGTCGCCGCATCCGGGTGCCTCGCTTTTCCCGGCCCTGCGGGAGGGTGGCATTGCGCTTGAGCTGGAGAAGGCGGCTGTGCAGCCATGGCGGGCGGCCATCAACCGGATCCTCGATGCGCTTTCCGGGCTGAGGAATTCATGGGCCGGCGAGATGACGGGGAATCATGACACGCAGGCACTGGGGCCGAATACCGTGGCGCGGATCCGCATGCGTTTCCGGACGTGGAATGGACCATTTGTATTCCACTGTCACAATGTCGAGCACGAGGACATGCGCATGATGTTCAATTTTGAACCGGTCATGCGTCTTACGGGACCGCAGCCCGGCAGTGCGCCGGTGCAGCCGAATACGCATGATCCGAACGTGGCTCCGGCGGCGCGCACGCATGGGCAGGACGTCACGGATCTGCGGACCAATCCGAACGCCGTGGGAGAAATGCCGTGGGAGAAGCGGGACGGCTTTCCGCATTTTCACGAGGATCCGGTGCCCTTTACGCCGACCGACCGGGTGGCCGATCCCCTCATCAAGCCCCGTCCGCAGCAGCAGTAAAACCATCCGCTTCCGCATCGCATGCAAACGCTTCTCACTTCTCTGCTGACAACCCTTGCCGCTGCCGGGCAGAAGCCCCCGCGGGCACGCCGGTCGGATCTCTTTGCTGACACGGTCGTGACTGATCAGTTCGGGCAGCGGCACCGCTTCCGCACGGATTTGATCCGCGACCGGGCCGTGGTCATCAACACCATGTTCACTGTGTGCCGGGGCAGTTGTCCGGGCACCAGCGAGACCCTGCAGCGGCTGCGGGAACCCCTGGGGCGCTTGTTTGGCAAGCGGGTCACGCTGCTGTCGCTTTCCATTGATCCGGCGCGCGACAATCCGGAAGTCCTGCAGCGCTATGCGGATCTCTACGGGGCCGGGAAGGCGGCCGGGGCGGGACAGCCCGACTGGCTGTTTCTGTCTGCGGGAGTGCAGGAGACGGAAGTGCTGCGCCGCTCGCTGGGATTCTATGATCTGAATGCGCGCATCGACGGGGACATTTCGCGGCATGCGGCTCTGCTGCTCTTTGGAAACGACCGTGCGAACCGCTGGTCGACGTCGCCTGCGCAGATCCGCGACGGGTTGATCTGGGAACCGCTGCGGCGCGTGCTTGGCGACACTCCTGCCGAACGATTCGGCATCACGGAAGGCTGAACCATTGACGACGCATACATGAAATCTCTGACTTCAGTTCTTCTGCTGCTTTCGCTTGGGCATGCGACCGCTCAGCTTCCTGCCGATCAGGTGCGGGCCGCCACGAACAAGGCTCATCTGGTGGGCCATGAGGATGAGGCGCTCCTGGCCCGCATCGAGGCGGCGCTGGCCGAATGGGACCCGCGCAATCTCACCAGTCCGTATGTGAAGGAGATGCAGACCGACCGGGGGAGGAAGCATGCTCTGCGGCGTCCGGACCTTGCGGAATTCATTGCGGATCCCGATGCTGCCCTTGCGCTGGGGAAGGCGCTTTTCTGGGAGATGCGGGCCGGCAGCGACTATGGTGCCAAAGGGGTAACGCAGTCTGGTTCCGAGATGGTTTTTGGAACGGCCTGTGCTTCGTGTCACTATCGTTTCGGGGCGGATGCGCGGGACCGGAACACGTCGGCCATGGCCCTGCAGGCATGGGAAACGTTCGCAAAGGAACGGAACCTTGCGGCGGATCAGCCCGATGACGTGCCCTTTGCGCAACGCAGCCGGAAGTACGATCCAGCGGCGGACGGCAATGTCAGCCGGAGGGACTGGGAATTTCAGAAGACCGGAAACAGTCATCGCCTTGTCGGCTCGCAGGGTGTTGTGTTCCGGAAGTTCGCCGGACTGCGGGCCGACGGGACGGAGATTTCGTCTGCCCTGCCTGCCGCGGCTGCGACGAAGTCCTTCCGGGACATGTTTGCCGTGGGCGGGGTAGTTTCGCCTGATGGTGGGAACCGGACCCGGCAGATCACGCGGCGCAATTCCCCGACCGTCATCAATTCCGTTTTCGGGGACCGGCAGTTTCATGACGCGCGGGCGGAATCTACCTTCAATGGTTATTCCATTTTCGGGGATTACGACAAGAGGGTGATTCTCAAGAAGGCGTCGTTCACGCGGAATGCGGATGGTTCCTTCCGGGTGAGTGCCTTTCATCCGGCCACGGTGGCGATTCCGCTGGCGTCGCTCGCCTCTCAGGCGGTTGGTCCGATCGTCAATGAAGTCGAGATGTCGCACTATGGACGGACCTTCCATGATCTGGCGGTGAAGCTGCTGGATGCGAAGCCGCTGGCTGATCAGAAGGTGGCGGCGGGGGATTCGCTGCTGGCTGGCTATCTGGGAAGCGATGCGACCTATCGGCGGCTCATTCAGCAGGCTTTCCGGGCGGAATGGTGGGCAGACGATGGAGAGCGGCCCGCGGAAGGCGGGTTCACGCCACTGAACCGCTATGCACCGATTGACCGCGGGGATCTGCCGACGCCGATTCCGGCTGGCAGCAAAGACCGGCTGCTGATCAACAATTTCAGTCTCTTCTGGGGACTGTCGATCATGCTGTATGAATCGGTGCTGGTGTCGAATCAGTCGCCTTTCGATGACATGCTGCGCGGCAAGGGAGACTCGGTCGAGGCCACGTGGCGGCGCTATGTGACTGCGGAGCTGGCGCGGCTGGATGGAGACAGGCGGGTGGTGCCGGAGGAACCGAAACTACCGGGAGGAAACGGAGGTGGCGTGGAGCATCCTGACGAAGTGATCCGCAAGGCGCAGCTGGACAAGCTGATCACGCTGAATGCGCCGCCGGTGCTAACGGGAACGGCCATGTTTCAGCGTGGTCTGCGGGTGTTTGTGCGCAACTGTGCGGAATGCCACATTCCTCCGTATTTCAGCAATGCCGGCGAGATTGAGCTGGCTCCTGACATTCCCAAACCGATCGCCAAGCTGCATGGTCACGCGCTGGTGCGGACGGCGCTGGCGGACGCCTTCAAGGAACGTCTCATCTCGGAGGGCTTCCATCCCGGCGGCGTAACCGATGCCAACCGCGGCGTGCTCGGCAATCGCCTGTATTTCTTCGATCAGGAACGGCTCCCGGTCATCACGGCGCTCGGGCTTCCGCTGATGATCGAGAACATGCCGATCGATCCGGTCATGCCGCTCTCGTTCAATCAGACGGCTCCCCCGCCCCGGCAGCCTCGGGTTCCCATGATCACGTGGCTGGGCACGCGTCCGCCGCTGGGATTTGCTCCCTCTCCGCAGCCGGGGGCGAAACCGCTCGAGCCCTATGCCTTCTACGATCTGGGATACTACAACATTGGAGTCTCCGAGCCCCGCTACGACTGGGGCATCTGGGCTTTTGATGGATCCGACGAAGTCATCAGCGTGGAGGAACTGGCGCGGACTGTCACTCCCGGGACAAACCTCCGGCGTGCCGGCGGTGCGGGGACTCCCGGAGGCCGCCGCCAGCTGGATACGGCTGGGAAGCGCGCGCTCGCGGCGAAGCTCAAGCCCGGCATTCTTCCCGAGATTGCGGACCGCACCCTGGCAGCGGAAGCCATCAATGATCTGGCGGGTCAGCTTGAGGAAGCCGAGAATGCGGTGCAGACGCTGCGCAGTTCCCTTGATCTCGGATCCGCCTACCGGCTGCCGAAGGAAGAGGAAGGCGAGGACCGGGCGGTGGAGGAGGCCCGGAAGACCGAGTCGATGCAGCAGATGCTGCGGAAGGCGACGGACAAATGGAAGCGGGTGCAGCAGCTGCGGGCGCAGGGTGCCGAGGTTCCCCGGGCGCTCGCCGAGGAACGCGTGATCGTTCCCATCGACCGCAGTGGTGACCGCAATTACCTCGGCACGAAAGCGAAGCGGAAGGATCTGCATTTCTTCAAACGGGCCCGCCGCATGGTGATGTCGGAGGAGACGTGGGGTCACCGCAAGCTCTTCATCACTGACAACGAGCTGATGGGCTGGGGTGCTTTCAAGACGCCGAGTCTGCGCAACACGGCCCTTACGGAGCCTTACATGCACAACGGGCGGTTCCTGACCCTGCGGCAGGTGCTGCGATTCTATAGCTTCGACAACACCGGGCTGATTCCGGCCGACGAGGTGCGCAATCCTGATCTGCATCCCGAGATGGGCCGTCTTGATCTCAATCATGACGGGCAGCTGGAGAATGCCGCCGGCGTCCCAGGAGGCATTCCCAATCTGACCAAGGTGCACGATGCGGAATCTCTTCTGTTCTTCATGCACTGCCTGACTGATCCGAGGGTGGAACGGGCAGCGGCACCCTTCGATCATCCTGCCATTGTGGTCCCGAATGGCTTCCGGGTCGAGAATGGCCAGCCGCGCGATGAAGTCATCGAGATCACCGCCTCAAGCCCGGAGGGCGGTGATGCTCGCGCGCAGTTCCCTGCGGCCCGCTGATGGCCTGAACCCCTGGACTGCTCTCCGCGGCATAAGGTCGTTCTCCTCCTCACCGGGAGCCGCATCCCATTGGCAGCATGCCGGCGAAGCACAGGACGAGAAAGGAGCCCGAGTCACCGGCCCGCGGCATGACCGCGGGGGTGCTGCCGGGCGACCGTGCGGTCTACCCCAGCGATCTGCGGGTCCTCCGGACGGCACGGTGGGACAAGCGCTTTGTGATCTTCCCGCGTGTCGGTGTTTCCCTTCCCTATGCTCTGACATCGCGGCGGAATCCGGAGCTGGATCTCCGGTGTGGGCAGGCGGCGCGGGAAGGGGTTGATCGCCGTGCCCGGAATCAGGGTAGGGTTACTGGTTTTCCGGAGGATCAGGAATCCGGGCGGGTGGGCATTGACGGGATCGGAAGCTGAACATTTCAAACCACCGCAGACACCATGGCCCCACGCAGAACGAACTCTCCGTCATCGCTCCGCCCGCAGCCTCCGGCTGATCCCAGGGAGCCGCTGAAAACCGAGGCCCCCACCGAGGAAGAGGTTGTGGCTTGTCTCGCAGGAAAGTCGGGGAAGGTGGACGAAGCTACGCTGAAGGCGATGTTTGGTGCAGATCTTGGAGAGCTGCGCAAGCTTGCGGAGGATAATCGAAGGATCCGGCGGCGGAAGGGTCCTTTTCCGAAGGTATATCTGCTGCACGGCATCATGGGTTCCGAGCTGGGTGTGCGGCGGCGCTTCTGGGATGACGTGATCTGGCTTGGACTCACCGATATCCTCATGGGAAACCTGCGGAAGCTGAGTCTTGGCGAGGGCGGGGATTCCCGCATCCATGCTCTCGGATTCCTGCCGGGGGTCTATCTGCTGATGCGGCTGCATCTGGAGAGTGCCGGCTTCGAGGTGGTGCCTCATGTCTTCGACTGGCGGAGGAATCTGGCGGACCTTGGGCGTGGACTCCGGGAGCAGATCGAGGCTGAGAAGGGCAAGGTCATGATTGTGGCGCACAGCATGGGGGGTCTGGTGACGCGGGCGGCTTTCCGGCAGGGGCTGCGGAACGTGGAGAGATTTATCATGCTGGCAGTTCCCAATCATGGATCGCTGGCACCGGTCGAGGCCTTGCGGGGCCAGTACGGCCTGGCCCGCCTGATCGCGCGAGGTGATCTTGTGAACAACGCAAAGGAACTCGCGGAAGAAGTATTCGGTACATTTCCGGGACTCTATCAGATGATTCTGGACCGCAGGCTGCACCCTGGATTGGACCTGTTCGAAGCGTCCAAATGGCCGTCGCAGGGTCCGCATCCAGACCGGCAGCTGCTGGCGACAGCGCGGAAGGTGGATCGCTTGCTGGCCGGTCCTGCGGACACCCCTGACATCCCATGGCATCTCATTGCGGGGACGGGCCAGCCGACCAAGATCGCTGCCCGGCTAGGCGACAACGAATTCGAGTACCTTGTGACGAACGACGGGGATGGCACGGTGCCGCTGGCGTCGGCTTTGCTGCCCGGGGTCGCTTCGACCTTCTTGGCGCGGGCGGGGCATGGGTTTTTCGCCAATGACGGGAAGGTGCGTGCAGCCACCGTGGACCTGCTCAGGCGTGGCCATACCATGGTGCTGGGCAGTTCCGCGCCGCCGGTGGTTCGTTCCCGTGGGGAGCAATGGGTGAAGGAGAGCGAACTTGGCATGGTGGCCGGCAGTCTGGCGCAAAGCCGGGCTCCGGGGCTTATGACGCACGCGCAGCGGCTGGGGGTTCTGTTTGGTGAACCGTCGGTGGTTCCTGCCCGTGCGGCGGATCCGGTGGCGGCCGAGTCTGCGCGGAGGTACCTGCCAAGGCTGGAGCAGGTGACGGTGGGGAGACGGAAGCTGCGGCGCCTGGAAGTTGCGTTCTACCGCGGGAGCATCACCGATGTATCGGCGCGGGCGTATGTGCTGGGAACCTTTCTCGGGGTCACGCCGTCCGGGGCGGCGGGCGCACTGGATTCACTCATGGACGGGGCCATTTCCGAGTTGCTGGGGCACAACATGTTCGGTTCGCGGACGGGGGAAGTATTCATTCTGCCGCTGGCGCAGCGGGAGGTGCGTGCGGAGATGGGCGTGTTCGTGGGCATGGGATCGTATGACAAATTCAAGACGGCGGAGTCTCCGCCACCGCAGGCGGGTTCCCGGGGAACCAGGTTCCATCTGCACGGGCAGCATGTTCCGGCCCTGGAGATTGCTGCGGAGAATGCGGCGAGGATGCTGGCGCGCACGAAGGTTGATGACTTTGCGACGGTGCTGCTGGGTGGCACGGTCGCCGAGGATCTGGCCGCCTCTGCGGAGAGCATGATGCGTGGATTCCTCAGGGGGCTTGAGGAGGCCGATCATGGCCAGGGTGTGCGCAGACTGGTGTTCTGCGAGACGAACGAGGAGCGCTTCCATGCCGTGCGGCGACAGATTGTGGATCTTGCCTCGACTCCGCTTTGTGAAGGAATTGAATTTGTCTTCAGCGAACTGGACCCTCCCCCGGAGGTGGAGCGTCTGCGGGCGCTCGGAGTGAGCACCTCCGTGGCACGGACCACAGGCCTGGAGCCCGTTTATCTGCTCGTGCGCGCCGAACCGGCAGGGGGTTCCGGGCGTCAGGCCGCCACCATCTGGAAGACGTCATTTCTCGGACCATCCAACCGGGCCGCGGTGCGGGAGGAATCCGTGGCACTTACGGCAGGCGAGCTGGATGACTTGCTTGCGGTGGTGGCAGGCGACGGCGTTCCTCAGCCGGGAGAGGAATCGGAACTCGGCCGCCGCATCGCGGAGCGCCTGCTGCCGAAGCAGATTCTTGGGGATCTGCTGGCTGCCGTGGTGGATCGGCCCCTGGTGATTCTGCATGATGCGGAGGCGTCGAAGATTCCGTGGGAAACGCTGAGCTTTCCGAATTCACGCAAAGAGGAACCGACGCGACCGGCCTTGGAGAAAGGAATCAGCCGGCGTTTTCTGGCAGATGCCAGCGTGTGTGCGCGCTGGGCCACACCCTCCAGAAAAGATGGCAGCATCGACGTGCTGCTGATCAGCAATCCCACGGGCGACCTTCCTGGGGCGGAAAAGGAGGCTGAGAAACTCAAGGAGGTGCTTTCCGCTCATTCCCGTTTCCGGGTGGATCATACTCTGCGCGGAAGTGCCGCCACCCGCAGCGCGATCCTGGGGAAGCTCGCATCCGGGCGGTACGATATTGTGCACTACTGCGGGCATGCCTTCTTTGATCCCGCCAACCGGGATGCCTGTGGGCTCGTCTGTGCGCAGGAAGAAGTACTCACGGGCAGAGAGGTAGCGGGCATTGCGAAGCTGCCGTTTCTGATGGTGCTCAATGGGTGTCAAAGTGCCAAAACCCGGCGCGGTGGCAAGGCTCCTGCAAAGCGGAAGTCCGCAGGGCGAACTGCGGGTTGGACAGCCGCTGCCCAGACCATTGCAGAGACCATGCTCTGCTCCGGAATTGCGAATCTCGTCGGTACCTACTGGCCGGTGGACGATGCTGGTGCGCAGCGGTTTGCGGTTGGGTTCTACCAGAAACTGCTGGCTGGCGATGCTCTCGGCTCGGCTGTCAAGGCAGCGCGCTGGGAGCTTTACCCGAGGAACAGCGACTGGGCCAATTACGCACTGTTTGGCAATCCCATGGCCCGGCTCGGCCCCGAGGGCTTCTGAAGAGAAGAACCAACCGGCTGCGGAATGGGCAGACGACGGCTCAAGACGCCATGTCAGACCGGGCGGAGGACGCTTTTGACGACCTCGCCGCGGTGCATTTTCTCGAAGGCTTCGTGCCATGAGGTGACGGGCCAGACGCCGCCGATGATGGGGCGGACGTCGAGCTGACCGGAGCCGAGGAGGGCGAGGACGCGTTCCCAGATGGGCCAGTTGTGGCTGAAGCTGCCCTGGAGGGTGATGTTCTTCTGGACGAGGGGATCGAGGCTGAAGCCGAGGGGATCGCGGCCCCAGCCGACCTTGCTGATCCAGCCGGCTGGGCGGACGAGGTCGAGGGCGGTTTTGAGGGTGATGCTGGCTCCGGCGGCGTCGATGATGCCATCGCAGCCGAGGCCATCGCGTTCCATGGCCCATGTTCTGGGGTCATCGGTGATCGTATGGCAGCCGTACTGCCGGGCGATGGCGAGTCGGCCGGCGTCCTGGGGCAGGCCGACGACGGCGACTTCGGCTCCGCAGAGTCTGGCCATGGCGGCGCAGAGGATGCCGATGGTGCCCGGGCCGAGCACGAGGACGCGGTCGCCGGGTTCGATGCGGGCGTTGCGGACGACCGCATTGTAGGCGACGCAGCAGGGTTCGGTGAGGCAGGCCTGTTCGAAGGGGAGCTGGTCCGGTACGTGGTGCAGAATGCGGGAGGGAACCCGGACGTAGCGGGTCATGGCTCCGTTGACTCCGTAGCCGAATCCCTTGCGGGTGGGATCGAGATTGTAGAGTCCCCGGCGGGTCATGGGATTATCCGGGCTGATGATGGCCGCGGTTTCGGAGACAACGCGGTCGCCTTCCTGCCAGTGGTTCACGGCGCTGCCGGTGCGGGCGATGACACCGCCGAATTCGTGTCCGAGGACCACGGGGTAATTGACGGGCCATGAATGCTGCGATGTCCACTGGTGGAGGTCGCTTCCGCAGACACCCACGGCGGCCACTTCAAGGAGGATGTCCTCTGGTCCGATTTCCGGGGCTTCGAGTTCCCGGATTTCGACGGAACCGGGATCCGGGGCGAAGTTGACGACCGCGGGGGATTTCATGGCGCAGGGAATGGCGGGAACTTCCTCACTTCCTCAGCGTCGGTCGGCATCGCCGAAGCCGAAGCGGCCCGGTTCCTGCAGAGCGAAGTCGCGCGAGCGGAGTTCGAGGTATTCCAGTTCGCCGCTCGGGCCGAATTTCGGGGTCATCTGGATGAGATGGTCCTGGGCGAGGCACCAGAGGAGCTGGCGGCGCGTGATGGCAATGCGGTCGATGTTGATGATGGGGTTCTCCTTCGGTTCGATGACCCACTGGTAGCGGATGCCGCGGAGCGCTTCGTGATCGAAGCACGCCTTCAGTGGAGTATCGAGGATGAGCGTCCGCATGGGGGTATCCAGCCAGCGGTTGAGTGGAGGGTAGCGGGTGAAGAGGAAATCATTCGGCACCACCGCCATGGCGTCGCCTGCCTTGAATTTCGGCTGGGGGTCGAGCAGGAGGTCGATCGCGGTGCAGCCGGGGAGCAGGCCAAGGGCAGCGAGAGCGGAAAGGGCGGTACGGTTCATTGGATTGGAGAAAATGGCGCTTTCGGGAGCACCCCTCGATGTCGTCTTCCCGGCGGGGCGGGTGCAAGATGATTTTTCGCGGGAATGCGGCGGACGCTTCGGTTTCTTCCGACCATGCCATGGACCGGACTGTTCAAGAATGGGGGAAGGAAGCCGCCGCAAATTCCCCAATGGATGCTGAATTCTCATTAGGGTTGACAATCGGGGGTGGTCTTGGCTACTGGGTTGCTAGTCTGCGCGAGCGGGGGCCTTTGCCTTGCTGGGATTCGGCATGGAAGTGCCGGGGTTGCGCCTGAGCGGCAGGACTGCAAGGAATCATGGCGTTTCAACTTCGACATTTTTTCCGCCGGGAGTCCGGGCTGGCGGTTTTGCCGTCGGCTGGGGGGGAAGTTGCGCAGCAGAGCCGGGAGACGGTGGCGGGATCGTCCGCGGTGGCTCCCCGGGGGACGGCGACGGTGCGGGAGCTGCGGAGGCTGATTCCGGCGGGCGACGCGGCCACGGAGGAAACTGGCGGGGACAGCCTTGTGCTGCTGCCGATGTCGGCAGTTGCGAGTGGACGGATGCGGCTGCGTGAGCTTTGGGAATGTGCACCGTTTCTGTTCCGGGGAGAAGTGGCGGTGGTGGATGCGCGTGAAGTGGTTTTGGGTGAAGAGCCGGCGGGGGCTCTGGAGCAACCGGAGCGGACCGGTGGACTCTGGTCGCGTTTTGCGGAACTGGGTGAACCCCTTGCTGCGGCGGCTCTCCAGGTTCCACCGGGTGGAATTCCGGAGGGTTCGCAGAATTCCGCGGGGCGGGACCGTGTGCGGGAGCAGAAGCCCGCGGAGATGGCGGGACCGAGGGAAGTGGCAGCGCTGCTGGGGACGCTGCCGGGGGTGCGGGCCTGTGCGTTATCGGTGGCTGGTGCCGGTGCCGGCGCTGGCGGGGATGCGGAGATTTCGTGCGCTCTGCGGTCGGCACTGCCGCAGACAGAGGCCGCGTACCGCATTCTGGCGGCCGGGATGGCCCTCACGGATGCTGCCGTGGTGACGATGCGCGCTGGGGAGGAGGTCCGCACCGTGATTCGTGGGAACGGGGTCTTTCTGGTGGTGGCTCATGCATGGCCGGAACTGCCGGAACAGACTGCAGCGCAGTGCCTTGCGGTGGTGCGGCGGCTGGCGTCGACTGGCTGAATTCTCCCGACCCGCATGGCTCTGCTGTTTCATGACACGCGGGAGATCACCTTCAAGGTGGTGTACTGTGGCTGTCCCCTGAGCGGCAAAACGACCAATCTGGCGTGGATTCATGATCGCATGGACCATGGCAGCCGGGGCAAACTGGTTTCGCTGGCGACCTCGCAGGACCGGACCCTTTTCTTTGATTACCTTGCCGTGGAGACGCCGGTGGTGGCTGGATTCCGGACAAGGTTCCAGCTCTACACGGTACCGGGACAGGTCCAGTACGATGCGACGCGGCAGATTGTCCTGCGTGGTGCCGATGGGCTGGTGTTTGTGGCAGACAGCAGCGCGCCGCGGCAGGCAGCGAATGCGGAAGCGTGGCGGTCTCTGCGGGCGATGCCGGGGGTTGTGCCGCAACTGCCGATGGTGCTGCAGTACAACAAGCGGGATGCGGGTGATGCCGTTTCCCGGGAATCCCTGAATCAACTGCTGGGCAATGGGGAGGAAGGTCTGCCGGTCATCGAGGCCTGTGCGGTGCAGGGCACGGGAGTGTTTCCCACGCTCAATGCGGTGGCGCGGCTCGTGCTCCGCAGTTTCCTGTCGCAGGCCCCCGGGTTTGCGGTTCCCTGAACTGATTTCCCCATGGACGCACCGAATGCCTCAACTTGCCGCAGAGCGGGCATGCCCCTGATGCTTGGTGCGCCGGGGGAGGCCTTGCTGGGGCGGGTGCTGCAGGCGCATTGCGCGGACAGCGACTGTGTGTATGCGGCGGTGATTGATGAAAGCGGCGGAGTGCTGGCACAGACCGGAGAGGCTGCGCTGCAGGACCGGGGCGAAACCGCGGCGCTGGCAGCGGGGGCGTATCATGCGGTCCGGGAAACGGCACGGAGGCTGGGCGAGCCGTCATTTGAAGGCCTGTCGCATCAGGGCCTGCACCGGCACTTCCATCTCGGCCCGGTAGATGAGCGCTTTCTGCTGCTCAGTGTTTTCGGAAATGACACCCGGCTTGCGCTGGTGCGGGCCTGTGCGCAGCGGACGGCAGGCCGCCTGCGGGAGGCGCTGGCAGAGGTGCTGCCGGATCCCGTGCGTGGGTTGGGTCCGGCCGATTTCCGGGAACTTCGGGGCGCAGTTTCCGCTTCGCTGCTCGGCGGCGATCTCTTTTCCGGGGGCTGAAGCCGGCGCGGCGGTCGTCCGTTCCCCTTCCCTGCGGCGCGTCTCCTTGACATTCAGCGGTATGACGATCACCTGAGGAATCTCCCTGCACCGCTGCAGACGCCGCTGTCTTCCGGATCCGGGAAATTCCTGACTGAGCACAATGAAGAGGATTCTGATACGTCCTTCGCAATGGAGTTTCGACCGGCTGCAGAACCGTCTGTTCTCGGAGGGGACTTCGTTTCAGGGAGTGTATGGCGATGCCTTCCGGAGCTGGCGTGCGCTGGCCGCACAGCGGGGATTTTCCATGGACACATGGGACATGCATCCGCTGGGTTCGGCGGATGTGATCTGGTTCATGGACCTTCCGGCGCATCGGCGGGATGTAGAGGAGGCGCGCAGGCAGGCTCCGCATGCTCTGCTGGTGCTGCAGATACTCGAAACCCCGGCGGTGGGGCCGCATTT
>JBDKER010000051.1:0-25293 GCA_039795165.1 Verrucomicrobiota bacterium | reverse complement strand
ACGGCAAGGCGCGACGAGGGAGAAGGTTAGCACCTTCGACTGAGGAGCAACGAGGCCCTGTGGGAAAAGGGCCGCCGCCCGCACGGGGACACCCGCGACAACACCCAGCACATCCAAATCCCTCCACCCCATCAAACCCATACCCGCTCCCGGTCCCGGTTTTTCATCAGGCTCCTGAGCCGGCAATTCCCCCGCCATCATCTTCCGCCACTACCGGGAACTGACCACGGCGGAGACGGCGAAGGAGTGGTTCGGGATTGAGCCGAGGCTAGCGGCGACGATGGCGACGGAGTGACGGCCTCGATTCCTCGCGCCGCCAGAACGCTGCGATGCCCAAACCCGAGGAACTCTGCCTTGCCAGCAGACCGTGCCAACACGCGGACCGATCGGAAACCATGGAATCAATCATGTAGCCATCATCAGCGGCAAACCCGCCAACGCACGCTCAGCCCGATGTGTATTGCTGAGACGGTAACGGAAGACCTCCCCCGGTTGGCGGCCGCGCTGGCGCTCTCCTCTGCGTCCGAGGCACCAGCAGGCTCAAGAGGAACCGCCAGAACCCATCGCAGCCGACGGCTATCAGTCATCGTAGTGCCCTTTCGCCTGAGCTACGATCAGACTTTCCCCTTCCACCCGGTAGATTAGTCTATGCTCTTGGTCGATTCGCCTTGACCACCATCCTGAGAGTTCACCTCGCAGCGGCTCTGGTTTTCCCGCACCACCGAACGGGTCTCGCTTGGTTTCCTCAATCAAACGCAGCAAGCGCTTAGCCAGTCTGGGATTCATCTGCACCCAATACTGCAAATCCTCGAAGGCTTGCTCCTTAAATTCCAAGCGCACGTTTCAGATCCTCTGTGGTTTCAAAGACCAAGTGTTCAGGAGTTTTAGAAGCAACGGCGTCACGAAGCCGTTGTGCATTTCTGGCGGAACCGAGCAGTCGTGATGTCGTATCCCCGGATCCCTGCGACTCTTGCGCCGAAGGAGCCAGAGTTTTCGAAAGGATGAACTCTTTAATCGTCATGCCAGCGAACGTGGCGAGTGTTTTGATTTGCCGATGCTGCTCGGGTTCGATCTCGATGGTGAGCCTGCTCATGTCCCCAATATTGTCAATATCCCCAATTTTGTCAATCAGTGCTTTCCGATGCTCCGAGGTAGGACCGGATGCGGCCACACGCTCGCGAACAACCACCAGCCGCCGCCGTGACGATAGATGTCAAGGTAGTTGTCCAGTTTATCATGCGAATTGATCACGCGGCGCGTTTGGCGATTGGTTCGAGGGAACGCTGGGAGACCGGGCTGAGGGCGGACTTTCCAACCCGCCGCATGAAAATACCATCGGAGGGCGGACTTTCCAGTCCGCCACATGGAAATACCATCGGAGGGTGGGTGATTTGGAATGGCGGCTGGGGCGGGTAGGATCACTCGGTTGGAGTGGCGGTGGATTCCTGAGCAACTGCGCCAGGTTTTGGGTGGGCGGGATTTTCTCAATCAGGGCGCATTTCCGAGTGCCTTTTGCTTCATGGGCTGAGGCGGTGGATGGTCCATGGGGCGGAGGGGGAGGAGCGTTGGTAGAGGATGCGGTCGTGCATGCGGCTGGGGCGGCCTTGCCAGAATTCGATGGAGGTGGGGATGAGGCGGTAGCCGCCCCATGAGTCTGGGAGGGGGATGGGGGAACCATCGGGCCATTGCTGGGAGAGGGCGGCGAAGCGTTCTTCGAGCCATGATCGGCTGGGGACAGGGGAGCTTTGGAGGCTGGCGTGGGCTCCGATGCGGCTGCCGTGGGGTCGTTGGGCGAAGTAGGCGGCGCTTTCTTCGCGGGAGCAGCGTTCGATGGGGCCGGCGATATTGACTTGGCGTTCGAGTTCGCGCCAGAGGATGGTGAGGGAGGCGCGTGGGTTGGCGGCGAGGTCGTTGCCTTTGCGGCTGGAGTAATTGGTGAAGAAGGTGAAGCCGCGGTCGTCGAGGCCTTTGAGGAGGACGGTGCGGGAGGAAGGTTGGCCTGAGGCGTCGGCCGTGGCGAGGGTCATGGCATTGGGTTCGACGATTTCTGCGGCGCGGGCTTCGCGGAACCAGAGGTGGAACTGGGCGAACGGGTTGGGGTCGACGTCCGAGACATCGAGGCTGTGTTTCTGGTAATCCATGCGGAGGCTGGCGAGGTCGCTCATGGGGAAGGAGGGGTGATTTTTGCGGTTTGCAGAGGGCGGGGAAACGGGGCACGGAGGAACGCGCGCGGGTGCCCCGCAATGCGGAAAATTCCACTGCCATGCTCAACGATATAGCTGCTGTCCTTCATCATGAGACTACGATTCTGAGTCGGTTGGATGCCATGGCGCGGGAGATCATGTCGGACTATGAAGGGAAGCCGCTGACGGTGGTGGCGATTATGAATGGCGGGTTGATTCTGCTGGCGGATTTGCTGCGGCGGGTGCAGTTGCCATTGAAGATCGAGACGATTTCCGTGGCGAGTTATCATGGTGGGACGGCGAGTTCCGGGACGGTCACCTTTCTGCAGACTGGGGTGCCGGATCTGCGGGGTCGGCATGTGATTCTGCTGGATGACATTCTGGACAGCGGGAGGACCCTGGAAGCCGTGCGGGCGAAGCTGCTGGCCGAGAGTTGTCCGGAGAGCCTGCGGATTTGTGTGCTGCTGCAGAAGCGGTGTGAGCGGGCGTGTGCGATTGAGCCCGATTACGTTGGCTTTGAGATTGGCGATGAATTCGTCGTGGGATATGGCTTGGATTATCAGGGGAAGTACCGGAATCTTCCATTCATTGGGGTATTGCGGCCCGAGGCCATTGGGGAAGAGGCATGAAGCTGGGATGGGGGAACCAGTCATGATGACCGTGCGGATACTGTTTTTCGGGCCCTTGCGGGACCATGCCGGGGCGGGGCCTGAGTTGATGGAATTGCCTGAGGGATCGACCGTGGCAGAGCTGCGGGAAGCAGTGCTGGGGCGGTGGCCGGCACTGCGGGTTTGGGAATCGTCCCTGCTGGTGGCGGTGAATCTCCGGTATGCGGTGGCGGGCGATCCGGTGCCGCCCGGGGCCGAAGTAGCCATCATGCCGCCGGTGCAGGGAGGCTGAGGGCGTGGGAAATTTGAAATCAACTGAGACCAATATCATGCCGCGCATCGTGATCCTTGATGGCTACACCCTGAATCCCGGGGATCTGGACTGGTCCGGGCTGGCGGTGCTTGGCGAGCTGGTGGTGTACGATCGCACGCCTGTGGAACTGGTGGTCGAGCGATCGCGCGGGGCCGAGATTGTGCTGACGAACAAGACGCCTTTGAGTGCCGAGACGCTTGGGCGATTGCCTGAGTTGCGGGCGATTGGGGTATTGGCGACTGGGTATAATGTGGTGGATACGGCGGCGGCGCGGGCGCGGGGGATTCCCGTGATGAATGTGCCGGGGTACGGGACTGCGGCGGTCGCGCAGCATGTATTTGCGCTGCTCTTCGAACTGACCCAGCGCAGCGGACATCACAGTGCGGAAGTGCATGGTGGCGCATGGTCGCGTCATGCCGACTGGTGTTTCTGGAATTTTCCGCTCGTCGAGTTGTCCGGGCTTACGATGGGGATTGTCGGGCTGGGGTCGATTGGGCGTCGGGTTGCGGAGATCGCGCGGGCCTTTGGAATGGCGACTGTGGCCTTGGCGCGGGGTGAGCGGGACGCGGAAGACGGCGTGGCATTTCTGGAGCGCGGGGAATTCCTTGCGAGGGCCGATGTGATTTCGCTGCATTGTCCGCTCGTTCCCCGGAATGTGGGGATGGTGAATGCCGAATGGCTGCGGGCCATGAAGCCATCTGCGTATCTGATCAATACGGCGCGCGGGCCCTTGATTGATGAGGCGGCGCTGGCGGCGGCGCTGCGGGCCGGCGAGATAGCGGGGGCTGGGCTGGATGTGCTTTCCGTGGAGCCACCGCCCGGGGATCATCCCTTGCTGGGCGTGCCTAATTGCGTGATCACCCCGCACCTTGCGTGGGCCGCGCGGGCGTCGCGGGCGAGGTTGCTGGCGACCGTCGTCGAGAATGTGCGGGGCTTTCTGGCCGGGCAGCCGCAGCATGTGGTCAATCCCGCCTGACATTGCTGCGTCCGAAATACCGCTGGCAATGGCCCGCCCCCTGTGGGATACCCTCGCCTTTGCAACGGGGCATGAAAATCATCGCAGTCGCCAACCAGAAAGGCGGGGTGGGGAAAACGACCACTTCCGTGAACCTTGCCGCCTGCCTTGCGCACCGTGGGGTGCGGGTGCTGCTGCTTGATCTCGATCCTCAGGGGAATGCCTCCAGTGCGCTCGGGCACAAAGCCAGCGAGGGACAGAGCCTGTACCGTGTGCTCATTGGCGAAGACAGCATTCTGACCAAGATTCAGCCGACGCGGTTTCCGTCCCTGTCCGTGATTCCTGCGCAGACCGAGCTGGCCGGTGCCGAAGTCGATCTGGTGCGGGCTGAGAATCACCTTGTGAGGCTCCGGGAAGTGCTGGCACCGCTGCGGGAATCCGGCCGGTTTGATTATGTGATCATTGATTGTCCGCCGTCGCTGGGGATTCTGATGACGTCGGCGCTTTCGGCGGCGGATGGATTGCTCATTCCGATTCAGTGCGAGTATTTCGGGCTCGAGGGACTGGCGAGGATTGTGGACATTCACGAACAGATTGTGGCGAGCGGGATCAATACCGATGTGAGGCTCGAGGGGATTGTGATGACGATGTATGACGGACGCACGGGGCATTCGCGGGCGGTCGTCGATGAAGTCCGGCGGGCCTTTGGGCCGTTGGTGTATGAGATCATGATTCCGCGCAGCATCACGGTGGCGGAGAGTCAGAGTTTCGAGAAAGCGCTGGTGGAGTATGCGCCTTCCAGCAAAGTGGCGCAGGCGTATGCGGCCCTTGCCGATGAATTTCTGGCCCGGCAGCAGGCACCGGCGGCATCCGCGGTTTGAGGTCTGGGATGCGGGAATCCGTCATGAAATCATCGGAAGCGATCACGGCAGAGCAGGCGGCGGAATGGCGCGATTCACTTGATGCGCTTGGGAAGCGGCTTGTCTTCACGAGTGGATGCTTTGACATCCTGCATGCGGGGCATGTGCGGTATCTGGCGCAGGCGCGGGCCTTGGGGGATGCGCTGGTGGTGGCCATGAATGGGGATGAATCCGTGCGGGCCCTCAAGGGACCGGGTCGACCCGTGCATGAAGAAGCGGACCGGGCCGAAGTCCTGCTGGGGCTGGCCGCCGTGGATGCCGTGGTGATCTTCCATAGTGCGCGCACAACCGAGTTGATCCGGATGATCCGGCCGCATGTTTTTGCGAAGGGGGGCGATTACACCGTGGCGACGCTCAATCCCGAGGAACGCGGGGCCCTTGAGGCATACGGGGCGGAAATCCGCATACTGCCCGTGGTGGCAGGTCGATCGACGTCGGCCACCCTTGCGAAGCTCAACGAGCCGGCTGGGGCGCTGCGGTTTGCCGTGCTTGGTTCGGGATCCGGATCGTTGCTGGAGCCGATCGCCGACGAGATCGGGCACCTCGGAGCGGAAGTGGCGCTCGTGGTTTCCGATCAGCCGGGGGCCGGGATTCTCGGCCGGGCCGGGCAACGCGGGATTCCGTCCCTGCACGTTGATCCCGGGCCGCAGGATGGAGAATTCACTGAAGCTGCACTCAAGGAACTGGCTGACCGGCTGCGGGCGGCGGGTGTGCAATGGGTTCTGTGTGCTGGGTTCGGGCGGCGGCTCGGCGGGGCCGTGACCGAAGCCTTTGCGGGACGGATTCTCAACATTCATCCATCCCTGCTGCCGGCATTTCCGTCGAAGCAGGCGATTGCCGAAGCGCTGGCCGCGGGAGCTGCGGAAACCGGCTGCACCGTGCATGAAGTTACTGCCGACGGACCGGGCCGCATTCTTGGGCAGGAACGCATCGTGATTTCCCCGGATGAAACCGAAGCTTCCCTGCGGGCGCGCATCAATGCCGCCGAGCGCATCCTCTTTCCCGCCGTGCTGGCCAGCCTTTTTGGTTCCGGTCATTGACCAATTCGCACTTGCGCCCAGCCGGGCTGATTCAGAATCTCACTCCATAGCCTCACCCATGAAGATTGCCCGAGCCCTCATCTCCGTCTCCGACAAAACCGGCCTCGAAACCTTTGCCCGGGGCCTGCACGAGCTGGGGGTCGAGTTGCTGTCGACTGGCGGCAGTGCCACCTTCATCCGGAATCTCGGGCTGCCTGTGACAGATGTGAGCGACTACACGGGGTATCCGGAATGTTTTGATGGCCGGGTCAAGACCCTGCATCCGCGGGTTCATGGAGGCTTTCTGCAGGTGCGTGGGAATGCCGAGCATGAAGCCAAGGCGCGCGAACTCGACGTTCCGCCCATCGATCTGGTGGTCGTGAACCTTTATCCCTTCGAGAAGACCATTGCCCGCGAAGATGTGACCCTTGAGGAAGCCATTGAGAACATCGATATCGGTGGGCCAGCCATGCTGCGCGGGGCCTCCAAGAACTACCAGAGCGTCACCGTGATTGCCGATCCGGACGATTACGAAACCGTGCTCGAGGAAATGCGGTCGAATCAGGGAGCCACGAGTCTGAAGACGCGGGAACGGCTGGCGATCAAGGTGTTCCAACGGACGGCGGCCTACGACGGGGCCATTGCCAGCTATCTGAACTGTGAGCAGAAGACCGAAGGCTGCTTCAGTGTGAGCCTGCCGCTGTGTCAGACCCTGCGCAATGGCGACAACCCGCATCAGCAGGCCAATCTCTACGGAAGCTTCCCTGAATTCTTCGAGAAGCTCCAGGGCAAGGAACTGAGCTACACGAACATCCTCGATATCGAGTCCGCCACGGAGTTGGTCCTCGAATTCAAGCGGCCCGTGGTGGCCATTCTCAAGCACACGAATCCGTGCGGGGTGGGATGCGACGACGACCTGCGGGCGGCGTGGGACAAGGCCTTCGAGACCGACAAGCAGGCCCCCTTTGGCGGAGTCATTGTGACCAACCGACCGCTCACCGAGCGACTCGCCCGGGTGATCAGTGAAATTTTCACCGACGTGATCATTGCGCCGGATTTCGAGCCCGAGGCCCGTGCCATTCTGCAGAAGAAGAAGAATCTGCGCCTCATGCTGGCTCACATGGACGAATACGGGAAATGGATGGAACGGAATTCCATCATCCGCAGCGCCCCCGGTGGCCTCATGGTGATGGACCGCGATGTCCGCGCCATGGGACTGAGCAACCTCGAGGAAAAAGTCGTCACCCGCCGCGTGCCGTCCAAGGAAGAACTCGAAGCCATGCGTTTTGCGTGGCGCGTCGTCAAGCATGTGAAGTCGAATGCCATTGTCTTTGCGGGTCCCGACCGCACGCTGGGGATTGGAGCCGGGCAGATGAGCCGCGTCGATTCCTGCCGGATTGCGGTGTGGAAGGCGCGGGAAGCCGGTCTGTCGCTCGATGGCAGTGTGGTGGCGAGCGACGCCATGTTCCCATTTCCGGATGGACTCATTGCAGCAGCTGATGCGGGCGCGACGGCGGCGATTCAGCCGGGCGGCAGCGTCAAGGACCCGGAGGTCATTGCGGCGGCGGACGAACGGGAAGTGGCCATGGTCTTCACGGGCTACCGTCATTTCCTCCATTGATCGGGAGTGAGCCGGGCGATTCCCGGTGCAGGTGAATTTCCCCATGAAACCGGACGGCAGGGCCAGCGCCATGCTGGCGTCGATCCGGCGCCTGCCTCCTGGGTTGTGGCTGCTGGCGGCGGGGACCCTTGTGAACCGCTTTGCGACGTTCCTTGTTCCGTTTCTGACCCTGTTCATGACGCGGCAGGGGTTTGCGCCATCGGAGGCCGGGCTGGCGGTGACCTTGTATGGTGCGGGGGCATTTCTGTGCACCTTTGCGGCTGGTCCGGCCGCGGACCGGTTCGGGCGGAACCGGATCATGGCGGTTTCACTGCTCGCGGAGGCCGTCGCCGTCTATTTCATGGGGTCGGCCAGCACCCTGACGGCCATTTGTGCGCTCGCGGCGGCGGCGGGATTTGCGGGGCAGGGGGCTCAGCCCGCGCAGGCTGCCATGGTGGCCGATCTCGTTCCCGAGCACGACCGGGTGGCGGCCATGCTTGTGAAGCGGCTCGCCATCAATACCGGCTGGGCGCTGGGCCCTGCCGTAGCCGGTTTCGTGGCCGCCTCGCATCATTACCAATGGCTCTTCACGGCGGACGCCTGCACTTCCGCCGCCTTCGCTGTCCTCAGCTGGTTCTTCCTGCCCCGTGGCAATCCCCAGCCACGCAGCCAGACCGCATGGAAGCCCGCCCTCCAATCGCTCGCCACCCAGCCCCAGATGATCCGGCTCCTCGCCGCCACCGTGATCGCCTCGTTCCTCTTCCGTCAGGTCAGTACCTCCTTCAACCTCCACCTCCTTTCCGGTGGCTATTCCGAAAAGCACTGCGGCCTCGTCCAGTCGCTCAACGGCCTCCTCGTCATCGCCCTCGAAATCCCCCTCGCCACCGTCACCTCCCTCTGGCATCCGAATCGCGCCATCGGGGCCGGATTCGCCCTCATCGGAATCGGACTCGCCGTCAATGCGGCAGGCCCATGGATGCCCTTCGCCCTCGCCAGCATGACCATTCTCACCGTCGGCGAAATGCTCAGCCTCCCCAGACACGCCGCCCGCATCCAATCCCTCTCGCCCGATCACATGCGCGGTCGCTACGCAGGCATGGCCTCCATCGCATGGGCCACCGGCAACATGACCGGCGCATGGTCCGGCCTCGCCCTCTTCTCCCTCCAGCCCAACGCCCTCTGGTTCCTCTCCGCCATCCTCGGCCTCATCGCCTTCTTCCTCCTCCCCAGTCCACCCCACGATTCCACCCATCCCCCGAAGAAATTGTGAGTGTGAAAACGCGTAAAAACCAAGAATGGGAGAGCCACCGCAGGGCAGGGAAGGGGCCGGCGACAGGATAATTCCGAGGGCCAGTAGAGTTGCTCAAAATCAACTGAGTAGCATGGAATTCGATGTGAATAAATCGTGCTATCCTATGGTGATTATAGCCGTTTTCGAAGGATTTGGCGGTCTTCGATGGTGCGGTTGAAGGTCGGGTTTCCCGAAACACCTCAGGAATTCGTAAAAACAGCATGCAAATACCTGATAACAAGCAACGTACAAGAATAAACATCAGGAAGCGCGTAAAAACCCAGTGGCGAGGCAGGACCGATCCGGAGTCTTGTCGGTTGCGCTGGAGAATTTGAGGGAAGCGCGGCCCGATGCAGGTTTTTACGCGATTTCAGAATTGTGCAGGCGGGCTCTCGGGACGGATTTTTATTTTGGTTTTTACGCGTAAAAAGCTATGAAGGCAGTCGGCCTCCGTTCCGGTTTTTATGCGATCCGTGAATTTAACAGGCCATGAGTTCGCTGTGGGAAATGGAGGTTTGCTGGGAGGGTGGGATGGAGGGGATTGGGGGTTTGGGAAGGGGTTTTGTGACGTGTCAGGCGTTGTACTGGTGGTAGTTGGTGGGTGAGTGGATATGGTGGGTGGTTTGTCTTGCCATGGGGAGAGGGGGTGGGCAGGATGAGGGGATATGAAGACGAGACTGATGTTGATTTCTGTGTTGCTGGCTGGGGTGGTGGGGGGGGCTGAGCAGCGGATTTATGTGGGGACGTACACGGAGAAGTCGGCGACTGAGGAGGGGGTGGGGATGATGATTTTTGATGATGAGAGTGGGGTGTTGCGGTCGGGTGGGTTGGCGGTGGCGAGTTCGAGTCCGTCGTTTCTGGCGGTGTCTGGGGATGGGAAGCGGGTGTATGCGGTGAATGAGGGGCCGAGTGGGGCGACGGCGTATGTGGTGGAGGGGGATGGGAAGCTGCGGGAGTTGAACCGGATGGCGGTATCGGAGAAGGGTGGGCAGGGGCCGTGTCATCTTTGTCTGGTGCCTGGGGCGAAGATGCTGGTGACGGCGAATTACGGGGGCGGCAGTGTGACGACGTTTTCGCTGGCTGACGATGGATCGCTGAAGGAGCGGACGGGGTTCATCGAGCACAAGGGGAGTGGACCGAACAAGGCGCGTCAGGAATCGCCGCATGGGCATGGGGCGGTGCTGTCGCCTGAAGGCAAGCATGTGCTCGTGAACGATCTGGGGACAGACCGGGTGTATGTGTATGCGGTGGATGCGGCGGGATCGGCCCTTGTGCCCCAGCCGGTGAGTGCTGGGGTGATCAATCCCGGGGCGGGGCCGCGGCATGGGGCGTTTTCGCCTGATGGGAAGATGTTTTATTGTCTGAACGAGATGGACTGCACTGTGACTCCGATGGTGTGGGATGCTGGTGCGGCGACTCTGGCGGCGGGGAAGCCCGTGCGGACCCTTGAGGGCGATCATCCTGGGAATTCGACAGCCGAGATCATGGTGCATCCGAATGGGCGCTGGGTATTTGCGTCGAATCGCGGGCACGACAGCATCGCGGTTTTCAAGGCCGAGGGTACGGCGGTCAGTTTTGTGGGCACGACACCGTGTGGCGGGGCGGTGCCGCGGAATTTCACACTGTCGCCTGATGGCAAGTGGCTGCTGGCCGCGCACCAGGAATCGAAGAGCGTGCAGGTTTTCCGCATCGATGCGGAATCGGGCCAGCTGACGCCGCAGGGGAAGCCGGTGAAGGTGGCGTTTGGCCGGCCTGTCTGCCTTGTCTTTGCGCCCGTGGAGCGCTGAGCGGGTTCGTTGCGCAGGGGCGGGCCGGGTTGGCCGCCCTGCGCGGCCTTGGATCAGACCATGAGGATGGTGAGCCGTTTCGGGCCGTGGGCACCGAGGACGAGGATGCGTTCGATGTCGCCGGTGCGGCTGGGGCCTGTGATGAAGCCGGTCATGCTGGGCCATTGGTTGCCGTAGTGGGCGGCGAGGGCGTCCATGGCGGTGGGGAGGTCCGGGACGAGTTGGTTTCTGCGGGCGATGACGATGTGGTGTGGGGGTAGGACCGAGAGGGCGCGGCCGCCGGCGCTGCGGCTGGTGACGACGACCGAGCCGGTCTGAGCGACGAGGAAATCGCAGGCGGTGACCCCGGCTGCGCAGGGTTCGAAGGAAGCGCCGGCGGCTTCTTCGGCCCACTGGATGGGGAGTGGGAAGCTGGATAGGGCGGCGTCGCAGAGTTCGCTGTGGTGCGAGGCGATGCGTTCCCAGCCTTCGTCGCGGGCGAGCGCGGCGATGAATTTTCCGGCGGCGGCGGTACCGTCGAGTTCGTGGAATTCGGCGTGCAGATCCGCGGCATTGCTGCGGAAGAGGTCGAGCCAGTCACTGGGTTCCGGGCCGACGGGCGGGAGGACGCGGCGGGCTTCCTCGGCCGCCTTGAGTGGTGCCGAATGGTGGCCCGGATCGTGTCCGGGCCGCGGGGCCGGAACGGCGAGGGCGCGCCGGATTCTGCCAAGAATGTCCTGCCGGGCCGAACTCATGGTCGCCGTCCTTCCTCGACATCGAAGAGATCAAAGAACGTCTGGAGGTCATCGCGGTCGGCGAGTCCGGCATCCGTTTTGTTCTGATGCAGGCCAGCCGAGGCCGGGTCGCGCCAGCCACGCTTTTCCATGAAGGTATTCCAGACTTCGATCTGTTCCGCATCCGGCCGTCGGCCATGAGCGAAGCACCAATCGAGGATTTCCACGTCGCTGCCGCCGGCGAGGACGCGTGCGCGCAGGTCGTCCCACGAAACGCCGAGGAAGCAGCAGAGGCGGTCATCGAAGGTGCGTTTTCCCGGGATGACGCCGACATGGTAGCCAGAAGGAAGTTGTCCGGCGGCCTCGAGGCGGATTTTATCGATGATGCGGGCGAGGAGGCAGATGCCACCGGTCAGTTCACGGGGGCTGCGGATGGGAAAGCTCATGGGATGGGAGGGATGGGGAAACTGGGGGAGGGGAATACGGATGGCGTGAGGGAATGCGTCAGGTGATTCCGATGACGACGGCGGTGGTGTTGTCGCGACCGCTTTCTGCGATGGCGGATGCGACGATGCGGTTGGCGGGTGGCTGCTGGGCGGCGGCGGCGTCGGGTTCGCGCAGGGTATCGAGGAGGGCGCGGTCCCAGAGGCCATCGATGACACCGTCTGTGCAGAAGAGAAAGAGGTCGCCTGGATCGCAGTTGACGGCACCGACCTGGGATTCGGCGAACTGGTGACCGCCGCCGAGGGCGCGGCTGAGGACATTCTTGCGTGGGTGCGTGCGGGCCTCGCGTTCGTTGATTTTGCCGGTGCTGCGGAGCCAGCCGACGTGGGAATCGTCGCGGGTGATCTGGCGGATGCCGCCGCTGGCGGGCAGGTGGTAGAGTCGGCTGTCGCCGATGTGGGCGTAGTAGAGCCAACCGGGCACGAACCAGCCGAGCGTGAGGGTGGCACCCATGCCATGGCATTCCTCGTAGATCCGGCCGAGCGACGTCATTTCGTCGTGGATGGCGTGCATGAGGGTTTCGAGTATATCGGAGAATCCGGTGGGCAGTCCGCGGGCGCGCTGGTGGAAGCTGCGCGGGAGGAGTCTGGTGATTTTGTCGACGGCGATGCGGCTGGCGAATTCCCCGCTTTTGGCACCGCCCATGCCATCGCTGACGGCGAAGACGAAGTCGGCTTCTTCGAGTGATCCATGGCCTTCCTTTCCGAGGAAGCGGACGCCTTCGGCATCGAAGGTGAGCGCGAGGAAGGCGTCTTCGTTGTTCTCGCGGAAGCGGCCACGGTCAGTGAGACCGGACCAGTTCACGAGACAGGGCGGGGCGTCATCGGGATTCATGCGGCAGGGGCATCGGGGGCTTGCTGCCCGCCATCAAGGACTGTCGCAAACTCAAAATCAATCAGGCAGAATCGTCCGTCGCTGTGCCGGTACGTGACATTGCGCAGAAAGGGATCGTCGTGCCGGACGCCGAAGGTTTCCAGTTCCGCGAAGAGTTCCTTCATGCGGGTTTCGCTGAGGTGTTCGACGCGGGCACCGCAGTTGGTGGTGACGATCTTGAGTTCGTCGGGGAACGATTCAAGGAGGCGGGGCACGAAGTCGCAGCCACGTGCTTCGAGGACCTGGAGGATGCGGACTTCGTTCTCGAAGCGCTGGCGGGCTTCGTGTCCGCGGAAGGTTTTATGGACCCGGCCGTCGTAGCCGATTCTGACCGTGGCGCGTTCCGTGTCCTTGATTTCGTGCATGCGTTGATCCGTTGGACGGGAGGGTTCAGGTCATGCGGGCGGCGATGGCGCGGCGGAAGACCACGAATTCCCCGGTGTTTTCCGGAGTCACGAGCCCGATGATACCGCCGTCGGCAGTCACGGGCATCATGGGAAGATCGAATTCCCGGATCCGGTCGAGGACGCCTTCAAGGGGTTCGTCGGCGGTGCATTCATGTACGACTTCGCGCATGACCTGGGCCACGGTGACCCCGCTGCCCCGGCTAAGGGCGTCGGCCACATCGCGCCGGGTGACCATGCCCACGACGCGGTCATCCATGACGACCGGGAAGTCGGCCTGCCAACCCTGGAGAATGAGTTGAGCGACGGTGCGGATGTCGTCGTCCGGCGAGACCCGGCGGAAGTCGCTGATCATGGCGTCGCGCACCTTGACGCCATGAAGCATGGTGCGGTGCTCGGCTTCCTCGGCTTCGTAGGTGGCACCCGACCACACGAAGAAGGCCACGAGGATGAGGATGGGATTGCCGACCCGGAAGATGGCATACCATGCAAAGATGAGGGCCATGACTTTGCCGATCGTCGCCGCGATCTGCGTGGCCTTGTTGTAGGGTAGCTTCATGGCGAGGAGCGACCGCAGGACGCGCCCGCCATCCATCGGAAAGGCTGGCAGCATATTGAAGGCGACCATCGCGAGATTCCACCAGAGTAGCGTGGCAAAGAAATTTGAACGGCCTTCGACCACGTGATCGACCTTGTGAAAGGGATCGAGTCCGAGCGTGAGACAGACGATCCAGAGCACGGCGGCGATCACAATATTGACGGCAGGCCCGGCGATGGCCACGAGGAGTTCCTGCCATGGTTCCGAAGGCATCCTCTCCAGCCGCGCCAGCCCGCCCATGGGCAGCAGCGTGATGTCGCGCGTGGAAATTCCAAATCGCCTTGCGGTGAGCGCATGACCGTACTCGTGCAGCACCACGCAGGTGAACATCGCCAGCATGAACCCGACCGTTCCCAGCCCCGACGCCCGCGTCATGTACCACACCAGCCCAACAAACAGGAGGAACGTGATGTGCAGAAACACATCAATGCCCAGAAAACGCCCGAGTCGAAATGACCATTTCATGCAGTGATTGTGCCAGCAGATTCCCCGCCAGCCCTCCACTTCACTTAAGCGCCACCCAACCTCCGCGCCACTTCTGTTTTTCCAGACTGCAAAAAACCGCTTGCCGCATCGCCTGGTTTCGGTATCAACCCGCTCCCGGCGAGAATCACCCTGTGGTTCCTGCGGTGTCCACCTTGGCTCGATAGCTCAGTCGGTAGAGCAGAGGATTGAAAATCCTCGTGTCGGCGGTTCGAATCCGTCTCGAGCCACCACTCTGAAATTTCGGAGATGGTGCCGTGGCAAGGGGTTGGGAGGGATGAAAGGGACGAAAGGCGAGCGGCTTGTGGGGGCCTTCGGTGTGACTGTGCTGGGGGGGCAGACGGAGTTGTCTTTCTGTGGCTTTGGATTCCTTCCGGCCGCTTACGCAGGGGTTCTGAGGCAGGTGCGATTCGCTCGGCACAGGTTCGCTTCTGCTGAGGCATCCGGGCGCAGTCCGGGATGCGTGCACGTTCCGCCCGGGAAACGGCTGGGGAACTTCCTGCGCTGCCAGCGGAGGGGGCAGGCAGGTCAGCATGCGGCGGCGGCCGCGGTCAGGGCGCTGGCGCGAGGGCGGATTGGTTACGCACCCGGGGCTTCGTGCAGACGGAACGCCTGATGGACCACGCGGATGGCGTTTTCCTGCGACTTTTCATCGACGATGACGGCGATCTTGATTTCCGAGGTCGAGATCATGTCGATGTTGATGCCTGCGTCGCCGAGTGCCTGGAACATGGTGGCGGCGACGCCGCTGTGCGAGCGCATGCCGATGCCGACGGCTGAGACCTTGGCAATGCCATCGGTTGCGAGAATTTCGACGCGGTTGCTGATGCCGCGCACGGCTTCCTCAAGCACTTCGCGCGCCTTGCGGAGGTCGTTCTTGTGAAGCGTGAACGAGATGCGGGCTTCGCCATCGCGTCCGGTATTCTGAACGATCATATCGATGTTCAGATGGGCGGATCCGATGGCCGAGAAGACGCGGGCGGCGTGGCCTGGCTGGTCCGGCAGGTTCGTAATCGTGATTTTGGCCTGGTCCTTTTCGAGACTGACCCCGCGGATGACGACTGACTCCATGTTCATGGTTTCCCGAGTGACTAGGGTTCCGGGGTTTTGGTTCATGCTGTTGCGGACTTCGAAGGGGACACCGAATTTGTTGGCGAATTCGACGCTGCGGCTCTGCATGACCTTGCTTCCCGAGCTGGCCATTTCGAGCATTTCCTCGTAACTGATGACCGGAATGCGGCGGGCATCTGGCACAAGGCGGGGGTCGGCGGTGTAGACTCCATCGACATCCGTGTAGATCTGGCAGAGGTCTGCCTTGATGGCGGCCGCGATGGCGATGGCGGTGAGGTCGCTGCCGCCGCGTCCCAACGTGGTGATGCTGCCATCCGGGGTGACCCCCTGGAATCCTGCGACGACCACGATGTTGCCATCGTCGAGCATGCGGTGGACTTCCGCCGGAGAAATGTTGCTGATGCGTGCCTTCGTGTGGACACCGTCCGTCACGATGCCGGCCTGGGCTCCTGTGCAGGAAACTGCTTTGCCGCCGAGCGCATGAATGGCCATGGCAGTGAGGGCGATGGTGGTCTGTTCGCCAGTCGCAAGGAGAACATCCATCTCGCGTTCCACGGGATCCTCGGAGACCTCGCGGGCAAGCCGGATGAGGTTGTCGGTCACGCCGCTCATGGCCGAGACGACCACGACGACGCGGTTTCCGGCGCGCTGGGTTTCGAGGACGCGGCGGGCGACATTCCGGATGCGTTCCGGGTTGCCGACCGAGGTGCCGCCGTATTTCTGGACGATGGTGGCCATGAAGTTGGGGGACGGGTTCCGTAATCGGCAGTTGCGCAGCGGCAAGAGGCAAATCCGGGCACGCGGCCGGCCCCAGCCACCGTCATGACGTCCGGCATTCGGCTTGCCGGATGGTGAGGATGCGGAACCGTGCCCCTTTCATGAACTGGTGGCAATCAATCATTATCGGCATTGTGGAAGGACTGACGGAGTATCTTCCGGTGAGTTCGACCGGACACATCCTGCTCGCGCAGCGGATCCTTGGACTCGAGGACAATGAGGCTTCGAAGGCTTTCGCAATTGTCGTGCAGGCGGGAGCGATTCTGGCCGTGCTGGGAATCTATTTCACGAAGGCGCGCGGAATGGCTGAGGGCCTGCTGGGGCGGAATCCGCCCGGACTGGCGCTGCTGCGGAACCTGCTGCTGGCCTTTCTTCCAGCCGCGTTTGCCGGATTGTTCCTCGAGAAGCGGATCGATGCCCTGCTGACGGGGCTGTGGCCGACGGTGGCCTCATGGTTTGTGGGTGGGGTGGCAATTCTGGCGGTGGCGTGGTTCAAGCGGAATGCGTCGCCCGGGAAGGTGCGCAATGGACTGGGGATGGACCGGATCACGCCGTCGATGGCGCTGACGATTGGTCTGCTGCAGTGTGTGGCCATGTGGCCGGGAACGAGCCGCAGTCTCATGACGATCGTCGGTGGCCTGCTGTGCGGGCTGCACATGATTGCGGCCGTGGAGTTCAGTTTTCTGCTCGGGATGGTGACGCTGACGGCGGCGGCGGGCTACAAATTCCTGAAGAACTGGAAGATTCTCTTCGAGGAATACAGTGTCATGGCGATGATGCTGGGATGTTTTGCCGCGTGGCTGTCGGCCTTTCTGGCTGTGAAATGGATGGTCTCGTTCCTGCAGAAGCGCGGGCTCGAGCCATTCGGTTATTACCGGATTGCGCTGGCCGTGGTCGTCGCTGTGCTCATACTCCGGGGGGTGATTCTTCCTCAGACCTGAACCCGTTTTCCTTCCATGTTCCTGAACGATGATTTCCTGCTGCGGACGCCGATGGCGCGCCGTCTTTATCATGAAGTGGCAGCCCTGCAGCCGATCATCGATTACCACAATCATCTTCCGCCGGCTGACGTGGCGGGCGACCGCCGATTCGGCAATCTGCACGAGATCTGGCTTGAGGGAGATCATTACAAGTGGCGGGCCATGCGGGCCAATGGGGTGGCCGAGGAATTCTGCACGGGGAAGGCCGAGCCGTACGAGAAATTTCTAGCCTTTGCAGGGACGGTGCCGCACACGCTGCGCAATCCCTTGTTCCATTGGTGCGCGCTCGAACTGAAGCGCTACTTTGGAATCGATGAAATCCTCACGCCGGCATCGGCTCCGGCGATCTGGATGCAGGCGAATGCGCGGCTGCGTCAGCCCGACCGCACGGTGCGCGGCATTCTCGATGAATTCCGGGTCGAAGTGATCTGCACGACCGATGATCCGGCGGATGACCTCGAGCATCACCGGGTTGTGGCGGAATCGGGTGGGCGCACGCAGATGCTGCCGACTTTCCGGCCCGATGCTCTCATGCGGATGGGGAATGTGGATGTCTGGAATCGCTATGTGGACCGGTTGGGCGCGGCGGCCGGCATGGAGACTGGGACGCTCTACGGGGCCATGGCGGCCCTCGAGGCGCGGCACGAATTCTTTCATCAGCGGGGCTGCCGACTCAGCGATCATGGACTCACGCAGCTTCCGGGGATCTACGGGACGGAGGAAAGCGCCGCGGCGGTCTTTGCGAAGGCGCGCCGGGGAGAACTGCCCACAGCCGCCGAACAGGAGGAATTCGCCACTTTTCTGATGGTGCGCAGCGGGGAACTCGACGCCGCCAAAGGGTGGGTCAAGCAACTGCATCTCGGAGCCTACCGCAATGGCAGCAGCCGCGCCTTCCGCACCCTCGGCCCGGACACGGGATTCGATTCCATTGGCGATTACCCGCAGGTGGAACGCCTCGGGCGGTACCTTGATGCGCTCGATTCCGGTGCCTCGCTTCCAAAGATGGTGATCTACAATCTCAATCCAGCCGACAACTATGCGGTGGCCGCCATGTGCGGGAATTTCATGGATGGCAGAACCGCAGGCAAGGTGCAGTTCGGTTCGGGTTGGTGGTTTCTTGATCAGAAGGAAGGCATGGAATGGCAGATCAACGCCCTCAGCAATCTGGGCCTCCTCAGCCACTGGGTCGGCATGCTCACCGACAGCCGCAGCTTCATGAGCTTCTGCCGTCATGAATACTTCCGGCGCATCTTCTGCAATGTACTCGGGGAAGACGCGGCGCGCGGAGAAGTGCCCGACGATTTCGATCTGCTCCGCGTCCTCGTCGAACGTGTGTGCCATGGCAATGCGCAGCGTTTCTTTGGTTTCATGAACGGTCCGCTGCTCGCCTGAATTCCCCCATGATGGTCGCATGATTTCCTATTCCGATGGCGGTACAGGCGGGAGTGTCCGGCTGGGCGGGCTGCCGCAGCGCATGGTGCAGCATTGGGTCACCGGAGCCACGCTCGGGCCGCCGGCCGGCGTCCCCATGGCAGCCATCGAAGAAGTTCCCGGTGGCCAGCACGGCAGCGAACTCGTCTTCCGGGCGGGCATGGAGCCCTCGCCCACCGATGTCATCCGCCCGCCCAGCGAACGGGAATTCGTCGACGGGCTCTGGAAGCGGAATGTCGTGGAATGCTTTCTAGGGAACCCTGTGACCGGGCGTTATCTGGAGATTCATCTGGCTCCGACCCATCAATGGTGGGCCTGCCTCTTCCGCGGCGAGCGTCAGCGCGAGCAACCCGCCGGACATCCGCTCCCCCTTTCACATGTGCGGCACAGCACCGCCCGCGGCAATGCCTACTGGGAAGGCGAAGTGCGGGTCCCGGTGGTGGTTCTCCAGTCTCTGCTCGAAGTCCACTCGCTGCGCGATCTGCGCGGCAACCTCACCGCCGTCTGGTACCCGCCCGGAGGCCATGCCTGCTACTTTTCCCTCGCCCGCCTCCCCGGCGAGCGTCCCAACTTCCACCAACCCGCGCACTGGCTTTCTCTGCAGGCCTGATTTCCGATTGGCGCGCCCGTCTGTCGCAGCATGCTCGGAGCATGATTCATCCAGACGCGCCCGGTCCGCCGGAACCCGTGATCGATCTCGCCAGCGATCAGTATTTCATGGGCGAAGCCCTGCGCATGGCCCAGCGGGCCGCCGCGAAGGACGAAGTGCCCATCGGAGCCGTCATTGTGCGCGCCGGTGCCATCATCGCCCGCGCATGGAATCAGGTCGAAACCCTCCGCGATGCCACCGCGCACGCCGAAATGCTCGCACTGACCCAGGCTGAAAGCGTCGTCGACGACTGGAGACTCACCGACTGCGATCTCTATGTCACCAAGGAACCTTGTCCCATGTGTGCCGGAGCCATCGTGCATTGCCGCATCCGCAGGGTCATTTTCGGCTGTCCCGATCCCAAAGGCGGAGCGGCTGGCGGCTTCATCAACCTCCTCCAGTTGCCCAACCTCAACCACCGCAGCGAAGTAACCCCCGGCGTCATGGAAAATGAAACACGCTTCCTGCTCGTCGATTTCTTCGGCCGCCGACGCAAGGAAAACGACGCACGACGGCAGTCGCCGGACGACTCTGCTGGCTGAATTCAGATGCATCTGGAAATGCCCCATACCAGGCCGTTGGCCCTCGAACGACAGAAGGCCAAACCATTTCGCCTTTCCGTGCTGATGCCCGCGGAGAGGTTCCGGCGGATCCGTGGAAATCGATCTTGATGGTTTCCATTAAAGGAACCATCCTAGCATTTCCCGCATGGCAACTTCATTTACGCGTCCTTCGTGGGCGGAAGAAGCTGCTGGAGGCAGGCGGGGCTGGGTCGGTGGTGCCTGGTGATCCCCCGGGAGTGGCTGAACTGCGCCAGTGCGTCTGAGTCCCCATTCCTCGCCGTTCCGGTGTGCGAATGGCTATGCTCGAATGAACTGGCCTTTGCGGTGTTCGATGGTTTTCCGGTTTCGCGTGAGTATGCATCGGAACATATCGTACGCTTTCAGCATTCGAATTTCCCTAGTCGCCAATTGCCAGTAACAGAACGACGTATCACAAGAAATGCAGCAACCCGAAGCAGCCGCCCGTGAGGACATCGACCGCCAGCTCATGGCGGCGGGGTGGCTCATTCAGGATAAGAAGGACCTCAACCTTCACGCTTCCCGCGGTGTCGCGGTCCGTGAGATGCAATCCCACGGTGGGCCCGCCGACTACATTCTCTTCGTCGATGGAAAGGCGCTCGGAGTTGTGGAAGCTAAAAAGGAAGGCACCACTCTCTCCGCCGTTGCCGAGCAATCCGCCCGCTACACGGCCGCAAATCACTGGATTCCCCAGCGATGGGCCGATCCGCTGCCCTTCACGTACGAATCCACCGGCATCGAAACCAACTTCCGCGACCAGCGTGACCCCGATTCCCGCTCGCGCCCGGTCTTTGGCTTCCACACGCCTGAACACCTGTTGGAGCTCGTCCAACAGCCTGCCACCCTCCGCGCCCGTCTCAGGCAGTTGCCCGCGCTGAACACGGCCCCGCTCCGCGAATGCCAGATCGACGCTGTCACCAGCCTCGAGAGGTCCCTTGCCGCCAATCGCCCGCGCGCCCTCATCCAGATGGCCACCGGTTCCGGCAAGACCTTCACCGCTGTCACCCAGGCCTACCGCCTTATCAAGCACGCCGGTGCCAAGCGCATCCTCTTCCTCGTCGATCGGGGCAACCTCGGCCGTCAGACCGTCAACGAATTCCAGCAATTCACCACCCCCGACGACGGCCGCAAATTCACCGACCTCTACAACATCCAGATGCTCGGCCCCGGCGGCATCGATCCCGTCTGCAAGGTCGCCGTCTCCACCATCCAGCGCCTCTACTCCCAGCTCTCCGGAAACGCCACCTTCGACGACGAGGCCGACGAGCATTCCGGCTACGAAGTCAGTAAAGTGGCTGAGGCGTCCCGCCTCAGTTCTCAAGATCACCAGAGGCAAGATGCCTCTGCCACTATCCCCGTCACCTACAATCCCAAGATCCCCATCGAGTCCTTTGACTTCGTCATCGTCGACGAATGCCACCGCTCGATCTACAACCTCTGGCGGCAGGTCATCGAATACTTCGACGCCTTCCTTATCGGCCTAACCGCCACGCCCAGCAAGGCTACGCTCGGCTTCTTCGACCGGAACCTTGTCACCGAGCCGAGCGGAGCGAGACAGACTGCCCCCTGGGGCAGCCCGAAGGGGCGGCGCGGGGGCGCCGATCAATACCCCTACGTGCAGGCCGTCGCCGATGGCGTGAACGTCGGCTACGACATCTACCGGATCAAAACCGAAGTCTCCGAGAAAGGTGTTACCGTCAAGGCGGGGCACGACTATCAGAAACGCGACCGCCTCACTCGCGCCAAGCGTTGGGAGATCCAGGAAGCCGAGGAAACCTATCAGAAAACCCAGCTCGACCGCTCCGTCGTCGTTCCCGATCAGCTGCGCACCATCATCCGGACCTTTCGGGAAAAACTCTTCACCGAGATCTTCACCGATCGCCCCGCCCGTGCCAAGGCCATGGGCCTCGACGAACCCTGGGTGCCCAAGACCCTGATCTTCGCCAAGGACGACAGCCACGCCGAGGACATCGTCGACATCGTCCGCAAGGAGTTCGGCAAAGGAAACGACTTCTGCAAGAAGGTCACCTACCGGGCCGACGGGAAATCCGAGGACATCATCAAGGCCTTCCGCACCTCCCCCGAGTTCCGTATCGCCGTCACCGTGGACATGATTGCCACCGGCACCGACATCAAGCCGCTCGAATGCCTGCTCTTCCTGCGCGATGTCCGCTCCCAGCTTTACTTCGAGCAGATGAAAGGGCGGGGGACCCGCACCATCGACCCAGATGCCCTCGCCAGCGTGACGCCGGATGCCGGAGGGAAAACCCGCTTCGTCCTCGTCGATGCCGTCGGTGTCACCGAGTCCGACAAGACTGACTCCCGCCCGATGGAGAGCAAGCCCTCTGTCGCCTTCGACAAGCTCCTGCTCGGCATCGCCATGGGCGCCCGGGATGAGGCCACCCTCACCACCGTTGCCAGCCGTCTTGCGCGCCTCGACCGCATGCTCAGCCCGGCCGACCGCGAGGAAATCGCCAAAGTCTCCGGTGGCCCCTCCGTCAAACAGATCGCCGCCGCCCTCATCAAGGCCACCGATCCCGACGAGATCCAAAAAGTGGCTGAGGCGTCTCGCCTCTGTTCTTACTCTTTCTACGACGAGGAATCCCCGGTGGACCGGACACAAGGCGCGACCCCCCCCCACTGGAACCAAGCCGGAGCCATCTACTTCGTCACCTTCCGCCTCGCGGATTCCCTGCCACAGGAAAAACTCAAAATCTACTCACAGGAACGGGAACTCTGGCTCGCCAACAATCCCGAACCTCATTCACCCGAACAGAAGGCCGATTATTTCGAGCGTTTTCCCAAGAGGCTCCAGGAGTGGCTGGACGCGGGATATGGATCCATGATTCTCAAAGATCCTGCGGCGAATCGCATAGTGACGAATGCCATCAGGCATTTTGAAGGCGACCGCTACACGCTCGACGAATTCGTGGTCGCCGCGAATCATGTGCACGCCCTTCTCACTCCGAAAGAGGGTCATGAGCTCGGCGAGATTCTGCACTCGTGGAAAAGTTTCACCGCCAAGGAAATCCTGAAACTGCCGGTGACGGCGGGTTTGAGTACCAGGCCGACGGTCTGGCAGAAGGAATCTTGGGATCACATCGTCCGTTCCGAGCGGAGCCTGGAGAAATTCAGGGAATACATCCGTGCGCACCGGAGCGGAACCGGCGTGACCTATGCTCCTAATTCCACTTCCTCGGATGAGAAGAAACTGCAGCGAGACGCAGCAGCCACTCTCGCAGAAGAAGCCGCCATGCCGCTCGCCTCCAATCCCGCCCTCCGCGATCTGCTGGAAGCCAAACGCCGCAAGGCCGATGTCACCATCGACCACCTCACCGGCGACACGGTCATCAGCGCCGGCTACGACGAGGAAAAGGCCCGCCAACTCGTCACCTCGTGGAAACAATTCCTCGAAGACAACCAGGACGAAATCACCGCCCTCCAGATCCTCTACAACCGCCCCCACGCCAAACGGCACCTCGTTTACGAAGAACTCAAAACCCTCGCCGAAGCCGTCGCCCGGCCGCCCTACCACATCGCTCCCGCCGAAGTCTGGAAAGCCTACGAACACCTCGAAAAGCGTCCGCTCACGACCGACCCCGTCAAAACCCTCACGAACCTGATCACGCTCGTCCGCCACACCGTCGATCCCCAGAAGACTCCGCTCGCGCCCTTCCCCGAACTCGTGAACTCACGCTTCGATATGTGGCTCTCTCAACAGCAGGGCGTCAAAGTGGCTGAGGCTTCCAGCCTCAGTTCTTCAGCAGGTCAGAGGCAGGATGCCTCTGCCACTCCGAGATTCACGGAATCCCAGATCCACTGGTTGAAGGTGATCAAGAACTACGTCGCCCTCAACGGTGCCTTCGCCACTGACGATCAGGAAGCCTACCTCGACGCCTGGCAAAGCGTCGATTCCGATGAGGGCGTTCCGCTCGCTGTCGCCCGCAAGGCATTCGGCCGGGATCCGAAGCCGATCATTGAAGAACTGAACGGGATTCTTGTCGCCTAGTCATGAAACATTGGGTTGACAAGCGGTTGACTGGTGGTTGACTATTCGCCAATGAGCGCTTTTGCAAAAGATATACGCGTTACCTTCGCAGGAGTGGATCGCCCGGGCACCGTTCCCGCATCGGCGCGCGGCTTTGACACCGTCCGCTCTACCATCGCTGAGCTTTGCGTTGCGGCCATGCTGCCGGAAATCACGGTCGTGCAGGCACTGAACCCTCACAAGTTCATCGAGGCGACCGACTTGGTTTCAAAGTTCTTCGCGGTTTTTTGCGCCGACAGCTGGTACAAACGCATGATCCTGAATTTCAAACATGCCGATGCCGAGGATTTCCTGGATCTGGCGCCTCTGCTCGCAAAACATCCGGGTCTGGCCTACCGGGTCGAGTTTGTGTCTTCCCACGGTGAATTGTACTCCACCCTGCTCGAAACCTATACAAAGCTGCTCGCTACCCGGATCGCAAAAGACCCTCTGGGCGATGTTCGTTCCGTGATCAAGGCGGGCCGGACACTGCGCGTTGCCAGCGGGCGGCTTGATGCGGGAAAGGTTGCTGAGGTCTTCGGGATTTCGCTCGCGGAACTGGCCCGACAGATTGGGGAGAGCAAGCAGAGGATCTGCAAGACGCCTGACAGCGAGGCGCTGCAATCCCTCCTGCGCCCCTATGAGCGGATCGCCCGCCTGCGAACGGTCCTGCCGGATGCGGACTTCAAGGCCTGGCTCAACACGCCCAATGAGCATCTGGAAGACAAGGACGCTCCCATCGCCTATCTGAAGGCCGGCGCACAGGAGCCTCTCGCCGACTTCGCTGAGAACATGCTCACCGGTGCGACCGCGTAGGAATACTGACCGATGGCAAAAAACTGGCAGCAACTGGTCCAATCCGCGCCCACCCACCCATACAAGCGCGAGGGGAAACTGAAAGACCGCTTGCTCGCCCGCTACGTCCCCAAGCAGGCATTCGATGGAGGTTCGCCGCCTACCTACCTCTATGCTTCAGGCAATCTCAACCGCTGCAATCCCAAAGGCGTTCCCTGCATCTACTTCGGTGAAGGTCCCGAAACGGCCCGCACCGAGTTCGATAGCTACTATCAAACGCCGTTGGCTGAACTCGGGTTTTATGCCCGCGCGGATCTCAAGGCCGTCCTCGATCTCACCGACCCTGCCACCATTGAGCATTTCGGGTTGAAGGACGAGGACTTCACCCGTTCCTACGTCACCAAGTCAGGCGACCTCATCCCATTGCAGGAAATCGGCAAGGCTGTCGCCCGTCAGAAGCGCATCACCGCCATCCGGTTTCCTTCCAATGCGATGCGAAAACAGGGAAAAACCGGCAACAACCTTGTCGTTTTCCAAGATATCGTGGCAGCTCCGGACTTTCTCGAAATCATGGAAGGCGACAAAGTCGTGGAAAGGTGGCCCCAGTGATTACTCTCTGCCCATCAAGACACTTGTCCCCGCAAGTCGCGAAAACAAAAGCATGACCTCCGTGATGCCCCGCGCCAGTTCCACCGCCTACCTCGACGCCTGGCAAAGCGTCGATTCCGATG
>JBDKER010000050.1:0-26357 GCA_039795165.1 Verrucomicrobiota bacterium | reverse complement strand
ATCGACGACTTCGCGGTCTTCGGTGACTTCCTCAGCGCGGAAAATGTCGCCCGCCTCGCCGGTGGCGAATCGCCGGTCTCGGTCGCCAACAGCGCTCCGCCGCCGCCCGCGATCTTCCAGGTGACGAACCTCTCGTTCAACTCGGCGACCAATCAGGTCACCGTCACATGGAACTCCAAGGTCGGTAAGTTCTACACGCTCGAAGCCAGCGCAAACCTCACCGAGAACCCATGGCCGTACCGCATCAATGACACCATCCCCTCGGGCGGTGCCACCACCACGGTCACTGTCAACCTCTCGAGCCTGTTCCCCACAGGCAACCCGCCGCGCATGTACATGCGCGTCCGTGAGAATCCCTGATCAGGGCACGACCTGAGTCACAAGCACTCGCAAAACACGAAGCCCTCCCGTTCTCATGAGCGGGAGGGCTTTTTGCTGCCCGGGAAACGCATCGCCGCGGCACAGCACCGTCGCACCGGAGGAGAAACGCAAAACACAATGCCCAGACCGCGTCTGCCGAACGTCACCGTAAAGGGCAGCGCGGCAAGCCGCAGCCTCACGTTCCGACTCCGCAGCTTGCATGACCGGGCTCAGGGCCGTTGCCCCGCGCAGTTCACGGCTGCTGCTTCCACCAGTCAGCCGGACGTTCCCAGGGCTGGAGCTTCGGACCGTCCTGAGCTGGCTTTCCATGCTCCGCGGCTTCGGGGTCGCGCAGGACTTCCTCAATGAGAAGATGCTCGGGTGACGGCGGACCGGAGCGCTGCCGCAAGGCGATGATGCAGGCCCCGATGACGGCCAGGGTCAGCAGGAAAAAGAAAAGCAATGCCCAAGTGAGCAGGGAATTCACCGATGAGGTGGATGCCTCGAGCGCTCCGTGCCAGACGCGCTCTGTTGCTTCCGATCGCAGCGGTTGCCGGTCCGTCAGGTAGGCTGCCACCGTCTGCACCGGACCCGGAAGACTGCTCAGAAGCGCGTCCATGACCTTCAGCCATCCCTCCGGTGGTCGGAATCAAGGAGCAGCCGCATCGGAATCATGTGGGAATGCACAAAACCATTCCTTTCGAAGAAGCGCTGGGATTCACTGCTCACCCGGTCGGTCAGCAGGGTGATGCGTTTGAAGTCCTTCTTGGCGGCGAATTCCTTCACATACTGCACGAGCATGGATCCGTAGCCATGACCACGATGCTCGGGGCTCACGATGACGTCTTCCATGAGAATCACAAAGCCTCCCTCCGCTGTGCTGATCGTGAAGAGCAGATTCACCATCCCAATCACCTTGTGATCGTTGCGCACCACAAAAATGCGGCCCCGGCTCGGTTGCTCGAGAATGAGCCGCAGCCCGTGCCGCTGCTTCTCGGCATCCGGACGGAAGTCGGCTTCAATCGCCATGAGCGACATGACAAGGTCGGTCAGCTCGGCGAGGTCTTCGAGCGTGGCAGGTTCGATGCGGATGGAATCCGGTGGGTTGGGCATGTTTGAGGTTCCGTGAGGCGCAGAATCGGTGCCAGCAGGCCACCAAATGGGCAAACGGGAATCGGCGTACCCACTGCGGAGCATGAGTCGCCGTTCAGATTCGTCTCCCGCGGATGCGGGCTGGGCTGCCGCTTTGCAGAAGAACCTCTGTGCCATCGTTGGGCTCACATACCAAACCCCGAATCCTGATCATGAAGAGACTCGCTTTTGTTTCCCTGCTCGCGGCCGCTGCGGTGGCCGGATCCCATGCTGCCGACGACAAGAACGGCTGGCATTCCCTGTTCGATGGCAAATCCCTCGACGGCTGGAAGTCGAATGACGAAGTCCCCGGCGTCTTCACGGTCGAAAACGGAGCCATCAAGGTCAAGGGCGGCCGCGCTCACCTGTTCTACGCGGGCAGCGTGCAGGACGCAAAATTCAAGAACTTCGAATTCAAGGCAAAGGTCATGACGAAGAAGAATGCGAACAGCGGGATCTACTTCCACACGGAGTTCCAGAAGGATGGCTGGCCTGCCAAAGGCTACGAATGCCAGGTCAACAATTCCTTCGACAAGGATCCGCGCCGCACCGGCAGCCTCTATGCCGTGCAGGACTTCAAGGATGTCTTCGTTCCCGATGACCAATGGTTCGATTACCATATCAAGGTCGTCGACAAGCACATCACCGTCACCGTGAACGGCAAGGTGACTGCGGATTACACGGAAAAGGAAGGCGATCCGCGCCAGGACGGTGATCAGAAAAAAGGCCGCTGGGTCAGCGCCGGCACGTTTGCCTTCCAGGCGCACGATCCGGGCTGCGAAGCCCACTACAAGGACATCATGGTGAAACCGCTCGACTGAGCGCTCCCCTGACTCTGACGAAACCATGAAAGCGCCTGCCTTCCTCCTTTTCCTTGGTATCTGCAGCCTCTGTGCCGCGGATCCTCAACCCCTCTGCAATGGCCGCGATCTGACGGGCTGGACCGATGCCGCGGGCAAGCCGGCCGGCGAGGGCTGGAAAGTGGAGGAAGGCGGCGTCATTCACCGGGCGGCCAAGGCCGGAGATCTTTTCACCGCAAAAGAATACGGCGACTTCGAACTGAGCTTCGCATGGAAGATTGCTCCGGGCGGCAACAGCGGCGTCAAATACCGCATGCAGCCGTATCCCGGCAAAGGCCTCCTCGGCCCGGAATACCAGCTCCTAGACGACAGCAAGCATCCGGACGCCAAGGTTGGACCGCAGCGTCAGTCGGCTTCGCTCTACGACCTCGTCGCTCCCGATGCCGCCGCCAAGAAACTGAAGGCTCCCGGCGAATGGAATGAATCACGCATCGTGGTCCGCGGGCCGCTCTTCGAACACTGGCTCAACGGAGCCCTTGTCGTGAAGATGACAGTCGGATCGCCGGAATGGGAAAGCGCGCACGGGAAAAGCAAATTCAAGGGGGTGAAGGATTTCGCCCGCAACCCGAAGGGCCGCATCATGCTCCAGGACCACGGCGACGAAGTCTGGTTCCGCGATCTGAAAATCACGGAACTGTAAACGCACATCGTTCCACCGCCGCGCTCAGCGGCGATGCCACTGCACCCGGAAATACTGACGGCCGGTGGCCGCAGGAATCCGGTAGCGCACTACGCTCAAGTCCGGCCGGACCGGATTGCGGATTTCACTCTCGCGGACGAAGCCCTCGTGTGACCACGTGCCGAGGTCGGCGGAACCCTGCGGAATGCCAACCGCAGCGTCGGCTCCGAGGGAACGGCTGAATTCCAGAAGGAAATCCGGGCTGCCTGCCACGTCCCCGCCCACCAGTCGCACCTCCGTCTCACCACCCATGGCATAGGCAAGGAAATCGGCTGCGTCGCTCCCGGAGAAAGGTACCGCATCGCTGCGCCCGGGTGATCCTGCGGGATCGACCGGCAATCGCCAGCGGACTGGATCGTTGGCTGCCTCGCCAATGGCCGGCGGAGCCGCCACGAGCACGCCCTCCCCGGGCCATGGGAACCCGGGCACATAACTGAAATCGAAGATGGTACTGCTCTCCGCGTCCTCCAGTTTGATCCTTTCTCCCGCATTATCGAGACGCGAGCCATTGGCAAAGACGCCCGCCACCGGCAGGCCGGTTCCGTAGGCCGCGGCAAAGGCCGACGCGCTGCGCACAATGAGAACACGCCCGCCAGGTGGGAGCGATCGGATCGCGCTGCCGGAAAATGCAAAGTCAATGCCCGCCGTGAAGCGGATGCCTTCCAGATCGAGCGTTTCCGATGGACTCAGATTGACCAGTTCGATGAATTCCGCGGTGCCATCGGGTTTGGGATCGTAGGCGAGTTCGGAAATGGCCAGCCATTGCTGCGCCGGCGAGAGCGAACCTACATAGCTGGCGGTGGCGGCAACCGATCCATCGGGCCGCCGCAGGACCAGCATCTCTCCGGCATTGGAAAGATGACCGTCGTAATTCCCCTGTACGAGGAGCGCTTCTCCTGCCTTCGGACTGACACTGCGGCTGCGTAAGGCCGCGATGTCCGGTGTCAGATAGAGCGACGCGGCCGCCGGAATCACTGTTCCGGGATCCAGTGTGTCGCGCACCCCGCCGCTCAGTTCCCAGCCGCTCACATCAATCGCTTCCGGACCCGCATTGCGGAGCTCAATGAATTCATGATCCTGATTCCCGCCCGCAGGATTGAACTCGATCACGCCAAATACGGGAGCCGCCGTGGCGGCCTGAGCGTCCGGAATTCCGGCTTTCGCGGCATTCGTCAGTCCCGTCGCAAGAGAGGCATTGGCTATGCTGTGCTTTGTGTAGAAGTGATCGCGCCGCTGCGCGAGATACAGATTCTTCACATCATTGATGGCCTGCTCCGGTGCGACATTGCCAAGTCCGTACACACCGAAGCTCCCCGTGGTCGGATTCACAGGAGCCCAGCCCCACGTCGCCCGGTCAAGCACGGCCTCGGGAGCAATGTCGGCCCACAGCGCATCGAGCTTGTTCTCGAGCCCGCGTTCCGCGTAGACCGTGCCGGGAGGACCATAGAAGCGGTCAAGCAGGGTCCGCATGCGCCGCAGCAGCATGGCCCGGGTGGCCGGATGCTGAATCACGGCGTCGTAGAGCCGGTTCCACCATCCATTGTACGAAGGATTATTGGGATACTGCGGACGGCAGACACTGGAACCATAGAGCGGGTGACTCTTGTTGTTGTCCATGTTGCCATGCACAACGGTGTTCCACGTCTGACCATCGTGAAACAATTGCCCGAATGAGAGATTCAGATCGAAGGGGATGGGCCTCCACAGGAGAGTGTCTTCGCTGTCGCGGAAAAGCACCATGTTTGCCCAGACGTCGTCTGCTTCCTGCGTGAGCCGGGCCACCGCGATGTAATTGATGACCGCAGCGACATCCGCATGATCCATGAGCCCGGCAGCCCGCTGCGCGAGCGGCCGTGTTTCCCGGATCGCATCGGCAAAGGCATTGTAATCGGCATTCGATTCCCATGTGCGGTTCTCTTTCTCCGGTGAACCCGGGGTCAGTTGGCCTACCTGCTTGTAGAGTGCGCCGCGGTCATCGAGTCCATTGTTCCGGAGCAGTTCGCGGTCGGCTGCCATGGTATGAAAGGCCAATTGCCAGAATCCGCCATTCATGTGCACGCGGACCGGAAAGTGCGGGGCTCCCACGCCGCCGGAATCGCGCTGCATCCAGAGTGAAAGATACTGTCGGCAGTACGCGGGGTCGACGTACTCGCTGTTCAGATTCAGTTCGCGCAGTCCAGGTTCGCTGCCTGACCATGCGAATTCATGACCGGGATTGAATTCGACGCGGTGCGAGCGTTTCCGCAGGTAGCGGCTGGTGGTTCCCTTGATGCGGACGAGGACGTTGTCGTACAGCACGCCATTCCATGCGAGGGCTCCGCGCGTTCCTCCATCGCTGTCCGCCGCATGAAATGGACCGGAGGCGGACGCCGGGATCTGATAGCCGGGCACAAAGACTTCATAAAGCGGAAGGCGCGTGCTCACGGTCTGCCGCACCGTGGTTCCCTGATAAAGCGGCAGGGCGTTCGCCGCATTGCGGTTGAGAGGCCAGCGCGAGGCCACGCCGCCCGCCGTAACCGCTACGCGCCACCGGATCATCTGACCAGGCGCTGCGGCCGCCGCCGGAATCACCGCCATCTGTCCCTCGGGCCCGGCCGTCATCGGCACAGCTACTTCGGTTCCTTCCTGCACACGGTAGAATAGGGTGGCCTCGGTCACCGGTCCCGTGACCGGAATAATCGTGGCCTGTACCACCACATCGTCGGCATCGCCCGGCCAGACGGGGGCATGACGGAGCGACCGGATGGCGGTGGCGGGAAGGTCTGCGGTGGGGTTGGCGCTTCCGGGTGTCGGCTGAAGAAAGTAACGCCATGCTGCTGCTCCGTCGGTAAGAGCGACTCCCGGCTGTGGCCCGAACGAAACGTTGGCTTCCTGCGCCGGATAGCCAGCCATGACATGCGCGGCTGTGCCATCGGGACGCTGCAGCGCCAGATGCCCACCGTCACTGGAAATCCGGAAATCCGTGTGCAGTGGCGCACCGGACTGCGCCCGATTCTTCCCGGACGCAAAAACCACCAGCCGTTCCCCGGCCCGGATCGTCGTGGCGGGAAATGTCCAGCGCGTGCGGCCCGCGGGATCGTCGCTGAGACTCCAGCCGGCTAGATCGGCCCGACCAGGTCCAGGGTTGGTCAGTTCAATCCAATCCGGCGTGCTGTAGTCTTCGTCTTCGAGTCCGCCTGCATTGGAGGCAAGGAATTCGCTGATGTAGACCGGGGGCGGCGGAAGAGTGGGATCGAGCACAGCCGACCAGCCAGTACCTGCAAAGGGCCGACCGCTGCGGTCGGCAATGCCATGACCCTCGGCCCATGCAAAGGTCACATTTCCCACCGCAGGTGACGCAAAGGCAAAGCGGTACCGCGAACCACTCAAGGCTACCACAGCCGTGGCGGCCTGACCATTGATCAGCAGGTCGGCGGCTTCTACACCCACGACTTCGCGGCTGAAGGTGACTTCCGCATTGCTGAGCACCGCCACGGTTTCACCGGACAGGGGATCTGTGGCCGCCAGCGCCGGAGGAGCCAGCAGCGGAGCCAGCCCGCCTGCATGAATCTGCGCAACCTCCGCAGCACTGAGCGCATGACTGAAGACGGCTGCTTCATCCACAAGGCCAGTGAAGGTATGATTGGCCCCGTTCTGCCGCGAGCCAAGGTTCAGTTCAGCCCCCGTCCCATTGGCGATGGTGGCGGTGAGACTGTTCAGTGTGGCGCTGGCGGTTGCCACCACTCCATCGACATAGACCTTAACCCCCGCAGCGCTGCGCGATCCATCGTACGTGAACGCCACATGGTGCCACGCATTGTTGAGCACATTTACCGGGGAACTGACCTGAATCGCATTAGATGGATACGCATTGAGCAGCCAGATGGTGAGGCCCGTGGCACTTCCGCCATTCGCGGTCGTGCCAGCATGCAGTTCCCACCCCCGGAACGTTCCTCCCTGCAGCATGTCCCCCAGAATCGTCGAGTCCTGCGGCCCGCCCCGGATCCATGCCATCGCGGAAAATGGTTCGGTACCCGTGAAGTCGATTCCCGTGCCTGCCCGCACAAAGCGCTTCGGACTGACGGCATTGCTGCAGTCGCCAGCCCGTTGGCTTCCTGGTGCGGCCACCGCATTGCTGTAGACCGCACTGCCATTCCATGTCCCGGGATTCCCCCCAGCCGCGTCGGCGGCATTGTCCTCCAGTGGCCACCACGACAGCAGATCGGCACGCAGCCCAGCAGGACAGAGCAGGACCGCGGAAAGAAGAAATCGCAGTTTCATGAGTCGGAATCGGTTGGTGGACAGAACAAAGGCCGCATGCCGCCCGCGAACGAACGTCATGCGGCCCCGGGTCCTCAGTAACGTCAGAAATTCAACGGCGGCGACGGCGCAGCAGGCCAGCCGCTGCCGTCAGCACCAGCATGCCGCTGCTGGGTTCGGGCACATAATCAAGGCGCACGTTGTCGTATCCCCAGTCGCCACTGGCTCCACCCAGTCCCTGAAACCAGATGCCGATCGGTTGACCGGCGTAGGCCGCACCATCGGGCACCTCAAGGGTCACGGAGAAATCCGTGAGCGCATCCGGACGGATCTGCGAAGATGTCACCGTAGTGGCGGCCAGCACAGCGAGTCCGGTTGTCCGTGTGTCGCGCTTGAAGAGATTCAGACTGAAGGCGGACGATGCGGACGGCTGATTGTCGATGCGGCCGAAGACCCCCACGGTGAGAGTGTAGGTCCCGGGCTTCCAGTAAAGGTCGGTGGCTCCGGATCCATCGTAGGCCGCCGCATCCATGAAGAGTCCGCCACCCTTCGCTTCAAGGTTGCCATACTGCTGGCCGAGGATGCCGGACGGCGCGTAGTTCCATGGATTGCCGCCGCTCGCAGCATTGACGACGGCTCCAAAGGCATTGTACTTGAGCCAAGCCCCGGTGGCCGCATTGTCATCGTCGGCAATCAGCGCGAAGTTGGCAGTCGCCGGTTCTTCGAAGGACGCATTGGGAATCGCAATGCTGGCTGCGTGAGCTGACGCCGCGGCGGCAGGCAGCAGAAGGAGAAGATGATGTTTCATGGCAGAAGGGGGGAGGGGATCAGAGGAAACACTATCGCTTCTCGGCAGGCCGGGCGAGACAATCCGCATACGCAGACGCCACATCCTCATGCCCCGGAGTCAGCGCGACCTGACATCGCGGGGACGGCAGCCCATCCAGCGCACAAAGGCATTCGAGAGCGCGAAGGCGGACGAGTAGCCACTGTCGCGCGCAATGGTTTCGAGTTTGTCGTCCGTAGCGGCAAGCAGGCGCGCGGCATGGCGCAGCCTGACCCATGCCAGTTGTTCCTGCGGGCTGCGTCCGAGTTGTTCCTGGCATAGGCGGCGCAGATGTTCTCGACTGCATCCCGCCACCATGGCGAGCTTTCCCACGGTCCATGCTTCCGCCGGTTGCTGTTCGACTGCCTGCCAGAGCATCGCCAGCCGCGCATCTGCCCGGTGCGCCCCCGTGAAGTTCCAGACGGCCGCCATGAGGGCTTCAATGAGATGATGCAGCACGGTCGGATGAGCATGCGACCGCTGTTCGGCTGCCAGCGCGGTTACCATGGCATGAAGCGGTTCGGCATCGAAGGCCCGCAGCAGCGGGGTGTCCGGCCGGGCCAGCGCTGCCGGGTTCGCTCCCTGATCCCAACGGCACCACACAAACTGCCAGCGGCTTCCGCGGGCCGCATGACATCCCTGCAGCACCTGCGGCGGTGAAAGACACACCATGCCCGGTCGGCAGAGCCGCCATCCGCCATCTGCCCGCACCCAGCCCTCGCCTCCCATCGTCCCAATCAGAAACGCACCCGGCAGATGCGTGCGGATCATGCAGAAACCCGCGCCCGCATCCCCCGTCCCCACATGATCCAGACCATGCAGCGCCAGCGCCGGACATTCCCCCGCCGTCAGCCGCAGCAATCTCGTGCTGCGTCCGTCCTCGCTGGTTTCCACCAACTCCGGATGTGGTTCAGGCACCGATTTCATGCTGCACAAAGCTCAGTAGCCTAACGCATCTTGAGAATGGCGTTGATGAGCGACTGCGCGGCCACCGCGGCAATTGCAAGGATGCTGATGACGAGGGCGGCGTCGTAGAGCCTCGAAGGTTTGAGACTGGCGGGCAACTGCCGCAGCCGGAACCACGACGCGGCAAAGATCACGACCATGAGGACGGCCATGGTGGCGATCCCGCCGATCACAACCATGAGGGCGGAATTCCGCACGACGAGGTAAACGATCGCCCAGAGACAGGGAAACAGCCAGATGCAGAAATTCACGGCCCGGTTCCGCTGCGCAGGATCGAGGAAATTGATGATTCCGAATTGCCCGGCGGCATCGGCAAACTGCCGGGCCCATGCTCCGGTGGCGGCCACCATGGTGGAATAGAGTACGGCAAAGCCGCCTGCGAGGTAGATGACACGGCCCCATGGACCGAAGGCGGAGGTGTAGAGAAGGGCCAGCCGTTCGATGAGATCCTTGTCGGCGGGCAATTCTCCGCTGCGGTGCAGAATGGCGGCACCCAGCAGATAGAAGACGGCCGTCACGAGGGTGTAGATCCCCATCGACAGCAGCGCATCGAGCGTCATCACCCGGATCCATCCCCGCGCCCGTTCCGCCCATTCCGGCGATCCATCATTCGGTCCCGTGCGCGCCGCATAGCCCTTTTCAATGAGCCAGTAATTGTAGACGAGAATCTCGTCGCCACCAATTCCCGTGAGCGCAAAAGCCGCCCATGCATAGACCGCGACTTCATGCGGCAGACGGAATCCAAAGCCCGACGCCAGCTCGGGAAACGTGACCGCCTTGTCGGTCCACTGCAGCGCCACCAGAGAGATCAGCGTCAGGACAGTGAAGCTGACCGTGAGGATGAGGGATCCCTTTTCGATGGCTGCATAACCCCGCGAAACGAGCATGCCAGTGACGCTCACGGCGAGGACAATCCATGCGAATTCAGGAACCGCCGGAAAGGCGAGATGACCAATCAGAGCGACTCCGCCCACGATGCCGCCGACCTGCAGAAGTTTGGCGCACATGACGGCCAGCCACACCCAGATGGGCCAGCGGCATGGTCCGAGCTTCGGACCAGGCAGGCTGTTGAGGGCGGCCATGGTGCTCCGCCCCGTGTAGATGGCGTACTTTCCGAATTCCAGCTGCAGGGCCACCTTCACAAGGCAGCTCAGAATGATCACCCAGAAGCAGATGAAGCCGGCTCGGGCCCCGAACAGAGTCGTGCCAATCAGTTCCCCGGATCCCACAATCGAAGCGGTCAGAATCAGGCTCGGGCCCAGATAGCGGAGCCGTCCGGCAAAGCTGACCGGTGGCGGGAGAACGCGCTCGGCGCTCAGGATGTAGGGATTCTCGGGATTCATCAGGGTGGAAGGGCAGACATGCGGGATTTCCGCGTGATCTGCCAAGCCCGATCTCGTCCGGAGATGCGCCCCGTGCCGCCGCCGTCAGAATCGGTAGCCCAGCCCGCCGCCGACGGACCATCCGCTCAGATCGAAGCGTCCGGTCGAGGTTCCTGCGGAGACTTCGACGTCGCCCGCGTAATCGTAGCGGCCAAAGACATTGAGGTCCCATGCGTCGTTGAGCCGGAAGCCCAGCGATCCCTGCACAAAGAGTCCGGGCACGGCGTCGGTGCCGTCGCCTTGGGCGTCCCAGCGGCGGTGCGCCTGCTGCGATCGTCCCTTCGGCCGCACGAAAAGTGTTTCGCGCTGCGAGGCTTCCCAGTTTGCCACATTGAGGGTCAAGCCAGCCGAGGCGGTCAGGGCAAAGCGGTCGCGCGACCAACTGAGGGTGGGCCCGAGCGAAAGGGTCCAGAGATTGACGGAGACATCGGTGGTGATGCGGTTGAAGGCATCGACGCGGTCCCGGCCGGAAACGGTGTAGTCGGCAGTGCGGTCGGCAGGCCGGTTCGGGAGCAGGGGTCCGGGACCGCCGAGGGTTCCGGCGTAGGGAGCCGATGGCGGAATGGTTCCCATGAGATCGTAACGGTCGGTGTAACCAATCCGGTAGTCGGTGCGGTCCCGCGAGGCGCTGAAGGTGCTGCCGGTCCGGGAGACATCGGTATTGAGGAGGCTGATGGCACCCATCCAGCCGACGCTCAGTTCTGCGCTGGCCGCCATGGACCAGTCGAGCTGGAGGTAGGGAGCGACGCCGTCGGGTTCTGCGGACCACGATCCGGAACGGAACGATTCCGACGATCCGGCGGTGGCGGAGGCTCCGCGTCCGCCCTGAAAGAAGAGGCTGCCGTTCCGGTACTGGGCATTGTCGTCGTATCCCCAGAACCATGTGTCGCCACCGAAGGCGACCGTTCCCCCATCAACCTTCACGTAGCCATCGCGGTAGGTACGGTCGGCATAGTCCCCGGGGCTGCCGATGGCTTCCGTGCCTGGATAACGGAATCCGGGAGCGATGGGCACGTCGGCCAGCGACGACTGTGTGCGCGCATGCCACGAGAATCCTCCCAGGGTCCGCTGCGCCGCACCTGTCGAAAACCGGAAGCCACTGCGGCTGGGCGCAGCGGAAGCCGGGGGCACCGGTGCCTTGGATGTCACCGGACTGCCACCGCCCAGCACGGGGACGGCGGCACAGCAAAGAAGGAGCGCAGGGTACAAACGCATGAGGTTCACCGTACAACGAGCCATCGAGGGAGAGAAAGCCCAAACTCCCTCATTTCGCACCAGCCCGGATCCACGCGATGAGATCAGCCATTTCCTGATGAGTCATCCCGGCTTCGAGTCCAGCCGGCATGAATGATTGGCCGGTGCTGCGCAGGGAAACGAGATCGCTGCGGCGCACGAGGCGCTGGGAACCATCGGGCAGGCGGAAGCCAAGGCTGTTGCCGGTTTCGCTGGCAACGATGCCATACAGTTCAGTCGCATCGCGCAATTGCGCTGTGAAAGCGAAGTAGCCTGGCTGAACATCCTGCGAGGGATCGATGATGCCGGAGAGCAATTTGGCGGGAGGATGCTGCGCAGCGGAACGGAGGTCGGGACCGATGGCGGTTCCCTTGCCGGCGGCCTGATGGCAGGCAGTGCAGCGCGCTGCAAAAACATTCGCCCCGCGCGCGGGATCGCCTGGAAGGCTGAGTGCAGGCGCGAAGGCCGCGAGGGCATCGGATCGTGCCGGGGCCGCCGCCAGAACCTCGCCGGCCCGCTTGCGCACGGATTCGGAGGCATGCTGCCGCAACCGGGCGCGCTGCACCGCATCGAGGGCATCCTCAGGGTGTTTTTCCAGATGCCCGAGCAGGGCCAGCGCCCATGCTTCGCGGTTCATGAGCACCGCGAGCGCCGACGATCGGCTCGCCGGTGACATGCCGCCGAGCGCTGCCAGCAGCATGCCCGGAACGGCGGAATCTCCGCTGGCTTCCATGGCCCGCAGCGCTCCTTCCTGCAGTACGGGATCGGCTGCCGCCTCCAGCCAGCCCTGCACGACCGGAAAAACAGCCGCGCGGAATTCCTTCCGCCGCATCAGTAATCCCGCCGCCGCGGATTTCTCCGGCGCACCATTGGCAGGTGACGCCAGCATCTGCTGGGCGACCGGGAAAACGCCTTCGGCACGGAGGATGGTTTCTGTCAGGGTGTCGCTTTCGGCAGCAGCGAGTGAAGTGAGCGATTCCTTTCCGGCGGCCATGGCGTCCAGCAGGGCGGCGAGCGACATCAGTTGCGCAGCGGTGAATTTTCCATCGGATGGCAGAACGGATGGCCGTATCATGCCCGCCAGCACGGTGCGATTCTTCAGGGCCAGCGCCATGCTGGTGAGATCGGTGGCATACGCCTGGAGCAGGGCGCCGCCCTGTGCGGCCACGGATTGCGCGAGCCCGGCGAAGTGAGGAAGGGCGCTGCTGAGCACGGCGGCCCGCAGATGAATGTCATCGGGCGCTGTGGCCGCACAGGTGGCGAGAGCGGTCCCGATCCTGCCGTCGTCGGTGCTGCGCCACGATCCAGCGCTGAGTGCAAACTGCAGGCGCACCGCGGCATCGGGATCGCTGGCGAGGGGCAGCGCTGCCTCGATCAGTGACGGAGGCGCAGATTCATCGAGACGCCGCAGCATGACGTTCCGCACGGCGGCCGAGGCATCGCGCAGGAACTTTTCCTGCGAGGCGTCGACGGGAAGTGTTTCGAGGGCACTGATGCGGCTGCGTGGATCGGACGCCGCAAGGGCACCAGCCACCAGATCCGTCCATGGTGCGCGCAGCACCGCAGATTCGTTGCCTTCCGTCATCCAGTCGAGGACCATCTGCGCGCGGTCGCGCAGCCAGCCATTGGGAGACTGGAGCGCGGTCGCCACGCTGGCGGGCTCGGTTGACCTTGGAAACACGGGCTTCCGCACAACTCTGTCCGCAGTAACAATCCGGTAGATCCGCCCGCGGTCGTCGCCCAGCCGGTACTGCGCGCTCAGACTGCGCCGCGCTTCGTCGGGCAGCCACGCGGGATGTTCAATGATGCAGCGGTACATGTCGACAACCCAGAGCGCTCCGTCGGGTCCCGTGCGCACCATGACCGGACGGCACCAGCGGTCGGTGCTCGCAAAGAAATCGTGCGGCCCGCCGTCGTCGGCCCGCTGCGCGGCGAAGCTGAAGCCATCGGCCGTGAGCACATTGTGCTGCACGAGGTTGTGAAAGGGTTCGCAGGTGAAGGCATGGCGCTGCCCTACCTGCCGCGGAAGGAGCAATTCGTCGCGGTAGATCATGCCGCTGCATGCGGAGGTGAAATGCCCGGCGTTTTCGAACGAATGAAACCGCTGTTCGGGACTGCTGGCGGGAAAGACCGGGGCATTGAGCGGCCGCACCAGCAGATTCGTGGGATCCGGGGCGGCCACATGAGGATTCCGCCGCAGCGCGGGATCGGGCAGGACATAATGCCAGAGTGCCCGGCTGTTCTGAGTCCCGAACCAGTTGCCTTCGTCGTCCCGTTCCCGCCCGAACTGCGATGGTCCACTCTCGGCCCGGATACCGCCGTGGTCGGGATGAAAACTGAAATCCCGGCTCCCGATCTTCACGGATTCCCCGAAGCCGCGGAGCACAGTGTCGGCGGCATGCCCGCCATGATGCCCGCCCGCTGCACAATAGACCCGGCCATCCCCGGCCCAGCGCAGTCCATTCGCCCGCAGTTGCTGATTTCCCTCGCTCAATCCACTGAGCAGCACGCGGCGTTCGTCGGCCCGGCCATCCCCATCGCGGTCACGCAGAAAGAGGATGTCGGGCGCGGCCGTCACCACGACCCCATCGCGCCACGTCAGCAGCCCATTCGGATAGGAAAGGCCCTCGGCAAAGAGTACGGACGACTCAAAGCGGCCATCCCCATCGCGGTCGCTCAATACCCGCACGCGACCCCCGGGCTTGCCCATCCCATCCATTCCTTCCGGATAATCGGCCATCTCGACCACCCAGAGCCGGCCCTCCGTATCCCAGTCGATCGCCACGGGATCCACCACGGCGGGTTCACTGGCCACCAGTTCCACCCGGAAACCGGGAGGCACCCGGATCGAAGCCACCGCTGCCGCGGCATCCAGCGGAGCCGGTACGCCCTCAGGCAATGGCTGCGCCGCCGCTCCGATCCAACCGGGAACGGCCAGCACGGCCGACACGGAAAGCTTCCGAATCTTCACATTCATGCGGCACCTTACCGCGGAATGCCGCCGCCGGCACTGACGCCATCGCGGGTCGGGCTACGATGCCCGCACGACCGCATTCCGCTGACTCCCGAGCCCTTCAACGGTGCATTCCACCACATCACCGGGCTGCAGAAACTCAGGCGGTTCACATCCGGCACCGACCCCGGACGGTGTTCCCGTTGAAATCACATCGCCGGGCAGCAGGGTCATGAAGCGGCTGATGTAGCTCACCAGATGCCGCACCGGAAAGATCAGGTCAGTGGTCGTGCTGTCCTGACGCAGCCGCCCATTGACCCGCAGCGACAGCCGCAGCCGGTCGGGGTCGCCCGCCTCGTCCGGCGTCACCAGCACAGGCCCGAAGGGCGCAAAGGTGTCCGCGCTCTTTCCCTTGGTCCATTGACCACCCCGTTCCTTCTGCCACGCCCGCTCGCTGACATCGTTCATCACGCCAAAACCCGCCACGTAATCCATGGCCTCGGCCTCGCTCACCCGGCTGGCCCGGCGGCCAATCACCAGCGCCAACTCGACTTCCCAATCGGTCTTCCCGGAATCCGGCGGCAGGACAATCGGATCGTGCGGCCCATTCCACGCACTGCTCGCCTTCTGAAAGAGGACGGGTTCCTCAGGGATCGCAGCGCCAGTCTCCTCGGCGTGCGCCCGGTAATTCAGCCCAACACACACAATCTTCGACGGCCGCGCCACCGGAGCCCCCCAGCGCTCTGCCGCCGCAACCCTCGGCAATCCTGCCGCCCGCCCATCCAGCCATTCCCGCAAACCCGCCAGCCCTCCGCCCGCAAAGAACGCTTCATCAAAATCCCGGCAGTACCCGGACACATCCAGCCGTTCCTCCCCCACCAGAACACCCGGACGTTCCGCACCAATGGCTCCAAATCGAATCAGTCTCATGAGCACAGAAATGCCCCAGCACCGCGCTCTGCGCAAGGCTGCCAAAAAGGGACCAAAGGGACGGAAGGGACGGAAGGGACCAAAGGGACCAAAGGGACGGAAGGGACCAAAGGGACGGACCATTGCGCGCTGACTGAGCCCGTGTGTTCCCGCTCGTTGTCGGGCGACGAAGGGTGGGCTTGTAAAGGACATCCTCACGGAGTAAGGGGGAGGCATGAGGACACCAGACCCAGCCAAGGCCGGTGAGTTTCAGAGCCGCCAGGCACCGCTCATGGAAGCGCTTTACCGTGAGATGTGCGCCTCCGTTCCGTCCGATTGGGATCTGGTGGTGCTGGAGGTGGATGTGAAGCATGCGCTGCCTGGCAGGGGGACGGAATACACCTTCCGGCTCTACAACCCAGCCTCCCGAAGAGTGCTGAACGACATGCCGCCCGCCGTGGCGCGTGCCGCCGCCAGCGTTCACGCACTGTGCTGCGAATACCTGCACCTTTGGTTGCGTGGCACCTTCACGGTGGTGCGCCGCGATCGGTCCCAAATTGCCATGACGCTCGCGCATTTCGATTACTCGCCGCTGTCTTGACGGGTTGCCATCCGGCTGCGAGGGCGTGGGCATCGAGAAAGCGATTTCCGGGAATCTTCGGCTGCTTCACAAGGAAGCCTTCCTGCCAAAAGGACGGACCATTCCTGTTCCGGTGCGGAGGCTGGCCAACGGAGTCGCGTGTGCGGGGTTTGTCCATGGGCTCGCTCAGACTTCCCGGACCGGGTTGCCACAATGGTGTCCAAGTCTCTGGAGAGTTTCACGATTTCCAAAGTAACTCACGGATAATGAGTATGGAGGCGGAGGCGGGAATCGAACCCGCGAATGGAAGTTTTGCAGACTTCTGCCTTACCACTTGGCGACTCCGCCGGGAGCGCTTGGGAGGTGAGGATTGCGCTGGAGGGATCGGCTGTCAATGGGGTGGGGTGGGAAAATGGGGAGGTGCGTGCGGTTGCGGGGAGTTGGGGGGGTGGCTTTGGTGGGTGGTGGAGGAAAAGGGACGATTGCAGGATGAGGTGTGGCTGCGGCGGTTGCCGCGGAGGGATTTTCGTTTTGCGATGGGTTTGGCTCGTGGGGATGCGGGGGGATTTCTTCGGTTGGGGGAAGGATCGGGGGAAGTGCTGGCGGAGCGGTCGGAGTTGCTGCGGGAGGCGGGGGAGCATTATGTGCTGGGGGTGGAGGAACCTGAAGTGGCGGGGGTGGTGAGTTGGTTTGAGGGAGTGACGGGGCGTCGCTTTGCGGATTGGCGGGCGGTGGCCAAGGGGATTGAGAGCGATTGGATTGTCCTTGTGCGGGATGGTGCTGGGGAATTCCGGGTGCGTGGGGGCGTGGTGTGTTTTCCGTCCGGTTGGTCGCTTCCGGAGAAGGCTGGGATGACGGTCGCTGAGGTTCATGGTCCGGTGCCGGAGCTGGAGGGGTCGCTGGGGCGGGGGATCCGGGTCTTTCTGGATCGGCTGGCAGCGGGGTCGGTCTGGTGCCGTGACAATTGGGGATTGAGTGCGCAAGCCGAGCGGGATCAGCATCCGCGACATGGCCGGGCGGGGCTGGGGTCGGAAGCGACGCTGGAGACGGCCTGGCTGCGGCTGGAGGAACAGATGTTTGCCGGGCTGCCGGGTGGGGTGGTGCTGTTTGCGATCCGCGTGTCCACGCATCGGCTGGATGGATTGGCGGCGATTCCCGGGGTCGCGGAGGGATTGGCGCGGGCTCTGCGGACGATGAGTTCCGGAGTCGCTGATTACAAGGGCCTCACGGCGTCGCGGAACGGATTGGCGGCTCAGCTCGAGCAGGTGGCCGGGAGTCGGCTGGATCCGTGAGAATTCCCGTGCTGGCGGAATTGACGGAGGTGAAGAAAGCGGTCATGGGCAGGGCATGCGATTGATGATTTCTGCTGCTGCTGTTGTGGGTTTTTCCCTCGGGTTTTCTGTCTCTGTGGGTGCTGCGGAAGTGGTTCCGGCTGATGCGAAGGCGTCCGGTCAGGCCGGAGCGAAGCCTGCTGGCAAGAAGGCGGCGGGAAAACCGGCGAAGAAGCCGCCTGTCAATCCGGCACCGACGGCGGCGAATGTGAAATATGGAGAGCACGAGCGTCAGGTCCTTGATTTCTGGAAAGCGGAAGGTGACGGGCCGCGGCCGTTGTTGTTCTTCATTCATGGGGGAGGCTGGCGGAATGGCGACAAGTCCGGGATCCGGGTGGCTCCTTACCTGCAGGCGGGGATTTCCGTGGTTTCGATCAACTACCGCTACACGCAACTGGCGGGCGATGTGGTGCCGCCGGTGAAGGCACCGCTGCATGATGCGGCGCGGGCGTTGCAGTTTGTGCGCAGCAAGGCTGGGGATTGGAATCTCGACAAGACGAAGGTTGTGGCGAGCGGTGGCTCGGCCGGGGCGTGTTCCAGTCTGTGGCTGGCCTTTCATCCCGACCTTGCTGATCCGGCTTCGAGTGATCCGGTGGCCCGGGAATCGACCCGCCTGATGGGAGCGGCGGTTAGCGGGGCGCAGACGACCCTGGATCCGCAGCAGATGAAGGAATGGACGCCGAACAGCCGCTATGGGGGGCATGCGTTCGGTTTCAAGGCCGACCCGGCGAAGGGCGTGGAGGAATTCCAGGCGTTTCTGGCCGGTCGCGAAGGGATCCAGGAATGGATTGCGGAATACAGTCCGTATGCGCTCGTGACGGCGGATGATCCTCCGGTCTATCTTCAGTACAACGCGCCGCCGGCGCTTGGGAAGAACGAGAAAGACCCGACGCACACGGCGAATTTCGGGGTCAAGCTCGCTGAGCGCTGCCGCGACGCCGGGGTGAAGTGCGACGTTTCCTATCCAGGTGTGGGTGGCGAACTGTCGAAGACGACCACGGAGGAAATCATCCGGTTGCTCGGGAAGAAGTGAGGCCGGACATCAGAGGGTGAATTCCTGCTGGACGAAGTCCGGGGATGGCTTGCCTTTGCGCGGGGAGAATTCCGGGCGGCGTGGGTTGCTGCGGCTGCCGTGGCGGCGGTAGACCTGTTGCGCTTCGGCACGGACGGCGGGCTGGCGTCGGACGGCGGCGAAGGCATCGAGCGCCAGCCGTCGGGCCGTCGTGTAATCGACGATGGGGTCAGGGTAATCCCTGCCGATGAGGCAGCCGCATTGCGATTGGAGGGTAGCCGGCATGCGGTGGGGTTCGGCGATCCATGTGGTGGCCACGCCGGTGAGTTCCGGGATCCATTGCCTTGTGAAGGTGCCATCGGGATCGTGGGTGAGCGACTGTTTGGCTGGCGAGTAGAGGCGCAGGGTATTGATGCCGGTGGTGCCGCTCTGCATTTGGAACTGGGCGAAGTGGATACCGGGTTCGAAGTCGAGGAAGTGGCGGGCCAGAAAGACCGAGGTGGGTCGCCAGTGGAGCCAGAGGAGGCTGGAAGCGAAGGAGACGAGCATGGCGCGCATGCGGAAATTGAGCCATCCCGTGGCGAGGCAGGATCGCATGCAGGCATCGATCATGGGGAAGCCGGTTTCGCCGCGGCACCATGCGGCGAAGCGGCGCTGACCTTCCGGGGAGGCCGTGAATTCCTCGCGGAGTCCATCGTATCCCCGGTGCAGATTCTCGAATTCCATGGAGGGTTCGTCCTCGAGTTTCTGGATGAAGTGGCAATGCCAGCGGAGGCGGGAAGCGAAGGATTGGAGCGAGCCGAACCATGCGCCGGGGACAGCCTCGCCGCGGTCGCGTGCTGATTTCCATGCGAGCACGGCGGATTCCGTGGCGGCGGTTGTTTCGCGGAGCGAGAGGCATCCCCATGTTAGGTAGGGACTGATGCGCGAGCATTGCGAGGGAGCCGTCAGCGGGCTGCTCATGGCCTTGCGGTAATAGGTGCCGCGGTGGGAAAGGAAGGAATCGAGCGTGGAGCGGGCGAGGGAAAAGCCGCCGCGCTGGCGGTCCTTGTGGTCTGGTCCGAGCGTGGTGTCCGTGGGCAGGAGGCGTCCGGCGCTGCGGATGCCGCGCAGGGCAGGAATGTGCTCCGGGGCGGGAAGGGCGGGCCGGTGCATGCGTTCCTCCCAGCGGGCCGCCCAACCGTCGCGTGAGCCGAGGCGGCGGACGACCCCATGCTGCGGGAATTCCTTCCAGACGACCCCGCGGGCCCGGCACCAGTCAGCCACGCGGAGGTCGCGGGCGTACGACCAGCCCGGGCCGGTTTCCTCGTGTGACCAGAGGTGGGTGAAGCGGCATTCCTGCCAGAGGGTGTCGAGGGCGTCGGGCATGCGGCCGTGGCGCGAGACGAGGCGGTTGCCGCGGGCGCGGAGGGCGGCGTCGAGTTCCGCGAGGCATTCGTTGGCGAAGCCGAGATGGGAAGCGTCCGTCTCTGGGGCAGCGAGCCATTCCGGTTCGTAGACCCAGAGGCAGAGCACGGGATTCCCATCGCGGCAGGCAGCCGCGAGGGCGTGATGGTCGTGCACGCGGAGGTCGCGCTTGAACCAGACGACGTGGACGATTGGTGTGGGGCCGGGCGGAACGGTCACGCAGGGAAGAACGTTCCGGCCATGTGGGCTGATGCCCGTTCAGTTTCCTTCCGGTGCGGGTTGGGCGAAGGTGGGCGGGACTTCCTCCGGCTGCGGGTGGGCCGCGAGGTAGGCATCGGGATCATTGGCAACGATCAGTTTCCCCCACATGACCATCCAGTGGCCGGGGAACGTGCAGATCATTTCGTACGATCCCTCCTTGTCCGGGGCGGTCATCTTGAGTCGTTCCGTTTTGCCGGGTTCGAGCAGTTTTGAAGCGGCGAAGATTTTGGCATTGGCGGGCACGAAGGCGCGGCCCTGATTGTCGAGATGGTCCGGCGACATGGACTGGGCGTCCGTGCCGATTTCCTCGCGTGAGCCTGGTGCGGCGAAGACGAGGTTGTGGGGCATCACGTCGGCGTTTTCGAAGATGATTTCGAAGGGTTTGCCGGCCTGCACGACGAGGCGCGGGGTATTGTAGCGCATCTGTTCGCGGACTGTCTTGATGACGTGGACGCTGACGGCGAGTTCCCGCAGCGACCTGCGGATGGCCGAGGCTCTGTCCGGAGGGAGGATCGAAGCGAATTCTCCGGCGGCCTGGGCTGCTTCGAGGAAATCCTGGGAAGTGCGGTCGGCTGCGGGGATTTTGGCGGCGCGGGCGGTGAGGGCTTCCGCGGCGCGGGCAGCGGCTTCCGGGTTCCATGCGGTGCGCGGGAGGCGGAGCATGGCCTGGGCAGCGGCCGTGGGTTCGCGGAGGTTCTCCACTTCCCTGGCGAGGAGCTGGAATGTTTCCGGCTGGCCGGAGGAAGTACTCACGAGGGCAGCGATGGCACTGCGGAAGATGCCCGAGGTGGGGTCGGCGTCGAACTGGTGGTTCATCGGCTGTTCCGTGGCCTTGTTGCCCGTGAGTTCTGCGACCTTGCTGCGGCTCCCGTCGAGGACCGTGAGGGTGTAGCCATCGAGCCGGCCGCTGAAACTCTCGCCGCGGTTGTAGAGCGTGATGCTTTCGATGCCGAATTCCCGGCCGAGGTCGACTTCCCACCATGGCTGATCGGTGTTCTCGTGCGTGTGGGTCTGGCCATTGCCGAGGTAACTGGCGTCCTTATTGCCGTCGATGGCGCGGGAAGCGACGCCTTCGAATCCGGTATTCTTCTGCGAAGCCTGGCCCGAACGGGCGACGTTCTGTCCACCGCTCATGACTTCCACTTCGGCGAGGGTCAGCGTGCCATTGCGGGGGAGTTCGATGCGGACGTAGCGGCCGAGCGTGCCTTTGACGCCCGTGGTTTCCTTCTGAATGGGCGGCGGCAGCTGGGCGAAGAGACTGCGTATGCCCGCATCGGCTGCCGTGCGCAGCGGAGCGTCCTGTAGCAGCGTGACCGCACCGAGGTAATCGCGCAGGGCCGCCGACGATTGCTGGGCCTTGTTCCATGAGGATTCGACTGATCCCTCTGCCGTGATGAGCGCGGCGAGGCCTGCCTCGCGGGCCGCCGGAGGCATGGCGGGCGACGTGAGGGCCGTGAGCCGTTCGCGGATGGGCTTGAGGTCGGCTGAGGGCTGGCGGGCGAGAATGCGGGCAAGGTCGGCGACGGCGGCTTCGCTCGCGGCATTCCCCCTCGTGAGCAGGGCGACGATTTCCGCGGCGGCGGTTGACTGGTGCTGACTGGCGAGAGCGGCGAGGGCTTCGATGCGGGCGGATTCCTGGACATCCGGACGCGACAGCATGGCGAGATGGACCATGGGAGTGCGCGGCAGCTTGAGCAATTCCGGCGTCGTCACCGAATTCATGAGGAAATTGACTCCGGCGGGATTGTCTGCGCAGAGCGGGGCACCGTCGGCAATGGCCTTGCGCCACCATGGTTCCAGCTGGCGGATGGTTTCGCCGATCACGTAATCGAGGTAGTAATCGACTGGCTTGGCGAGGGCGAGCAGGGCGGCGTCGGCGGCTTCCCATGAAGTGAAGTAGCTGGCGGCGCGGACTGCTTCGAGGCGGACGCGCGGGTGTTCATCCTGGGCCGCCGCGCGGATGCGGGCGAGGGCGTCCGGGATGCGGTCGCGCCAGTAGAGCAGGACGCGCACGGCGGCGGCGCGGGCATGGGGTTCCGGCGACCGCAGGCGTTCCGCGAGGAGGTCGGGATTGACCGTATTGTGCCACTGATGGACCCAGAGGGCCTCCGTGAGATGGTGTTCGTAATCCGGAGCTTTCGGGTCGAGCTGGCGAGTCCAGTTCATGACTGCCGCGAGGACCTTGGCGGAATCACGTGTGCCCAGTTCGATTTTCGCGCGTTCGCGGACATTGTCTTCCGGTTCCGCGAGGAGAGCGACGAGAGATTCGATGGGCTCGCCGTGGATCTTTTTTGGTGTGAGCAATGGGCGGCCCTTCCATGTGAGACGGTAGACGCGTCCGTGCTGGTGGTCGCGGTTGGGATCGCGGAGGTGGTGCTGGAGGTGGCCGATGATGGTCTGGCTCCAGTCGCAGAAGAAGAGAGAACCATCCGGGGCTGTGCTGATGCAGATCGGGCGGAAGGTTTCCGTCTGTCCTTCGAGGAGGTCCGGGAGGCGCGTGCCATCGATGCCCGACCCTTTGTATTCCATTTTGGCGCGGTAGATTCCCTGGAATCCGATCACATTGAGGTTGAGGAAATTTCCCTGCCAGTCGTCCGGGAAGTGGCGGCTGCTGATGAGGCCCGTGGCTGGGCAGGGCCGCGAGGGACGGTCCCAGACTTCGCGGATTCCCTTGTGCTTGCCTTCGCTCAGCCAGCCACTGATGGCTGGGCCGAAGTAGGTATTGTTGCCGGTGGCGTCGGTGACGAGGTCATTGCCCCAGCGGTCGAAGACACGGCCGTGCGGGTTGGCGAACCCGTAGGCGATGTGCATGTGGAAGCGGCCCGTGCGGGGTTCGTAGCGCCAGATGGCTCCGTCGGCATGACGGGCGGGGCCGTCGAGGGTTTCCACCTGCGTGCGGTGGAAGACCCCATCGCTCAGGTAGGTGGCTCCGCCCGGGTCGAGGCACATGGCATTCGTCGTGTGGTGCGTGTCCGCAGAATCGAGGCCATTGAGCACCACCTCGCGGTGGTCCGCCTTGCCATCGCCATCCGTGTCGCGCACGAACCAGAGGTCGGGTGCCTGCATGACGAGCACGCCATCGTTCCAGAACTGGAAACCGGTGGGCGAATTGAGATCGTCGAGGAAGGTGGTGCATTTGTCGGCCTTGCCATCGCTGTCGGTGTCTTCGAGGACGAGGAGTTTGTCGCCCACGGTGCTGGTGGGGGTGCGTTCCGGGTAGCTGGGCCATGCGGCGACCCAGAGGCGGCCCCGGGTATCCCATGCCATCTGCACGGGATTGACCAGTTCCGGGAACATCTTTTCGTCCGCAAAGAGCGTCATCTGGAGGCCCTCGTGGAGCTTCACCTTGGCGATGACTTCCTCGCCGCTCGGGTAGGGATGGGAAAGGTCGGGATTCGGTCCCGGCTTGTTGGTCAGGACAGGCGTGACCGCCGGGAGGTTGCTGTCGTCGACGCGGAGGTCTTTTCCTGCGGCGAGGGCGTGAACGCGTTTCTCGCGGTTTTCGGTGAGGGTGTCGCGCTGCGACATTTCCTCCTGCATGACCTTGTAGTTCTTGAGTTCGCCGCCGTCCTTGCCCTGTTGATAGGCCATCTGGGAACGTCCGCCGTAGACATTGTAGCCATCGACTGTGCGGTAGCGCTGGTGCCATTGCCAGTTCTTCTCGTTGACGGCATTGATGAGTTCGGCGGAAGGCTTGGGAGGATCCTTCTGGAAGAGGCCCCGGAAAATGGAGGGCGCGAGGGCTTGGTATCCCTGCTGACGAAGGTGAATGCCATTGACCGTGAGGGGTTCGGCAGAGGCTTCGTAGGCCTGCTGCGACGGGCCGAAGAGGTCGATAAAGGGAACCCCGTTGGCCGCCGCGACCTGCTGCATGGCCTCGACGTAGTACCGGAGTCGTTCATTTGTCTGCGCACCATCCGGGAAGTCGGGATTCCCGAGATTCTCATGGGCAATGGGCGAGAAGAGCACCACGCGCGGGGCACCCTTGCCGCTGTAGTTCGATTTCTGCTGCTGCTTGAGAAATGCGTCGAGGTCGGCTTTGAACTTATCGAGTCCCTCCGTGCCCTTGAACGATTCATTGAATCCCCAGAACGCAAAGATGACGTCCGCCTTTGACTTCCCGAGCCAGTCCTCCGGCGATCCGAAATTCTCTGAGCGTGTCCGGATGGTGAGTTCGTCCGCGGCAAAGCCCAGATTACGGACAGCCAACTGATGGTCCGGGAAGGCCTGGTGCATCATGGCCTCGAACGTGCCCTCGTGCTGGAGGCGGTCGGCGAGGGCATTCCCGACAATGGCGATGCGGTCGCCTTTCTGCAGTGAGAAGCGTCGTTCCTGAGCGTGCGCATGCAGGGCCGGAACCAGCGCGAGGGAGAGAGCAAGGAGGGGTCGGATCATGATCGTGAAGCGGTCAGTACGCCCGGAACCGCCCGGATCTTCAGGGGTTTTGCAGAGTGGGTGGCTCCGGGGATGCCTTGCCGCACTGGGTGATGATTGGGGTAGGGTGGCGTGAAGGACCGGGATTGCGGACCGTGCGGGTTTCCGGTAGGGCATCGCATGAGCAAGAACGAGAACGGGGGGATCAATCCATGAATGCGAAAATGGCGATGACCATGGTGGCGGTGCCGATGGTGGCCGCGGCGGCAGCAGGAGAACAGCTTGGAATCGATGCGCTGCGGGAGAAAGCGGCGGGTGGCGATGCTGCGGCGCAGGTGGAACTGGCGCATCGTTATCGCGATGGCGACGGGGTGGCGCTGGATCTGCGGGAAGCGTTGCGCTGGGGGCATCAGGCTGCGGATTCCGGCGACGCACGGGCCATGGATTTCGTGGGTTGGATGTATTTTCACGGCAAGGGTGTGGAAGCCCGGCCTGAGATTGCCGTGGGGTATTTCAAGGCTGCGGCGGGGAAATCCCTGCAGGCCGCATGGAATCTCGGGCTGAGTCATTTTGCGGGAATGGGCACCGTGCTCGATGTGCCGGCTGCTCTTGCGGTCTGGGAAGATGCGGCGGCCCGCGGGCACGGTCGTTCCGCTTCCACGGCGGCCATGGTCCGGCTCGCAGGCGACGGAGTGACGGCGGACGCGGCGGCGGCACGCAGACTGGCAGAGCAGGCCGCTGGATTGAACGATCCGAATGGGCTGGTGGTGCTTGGCGAACTGCAGTTCAAGGCTGGGGACGATGAAGCGGCGGCGGCGACGTGGCGGAAAGTGGCGGCCATGAAGCAGACCGGGCGGACGGGGAATCCTGAGCAGTCGTCCGATGTCATGGCGGCGCAGCAGGGTGCCGATCTGGTGCGACTCATGGGGCTGCGGCGCGGAACCCGGGGGGAATCGCTCTGGGTCGATGTGCCGCATGTGCATCAGGGATGGAACAACTGCGGGGCGACCAGCTGTGCCATGCTTGCGCGGTCGTTCGGAGCCGCTGTGGGCAGCTGGGAATTCAAGCGGTTCTGCCCGTCGTCGCCAACGGGGACGGGAACCGATTGGCAGGAACTCGTGGAGGCCGCCCCCAAGGTCGCTCAGAAATGGAAACTGGTCACCTTCGCAGATGACGAAGCAGGCTTTGCCGAAGCGACCGCCTTCGCCCGCAGTGAACTGGCAGCCGGTCGGGCGCTGGCCATCGATTTCAAGTACATCGGCCCGAAGTATCCGGGTGGAGAAGCTGGGCACACCCTTCTGCTCAGTGGGTATCTGGCGGAAGACGATCTCTATGTGCTGTGCAATCCGGCCATTGCCTCCCCGGGGCTGCAATTGATCAGTCCGGGCGACCTCAAGCGCTACTGGCGATCCGATGGCTACAGCCACACCTCCGGTGGCCGCATGTCCCGTCCCGCCATTGTAAAGGCCACGGATTGATGGCGGGGCAGCGTGCGGGCCTTTCCGGACGCCATGGTGGGGTGACGCAATTGGACAGGCCCCGCGGGATCGTGCGGCTCTCGCACCCCTTCAGGGTGCCTTGATTGGGGTGGGTCGGGGACCTGGGGCATCGCGTTGCTCAGCCCCAGGCTGACATCTCGGTCCCCATTGGGGACGCACGGGTTTGGGAGGCGGCAGTGGTGTTGGGGTGTGCGTACGGGCAGGGACAGCAGGACAGACCTTTTCACGTGCGTGGGGCATCGCGTTGCTCAGCCCCAGGCTGACATCTCGGTCCCCGTTGGGGACGCACGGGTTTGGGAGGCGGCAGTGGTATCGGGGTGTGCGTACGGGCAGGGACAGCAGGCCAGACCTTTTC
>JBDKER010000049.1:0-26410 GCA_039795165.1 Verrucomicrobiota bacterium | reverse complement strand
ATGGATCGTCCCCCGCCGCTGCAGATCCCGGCCCTCTCCTTCAGCAGCCAGCCGATGGCCTGAGCATCGGCAAAGACCACGGCGGCCTCGTCCTCGCGCCCGGCCATGCCGATTCGCACCCATTCACCGGCCGTATCATCAGCGTTTCCGTGGAATGATCTGCCAACTCCTCCTCTGCCTCCTCGCCCTGCTCGCCGGCACCGTCGCCAGTCAAGCGGCACGGCGCCCGAATGTCGTCCTCATTCTCATCGACGACCTCGGCTGGTCAGACCTCGGCTGCTTCGGCTCCCGCGAATCGCGGACTCCAGTCATCGACCGGCTCGCACGCGAAGGCATCCGCTTCACCCAATTCCGCGTCAACGCCCCCATCTGCTCGCCCTCGCGCTGCAGCCTCGTCACCGGACAATACCCACAGCGCTGGTCCATCAATTCCTACCTCAGCAACCGCGCCGATAACAAAACCCGCGGCGTCGCCAACTGGCTGGATCCCTCCGCACCCAGCCTCGCCCGGATCCTCAGGGAACATGGCTATGCGACCGGACACTTCGGAAAATGGCACCTTGGCGGTCAACGCGATGTCGACAATGCCCCACCCATCACCGCCTACGGTTTCGACCAGTCCCTCACCAACTTCGAAGGCATGGGCCCCAAACTCCTGCCGCTCACCCGCAGACCGAACGACCCAGTGCCCGGAAAGATCTGGCAGGACGCCGAACGACTCGGTGGCCCGGTCGAGTGGCGTCTGCGCCCGGAAATCACGGGAGCCTTCGCCGATGCCGCCATCCAGTTCATCGAAAAAGCGTCCGCCGCAGGCCAGCCCTTCTTTGTGCAACTCTGGCCCGACGACGTCCACAGCCCGTTCTGGCCACCCGTAAGCGATTGGCAGGAAGGCAAACGCGCCCGCTACCTCGCCGTCCTCCACAGCATGGACCAGCAACTCGGAACGCTCATCGATCACCTCCACGCCAAACCCCATCTGCTCAGCGAAACCCTCGTGCTCCTCTGCTCGGACAATGGCCCGGAACCAGGAGCCGGCAGCGCCGCACCCCTCCGCGGCAGCAAAACCACCCTCTACGAAGGCGGCATCCGCTCGCCGCTCATCGCATGGGGCCCCGGCCTCATCCCCTCCCAAGCGAGCGGCTCCACCGACCGCCAGACCCCCATCGCAGGATTCGATCTCGTCCCGTCCCTTCTCGCCATCACCGGCGTCCCCACCCCGCCCAGCATCAACTTCGACGGCGAAAACCTCTCCGCTGCCCTCCTCGGAACCGAGAAGCCCCTGCGAACCAGACCGCTCCACTGGAGCCGGCCACCCGACCGCAAATCATGGCCTCCCATGATCACCCAACCGCAGCCAGACCTCGCCACCCTCGACGGTGAATGGAAGCTTCTCTGCGAATACGACGGGTCGTCACCACAGCTCCATCACCTCCCCTCCGACCCCGGGGAATCCCTCAATGTGGCCGCCCATCACCCCGAAATCGTCCAACGGCTCACGGCCGCCCTCCTCGCATGGCACCGTTCCATGCCCACTTTACGAAATTGACACGGAGCCGCCAATCCGGTTTTCTTCGGATATTCATCTTTCCCCACCGAGGCCCACCCCCACCCAGTCATGAAACTGCTGCCAGTCCTCTTCCTCGCCGCCGCTGCGGTCACCTGCCCCGCCGCCCCGGTCATTTCCGAATTCCTCGCAGACAACGATGGCGGCCTCAAAGACGAAAACGGCGACGACGAAGACTGGATCGAAATCCACAATCCCGACCCCGTCAGCGTCAACCTCGCCGGCTGGCGGCTGAGCAATGATGCCGCCGATTCCCAAGGCTGGTCCTTCCCGGCCCGGATCCTTCCGCCTGGCGGCCGCCTCCTCGTCTGGGCCTCCGGCAAGGACCGACGCCCGCTCAGCGGCAACCTCCATACCGACTTCCGTCTCGATAACCGCGGCGAATACCTCGCCCTCATCTCGCCCTCCGGCCAGCGCAGCACCGAATTCGCCCCGGTCTTCCACTTCCAGCCCAAAAACCGCAGCTTCGGCTGGGGCTACGCCGGAAACGTCACGGTGACGGATGCCACCCCGCAGCCACTCAACGCCGGAGTGAACTGGAACCGCCAGCGCATTTCCGGTACCGCCAGCGCCACCAGCGACGCCTCCCTCAATGTCTACGATGACGGACTCGCCCAGCCGGAACACCAGCAGTACCTCTGGTTCGACTACAGTTCCCGTCTCGCCGCCATCCCCGCAGGCCAATCCATCGCCGAGGCCACCCTCGAATGGACGGCAACCGCCATGCCTTTCGCCGGAGTCTCCAACCTGAGCACAGTGCCCGCTTCCATCGGAATCTTCCCGGTCACCGACTCCAACCGGGGCCTCTCCAGCGTCGCCACCACCGCCGATGGCAACGACTTCCTCCGCTTCTTCAGCGCCAATCAGCCCACCGATGCCATCAGCATCCTCCCAGGCGAAACCCGGACGTTCACATGGAATGTCACTACCCTCGTCCGCGACTGGCGCAGCAACCCCCAGGCCACAGGCTACGGTCAGTTCATGCTGATCCCCTCGGCCCACCCCTGCTGGATCGCATGGGACCAGAACCGCAGCGGCCCCAGACTCACCGTCCGTACCGTCAGCTCCCCCAACCCCACGGAAGCATGGGGCTTCATGACCCCATCACCCGCCCTCCCCAATAGCGGAGTCACCGCCGCCGGACCACTGGTCCGCCACGTCACCGAAAATCCTCCGCAGCCGCCCGCAGCCGCCCCATTCACCGTCACCGCCGCGATCAGCCCCGGCCAGGGCGGCCCCCTCGCCACAGTCACCCTCATCTACCGACGCAACTACGAAGCAGAAATCCAGGCAGCCATGACCGACGATGGCACGGGCGGCGATGCCGTCGCCGGAGACGGTGTCTTCTCTGCCACCATTCCTGCCACCATCATGACCGCGGGCCGCATGATCCGCTGGCGGGTCAGGGCCACCGACAACTCGGCCTACCAGACCATCCTGCCAACCTACACCGATCCCATCGATTCCCCGCAGTACTTCGGAACGGTTCCGCAGGATCCGGCAGTCCAGACCCAGCTCATGGTGGTGCACCGATTCATTCAGAACACTTCCGCCGCCCAGACCGCCGCCGGAACCCGCGCCTCACTCTACCTGAATGGCGAATTCTACGACAATGTCGGCATCAACCTCCATGGACAGAGCACCAGCGGAGGTGCCTTCCTCAAGAAAAGCTACGATATCGACGGCAACCGCGGCTACCGCTTCAAATGGAGCACCGACCCCGCCCAGCCTCCGGCCAAGGACATCAATCTCCTCACGGTCTACGCCGACAAAACCAAGATCCGGCACGACCTCGCCTACGAAATGAACCGCGCCGCCGGGGTCGCCGCTCACTACTGCTTCCTTACCCATAACCGGCTCAATGGAACCTTCGATGGCCTCTACAGCTTTGTCGAGGACGCCGACGACGTCTACCTCACCAGAGCAGGACTCAATCCGGACGGTGCCCTCTACAAAATGTACAACGGGATGTCCAATCCCGCCACCGACGCCATCACCGGAGTCGAAAAGAAAACCAGAAAGCTGGAGAGCAATTTCGACCTCCATCAGTTCCTTCAGGGCATGCACCAGCCGGGCACGGCTGCCCAGCGCACCTTCTTCTTCGATAACCTCGATGTCCCGAAGATGATCAATTTCATGGCGGCCAATACCGTCACCGGCAACGTCGACCTCCACGCCAAGAACTACTATATCTACTGCGACACCGGAAAAACCAACCTGTGGACCCTGCTGCCATGGGACCTCGATCTCAGCCAGGGCCGCCTCTGGACCTCAGCGAACAATTACTTCGATGACGGCATCTACCTGAATGCCGGCGGGACACTCAGCGGCCAGGGCCAGAACCTCATCGCGAAACTCTACGCCATTCCCGAGTTCTCCGCGATGGCCCGCCGCCGCATCCGCTCGCTCCAGGACCAGTTCTTCGGCACAAGGAACGCCGCACCCGATCTCAACCGCTGGTACGACCGCCGGGTGTCCGAAAAAGCCGCGGAAATCGGGGCCCGCATCGTGAGCGGACAGAATGACATCCCAGGAAGCGACGCCGCTGCCGATTTCAGCCGCTACACCGCCGCCCAGTGGAAGAACCACACCGGCGTCACCGGCAACACCGCCAATTCCATTTACGCATCCTACACGGCCTCCCAGGAAATCCAGCGGCTGCTCTCCTCATGGGTGCTCCAGCGCGTCAATACCATCAATGGAGACGCCAGCGTGCCGCAGCCCTACAATCTGACTGCCCTCAATCCCCTTGTGTTCACCGCAGTCGAACATTCCCCGGCCTCCGGCGACCAAAGCCAGGAATTCATCGAACTGCGCAACCCCAACACTGTCGATGTCGACCTCTCCGGCTGGCAGATCACCGGCGGTGTCGCCTTCACCTTTGAACCCGGCACCATCGTCAACGCCAATGGCCGCATCATCGTGGCCGCCAGCCGCAACGGCTTCAAAACCCGCACCGTCAGTCCGAAGGCCGGAGAAAGCCGCTACGTCACCGGTGGATACAAGGGGAACCTCTCCAATCTCGGCGAAACAATCACACTCACCGATCCCAGCGGCACACCCCGCGCCACCTATTCCTACCAGGGTCAACCGTCCCCGTGGCAGTCGCACCTCGTCATCACGGAAATCATGTACCACCCGGCCGGCGATGGCCTCGCGGAATACATCGAACTCACCAACATCAGCCGCGACGTCACCCTCGACCTCACAGGTGTCCGCTTCACCCAGGGCGTTACCTTCAGCTTCTCCGGGTCAGCCGTGACTTCGCTGCCGCCCGGTGGACGCGTCCTCGTGGTGCGCGATGCGGCTGCCTTTGCCGCTGCCCACGGCAATGGTCTTCCCGTGGCAGGCGTCTTCGCAGACGCCACCCAGCTAGCCAACAGCGGGGAAATTCTCCAACTGGAAGACCCGCTCAATCAGACAATCGCCGAATTCGCCTACGACGATGCTCCGCCGTGGCCATCCGCCGCCGACGGCACTGGACCTAGCCTAGTACTCATCAGACCGGAGTCGAAGCCGGACCCGGCCATTGCAGCAAACTGGAGACTATCGGTGGCTGCAGGCAATCCCGGGACTTCGGACGCTCTCGCCCTCGCCCCCGGCACGGAATCGCAGGACCTCGACGGCGATGGCATACCTGCCCTCATGGAATACGCCATGGGCAGCAGCGACACCGTGCCGGGTGCCGCCGGCATCGGCACCAACCGCGGCAGCAGCGACGATGGCACTCCCTTCCTCGAGGTTACCTTCCCACGCCAGACCAACGCGGAGGACGCCAGCTTGATCCCGGAATCGTCGGCCGACCTCGCCACATGGTCAGCCAGCGGCTGGACATGGCAGGAATCCACCGCCGGAACCAACGGCTCCGTCACGGAACGCTGGCGCCTCACAGGCCCGGACGCCGCCCGCATCCCTCTCTTCATCCGCGTAAAAGCCAGCCGGAAGCCGTAAACAGACAGACGGCACTCTCCTCATCGCCGAGAAGTTGCCCTCAAGAGGCGCGCCCGGCCTTCATCGGAATTTCACCATGACGACCACACACTCTGAGGGTTCTTTACCCGCATGAAGTTCCCCCGAGCCCTCCTGCTGCTGACCTTGCTGTCCTCAGTTTCCTCTCACGCAGCCGTCAACCCGACGAATCTCCACCGCTCGCGGTACTCCAGCAGCGTCACCATCACCGCCACCGGAACATCGGCCTCGCTCGACGGTGCCCCTTTCCCCACTGGTGTGGCCACCCCGGTGACCGCCATCGGCTACCACGAACTGACGGTCACCGATCCTGCGCTCACCCCCAGCACGCAGACCTACGCCTTCATCGTGCGTAATCCGGAACGCGGCAGCTCGGAAGACGGCATCCCCACCATGCGCCCATGGCGGATCATCATGGACGCCCCCTCGGCTTTTCAGGGGAACCTCCTCTCGGTGATGGCTCCGGCCCAGTACCCCGTCGGGCTGCCGGTCCCGGTGATGGCCCGCCTCAGCAAGGGACCTCACGCCGGGACCTCGGCAGGCGATCCCCTCTTTCTGAATGGTCTCGTCCGTTCCACCCAGTTCCCGGCCACCCCGATTCTGCTCCGCCGCGGCTGGGGATCGACGATCCTGCCGCCGGCAGGCACCGCCGGAACCGCAGCCTACGACGCGGAAGTCAATGGTCTCAGCCAGTCCGTTCCCATCTCGTTCGAAACCAATCCCAGCTGGACGACGAAGTCCGGCAATCTGGCCTCGAGCGAAAACTGGGGCACCAATGCCCGCATTCATGTCACCGGCACCATCACGATCCCCGCCGGCGTCACCATCACGATCGGCGCAGGCTCGGTCGTGCGCTGCGCGCCCGGAGCGGAATTCTGGGTCAGGCCCGGTGGATCAGTCTCCATCACAGGTACTGCGCAGCAGCCGGTCACATTCGTTCCCGACAGCACCAGCGCTCCCTGGGGCGGATTCTGGCTCCAGCCGGCCTCCGGCGCCAACACCGCCCAGCTCACCGCCAGCCACACCCTTTTCTGCTGCTGGGGAGCGAATCAGAACTGGTTCGCCACCGCGCCGGCTGGTGAACCCGCAAAGAACTTCCCCCGCCACCGCAACCAGCAGCCCTGTGTGGCAGTTGCTCCCGGTGCCATCTGCACCCTCACCGACTGCGCCCTCATCGGCCCGACCGGCCTCAACCAGACCCGCGGCGCGGCCTTCGCAGCCAATGGCGGATCGCTCCTTTTCACCCGTCTCCTCGTCCAGCGCTGCATCACCGGAGGCGAACAGGAAGATTGCCCAGCCTTCGAAATCGATTCCTCCGCCTTCCTCGAAATGACCGATCCAGGCACGGACGTGGATTCGGATGCCTTCATCGACGCCGACAATGACGGACTCTACCTCGTTCCCGATGGCCGCACCTTCAATCTGCGCAAGACGGTCGTCGGCTGGGTCAAGGACGATGGGGTGGACACGGGTGCCGATGGCCCCGGCACGGTCAATTTCTACGGCTGCTGGTTCGAAAATGCCATCCACGAGGGCATTTCCAACTCGGGAGTCGACCGTGTTCCCAGAAGCTACGGCGGCGTCCACTTCAACTGCGGCCAAGGCATGGAATGCGGCTACGGCGGCCCGCGCTCTCTCCTCAGCGGCTGCGCGGTCATCGGCAACATGGTCGGTGCCCGCTTCGGCGATAACTACGGCAATAATTCGGGAAGCAGCGGCTCCGGAACCAGCCAGTACATCGGCAATATCACCACGGAGGATTCCCTGCTGCTCTACAACTATTTCCGCGACGCATGGGCCATGGACTTCAGCCGCTGGACGCCCTCCAACGAGCGCTTCATCATGAAGAACACCAAGGTCACCCGCGCCCCCGATCTGGCCGCCCAGAACGGCACGGAAGATTCCGGGAATTCCCTCTGGAATCCCTCGGCTGATGCCTCCCTGCTCGCCTCCTTCATGCCTGTCCCCGGTTCGGCTGTCGGCATCGATTTCCCGGTCGCCCGCCGCCAGGAAACCACGGCCACATGGCCACAGTCGTTCACAGTCCGTCTCAGCACCTTTTCCTCGCTTCCCGTGCAGGCCACATGGAGGATCGCCGGCCGATCCAACCCGGAAGACCCCAGCGAGACCACACTCGGCTCCGGATCTCTCGCATGGCTCCCTGGCGAAACCATCAAATCGTTCAGCCTCGCCCTCCCGTCACCCAATCCCCACGGCCTCATCACCGTCACCCTCGGCAATCCTCTCAACGGAGAGATCACCGGCGCACCACTCCTCTTTTTCCCCCCTTCCGGCCCTCCCCCAAGCGACCTGACCCTCGTCGCGCGGGCCGCCAGCGGCTGGAGCTATCACGCCGCCCTGCCCCCCACGGGCTGGACCAACGCCAGCCCATGGCCCCTCGGCGATTCCGCCGGCCGGGCATGGCACCACCCTGACTTCACGGAATCCACCACATGGTACCGCAACCGCACGACCCCGCTCGGCTGGGGAACCATCGGCGCAAGCGGAGCAACCATCACGTTCGGCACATCAATCACCGAACGCCCTATCACAGTCTACGCGCGCCGCACTTTCACCGTCGCCAACCCCTCGGCCATCCGGTCCCTGCGGCTCGAATGCATGGCGGATGACGGTGCGGTCGTCTGGATCAATGGCACCCGCGTCAGCCCGACCTCGTGGGGACTTGATCCCGGCACCACCGTCGGCGGAGCCATCCACTACGACCGGCTCTCGACCCGCTTTCAGGCCAACGGAGCCAACGAACACGCCTACGATGTTCTCACGCTCTCAGGGGCGTCTCTTCCTGCCCTGCTGCCAGCCCCGGCCCTCAATGTCCTCGCCATTGAAGTCCACCAGAACACATTCGACTCGAGCGACTGCTCACTCGACGGTGCCCTCTTTGCTTCTCTCGCAGCTCCATCCACCGGCAAGGCCGGCATCACTCCCATCAGCGGAACCTCATGGCTCTACTGGACAGATGCTGCATGGATCCCGGAAACCACCAGCGACCTCGGCAACTGGATCAGCCGACCCGACCTCCGCAGCCCGGTTCCCCTTCTCGACGCACCACGCCGGCAGTTCTACCGCCTGCGGACTCCCTGAAGATCTCCCGCGGAAAGCCAGGTCGGGGAACTGGCCCGTGACCGTACCGACTCTGCCTCAGGTCGTGCCGAGGGCGAGCCGTGCGCGCCTGGCATCTTCGGCAATCTGAGCCTTGAGGTCATCGAGTGATGCAAAACGCACTTCGTCGCGGAGCCGCGAGACAAAACGCACATCCAGCAGACGGCCATAAATATCGTCCGCGAAACCGAAGAGATGCACCTCGAAGTGCCTCATGAGCGAACCGTCTTCAACCGTCGGACGAAGACCGAGATTGGCAACTCCATCAAGAATCCGTCCATCGAGAACTGCGCGCACGGCATACACGCCGACAGGCGGAAGCTGTTCGGCTTCGAGCGCGAGATTGGCCGTAGGAAAACCAAGCCGACGCCCCAGCTGGCGGCCCTTGATGACTTCGCCAAGGACGGAGTAATCCCGGCCAAGGAGCAAGGCCGCTCCGGCAAAATCGCCGGCTTCGATGGCAAGCCGCACCCGCGTGCTGCTCACAGGTTCCCCCCCCGCCATCACCGGGGCAAGCGCATGCACCCGGAAACCAGCCCGCCGCCCGACCTTCGTCAGCATTTCCACATCACCAGTCCTGCCCTTTCCAAACCTCCAATCCTGTCCCACCGACAGACTGGCCAGCGGACGCCCGGCACGCACAAGCGACCCTATGAATTCCTCCGGGTCCATGGCCGCCATGGCCTCGTCGAATCTCAGCATGAGCACCGCCGCTGCCCCCAGCCGCTCCATGAGCACAAGCTTGTGCCGCACCGATGTCAGCAGCCTCGGCTCAGTTCCCGGACGAAGCACACTGGCAGGATGACGGTCGAAGGTCAGCACCACCACCTGCCCACCCACGGCCTCCGCCTCGCGCTGAGCCGTCCGAATCACTTCCTGATGACCAATGTGGACACCGTCGAAAAAGCCAGCCGCCAGATGCAGCGGACCGTCCAGACTTCCCAGTTCGCCGATGGCTCCGAACGTCTTCATGTGATCGCCGAACCCCGCACGGTCCTTACGCTCCGCGCAGCCTGCTGACATCCCGGAGCGACAGTACCTTCGCAAGGATCTCCTCCGATGGCACCTCCTTAAGCTGCGCAAACGTCAGCGCCCCCTCGACGGAAAACCGACCGCTCCTCGTGCGCCGGAGCGCCGCCATGTGGCCACCGCACCCCAGACGCTCACCGATGTCATGACAGTACGTGCGGACGTAAAACCCTTTGCTGCACACCACCCGGAAATCAATGTCAGGCAGCGCAATCCGGCGGATCTGATGCTGAAAAACCGTCACCAGGCGCGGCTCGCGTTCCACCACCTGCCCTTTCCGGGCCAGCTTGTAGAGCGGGACGCCATCCTTCTTGATGGCACTCACCATCGGAGGTGTCTGATAGAAATCTCCATGGAAGTGACCAAACGCAGCCGAAATCTCCCCGTCGGACAACTCCGGCACAGGCTTCGTTTCCAGCACCTCGCCCTCCGCATCCTGCGTTGATGTGCTCGCCCCCAGCCGCAGCGTCCCCTCATACTCCTTCTCCTCCGACATCAGCAGATCCTGAATCCGCGTCGCCTTGCCCACCACCAGAATCAGCAGACCAGTCGCCATCGGATCCAACGTGCCGCAGTGACCGATTTTCCGGGTATTGAGCCGACGCCGGGCCACCGCCACGACATCGTGCGATGTCATGTCCTGACCCTTGTCGATCAGCAGGACTCCATCAATCTCCGCTTCAGGCGGACGGGCTTTAGGCGGATACGAGTGCTTCATCGATTGCTGCAAATACACGTTGGCGCGCCGCCTCCAGCGGTCCCGTCAGCCTCGCCCCAGCCGCCAGCGGATGACCTCCCCCTCCGAAAAGCGCACAGACACGGCCCACATCCACCGCAGGATTCTTCGAGCGCAGGCTCAGCCTCACCTTTCCTTCCGGACCCGCCAGTTCCTCGAACGCAGCCGCCACCACCACTCCCTCAATGCCCCGGAGATGATCAATGAGCCCCTCGGCATCCTCCGGTTGCGCGCCCGCCGCCGCCATCACCTCGCGCGTGAGACTCCACGAAGCCACCCGCCCGTCATGTGTCACTTCCATGTTCTGAAAGAGACCGCGGAGCAGTTCAACCCGCCGCCGCGGGAAATTCTCATACGTAGCCCGGTTCAGTTCCGCAACATCGATACCGGCCCGCACCAGCTCAGCCGCAATTTCGTAAGTCCGCGCGGTCGTTCCCTGATACTGAAAGGAACCGGTATCCGTGCTGATCGCCACATAGAGATTCTCGGCAATCTCACGCGTCACCGGCAACCCGGCGGATGTGAGAAACTGATGCACAATCTCACCAGTCGCCGGCGCACCGGAATCAATGTAATGCCAGTCACCGTAACCCTCATTGGAACGGTGATGATCAATGTTCAGCCACGGGCCTGCTCCCTCCAGCGCCGCACGGCAACCAGCCCCCAGCCGCTCCGCCGTCGCACAGTCGAGCGCAATCACCAGTTCCACCGGCAAGGCAGCGCCATCCGGTTGCCGGATCTGCCCGCTGCCAGCCAGAAACCGGAGACTGCCCGGCACAGGATCCTCATTCAGAAAAGTCACCTGCTTCCCCGCAGCCTGCAGCGCCAACCCCACCGCAAGGGTCGAACCAAGGGCATCGCCGTCAGGTCGGTAATGCGACAGCACCGCCACCGAAGAAGCAGCCCGGCACATCGCCGCCATCTCGCCAAAAGTCGTGTTCGTGCGTACAGCCATGAATTAATGCGTTCCGTTTGATTCACTCCCCCGTCGGCCGCGGCCGTTCTTCTTCAGCCGGATCCGACTCCGCAGACTCGCGCGCCGCCGATTCCGCCAACTGACGGTCAATCATCTCCATGATCCCGGTGACCCGGACGCCGCGCTCCACACTCCGGTCGAGGCGGAAATGCAGCCGTGGTGTATTCTTGAGCACAACCCGGCGGCTCAGCCGCGTCTGGTAATCGCCATGCCGAAGGTTAAGCGCATCAATCACCTGCGGTCCCCGGTGCTCCGGACCAATCACCCCGATGAACACCACCGCATGACGCAGGTCCGGACTCATCTCGATGTCGTTGACCGTCACCAGCACATCCGGAAAGGCATGATCCCGCGTGATCATGGCCCCAAGCTCACGCTGCAGCAGTTCGCTCACTCGGACAACTCGGTTCTTCATGACATGCAAGCTTCGTTGTTCTCACGGAAGACAGGTGAACCACAGATGGTTCCTGACTCCGCTCCGCCTCAGAGCGACTGCGCGATCTTCTCGAGTTCGTAGCACTCGATGATGTCGCCACGTTCGTATTCGTTGAAATCACCAAGTCTGATGCCGCACTCAAGGCCATTACGGACCTCCTGAACGTCATCATGGAAGCGGCGCAGGGTATGAAACCCACCATCGTACACCGGCTGCTTGCCCCGCAGCACCCGGGCCCGGGCACTGCGCACAATGCGGCCATCAGTGACGACACAGCCACCCACCCGGCCACGCTGAATCTTGAAGACCTGCTTGACCTGGGCATGCCCGATGACCTTCTCGCGAGTCTCCGGTTCCAGGAGGCCCAGCATGGCCTCCTTCACCTGATCAATCAGTTCATAGATGATCGAATAAAGCTTCACCTGCACGCCTTCAGCCTTCGCTGTCTTGACAGCTTTGCCTTCCACTTTGACCCCGAAACCAAGAACCACCGCGTCGGACGCCGACGCCAGCAGGATGTCGTTTTCCGAAACAGGACCCACGCTTTCGAGCACAAAGTTCAGGCTGACCTTGTCCGATTTGATTTCCCGCAGCTGCGCAGAAAGGGCCTCGAGCGATCCCTGGACATCGGTCTTGAGAATCACCTTGAGGAACTTCTTCTGACCATCCTCGGCGCTCGCAAAAAGCGTCTCGAGGGCCGCGCGACGCGGAGTCGCCAGCTTCGTGATCCGGGCGGCCTCCATCCGTTCCTCGCCAAGGCGCTTTGCGGAACGCTCGCTGTCCATCTCGATGAGTTCTTCGCCAACTCCCGGCAGCCCGCTGAAGCCAATCACCTCGACCGGAGTCGCCGGCCCAGCTTCCCGGATCGGCTGCCCGCGGTCACTCAGCATGCTCTTCACCTTGCCCGAAAACTGCCCGCAGATGAAAGGCGTGCCAATCCGGATGGTTCCAATCTGGGGAATGAGAGTCGCCGTTGGTCCCTTGCCTGGTTCCACCCGCGATTCAATCACCAGCGCCCGGCACGGAGCCTTTGGATCCGCCCGCAGTTCAAGCATTTCCGCTTCCAGCAACGCCGCCTGCAGCAGGGTGTCGATCCCTTCGCCCTTCAGCGCCGAAACCGGCACGCAGATGGTGTCGCCACCCCAGTCTTCCGGGGCCAGTCCTTCGTCCTGCAGCTGGCTCTTGACCCGGTCGATATTGGCCGTTTTCAGGTCCGCCTTGTTGATGGCAACGACAATCTTGACCCCGGCCGCCTTCGCATGGGCAATGGCTTCCTTCGTCTGCGGCATGATCCCGTCATCCGCCGCCACCACCAGCACCACGATATCCGTGACGTGTGCTCCCCGTGCCCGCATGGCCGTGAAAGCGGCGTGACCAGGCGTGTCCAGTACCGTGATCCGATGCCCGTCAAGATCGACAGAGTACGCCCCGATGTGCTGGGTGATGCCCCCGGCTTCCCCGGCAGCTACCTTCGCCTTCCGGATACAGTCGATCAGACTGGTCTTGCCATGATCGACGTGCCCCATGAATGTGATGATGGGAGCGCGCGGCTCAAGCCGTTCCTCGGGGATTTCAGCCTCTTCCGGAGCCGGTGGTGCCACGATGACTTCCTCCACCCGGTGGATGCCGCCACCTTCCTTGCGCTTCTCCCGCTCGAAGACAAATCCGTGCTTCTCGCAGATGCGGGCGGCAATTTCCGCCTCGATGGCAATCGATGGATTGGCAAAGATGTCCAATTCCATCAGGTCCTTGATGAGGACAAATACCTTGATGCCCATCTTCTCTGCCAGATCGCGCACCACGATGGGAGGCTTGATCGAAATCACCTTGTCGTCCCCGGGAACGAAGGCAGTAGCGGCTTCAGCTTCCGCAACCACGGGACCAGCCGGCTCTTCAGCCACAACCGGGGCTTCCGCCGCAGGCACTTCCGCAACCGGTTCGAGCGTCCTGCGGCGCTTGACCTTGTCCTCGCCGTCAATCAGGGACAGTACCTTCCTGGCAGGCGGCGGTGCGGCTGCCGCAGGGGCAATTGGGGCAACAGGAGCGGGAGCCGCCGCCGGTGTCCGCACCCGCTTCGGCTTCTCCGAGAGAAGATCCAGTGCCGCGCTCTTCATCTCCGTGGCCGTCTTGCGCACCGGTTTGGGCGCGGCTTCCGGTGGCGCTTCCTCAGCGGCGGGACGGACGGTCTTGCGGGCTCCTGGAGAGGAACCGGCGGAAGAAGGAGGACTGGAAGATTTGGGTTTGGAAGGCATGCAGGACGTCGCGGATCCGTTCAGAACGGAAATGGCTTATGGGTAAAGGGTAAACGGTGGATCGGCAAGCCGCCGATGGACAAATCAGGAAAGCCTCACTGAGCCCGGGCCTTGGCCAGAATCTCCGCAGCAGCATCAATCGAAATCTCAAGAATGCCAGCGATGTCTTCTGCTTCTGCCGTGCTGATGACATCCGGACTCACGAGACCATTCCGAACCAGATTCTCCGCCATCTCGGCATCAATGCCCAGACGCGTCGCCAGATCGCTCGCCGCCCCATGGACCCGGCCCTCGAACTTCTCGTGCGCACTCTCGTCACGCTCCACCTGCACATCCCACCCCATCAGATTCTTGGTCAGACGGACATTCTGACCATGCCGCCCGATCGCTTTCGACAGATCCTCTTCGCGGACCTTCACGAAAATCCGGCGGTTCACCGGATCCACCGTGATCTTGTCATCGGCAATCTGAGCCGGCTTGAGCGCATCCTTCAGAAACAGCTTCGGATCATCACTCCATTTGATGATGTCCACCTTCTCGTTGTTCAGCTCACGGACGATGTTCTTGACCCTCGCTCCACGCATGCCCACGCACGCCCCCACCGGATCCACCTTGGAATCGCCGGAATATACCGCAATCTTCGTGCGGTAGCCAGCCTCCCGCGCAATCGAACGGATCTCCACCGTCCGGTCCGCAATCTCGCTCACTTCGCTCTCAAAGAGCCGCTTCACGAAATTCGGATGCGCCCGGCTCAGAATGATCTCAGGACCACGCGCCCCATTTTCCACTGCCACCACATAGAGCCGCAGCCGGTCCCCGATGCTGTAATCCTCGGTCACCACCCGCTCCTTCTTCGGAATCACCCCCTCGAACTTGCCGAGGTCAATGATCACATCGCTCTTCTCGAAACGGCGTACGGTCCCGTGCACGATGTCTCCCGCCCGATCCTTGAATTCCTCGTAAATGAGCGATTTCTCCTCCTGACGGATCCGCTGCATCATGGCCTGACGCGCCGTCTGAGCCGCAATCCGCCCCATGTCGCTCGGCGTGACCTCAACCTCAAGTTCGTCACCGATCTCGGGAACCTTCTCAAGCTTCTGCTTCTTGGCGATCTTCCGCGCCACCGCCAACCCAATCTCCTCGTACGGCTGCGCCACTTCCTCCACCACCATCAGCTTCGCAATCGCCCGGATCGTCCCCTTCACCGGATCAATGTCGATCCGCAGTTCTCTCGCCGGACCAATCACCTTCCGGGCGGCAGTCAGAATAGCGCTCTCCAGGGCTTCCACCATTTTCTCACGGGGAATGCCCTTCTCACGCTCGTAGTAGTCGAAGACGGCCAGAAGTTCGCTGGTCATAAAGATGATGCTGTGTAAAAAACAAAAAAACGGGAATCGCTTCCCGCTTTTCTTCGGAGGGTGAGTCTAATGGCCTTTTCAGCCACGTCAACACGGGAGTGAAGTCACTGTCGGGCGACCCACCGCAGCATCTCTTCGTCTGATCATCACATCCCGTCGTTCCGGGAAACATGAGGCGGCACCGGCTAGTACCTCAACCCAAAAACCGGTGCCGCCTCAATCCCTCAACGCAGGTACGGATTGAATCCGCCCTGCTGGTTCCGGTCATATCAGCACGCGCAGGCATTTCAATTAGAAAATAAAGATATTTTCGCTTGGTTGATGATCAGGACAGCCCCGCAAGAGCCGCCACCCCTTTTCCGGGTCTGCCTGATTACGGACGGGTTTGCTCATTGAAAGGCGGGCGCAGCCGGAATAATGGACGTCACTGATGCCTCCCGATTCTCAAGGTCCCCGCATTGTCTACTGCCGCTGCGCCTACGCCCAGGTCGTTCCCCAGGAGGTGAAGGACGGAGTGCTGGCGCAGCTTGCGGCGTCCGGGCAGCCCTTTACCGCGGTGGCCGACCTCTGCGAGATGGCCGCCCGGCGCGACCCGCTGCTGCGCGACCTTGCGGGAAGCGGGCCGCTCAAGGTCGCCGCCTGTCACCGCCGCGCCGTGCTCTGGCTGTTTCATTCCGCCGATGCGCCGCTCGACCCGGGTCAGACGGAAATTGTGAATATGCGCCGCCTCGATTCAGGCGGGGCAGCCAGCCGCCTCGCGATCCCGGAAATCGATCCCTCCGCCGACTAATCCCACTTTCCCCATGGCCATTGCTCCCCATTTCCACGTTCTTCTCTATGAAGGAAGCGGTGCCCAACCGCTCGAACCAGACGTCCGGGCCGGTATTCTGAGTGCACTGCTTGACCGGGGCTACTCGGTGAGCACCGGCGGGGCGCGTGCCGGGTTGTCCGACGGCGAATCCACCCTCCTTGTGCTCGGATGCTTCGGTGGCAACGCTCCGGTACTGGAAGACGCCGCCGGAGCCCGCAGCATCGCCACCCTCGATATCTCGGCAGTGTCCGCGGAGAAAGTCGCCGACGCCGTCGACCGCGCCAGAGGCGAACGCCCGATGAATCAGCCGGGTCTCTGGAAGCCATGGTTCCCGGTCATTGATTATTCACGCTGCACCAACTGCATGCAGTGCCTCAGCTTCTGCCTGTTCGATGTTTATGGCGTAAGCGGCGAAGGCAAGATTCAGGTCCAGAACAACGACAACTGCAAAACGAACTGCCCCGCCTGCTCGCGGGTGTGCCCGGAAGTCGCCATCATGTTCCCGAAATACAGCGGTGGCCCGATCAATGGGGAACCGGTGACGGATTCCGGCGTGTCGCGGCAGGCCATGAAGGTGGATATTTCCTCGCTGCTCGGCGGCGACATCTATTCGCGCCTGCGTCAGCGCAGCGATGAAGCGAAGGACCGCTTCAGCCGGGAACGCGACGCCGGCAAGGCACTTGCGGAACGCAAGAAGTGCCTCACCAAGATGGTTTCCGATGGATTCATTCCCGCGGATGTGCTCGCCGCGCTTCCCTCGGCGGAGGAAATCCAGCGCAAGGCCGCCCTCGCCGCCGACAAGGCCCGCGAGGCCCTCGAATCGGCTCCCGCCTCCGATCCCACCGCTCCGTAAACCCTCGGAACCAACCGCATGGAGTGGTGGCACTATGCCGGACTCGCCACCGTCGCCATGGCGGCCGGGTTCATTGATGCCATTGCGGGAGGAGGCGGACTCCTCACGGTTCCGGCCCTGCTCTGGGTAGGCCTCGATCCCCAGACGGCTCTCGGCACCAACAAGATGCAGTCGTGCTGCGGCACCGCCCTCGCCGTGCGCAATTACGCCCGCGCCGGACTGCTCAAGGGCCAACGGCTCTCAATAACAATTCTGTGGACCGCTCTCGCGGCCGCCGCCGGAGCTGCCCTCGTCTCTTCCCTGCCCGTGGACTGGCTCCGCCATGTCATTCCGTGGCTGCTCATCGCCATTGCCGGATACACCGCCTTCTCTCCGCGGATCACCGATGCCGCAGCGGAACCACGCATGAATGCCGGACGCTTCAGTCTCGTCTTCGGTCTTCTCCTCGGTGCCTACGACGGAGCCTTCGGACCGGGCACCGGATCATTCTGGACACTCGCCTGCGTGCTTCTTCTCGGACTCGGACTGCGCGAGGCCACCGCCTACACCAAGGTCATGAACCTCACCAGCAACCTCGCCTCGCTGGCCGTCTTCCTAGCCGCAGGCTCAGTCCGCTTCGATGTGGCCGCCGTCATGATCGCCGGTCAGCTGGCCGGGGCTCACCTCGGATCAGGCATGGTCCTCAGCAAGGGTGCCCGCATCATCCGACCAGTCCTCATCTCCACGGTCATTCTCATGGCCGCCAAGCTCCTGCTCGAGCAAAGGGCCACCGGCTAGCGGACATTGGCAGGCGGAGAGGGAGCGGGAGGCGGAACGTAATATGGCTCCGCCATGCCATCACGCCGCACCTTCCCCCGGATCCACGTCCCCGCCCGCGAAATGCCATCGCGCACCACCCCGGCTCCCCGCCCGGCCACTTCCCTCGTGCGGTACCAGAGTTCTTCGGCGGACGATCCCGCCGCATGGCCGGCGGCTTCGTCAGGTGGATTTTCCACCACCCGGTACCACTGGGTCCGCAGCACCCTGCCCGCAGAGGCCGAAACGGCCACTTCACCAACCGTCCGCCCCAGTGCGTCCTGCAGCCTCATCTGCCAGACCGGCACCGCAGGTGAACCAGAGGCAGCCAATTGATAGTCCACCGCATGAAATCCCACGCGGGCCTGCCGCGCCGCACCCTCAGCCAGCCGGAAGGCGGCCGTGCTGTCGGTCTTCACTGATTTCAGCGGGATGCGGGCCCCGGCCACCGCCGCGGCGACCGTCCCCTCGGTCACCACACCGGCGGCATTGACGAAGAATTCCCGCAGTCCACCCCGGCGGTCCGAAGGATCGGACGCCAGCACCCGCCACCCTTCCGGCTGGTCCGCCCCATGCTCCCCGCGGCACTGCACCATCCGATTCAGATAGCCGGTCCCTCGTTCCCGCACCACGGCACGGATGGCATCCATGCCCGACAGCCCCTCTCCTGCCACCACAGACCATGGCATTCCAGTCAGCAGAATCATGATGGCAATGCGCTGCAGTTTCATGGCAGTGACAAACTCTTCCGTCATGCAGCCTCCCGAAGCCCCTGACAACCGGAAGCACCACCCGTCAGCCCGTCGTGCGCAGACCCGATGCGAGTGCATTGATCGAGACCAGAATGTCGGGAAGCAGTTGCTCAGCCTTCGCGGTCTCTCCACCGGCCAGCATGCCCCGCCATTCCCGCAGCAGGGCAATCTGCTGACGATGCAGCATGCCCAGCGCGCCTTCCCGTATTCCCAGGGTTTCCGCCAGCCGCGGCCTGCGTTCCTCGAAGGATCCGGAGAAAAGTGATCCCAGCATCCGCGTGGTCCGGTCGTATTCGCTCAGAATCCGGCCCATGAATTCATTCCGCAGGACCGCATCGCCCACCAGACCGGCATATGATTCCATGATCTCAAGGTTCGCACTGACGAGCGAACTCTCGATATTCGTGAGCACATAGCGGATCAGGGGCGATTTTCCCAGCATGCCCCGCAGCAGGGCAAAGCCTTCCGGATCTTCTTCGTGCAGTCTCGCCAGCGCACTGCCCGATCCATACCACCCCGGCAGATAGAAACGCGCCTGAGTCCAGGAAAAAACCCACGGAATGGCCCGCAGATCATCCAGCGAAGGCTGACCCGACCGGCGCACGGGTCGTGAGCCGATTCTCGCATTCTCCAGCGCATCGATCGGTGTCGCACTGCGGTAGAATGCCAGAAAACCCGGAGCCTCGAGAAGTCCACGGTAGGCATCCCGGCTCCATGCCGCCATCCGGTCCATCACCGGCGCCGCGTCAACCGTTGGATCGGGCATGAGCCGGTGCCGCACGGCCGCCGCCGCCGCAGACGCCACCAGCACTTCCGTGTGATACACCGCGGAATTCAGATGGGCATACTTCTCGGCAATGGTCTCTCCCTGCTCTGTCATCCGCAGCACACCCCCAAGCGACCCATGCGGCAGCGCCTCCATGAACCAGTGCGTCGGACCCGCACCCCGGCCCACCGTACCGCCGCGTCCATGAAAGAATACGGGAATCCGCCCATGAGAGGCCACCACTTCCGCCAGACAGCGCTGCGCCCGGTGCAGGGCCCACTGACTCGCCAGAATGCCACAGTCCTTGTTCGAATCGGAATACCCCACCATCATCTGGAAGGAACCACCCTCCGGAAGACTGCGCCTCGTCACCGGGTGCGAAAGGAAATCCGACACAATCCCGGGCGCGCGCTCAAGGTCGCCCATCGTTTCAAAAAGCGGCACCACCGGCAGAGGACACACCATGCCGCCGTCCGTCCAGCGCATGAGCCCCGCCTCCCGCGCCAGCACGTACACCGTCAGCAGATCCTCGGTGCAGCGGGTCATCGAGACAATCAGCGACCCAAGTCCATCAGTGCCATGCTGCGCCATCTGCTCCGCCAGTACCCGGTAGCAGGCGAGGACGGCGTCGGCCTCCGGTCCTGCCTGCATCCCCGGGGCCAGAAACGGACGCGGCGAATTCAGCTCGCGGTCGAGCAGTGCCCGCTTCTCCTCCCGGCTCCATTCACTGAAGGACCGGTCATCCAGCAGACCCGCGCATGCCAGCAGCTGCGACAGTGCCTTTTCGTGCCAGGCCGAATTCTGCCGGACATCAAGAACCGCAGAATGGAATCCGAAGGCCGCGAGCCTTCGCCGGGCCGGTGCCACGAATTCCGCCGCAAATCCACCGGCCCCAGAGACCGCAAGGGTTTCCCCGAGCAACCGGAGATCTGCCTCCAGTTCCTCCGGATTCCGGTAGGCCCCCGGTGCCGGAACTTCCTCCATGGCTCCCATGACAAGGGCCCGCATCAGATAGGCAGCCGCACGCCACGGTTCCTCGCGGTTCCGCTGCACAATCCACTCCGGATCGCATCCCGGAATCCCACGGCATCGTTCCCGCAGGCGATCTGTCAGCTCCCGCAGCCCAGCCGGCGGCTCCATGAAGAGCTGACTCAGCGGCAGCTGATAGGCAATCTGCTCAAGGGCCCGGCGATGCACCCGCAGGGCACTGTGGCGCAGCGCCGCCAGCGCCTTGCGAGTCACCTCGGCCGTCACAAAGGGATGACCATCGCGGTCGCCGCCGATCCATGTCCCGAACCTCACCAGCGGCGGCAGCGCCTCCAGTGAGGCAGGATCGAAGCCGGCCGATTCCCAGGCTTCGCGCAGGTGAATGTGCACGCGGCCCACAGCCTCGGGGAACACTTCCCGCAGGTAGTGCAGAGCATTCTGCAGTTCGGCTTCAATCGACGGCCGGGTCACATGAATCTCTCCCGTCCGCCACAGACTCTCCAACTGCGTCCCCAGCATGTGCTGCATGCGCTCACGCTCCCGCGGCGTGAAGGCCGGATTGTCCATCCGGTTGAGCAGTTCATAGATTTCCCGGTGCCGTTCCCGCACCGTCTCACGCTTGGCCTCGGTCGGATGCGCCGTGAGCACCGGCTCGACCCGCACGGCCGCCAGGACCGGCAGAATCTGCTCCGCCGTGAGGCCCGCGTCCCGCAGCGCACGCACCTGCTGCGCCCACAGCCCTCGCTCAGCAGCGGGACCCGACTGCTTTTCGCGCTCCCGCCGCACCCGGGCCGCTGTCCGTTCCTCGACAATATTGAGAAGCTGAAACCAGATGGAATACGCCTGACCCAGCTTCCGCGCGGCTCCGCGGTCTGCGGGGACATCGTGCTTCTCGTCCGGCAGCATCTCCGCCAGTTCCTCTTCGCCAATCCTGCGCAGCACAGAGGCAAATACTCCCGCCAGCATCTTCAGATCATCATCACGCTTCTGAAATCCATGCTCACGCAGGGAATGGGCACCGGAATCTCGAGTCGTCATCGCAGGGTATCGGAGTCAGCAGTTTCAATGCCGGAGGCCAATTCGTTCAGCCCGGAATGAAACGAACGTCCTTCACCCGATCGCGGCCGAAAGTTTCCTGGAGGCGGGCCAGCACTTTCCGCTTCCACTGCCGCTCCAGTTCGTAACGCACGGCCGACTGCGTGACCGATACCTCCAGCACTCCACGCCGCAGTGCCGTGGGACGCGATTGCGCGGCAAGAAACGGCCCGACCAGGGATTCCCACTGGGCCGCCATCTGTTCATGGGAAGATTGCTCCGGAAGGCCGACCCGGCGCAGCACGCGCTGCACCAGATCACCCACCTTCCGTTCGTACCCACTGAGGTCCGGGGGAACGTAGACTCCCCTCCACTCCGCCAGAATACGGCGTCTCTGCCGCTCCAGAAGAATCTCTCCGCGTCGTTTTGAGGCAGCGCCGGATGGTTTCCCTTCACCGGATGAGCGCTCGGGTTGAGTACTCATCGCGGCATTCGCCCTTTCCGGTAATTCAGCCTGCGCCGCCGTGCGCGGGGACCTCAATCAGATCCGTCGGAGCCGATCGCCTCCACTGGACATCCCTGCATGGCTTCCTCGCACTGCTCGCGCTCCTCATCCGTCTCCGGCTGCTTGTACACGTAGGAATAACCCCCTTCATTGTGACGGGTGAAGTTCGCCGGAGCGGTTTCCCGGCAAAGGTCGCAGTCGATGCACTGGTCATCTACGTAGAAGTGCCCGGAAACGTTTTCGTTGTGCTTATTGTCGCGGTCAGCCATGGATGTCAGGTTGGGTGAAGAAACGGCGGTCTGACCCTAGGGGATACTTCTTTTCTTGCAATGTCATTTTTGGAACGCTATGCCATCAGGACGTGAGCCTCAGGCGCACCGTTCCGGCCGTTGCCCAGCCTCCGGCATTCCATCCGGGTCAGTTCGCCCCAGCGGTCCCCAACCGACTGCCCAAGCCCCCTCCCAGACCACCGGAATGGATACCCACACCCCTTCACCGCACGATCCAGGACCGGAAAAAGCTCGGTCCGCTTCGACCCGGCGCGGCGGCGACGACGACATCTTTGCATTCGAAGAAAACGAGGCCCACGCGCCACGCCATCCTGCCGAGTTTCTTCAGTCGCTTCCGGAGCAAGCCGCGTCCCGCACTACTGCGCCAGCGGCTCGCACCCCGACACCACCGGCTGGTCCGGCAGTTCCGGCAACGGCACCCGACAGCATCGACAGCCTCCTGTCGCGCCCGGTCATCAGCACAACGGAAACGTCGGCAGGAAACGACCGGCGGCCACCGCTTTCCCTGAAGGAAAAGGCCGCCCTCGCGGTGTGCGCCCTCGCTCTCGCCGCGGCCGCCACCTGGTACACCTCCACGCTCATCGCCTCACGACCGAAAGAAGCCCGCACCCCAAGCCGCCCGTGGCCGGAACTGCCGATTTCCGGGGACCTCGTCCGCATCACCGAAGCTTCGGCGGCATGGCGGCATACAAAGGAAACCGATCGCGTCGGCCGCATCGAAGTCCCCTTCCCAACGCCCGGTGAACGTTCCCCGGTGATCATCCCGGAAGTGAATTTCACCATCGCCCCGGACGGCGGCAAATCAGGATACCTCCGCTTCCTCTTCATCGATCCGGATGGACGCGAAAGCGGGGACGTCCGCGTGATCCGCGTCACCAGCGGAAAGCTGGAGTCGATGAACCGCGGCGAAATCATTGCCGGACCGGACCGAGGATCCGTCTACGCTTCGCTGGGATTCCTCGACGAACCTTCCTTCTTTTCATATACGGCGAAGCAAAGCCGACGCTGGAGGATCGAAATCGCAGAAAGCTCCCGCTACGATGCACCCGACCGTGATTGGAAGCTCCTCTCGGTCTTCGATGTGCGCAACACACTGCTCGACTGAAGAACGTGCCCGCGCTGTCGGATGACAGCCAGGGAAGGCGGCAGGCGTTTCTGCGATTCTGCCATGCTTTCTCTCCGCAGTCTCGCATTCCTTCCGCTCTTCATCAGCGGTCTCCGCGCCGCCCCGCCCGCTGCTGCCGTGTCCCTGCACGACGGAACCACGCTTTCCGGCTGGGAGGGCAACCCTGCCATCTGGAAGGTCGCCGACGGAGCCATCACCGGCGAAATCACTAGCCGCCTCGACCGCAACGAATGGCTCTGGTGGCAGGGAACCGTTCACGATTTCGAATTCACCTGCGAATTCCGCATCTCCGGTCACCCTTCCGCTAACAGCGGAATTCAGATTCGCTCGCACCGGGCCCCCGATGGAACCGCCAGCGGTCTCCAGTGCGATCTCGACCACGGCAGAGAATGGCTCGGACGAATGTACGATGAGCATGGCCGTGGTCTGGTCATGGAACGCGGCACCCGCACCTCCATCGCGCCCGATGGCCGCAAAGCCGCCGACCCTTTCGCAGCACCGGAATCCTTCCGCACCCTCGCCCGGCCGGACTCATGGAACCACTACCGCATCGTGGCCACCGGACCCCACACCGAAGTCTGGATCAATGACACGCTCTGCGGCATGCTGGACGATCATGAATCCGGCAAGGCAAGGCTCACGGGCCAACTCGCCCTTCAGATGCACGCAGGCCCAGGCCCGGCCAGAATCCAGTTCCGCCACCTCAAGCTGCGCCACCTCGGCGAAACTCCCCAGGTTCCCGCAGCAGCATTGGCCGCATCCCCGGAAGCCGACCGCGCCAGCCAGCCCCGCGACGCCGGAGGGTCGCCGCTGCCGCTCGATTTCGAAAGCGGTTCCCTGAGCGGATGGACCGCCACCGGCAAGGCGTTCGCAGACCAACCCATCAAGGGCGACACCGTGAGCGCCCGTGGCCGCGGACAGCGCAGCAACCACGCCGGCCAATGGTGGGTGGGCGGATACGAACGCAGCCTCTCGGACGCCCCCACCGGATCGCTCACCTCCACACCGTTCCCAGCCTCGCATCCGTGGGCCAGCTTTCTCATCGGGGGCAGCAGCGACCCCCGCAGCGTCCGCGCCGAAATCGTCGCCGCCGACACCGGCAAGGTCTTCCATACCGCCGCGGGCAACGACGCGGAAACCATGCGCCGCGAACTCGTCGACCTCCGTCCGCTCGCCGGAAAACTCATTTTCATCCGCCTCATCGACAACAGCAGCGGTCCCTGGGGACACCTGAACTTCGACGACTTTCTCTTTCACGACTCCGCCCCGGATTTCCCGGAAACAGCCCGCAGCCGTCAGCAGGAAAGCCCAGTCCTCTGGCACCTCCAGCCCAACCCAGCTCCACATGGCACCACCGGAAATCCATCCGCCCGCCAGACTGTCGCCGGCATGATGCTGACCCACGGATTCAGGGCAGAACTGATCGCGGCGGAACCCGACGTCGTCCAGCCCATCGCCTTCTCCATCGACGACGCCGGACGCCTCTGGATCCTTGAAGGCCTCAGCTACCCTAACAAGCAGCCGGAAGGCAAGGGACGCGACCGCATCGTCGTGCTCGGCGATGGCGACGGCAACGGATCGTTCGAAACGCGCACGGTTTTCATGGAAGGCCTGAACCTCGCCAGCGGCATCGAGACGGGTTTCGGCGGCGTGTTTGTCGGGGCGGCCCCGGAGCTTCTGTTCATTCCGGACCGCAATGGCGACCTCGTTCCGGATGGGCCGCCGCAAGTCCTTCTCGACGGCTGGGGCTTCCAGGATACCCACGAGACACTCAATAGCTTTTCATGGGGACCCGACGGCTGGCTCTACGGCTGCCAAGGGGTCTTCACTTCCTCCCGGATCGGTCCGCCAGGCAGCGCGCCGGACCAGCGCACCCCCCTCAATGCCGGCGTCTGGCGCTTCCACCCCGTCAGCTGGAAATTCGAGGTGTTCGCGCACGGCGGCAGCAACCAGTGGGGCCTCGATTACAACGAATCCGGCCACTTTTTCATGACCCACTGCCGCAGCTTCTTCGGCGGTGGCGGCACCACCTGCGTTATCCGGCATGGCCACTTCTGGAATCAGGCCAACCAGGGATACGCTCCCTTTCTGTGCCCAACCGCCCCGGATTTCGCTCCCGCCCTCCGCAACTACCTGCCGGCGTCGGCGCAGTACGACAGCGGCGAGGGAGGAGCCGGAAAACCGGGCTCCACCGCCATCTTCGGGGGCCATTCCCACATCGGCACCCTCATCTATCAGGGATCCAACTGGCCCAGCCGCTTCCGGGGCCACCTCTTCACGCACAACCTGCACGGCCACCAGATCAATCACCAGCAGAACGTCCGGCGCGGCAGCGCCTACGAAACCCTCCACGCCGGAGCCGATCTCGCTTTCACCCCGGACCCGCGCTACATGGGCGTCGACCTCCAGAGCGGACCGGACGGAGCCGTCTACATCATCGACTGGTTCGACCAGCAGCACTGCCACACACCCATCGAAGAAAAATGGGACCGCTCGAACGGCCGTGTCTACCGCCTCGCATGGGCAGCAGGCGACCGCCCCGTGAAGGTGAACCTTGCCAGCCTGACAGATCTGCAGCTCGCGGATCTCCAGCAGCACGAAGACGCCTGGTACCGTCGCCACGCGCGCCGACTGCTCATGGAACGGGCCACCGCCGGCCACCTCGATCCCGCAGCCATCGCCTCCCTCACTTCCCTCGCCAGAAACCCGGACGCCCCGCTGGCCCTGCGCGGATTGTGGTCCCTCCACCAATGCGGGCAGCTCAGCCCCGATCTTCTGGCCAATGCCGCCACCCACGGGCACGAAAGCGTCCGCGCATGGGCCGTTCAGCTGGGTACGGAATCCTCCGGCCCACGGCTGCCGGGGCCGGTGATCGCCTCGCTCGCCGCCGACGATCCGTCCGCCATGGTCCGGCTCGCCATCGCCTCCGCCCTCCCCAATCTCGAGCCATCCCTCGCATGGCCGGTCGTCGCCTCGCTGGCTTCGCATGCCGAGGACCAGCACGATCGCTTTCTTCCGAAGATGATCTGGTGCGGCCTCGCCCCGCTCTG
>JBDKER010000048.1:0-27544 GCA_039795165.1 Verrucomicrobiota bacterium | reverse complement strand
GCTACCTGCCGCTCATCGCTGACGGACGTCCGGAACTGGGAGCACTTCACCTTCCGTTCAAGGTTTCGCGCATTGCCGATTCCGTGGCTCTGCTCAATCCGCAGGGACAGCCCGTGGACATCATCACGGTCCTCCCGGGCAATCCCGATGTCTCCCAGGGCCGCACCCCGGATGGCGGAACGGCCATCGGCTACCTGCCGGTGCCCACCCCTGGATATTCAAATGCGAGCGACGTTTCTGCCGATGTGACGGTCATCAATGGCCTCCGCATCACGGAACTCATGTTCGATCCTCCGTCGTCGGCCCAGGCAGAATACATCGAGTTCCGCAACATTTCCGCAGCTCCGCTCACCGTGACCGGGGTGAACTTTGCCAGCGGAGTAACCTTCAGTTTCCCGGCTCTCGTGATTCCGGCGAACGGTTACGCGGTGATTACCCAGGACCTCGCAAAATTCACAGCACAGTTCCCGGGCGTCGCTGCCGTGCAGTGGACCGGTGGTCGTCTCGATAACAATGGCGAGTCGATCCGCATCGAAACGGCCGCATACGGGCTCGGCATCCTCGATTTCCGCTACGATGGCAACTGGTTCCCAGCGACCCGCGCGGGTGCCAGCCTCGAAATCATCAATCCGCTGGCAGACCGCACCAGCTGGGACCTGCGCCCGAGCTGGCAGCCGGGCGTGCCCAGCCCAGGTGGGCCGTCGGCCTTCGGCGTGGTGACTCCCCCGGATACCGAACTCGCGGGCGGCGAACCGATGGTCATCGATGCCGTCGTCAGTGCCGGACCGTATGCGGTGGCTCAGGTTTCCGTGGCATGGAGCAATGTGAGCGGGCCGGCCCCGGCAGTCTTCACGGCCCCCAACAGCGGACGCACCAATGTGAATTTCCCACGCCCCGGACGCTACGAAATCCGCCTCACCGCCACCGGTCCAGGCGGCGTGACGTCAGCCGACAGCACGGTGGTGACGGTCACGGAATCGTACGAGCAATGGGCGGTCCGTCTCATGGCGGGGCTGCCCGCCGATCAGCGGATAGCGACAGCCGATCCCGATGCCGATGGTTTCAGCAACTTCATGGAGTTCGCCCTCGGGGGCAATCCAAGCCTGTCAGACGCCGCCAGCCTCGTTCGCCTCGTCAATGGATCGCTGCCGCTCAGCATCACATGGACTCGCAATCCTTTCGCGGTTCCGGCTCCCCTGATCCGTCCGGAGGCTTCCAGCGACCTTGTGGATTGGTCGACCGAGGCCGTTGGTTCCGTTCTCGAATCGACTTCCGGTGACCTTGAGACGTGGACGGGCACGGATGCCGCTCCTGCTGGCAGTCCGCAGCGCTGGCTGCGTCTGCGGATCACTCAGCCTTGAGATCGTACCAACTGGCGCGGAAAGCGCTGCGTGGCGGAACCGCTGATTGACCTCGGTGGGTCGCGGCGTTACGGCGCGTGATGATGAGCAAGCGATACTCGATTGGACTCGATTACGGCACGAATTCCTGCCGTTCGCTCCTTGTGGATCTGGAGACGGGCGAGGAACTGGGCAGCGAGGTCTTCGCGTATCCTTCCGGAGAAATGGGCGTCCTGACCGACTCCCGGGATCCGAATGTGGCACGGCAGAATCCTCAAGATTACCTCGATGGCATGGTGGCGGTGGTCACCGGTGCCGTCGAGCAGGCCCGCCGCAGCGTTGCCGGATTCGATCCTTCCCGCATCATCGGCATCGGGGTCGATACCACGGGTAGTACCCCCATTCCGGTGGACAGCGATGGCACACCGCTTGGTCTGCTGCCGGAATTCCGGGCTGACCTTAATGCACAGGTCTGGCTCTGGAAGGATCACACCGCTCATGCCGAAGCCGCGGAAATCACGGAACTGGCAGCCCGCATGCATCCGGAATACCTCGCGCGCTGCGGGGGGACGTACTCCAGCGAATGGTTCTGGAGCAAGATTCTGCGCATCAGTCGCTCGGCTCCCCATGTCTTTGCGGCGGCTCACAGCTTCGTGGAGCATTGCGACTGGATTCCTGCGGTGCTCACGGGTCAGCAGGATCCCGGCAAGATGGCACGCAGCGTCTGCGCAGCGGGACACAAGGCCATGTTCAATCCGGAATGGGGTGGCCTTCCGGCGCGCGATTTCCTTTCCCAGCTCGATCCCGGTCTCGCAGCCCTGCGCGACCGCCTCTTTCAGCGCGCAAGGACGTCGGATCAGATGGCCGGAAGGCTTTCCCCGAACTGGGCGAAGAAACTTGGGCTGCACACGGGCACGGCTGTAGCCACGGGTGCCTTTGATGCGCACATGGGAGCGGTGGGGGCAGGCATCCGCGAAGGTACCCTTGTCAAGATTCTCGGCACCAGCACCTGCGATCTGATGATTCATCCGAATCAGCAGCCTGTCGGTGACATTCCCGGCCTCTGCGGAATCGTCGACGGCTCGGTCCTTCCTGGATACTGGGGACTCGAGGCCGGACAAAGTGCCGTGGGCGATATCTTCCTGTGGTTCGTCAACCATCTGGTGCCGGACAGCTACGGACGCGATGCGGCCAGCCGCTTCCAGGCGATGGAGCGGGAACTGGCGAAGCTCCGGCCCGGCGAAAGCGGTCTCCTCGCGCTCGACTGGAACAATGGAAACCGCACGATCCTCACGGATGTCCGCCTTAGTGGCATGATCCTTGGACAGACGCTGCACACGACCGCTCACGAAGTGTACCGCGCTCTCATTGAAGCGACCGCTTTCGGGGCGCTCACCATCATCAACCGGTTCGAGGAATACGGGGTGAAAGTGGAAGAGATCATCTGCACCGGCGGCCTCGCCATCCGCAATGCAACCCTCATGCAGATCTATGCCGATGTGCTCGGCCGCCCCATGAAGGTCAGTCAGAGCGAGCAGACCTGTGCGCTCGGCGCGGCCCTCTTCGGTGCCATGGCCGCCGGAGCCGTCGAAAGCGGCTTCGATTCCGTGCAGCAGGCGCAGGAAGCCCTCTGCCGGGTGCGCGATACCGTCTACCTGCCCGACCGCGGGCGACACGAAACGTACCGACGGATTTACGCACTCTACCGGAAGCTGCACGATGCCTTCGGAACGGCTCACTGGCAGGGCGGGCTTTCCGATGTCATGAAGGAACTCATCGCGATCCGGGAATCGGTGCGCGGGGCCTGACTGCTGCCGGTTGCCCCCCGCGCCGGCGGAAAAATCGGCGGTGGTGCCCGCGGCAAATATGCTACCCAGTGCGTCTGACTTGCCATGCCAGTGCTGCAGACATTCCGGAATTATCAGATCGCGCAGGATCCCGAGGGAGCCGCCCTCGAGGTCTGGCGCAGCGGCAGCGAAGTATCCTGCCTTGTCTGGGACAGCGAACGGCAGCGTTTCGGTGAACTCCATGTGGCCATTGCAGGGGGCGATGAGGCCATCGAAACGGCTGCCTTCCAGGCGCTCGTCCAGAAAGCGGCTTCGCTGCGCCACCCGCACATTCTGCCGGTGCACGAGGGGGGCGAAGACGACGGGGCCAGCTTCTATGTGACCGACCTGCTCGAGGGGGAACGGCTGGAGCCATGGCTGCTCCGGCAGGGGACGCTGCCGCCGTGGCTGGCGCTGCAGTTCCTCTCGCAGGTCGCCTCGGCCCTCTGCGCGGCGGCTCCGCACGCGGAACTGCTCGCCGGGGTCAATCTGCTGCACAGCGGTGTGGTGCTCACCGGAGACGATCCTTCCGGATTGGCGGTGCGCCTTGCCGACTGGGGATTCACGGCTGCGGGGGCCCGCGGCGAAGGCCCGCGCTCCATCGAGAGCCGGGCCATCCGGTCGTGCGGCCAGCTCCTTGGCCGGATGCTGACTGGCGAAGCGGCGGTGGGCGACAGCTCCGTAGAACGGGTCGGGTATCTTCCGGGCGGCGAGGAACTGTCCTACCTGCTCAGTACAGTCTTCCGTCCGGCCATGCCGCACCATCCGAAGACCATGGAGCAGTTTCTGACCCTTGTGGAGCGCTGCCGTCAGGCACTCCATCAGGATCCGGGTTCTGCGCCGGAACTGCCGGGAACGGATTGGCGTCCGCGCTTGCCGCTGGCGGCCCATTTTCCGTCTCCAGGGGATCTCGCCGATGCGCTGGCGGATGAATACGTGGTGGATGCCCGCGGATTCGATGCGGCCTCCCCATATGCGGTGCGGGCAACGCGGCGGTCGACCCGGCAGCCCGCGCGCGTACAACTGCTGCCGCCGTCCCGTCTCTGCGGGAACGACTGGGCCGAGCCCGTGGCCTTTGCGGCCGGGCAGCAACCGGGGGCGGCAGCGCGGCATCTGCTCAGGCTGCTCAGTGTTCACCCACGGGAACCAGGATGCTTCGTGGAGGAAAGCACAGGGCGCTGGACGCTGGAACGGATGCAGCGGCTGCGGGGGCGGTTCGATCTGGTGGAAGCCGCCATGGTGCTGTCGCAGCTGGAGGCGGCCGCCCGGGAGGCGGAACAACTGGGTTTGCCGGCCGTCCTCACCAATCCCCGCGAGATCGGCGTGGTTTTCGGATCGGCTCCGCCGTCTGACGCCGTGCTGGCGGGGACGCCGCTGACGGATTGGCCGAAGTTTTTGCTGCGGGTGCGGACTTGGCCAGTGACCCTGCAATTCACTCAGCCGGAAGCATGGGAACCGGAGTCACTGGTGCGAGATGCCGGTCCCCCGCGGGGGCCGAGATCATGGGACGCATCCGCCGGGGCCCGCGACTTTGCGCTGCTGGCAGCATGGATGATGGGTGGCATCGCCACCGTGCCGGAATCCTGCCGGAGCCTCCTCCAGGACGCTCTGCGTTCGCGCAGCGAAGCCGTGTCGCGGCGCAGTGAATTCACGGCAATTCTCGCTTCGCTCGCAGGCACGGCTCCCGTGCCCCAGATGCCGATGGTGCAGCCAACGGAACTGCCGCCAGCCAGCCCGATCATTCCCGCCGGACCATCCGGGGCCTCCAGGAGTTCCGGCAAGGCAGGCAAAGACAAGCGCCGCCGCAAGGGAAGGGGCCCCGCCGCGGCCACCGCAGAAGTTCCGCCCGCACCGTCGGTTCCGGGGGACACGGATCTGCCATTTCCGGAGGAAGATGACGATTCACCAGCCCTGCCGGGCTTTGCCGAGGCCCTCTTTGGCGCTGCCACCAATGCTCCCAGTGATGCCCCGCTGAACGCCATGGGATCAACCGGACCCACGTGGCAGTCCGAGCCCGACTGGGACGCTTATGCGGACGATGACGATTTTGTTCCCTTCGAACCCGGTCCTTCCGCTGCCCTGTCGCCATGGGGAACCGCCAGCAGTACCCCGGGATTCGCCACCGGCCTCCCCGGCGAAGATCCCGACGAGGAAATCACCCCCGACCAGCAGAGCCGCGCCCGCCTCGTAGCCGTCATCGTCGTTATCGCCGCCGTCATCGCCGCACTCGCCGCCCACTTCACCGGAACCGGCTTCTGGCTGCGCTGACCAACCCAGTTCCCCAAGGTCCGCTTCCGCCCAAAGAAGAAGGCCCGCACGGTTTACCCGCGCAGGCCTTCCCTTATGTCTCGCAGTAATTCGGTCTAACGGCCTCAGAGACGGCGGCGGCGACGCATCACCACGCTGCCCATCCCCATCGCCGTCACCAGTCCCGCCATCGCAGATCCGGGCTCAGGGACGCTAACTCCGATGATATCCCCAGCGCGGTAGAACGTCGTGGCGCTCGACCCGGTGAAGCCCCAGATGAATTCACCACTGCCGAAATTCGAATAATCGGCAAAGACGGAATAGGGCAATTGCTCATCAGGCAAAACCGCAAGATCGGAATTGAAGGCAACGTTGACTTCATAGTTGCCGCTGTCCAGCCGGAAGGTCTCAAAGCCACCCGGACCAAACGTGCTGGGAACAGGGCTGTCGGCCTTGAGTTTTGTGCCTGCTGACAGCGAAGAACCCATGTCCGGTGCGGTGGCGATGCTCCATCCCCAGACGTCGGTCAGATCGGTGGATCCGGGTTCGGAGTCGATGTCAAAACCGACAAGACGTACATTCGGCATGGACGTGGGAAGGCCAGAGACCGTCTCTGTCAGACCCAAGGTGTAGGTAATCCACGGACTGGAAGAAGCCTGGCCAAATATGTAACCGGGGTGGTGAAAGTTGGCCGATGCGATGTCGAGCGTCGCGCCTCCGCCAATTCCGGTGATCGTAAACGTGGCTGTCATGTCCGGCATCCCCGGGCGCAGGTCGACACCAGTTTTGGTCCAAGTGGTACCAACTCCGCCGCCACCGGGGGCGAGCGTCCACGGGGTCGAGAAGTCAAGGATGACCCATGGGCTGGCTGCGTGCGAAACCCCCTGGAGGGCGGCGGCCGCGGCGAGGACCCGTGAGAGTAATGGGATGGTATTGAGTTTCATAGGACGCTAATTTGCTATTAGGCCTGACGTAATGCAAGGAAAAAAGATGAAAAGAAATTTAGAAAATATAACTAGAACAATAGGAATTAGAACTGGTAAACAGAATAGACGGATGACTGCTGTGCCGGTAGCAGGGGCGGGCTGGCTAAAGATCCTTGTAAATCATTGAAAACCAAACAATTAATGAAACAAATGCGGTGCCGTCCCCTGACCCTGAGGGGTGTTTTTCAGGGCGGCGGTAGAATCTGGTAATTCCTGTCGGATCTATGTAATTTAACAATTCGGTCGAAAGCCACATTAAAAACCATAAAATCCAAAAGCCTATTGTTTCAATCTATATCAATTGAATTGGACTGAACATGATCCGAGATGCCCCGGTCGATTCTTTTCACCGTTGGCCTGCCTGAGGGTCAACGGGTTGAGTCTGATGCGGGCGCTGGATGGGGACCGTGCTGGCGGCGGGGACGCGGCCACGAGTCGGGCGCTGCCCGGCGGGGGTGCTGGGGAGGAGGGAGGTCCTTGAATGCCGCCGGTTCGCTTGAGGAGAGCGGGGGAGGCCGTTTGGCCGTGTGTGGGGAGGCCTTAGGAGCCTGTTGAAGAACCGGGCCCGGCAGCAGCGGATCCAAATAGTGAAGTGTTGGGATGAGCGGCTGCGTCGTGGCCCCGGAGATCGATCCCCTGCGGGCGGCGGGCCTTATTCCAGAAGGCTTCGTTGCGCCGCAGTTGAAGGTCCCGACCTTCTTCTTTGTTGCGTCCCGCCTTGTGGAAAAATTCCTCGCCGCGCTAACAGTCCGGGATTTTTCAACAGGCTCTTAGAATTCCATGCCGAAGTCGTCGCCGAGGTCTTCGTCGAATTCCGGGCCGGTGGGCAGGGCTTCTGCTTTGGCTCCTTTTTTGCCTTTGGCACCCTTGAGGGGTTTGGGTCCGGGGTCTTCCTTTTTCTGGAGGGCGCGGCGGAGTTTCTTGAGGGCGATATTCTGGAGCTGGCGGATGCGTTCGCGGGTCACGCCGAATTCCTGACCGACTTCCTCGAGGGTTTTCGGTTTGTGACCATTGAGGCCGAAGCGGGCGTCGATGATTTTGCGTTCGCGTTCATCGAGAACATCGAGCAGCCCGTCGAGCTGGTCGTGCATGTTCCGGTGACTGAGGATTTCGTGCGGTGTCTGGGCGCGGTCGTCACCGATGATTTCGCCGAACTCGGTGGAATCGTCGTCGGAGATGGGGGCGTCGAGGGAAGCTGGCCGGAGGCTGGCTGCCTTGAGCTGGGCGAGTTTGGCGCGGTCGATGCCGATTTCCTCGGAGAGTTCGTCGTCGGTTGGTTCGCGTCCGAGGTCTTCGGACATCGACATGGCGACGCGGCGCATCTTCGAAATTTTGTCCACCATGTGGACGGGCAGGCGGATCGTCTTCGATTGGTTGGCGAGAGCGCGTTTGATGCTCTGTTTGATCCACCATGCGGCGTAGGTGGAGAGCTTGCCGCCCTTGTTGGGGTCGAAGCGTTCCACTGCCTTCATGAGGCCGATGTTCCCCTCGGAAATCAGGTCGAGGAGGGGGAGACCGTAATTGGCGTAATCCTGGGCGATCTTGACGACGAGCCGCAGGTTGGCCTTGATCATGTGATCGCGGGCCCGCTTGCTGCCTTTCTTGATTTTGGCAGCGAGTTCGACCTCCTGTTCCGGGGTGAGCAGAGGGGTTTTACCGATCTCGCGCAGGTAGATCTTGATGCCACCATCCAGTTCGACATTCGCCATGGGATTTGTATCGGGAAAAGAAGAGAATCAGGTTTGGAAAGGGGAACGCGGGCCGCCATGAGTTCCTGTCGCCGGGAATGTATTCCTGCGGAGAAAGCAACGATGGAGTGAGCGACGTCCGGCGGAAAAAATGCGGGATTTTTCGGGTTCCATTCCGCGGCGAGTCGAGCCAGCCTTAAAACGTCCGCTGAGTCATTCGTCAATGCTGAATTCCCGGAAACGGGAGATTTTTTCTGTTAGAAGGCTGCGGGAATGATCAGAGCGATTTCGGGAGCGGGGCCTTGATGACATCGACGAGGGCGCCGCGGCCGACCTGATCGTACACTTTGATGACATCGCGGCTGGCCATGCGGATGCAGCCGTAGCTGGCGGGCGTGCCGAGTTTGTATTCTTCGGGGGTGCCGTGGATGTAGATGAAGCGGCGGAGGGTGTTTTGGTTGCGGGGTTCGAGGCCGCGGAGCCAGAGGATGCGGGTGACGATGGGGTCGCGTCCCGGGGAATTGGGTCTGACGATTTCGCCGGTGGGTCTGCGGCTTTTGAATTTCATGCCCGAGGGTTGGCCGCCGCCGATTTTGTGGGCGACCGCGAGGCGGCCGAGAGGGGTGTAGTTTGAACGGGGTTTGTCGCCGGTTCCGAATTTCGAAGTGGAGACTTTGTAGACTGCGGTGAGGTCGTTGTCGCGGTAGAGGCCCATGCGTTGCTGGGAGACGCTGACGACGAGGCGGTTCGACGTATCGGCGCAGGAAGCGAGGAAGATGGCGGCGACGCTGGCGGCGACGAGGCGTAGGCTGCGGAGAATGGGCATGGTCTGGTACGGGAGGGACTGGTACCATGCGGGAAATCCGCGTGCGGGCAAGTCCAGAGGCAGCGGAATCGTTAGTCGAGGGTGTCCGGGCCGGAGAATTCCTTGACGTCCGGGGTGGCCGTGACTGGCGGTAGTGCTTCGTCCGGGAGGAGGACGGGAATCATTTCCTCCCACCATGCGGCGCGGTCCATTTCATCGGTGATGAGGGCTTCCTGCTGTTCCGGGGTGAGGTAAGGCAGGATGGCGGCGAGCGGGTCGGATTCCTCCGGGGATGGGGACGTTGTCGGCGTGGAGGCGGCGGCAGAGGGCTGGCTGGGGGCATCCGCCGGGGACTGCGTGGTTCCGGCAGAGATCTGGGAATTCTGGCTGCTGCCGGGCGCGGTGTTTTCCGGGGTGGTGGTGGTGGCCATGCCGGGGACCCAGTGCGGGGAACGGGAGGCGAGAGTCTGGAAGATCTGGTCCTGCTGCTCTGGGGAGAGGTCGAGGAGAGTGACGAGGCGCCGGAGTTCGTGATTGGCGTCCTGTTCGACTCTGGCGGCGCGTGTCTGGAGTTCCTCGCGGGAGAGGCTGGGCGGGGCGCTGGGTGGCGCGGGCCTGCGGGTTCCGCTGCGGGAATCGGCGGTGGACGAGGTGCCAGACGGATCGGTTGCTCCTGGGGACTGCGGGGGGCGGCCCGCTGCTGACGCGCCGTGGGTGGGTGGGAGAGCGGAGGGCCGGGCGTGGGAACCCGCGGGGGATGAGCCGGTGGAGCGGCCGGCTTTCCGCGGGGCTTCCTGAGTGCTCCGGGTTCCTGCGGCTGCGGGAATCTGGCTGCTTTCCGGCGGCGGGGACAGCAGCCAGTATCCGGCGGCGGAGGCTGCTGCCAGCAGGGAAACCGAGGTGATGAGACGGCTGGGGGACATGGTCTTCAGGCCTTTTCTTCCTTGAGCAGGGGAAGGGAATCGGGGGAATCGCGGAGGAGATCTGCGAACTTGCTGGTGATGAGGCTGCGGAGTTTTGCACGGCTCGTTTTGAGCCTCAGTTTCTGCTGATCGTTGAGGGAGGGGTCGCGGGCGAGGACGTCGTGGACTTCGAGGATCCGCAGGTGAATCTGCAGCAGCGCGCGTTCCCGGTCGAGAAAAATCCCCTGCGACGCTTCCGTGAGGTGGGAGCGGACGCGATCGCTCTGTTCCGGGGACAGGGCGAGGTCATGCTGGAGGGCATCGCAGGCCCGGCTGGTCCAGTCATCTGGAGAAACCGTGGTATCCGCGGCGGAGACCGACGCGGTTGCCGCCCTTTGTTCACCGAGCCGGTAGCCGATGGCGAGGCCCGAGGCGAAAAGTGTGCCGAGGCATGCGGCGAGGGTGGCGCTGCGTTGGAATCGTGTGGCCATGGAGGGCGGGATTACGGAGAGGAAAGGGTGGGAATGGGGACGCCTGGTGCTGGAATCAGCGGAGGCGGGGTCCGGGACGGCTGCAGGAAGTGAACGAGGGTAGCGGCGAGGGCCGCCACGAGGGCGGCGCGGAGCGACCAGTGGAACCAGAATTGAAAGGTTTCGTTCTGGCGGAGTTCCGTCCAGCGGCTGAGGACGCGGCTCGTGAAATCGGGCGGTGGCAGGCTTGCCATTGCCGGACCCTGCTGATTGCGGCGCGCGGCGCTGGCAATCCGGTTCCATGGGGAATCGGGAGGCAGCGGCAGTTCTGGATGGCTGGGTGGCATGTCAGTGCAGGCCGGATTCGAGGCGCTGCAGGGTTTCATTCAATTTACGACGGGCGCGCATGGCTGTCACCTTCACTTTGCTGGCTCCCCAGCCTGTGATTTCCGAGATTTCGCGGACTGACTTCTGTTCGAGGTCGAGGAGGCGCAGGACAGTTTGTTCCGTGGGGTTGAGGGTGTCGAGCAGTTTGCCGATGAGGGCGTGGGCTTCGGCGGGAGCGTGGTCGCTGTGGGCATCGGCATCGCTCGATGCGAGGCTGGCGGCCAGAAAATCGGCTTCGTCCTGCGAGAGGTCGGCGAAGCGGATTTCGGGTCGGCTGCGCTGATGGCGGAGTCGGTCGTAGCAAGTATTGATGGCGATACGGGCGACCCAGTGCGGGAACGGCTGGTCGCCGCGGAAGGAATCGAGTTTGGCGAAGACCTTGAGAAAGACATCCTGGGCGAGGTCCTGTTCGTCCGTGGCCCGTGGGAGGTGGGCACGGATGATGCGCAGGACGTGGCCATAGAGGAACTGCACCATGGATGCCGCGGCAGACTGGTCGCCGGAGCGGACCGCGGCAAGCAGACCGTCCCATGCTTCGGGTGGGGGCAGGTCACCATGTGCCATGAGTGCATTTGGGATTGAAGACGCCCCAGCCTGCCAGCGGTCACACCGTTTCTCCGGATACGCCTGCCGCTGGCACAAAAGAGGGACGCGGAAAACCCGCGTCCCTCAAGAGTAGAGACGGATCAGATGACCGGGGAAATCAGGAAGCCTTGCGGCGGCTCGGCGTTTCCTTCACTTCCGGTTTGGTGGCCTCTTTGACCGCGTCCTTGACGGACTCCTTGGTGCTGGCGGGCTTGCGGGTGGGCGCGTCTTCCTTGGCTGGAGCTGGTTTGGCTTCCTTGGTTGCCTTCGGTTCCGGCTTGGTGGTCGCGGCGGGCTTGGCGGAAGGTTCCGGGGTTTTCATGCCATCCTTGACCCATTTGATGATGCCATCGAAGGTGCTTTCGCCGATGCCATCGATCATGATGAGGTCGGCGACATTGCGGACGGGGCGTTTGGCGACGATGTTGCCCGATTTGACTTCACCGACGCCGGGGATGGCGGTGAGGTCTTTCTGTTCGGCCTTGTTGACGAGGTCGAGAAGTTTGGACTGCTGGGTTGGGGAGAGTTTGGCGGCTTCCTTTTCGCCGTGGGCGAGAAGGGCTTTATCGGAGGCGGACAGTTCTTCGGGCTTGGCCGGGGTGGTGGCGCGCGGGGTGGCTTTTTTGGCCGTGTCTGCGGCGGCCTTTCCGGCGGACTCGGCGGCTTTGCTGGCCGCTTCCGTGGCCTTTCCGGCTGCCGACTTGAGGGCCTTGGTGGCATCGGCCTGAGCGTAGGCCGATGGGAGGGAGAGCGCTGCGAGGGCAGCGGAGAGGAAGAGCGAGCGGATCATGGGATGGATTGGTTTAACGTGAACAGGGGTTAATGTCTTGCCGTAATTCCGGCCTTTTCGGAATAACCGATTTCCACACAGAAATGCAAGCCCTTACTGCAGGGAAAACTAACGAACTAGTGGAGGCCCTTCAGATTGGTTCAGAGGGCACCGAGAGGTCGCCGGACGGTTTCGGGATCGAAGGCGTGCTGGGCAGCGCGGGTTCCGGGGCGGGAGTGGGATCAGTGGTGGCTGCTGGTTCCGGAGCCGGTGCTGGTTCGGGTGTCGGGGTTGGTTCCGGGGAAGGGGAATCCGGTGACGTGGTGGTTGCCGGTGTGGATTGCCGGGGCGTGCTCGGTTTCTTCTTCTTGAGGCTGGGATGGACTTTGGGAGCGCGTTTCGGGCGGTTCTGACTGGCTCCGTAGGGGACGCCGTATTTCGAACCGCGGACGATGACTTGGGTTCCGGCGGGGACGTGGTTGAAGAACCATGCGGCCATTTTCGACGGAAGGCGGATGCAGCCGTGGGAAGCCGGGTAGCCGGGGAGGCGTCCGGCGTGGAAGCCCATGGCGGTGGGACCGCTTCTGTGCTGGAGGCGCATGAAGTACTTCATGAGAGCGCCTTCGAAGCGGGCACCTGCAGGGGTGGGGTCGTAACCCGCCTTGACGTCGCCCATGATGGTGCCGCCTGATCGGCTTACGAAGGATCCGTAGGTGGTGGAACGGTGATTGAGGTCCTTCTGGCCGATGGTGTAGTCGCCGGTTTCCGTGCGGTAGTATTTCTGACCGCTGGAGATGGAGGAATATGCGGCGAGGCGCGATCCTTGGTAGAGGTAGGCCTGCTGGGCGTCGAGATCGACGATGAAGCGGGTGTTATCTGGAGTGAGCGGGGAAGCGAGTTGGTTGTCTGAGAGGTGGAAGCCACCGCTGCCGCCCTTCTGGTAGAACGCCTTGACGGCGGCGCGGTCTTCCGGGCGGATGGCCGGGGGCAAGGGGCCCGAGGGTGAGCCAGGAACGGCTTCTGCAGCGTCGGCAGGAATGGCGGGCGCTTCCTTGCGGGTGCTGCGGCAAGCTGGGAGGGCTGCGAGGGTGAGGGCTGCGAAGAGGGTGAGGATCCGAGGCATGCGCCGATGCTGCCGTGGCGGTGATGGCGCGCAACCGGAAGAAGTCAGGCCGGCGGCTTTCCGGGGGTGCCGGAATTGTCAGGATTTCCGCTGCAGGACGAGTGCCGAGCGGGCTGGCAGGTACACGAGAATTTCGTGACCGCCATTGACGGGCCGGGCATGGAACGTCTGGGGCAGGCGGAGCCGGTTGAGGCCGCAGAAGGCCGGGTCGTCCGTGGAAAGCTTCAGTTCCCATGGTCCGGGCGGGCAGGGGATCGGGTAATCGACCGGGCTGTTCCATGGATGCAGGTTCACAAGGATCAGAAACGGTCCGCGGCTGAAGGCGATTGTCTGATTGGTGACGTGAATGAACGAGAGCTGCGGTGGCTCTGCGAAGAGAGCCGGCGTTCCCATGAGTTGCAGGAGGGCGCGGTCAAAATCGCCGAGCGCACTGAATTTGAGGGTCGGATCGTCGCGGAGCGACCACTGACGGCGGGCGTAATGGCAGGACCAGCCATTGCCTTCGCGGGGGAAGTCGACCCATTCCGGGTGGCCGAACTCATTGCCCATGAAATTGAGGTAGCCATGGCCTGCGGTGGCGAAGGTGAGAAGGCGGGCGATTTTGCAGAGGGCGATGCCACGGTCCGTGTGGGGATCGCTGAGGCGGCGGTCCATGTGGTGGTAGATGGCGGCGTCGAGGAGGCGGAAGAGCAGAGTTTTGCCGCCCACGATGGCCTGGTCGTGACTTTCCACGTAGGCGATCACCTTTTCCTCCGGGCGACGTGTGGTCAGTTCGTGCCAGAGGTGTTCCACGTGCCAGTCCTCGTCCGGGGTCTCGCTGGCGAGGCGGGCCCAGAGATCGGGTACTCCCATGGCGAGGCGGAAATCGAAGCCGGCGCCGCCGTGGGCCGATGGGCTGGCGAGGCCGGGCATGCCGCTGACATCTTCTGCGATGGTGAGGGCATGGGGATTGATTTCGTGGATGAGGTCGTTGGCGAGGGCGAGGTAGGCGAAGGCGTCTTCGTCGACGCCTGGGTTGAAGTAATCCGCTGCGCTGGTGAAATGGCGGCCGAGTCCATGATCGAGGTAGAGCATGGAGGTTACGCCATCGAAGCGGAAGCCATCGAGCTGGAATTCCTCGATCCAGTAGCGGCAGTTGGAGAGGAGAAAATGGACGACGGCGGGCTTGCCGTAATCGAAGCAGCGGCTGTCCCATGCGGGATGGAGGCCGCGCGGGCCGTCATGGAAGTAGAGGTACGGCGTGCCATCGAAGATCGAGAGGCCTTCCGCTTCATTGCGGACCGCGTGGGAATGAACGAGGTCGATGATTACAGCGAGACCGAGCTGGTGCGCGGTGTCGACGAGTTGTTTGAATTCCTCCGGGGTACCGAAGCGGGATGAAGGGGCGAAGAACGAGCTGACGTGGTAGCCGAACGATCCGTAGTAGGGGTGTTCGAGGACACCCATGATCTGCAGGGTATTGTATCCAGCGTCGGCGATGCGCGGGAGAATGCGTTCGGTGAATTCGCGCCACGTTCCGACTCTCGCTTCCTCGAGGGCCATGCCCACGTGGCATTCGTAGACAAGGGGCGGGCGGGACCGGGTGTCCGGGCGGTTGGATTGCCATGCAAACGGCAGTGGATCCCATACCTGAGCCGAGAAGATGAGGGTGGCGGGGTCCTGAACCACACGGCGGCACCATGCCGGAATGCGGTCGCCTTTCCCATCCTGCCAGTGCAGGGAAAGCCGGTAGTGCCGCCCGTGCTGGAGACGCTCGGCAGGAAGGTACAGTTCCCAGTCGCCATGATCATTGATCCGGGTGGCGGCGCAGTCTCCGGATTCCTGCCAGTGCGAGTGGTCGCCGATCAGAAACAATGCGGTGGCATGAGGAGCCCATTCGCGGAAGACCCAGCCATCGGCGGTGCGGTGCAGACCGTAATGCAGGTGACCCGAGGCGAAATCGCGCAGGGACTGGCCCGCCGGAACGAGCCGGGAGCGCAGGTCCGCGCAGCGCTGGGCACGGCGCTGGAGGTCAGGCACGAAATCCCGCAGCCATGGATCGCGCTGCAGGTCCGGAAGCGGAGGCGATGCCGCAGCCGTCGGCGTGGCGGGAGCATTCCGCTGTTTTGCCTTGCGGGGCCGCGGAACCGACGGGGCGGGCTGTATGCGTTCTCGGGTGGCCGGCATGGGAATCTCTGGGTTTCTGGCAGGCTGTGGAATCGCTCGGGCGGGGTTCAGCGGAATCAGCGCCGCAGGGCGGTCGCCTTGCCGCGGCGTGGATTTTTGGCTCCGCGGTCCGGGCGGCGGCTCGGTGATGGAATGGCTGCCTCCGGGGCATCCGGAACAAGGAGCGGCCGGTGCAGCATGGCTTCGTAGATATCAAAGTAATGCCGGGCGGTGGCGGCATGATTGAACTGTGCGACCGATTCCGTCATGACGCGCCGGATGGTGCGTGCCCGGGCGGCGGCGGGCTGGCGGAAAAACTTCATGGCTTCGTCGACCGCCCAGCGGAGGCCGGTGGCGTCGAAGACATCGAAGACGAAGCCATTGCCCGAGGAACCGTCGTGATTGAGGTGGAAGACCGTGTCCTTGAGGCCGCCTGTGTTGTGGGCGATGGTGAGGCTGCCGTAGATGGGAGCGATCATCTGGGGGAGTCCGCAAGGCTCGAAGGACGACGGCATGAGGACAAAATCCGACGCTGCGTAGCCGAGGCGGCTGAGGGATTCGTGGAAATTGCAGACTGCGACGCGTCGGTGCAGTTCGTGGCGGCGCACGATGTCGTGGAAGTGCTTCTGGAATTCTCCATTGGCCACGAGAACGACCTGCAGTCCATCGCCCCAGTAGTCCGACAGTGTCCGGAAGAGGATCTGGGTGAGCAGCTGGGGGCCCTTCTGGATGGGATCAAGCCGCGATGGCCAGAAGAGGATGGGAGCGTCCGGATTGACATCCAGTCCAAGGCGTTCCTGCAGCGCGGTTTTGGCCGCACGCTTGCCTTCCTCGAAACTGTCCGCCGTGTACTTCAGGGGCAGGCAGATATCGGTGGCTGGATGGTAGCTTGAATCTGGGGCATTGAGAATGCCGACGGCGCAGCCGGCTTCCCGCTTGTTCCAGATTTCCTGGCGCACGGCAGCGGGTACGAACGAATGCTGGCCGTCCGCGACTTCATCGAGGAACGAAGGACTGACGGTGTTGATGTAGTGAGCCGAGAAGATGCCGGAGGCGAGCTGATCGACGGGGATGGTGGGCCTGGCCGTTTCGTAATTGGCGGGTGGCTGTTCGTAGTAGAGATGCTGCCAGAAGAGGGCGGCGTCGATCCCGCTGGCCTCAATCTGCTCGAGGGTCAGCTTTTCCGTATGGATATTGTGAACCGTGAAGAGAGTGGGAATGCGGAAGCGGCGGGCGGCCCCTGGAATGAGCCCGGTCATCCAGTCGTTGCAGTGAATGAGGTCTGGAGCGACGCGCGGGATGATGTTGTTGATGACCTCGCGCTGGAAGGCGAGGGCAATGCGCGGATTTTCTCCGCCGTAGCTGCTGTAGACGGTGTCGCGGTAGTAGAAGATGCGGTCTTCCGCCAAGTGGATCCGTTCTTCCGGAAGGCGTTCGCGGATGGTTTTCAGTTCCTGGCTGAAGATGTCGTACACGTCCGCATGGAACATCTGGCGGTAGTTCGGCAGAGCGACATGGACATCAGCACCCAGTTCGAATAGTGCCGCCACGAGAGATGCGGAAACGTCAGCGAGGCCACCAGCCTTGGCGTGCATGCGCTGCGCCATGTTGCCCATGCCTTCGGGCAGATAGGTGATTTCCGGAGTGACGATGAGAATGGTGGGATTGCTCACGGGAGAAACATGGTTCTGCGTGGAGTCATCGTGGGCGGGGGAACCGGGCGGTTACTCCGACCATGATACGTAACCAGGCGACGATGCCTTCCATTCCCCGCCAGCCGGAGTCGCCCGCGCTGTCAGGCCGAAACGGCCACTGGCGGGGCAGGGCACCGTGATGCCATATTCATGCCAGCCATCCGGCGACGACTTGAGGAGCGCCATGGGCTGAAAGCTCGGTGATTTGATCTGATTGCCTGCGTCGGCCGGGCCCGTGCACAGTTCCACGCAGACTTCGTCGGGTTTGATCTCCCCGAGGTAGACCGGGCAGGAAATCGAGAACGATTCGCCCGAGTGGATGGTGCGGAGGTCGCGGTCCGGGATGGGGGTATTGACGCGGACGTGATGCCAGAGCGAGTTGAAGCGGAGGCGCTGGGCATTGAGGGCGCGGGCGGCGGCTCCGTTGCTGTCCGTGAGTGCGTGGTAGTGGCGCGACGCCGGAATGTAGAACTTGTCGCGGTATTCCGTGACCATGCGGCGGGTCGTGAAGAAGCCGAGGCCCATGCGGATGGATGCCTTCATCATGGCGATCCAGCCGGACGGGTCGCCGCCCGATGAACGGCTGTAGAAGAGTGGGGCGATATCGTCCTCGAGCATGCGGTAGAGGGCAGCCGACTCGATGGCGTCGCCGTATTCATCGTCTTCGTATTCCTCTCCATTGCCGATGGCCCAGCCGCAGTCCGGCGCATAGCCTTCGCACCACCAGCCGTCGAGAATGGAGACATTGAGGACCCCATTGATGGCCGCCTTCATCCCGGAAGTTCCGGATGCTTCCATGCGGCGGCGCGGAGTATTGAGCCAGACATCGGCTCCCTGGACGAGAGAACGTGCCAGCCGCATGTCGTAGTTTTCAAGGAAGAGAAAGCGATGGCGGACGCCGGTGCGGCGGGAGACATCTACCACCTGGCGGATGAAGTCCTTGCCATGGTGATCGGCCGGGTGCGCCTTGCCCGCGAAGACGAACTGCACTGGCCGATCCTTGTTGCCAAGGAGAGCCTGGAGACGCTCGGGATCGCGCAGAAGCAAAGTGGCGCGTTTGTAGGAAGCGGCACGGCGGGCAAAGCCGATCGTGAGGATATCGGGGTCGAGGACACTGCGGGCTGCGCCGAGTTCCGCGCGGGTGGCATTGCGTGCGGAGAGCTGATGCGCCATGGAATCGCGCGCCGTGCGGAGGAGCCTGCTGCGCGCCATTTCGTGTGCCCGCCAGAGTTCCTCGTCGGGGATGTCATTGATGCGCTGGATATCCTTCGGGCTCATGGCCGACTTTTCCCAGTCCGATCCAAGGAAGGTCTGGAGCAGAGCGAGGATTTCCGGCGAGATCCATGTGGGCGCGTGGATGCCATTGGTGACGTGACCGATGGGGACTTCGTCGCGCAGGTGGTGCGGGAAAACGTGCTGCCACATGCCGCGGGAGACATCGCCATGGAGTTCACTGACCGCATTGGCGCGCTGGGCCATGCGCAGGCCGAGGATGGTCATGGAGAGCGGGCTCGAGGTGTCGCCGGGCGCACGGCCCCATTCGATGACCCGCCATGCGGGCACGCCCGTTTCCGGTTCGAGGGCCTTGATGTGGGCTTCCACGAGATCGACCGGGAAGGTTTCATTGCCCGCCGGAACGGGCGTGTGAGTGGTGAAGACATTGGCGCGCGAAGCGACTTCGCAGGCCGTTTCGATATCCATTCCCTTCTGGTGTGTGAGGAATTCGATGCGGGCAACGCTCAGGAACCCGGCATGGCCTTCATTCATGTGGCAGACTTCCGGTTCGAGGCCGAGGGCGACGACGGCGCGGAAACCGCCGACGGCGAGGAGGATTTCCTGGCGCAGCCGCATGAAGTGGTCGCCGCCGTAGAGGCGGGCGGTCAGTTCGCGGTAGTGCGGGGGATTTTCCGCGAGATTGGCGTCCATCAGGAAGAGGGAGATTCCGCCAACCCGGAGGTCCCAGACACGCAGGTGGCAGAGGCCATCCGGGAAGGGAACGGTCACGTGCACGGGTTCACCCGCGGGTGTGCGGGCGAGCCTCATGGGAAGGTTTTCAATCTCATTGAGCTGGTAGTGTTCCTGCTGCCAGCCTTCGTGATTGAGTTTCTGTTCGAAGTATCCCTGGTGGTAGAAGAGACCGACGCCGCAGAGATTGAGACCGACATCCGAGGCTGCCTTGAGGTGGTCGCCGGCGAGGACCCCGAGGCCGCCGCTGTAGAGCTTGATGCTTTCGTGGAGTCCGAACTCGAGTGAAAAATAGGCGACGAGCCCGTGGAGGGCGGCACCGTCCCGGGCGGTGCATTCCCGGAAGCGGTTTTCGAGCCGGGCGAGCTGGGTGAGGAAGCCGGTGTCTTCGGCGAGTGCTTCGAGGGTGGTGCGTGGCACGCGGCGGAGGAATTCGAGCGGGCTGCTGTCGCAATCGCGCCACAGGGCCGGGTCGATGCGGCGGAGCAATTGCTGAGCTTCTGCGTTCCAGCACCACCATGCATTGCGGGCCAGTTCTTCGAGGAAGCGGATCTGGGACGGGATGCTGGGGGCGACGTTGATGATCTGGACGTTCTTCATGGTGCGGAATTCAGGAAATATGACTAAGCAGATGCCGTGCCGGACCGGCAGATTGCTCCATGGCCGGATGAAGTCTGGTTTTCCAGGAATTTCTGGACACGGAGGAATTCGCTGACCGACCATGCCTGGGCACCGCAGCCACCGGGACGGTGCGGCCGGGAACCGTCGGTGATTTCCGGGAGATGGCCGAGGCAGCCCGAGGTGAGGAGTGCATTCATGCTGGCGAGGATGGCGCGGGCCCGCGGGAGTGCGCGGGATCCGTGGGTGAGGACAAGGGCTTCTGCGAGCGAAGGCATGGGCCATGGCCATGCGGTGCCATTGTGATAGGCGGGTTTGCGCCGGGTGTCCTCGTCGCCTGCGTACTGCGGCCAGTACGGATGCAGTGGATCGTTGAGGAGAATGCCGTCGCGTTCGATGCGGAGCGGGAACGTGACTGCCTTGTCCGCCAGCGTGCGGATGGCTCCGGGAACGAGCAGGGAGAGGCAGGCAGTCGTGATGGACGTCATGATTTCCGGTGAGGAAACCGCGCCCAGCGTGACCGCGAAGAGTTGGTTAGGGCGGAGGTGATCGTCTGCCGTGGCGTGGGCTGCCGGGGTTCCCGGGCGGGCGTGCAGGCAGTCTGCCAGCCAGCCGAGTGATGGCCGGGGGTAGAGGGAAGCGATGGAATGGGCGACCTTGCGGGCGAGTTGGTCGGCTTCGGTTTGTCCGAGGTGGGTGGCGGCGAATTGGAGAGCGGCGAACCAGAGTGCCTGAATCTCGATGGGGTAGCCTTCGCGCGGGGTTCCGGCTGGATAATTGGTATCCATCCATGTGAAGTGGGACGGGCTGAAGATGAGCCCGGAGTCGGGGTCCATGCAGATGCCGTTGGGAGTGCCCGACTGGTAATGCGCGATGAGCGAGAGGATGACATCGCGGACCGTGCGGTGTCCGGCGGTGGCTGCGAGGAAATCCGAGTGCCCTGATGTTCTGACGAGGTCAGCGCAGGCCGTGATGAACCAGAGGGGCGCGTCCGAAGTGTCGCGGTTCGAGCAATCGTCGCCTCGGATCATGTTGGGCAGGGTGCCGGCTTCCTCGAAGCGGGCGAATGTGAGGAGAATGCGGGCAGCCGTTTCCGAATCTCCTGAGGCGATGAGTCCGCGGAGGGCGATGAAGGTATCGCGTCCCCAGTCGAGAAACCATGGGTAGCCCGCGATGATCGTATGGCCGTCGTCGCGTTTCACCACGAACTGCCGGAGTGCGGCGCAAAGCGACCATGGCTCCGGTTCCGGGATCCGGGGGGGCGGGGCGCAGGCAGGTTCCGCCGTAAGCGCTGCGCTCAGGGTGATTTCGCCGCCTGGCGGGAGGCTGGCGCGGAAGAAGCCCGGACTGAAGAGGTCGGAATGAGGGCCGAGGCCGCGGTGGGCATCGATGGGATGGGTGATGCGCAGCGATTCCGGCTGCGGGACGAAGTGGGCATGTGGAGCCGAGAGCGAGAGGAATCCGTGGGCGACCGGCTGATGGCATGCGTGCGGCGAGGCGATGGTGGCCGCGGCCATGGCTCTGAGGTTCTCCGGCGAAAGCGATGTCTTCTCGTGGAAGCTGCGGTCCTCAAGGTCCGGTCGGAGGATCAGTTGGACGTGTCCGGCGTCGTCGTTGCCCCGCTGGAAGAAGAGCAGCACGTGATTGGCCTGCGGAACGAGGTGCAGCGTGAGCGACAGGAGAATGCGTAGGCCGTGACCTGACGGCACCGAGAATTCCCAGCGGGCGAGGCCGGGAGACAACTGGACCACGCGCTGGCAGCAATCGGCCGACAATTCCGTGCTGACCCCGCGGCGGACCAGCCATGCACGGCAGCGGGTGAAGAGAATACGGCGGTCGACGGGAACCGCTGGGTCCGGATTGGCTGCGAGGAGGGCGTCGTACTGCGAAGCGACTGTGCCCCATGCCGCGCGCACGTGGCTCATGGCTCCTGCGCCATTCGTGAGGAGCAGATGCAGCTGCGGATTGCTACGGAGCGCATCCGTTCCGGCGCTGGGGAAATCGCCCGGTGGCGGCGGTGGTGCATCGAGCGCCAGCGAAAGCCGTCGCGTGCGCGATCCGGTGGCCACGTGAGCCACGAGCGTGGTTCCCGGATGGCTGCCGGGCGGCAGGATGGCCACGAAACGGCTGCCGTGCGGCAACGCATGGCATGGACCCGGTCGGGAATCGACCCGGAACGGGAATGACGAAGTGAGGCGCAAGGGTTCCTCGGGAAGGCGCACGAGGCCGCGGCCCGCGTCATGGTCGAGATTGATTTCCGGAATGAGTGGGTCGCTGACGGCGTCGTGCCATGCCATGCCCGTTGACTGCGCGAGGGCGAGTTCGGCATGGCGCTGACTGGCGGCGAATGTGGCCGGAGGGTCCGTGTGAACGAATGCCGTGGCGGCCATGCAGCAGACCGAGCCCGGTCCGAGGGTGGCCTGACACCAGCCGTCCTGATGGCCCGTGAGCGATGTCCTGCCGCATTCCCAGAGCACCGGACCATCCGGGCAGAAATCCGCAGCCGGCCATGCCGCTTCGTGCGGCTGATCCGGATCGAGATTCACCAGCACGAGGAGGGTAGCTTCCGGACAATGCGGGACAGACCTGCGCAGCGCGATGACATTCCCGCCATTGACCGGGAGCAGGGCAAGTTCCGCGCCCTGAGCGAAGGCCGGATGCGAGGCAAGCAACTTGTTCAGCTGCGCAATGGCGTCGCATTGGTTTTCCGGATGACCGGCCCGCAGGTCGGAGGCTCCATGCACCCGGATTTTCTCGTCTGCGAACCATTCGACCCCGCAGGTGATGGCCCATGCGCCCTGCACCGAAGTGAGGGCCGCGAGGGCCGTGCGGAGGCGGGCCCATGTGGTCGAGACCGCTGCGAGCCGGTCGTTGTCGTGCGTTTCCGCATAATGCATGAGGATTCCATGCGAATGCGACGCTGCGAGGGCCTTTGGCAGGTACCATTCGACGGAGTTGCGTCCGTGATTCTGGAAGAGTTCGCTGTACGCCCAGTCGAGGCCGCCGTGGCCGATGAGGTTCAGGGAGACCTCTTCCGGTCCGCCGAGTCCTTCGAGCAGGAAGATGGTATCGGGAAATTCGCGGCGGACCTTTGCGGTAATGTATTCCCAGACCGGCAGGGGCACCATGTAGCCCGCGTCGCAGCGGAAGCCATCGACCCCGCGGCGGCACCAGCAGAGGAAAACCTCCGCGATTTCCTGCCACAGTTCACGGTGGCGGTAGTCGAGTTCCACAAGGTCCGCCCATATGACTCCCCATGCGCCGGGTGAGACGAATGCGTCGTCCGGGCCGCGCCGGAACCATTCCGGATGAAGCTGCATGAACTGCGAAGCCCAGCCCGTGTGATTGATGGGAATGTCGATGAAGACGCGGGCTCCCCGTGCGTGGTAGGCGTCCACCAGTTCCCCGAATTGCTCCAGTGGCGTGGTGCGGCCGTCGTGTTCCGCACAGGCGGGATCGACGGTCAGAAAATCGAGCGCGGCAAACGGACTCCCGAATCTCCCCATGCGGGCATGAGTCGTCGGTACAGGGAAGGGGGGCAGCAGCAGGAGAATCCGGAAGCCCATGCGGTCGACCACATGGTCCGCCATCGCCGCGAGGGCGCGGAATGTCCCCGAGGGCGGAATGGCGTGCCACCCAGCCGCGTCGAGGGCCGCCACCGCGGCAGGATCCGGTTCCGGCAGAGCCTGCGGACGGAACATGCGGACGAACGCCTTATAAAGCGAACAGCCCGACGCCGTCCATGCCGGCTGCACCTTGACAATGGTGTTGCCCTCGCCCGTCGGCCAGATCGGTTCCTCCGCACCTTCCGGCAGAAACCATGCCTTTGCTTCAAAACAGCCGGGGTCGGTCAGCGGCACCGCAAGTTCCCACGTTTCGGGGCCAACCTGTTCCATGGGAAGGTCGAGCCAGTCATCGCCCGGACGCGGCAGACCGGATTCGACCGCGTCGATGATTTCCCGGCGGCGCTGGGCGGCACTGCGGGCATTGGTGCGGACAAAGGCATGTCCGGCGGGTGGGGTGCCCTGCAGAGAGAAGGAAACCGCTTCCCCGGCCAGCCGGAGCATGCGGCTTCCAGGTTCCGGGTACTGCCTCATGATTCGCTCCATGATGACAGGTGATGCATGAATCATGCCCGGCAAGGGCACGAATCCTCACGACACGCTCAGGAGCCGCGGCCATGGCAGCCGCGGGAGGTGACACCGCCACCGGTGGCAGGCGGAACCCTCAGGCCGCGGGGGCGGCGATGCCGTTGCGGACTTCCTGTTCGCGGCACCAGCCTTTGATTTCAAGTTCGTTGAACATACGGCCGACGATGCGACGGAGCAGGCCTTTGAGATTGGGATTCTCGAGGTCCTGGAGCGAGCGGATGGCTTGTTCCTTGTAGCGTTCGAGGAGCATGAGCACGGCCTCGAGGGCTTCCTCGCGGTTGCCCTGGAAGCGTTCGCGGGCGGTGGCTTCAATAATGTTCGGGCGGGACGGCGCATCGTCCGTCGCGCCCGGGGCATTGTCTTCCGCGCGGTCGTCGAGGTCGTCGCGGATCTGGTAGGCGATGCCGATGGCTTCGCTGAAAGCCGTGAGCGTTTCCTCGACCTCGTCGAGTTGTCCGGCGTGGGCCGCTCCGAGGAGGAGGGCGACCGAGAAGGCGGGCGACGTCTTGCGGCGGAAGATTTCGAGAACCTGGGCCGGCGCGAGGGCGGTCGGCTGGAGCTGCCATGCGAGTTCCGCGCCCTGACCGCGGCAGAGTTCGCGCTGACCTTCGCTGGCGATGCGGATCATGGCTCCGAGTGCCGTGGCCGGCACGCCTGCTTCCGCGAGGAGACGGTATCCTTCTCCAATGAGGAGGTCGCCTGCATTGAGGGCCGCCGGAATTCCGAATTCCGTGTGCAGGGCCGGTTCGTCGTAACGCTTTTCATCGCCGTCCTCGATGTCGTCGTGCACCAGCGAGGCCTTGTGAAAGCATTCCACCGCAAGGGCGATGCGGCGGATCGAATCCGTCATGGGAGCCTCGGCGTTCTCGCGGAGCGCCTGGCTGACGGCCACGGTCAGGAAGGGACGCCAGCGCTTGCCAGCGCGGGCCAGCCAGTCGCGGGCCATGATTTCCGCGGCTCCATCGGCCGGACCCATGAGGCGGTCGATTTCCGAGGGAGTGAACCACGAACGCACTTCGTCGTGGAGGGCATTGAGATTGAGGCGGCGGGTTTTGTCCTCGCTGGTGAGGTGCAGGTAATCCCAGACCCAGTCGATATCGACGGTGGTATCGATGCAGTCGTCCTGCAGCAGGGGGACGGCCACCGCCGGAATGGCCGCTGCTTCCACGTACGGGAACGTCCGCTCCAGCACCGGAAGACAGGAAATGCCGACAATCGCCTCGATCTTGCCCGTCTGGATGAGGCTCATGACAATGGCCGATCCTTCCGCCACGAGGACCGCGTAGCCAAGACGTTCCGCTTCGTTCTGAAAATCCTGGATCGTGCAGAGCCCGCATTGCTTGCAGAGCAGACCGAATTCATCGAACGGGGCCGGGCACTTGCTTTCGACCCGCAGGCACTTCGGCATGAGGAGGAGGCGCTTCTCGTAGGGAATGGTCGCGAGTGATTCGCGCCACATTTCGTTATTCAGCAGGACGCCAGTGTAATCCGTGTAGGCCGGATTGATGCCAGCTTCCGCCACGAGACGTTCGGCATGCACGCGCAGTTCCTCCTGCGGCAGCGGGGGAACTGGTTCATGCCGTTCGAGGTAATCCCTGACGAGTCCGAGGACACGGTCGCGTTCCGGCTTCGTCTGCGGAATGTTCTTCTTGGGCTGCCGGAAGCGCCGCACGGTCATGGGCACCGGAGCTGGCAGCGGGGCCTTGGGAATGGACGTGGCGGAAGGGGGAATGGCAGACATGCGGGGATTGGGAAGAAAGCGACCGATCGTTCAGAATATCCGTCATACGCCATGAACGCAACCCGTGACCATCCGCGCATGCGGCGCAATTCCTGCACAGCCCGCGCGCCAGTGCAGCTTGCGGGACGCCGCCAGCTGAATACAGGAACTGACATGACTGCACATGCCACCTGGGACGTCCGCTTTCTTACTTTGTTCGACCGCAGCCTCCAGCGATACCTGAAAGGCGACGGGCAGTGGGCTGACTATTTTTCCCCGGAGGAAACGGCGTGGCTGGCGTCGCTTGGCTGCAAGCCGCGGGAATTCTATGATTTCGTTGAAGACAACGGAGACAGTGGCGGAGACCCGGCTCCTTCCACGGCATTGCTCATTGCGGCGGTGCGGCGCGATTACTTCCATGTGATTCAGAAAGGGAAGGCATCGGATCGGGAACTGCGGCCGTCGGATCTCCCGGAACGCGAAGACGCGAGCCTTGGCGGCATCCCATGGCTGCGGCGGATTTTGGCGAAGGCGCGGGCCAAGCTGCGTGGCGAGCTGCATCCCGATGTCATGTACGGATGCGGGGGCGACCGCCTCTTCTTCCAGCGTCATGACTGCCATGGAGCCGACTTCCTGCGGGTCGTCTGGGCGGCTGGTGACGACGACCAGCGGGTGCTGGCGTGGCTCCAGGGCGATCGCTGAGGCCGGGTCATCACTTCCGCGTTTTCATGTGGCATTCACGTGCGCTCGTGCGAGGTTGGAATTCCCGCCTCGCCCCATGCGCTACGCGATCATTACGGACATTCATGCGAATCTGCCTGCCCTGCGGGCCGTGCTGCAGTCGATTGAGCAATCGGATGTCGGCAGTCTTGTGTGTCTTGGGGACATTGTCGGCTACGGGGCGTGGCCGGCTGAATGCGTGCAGGCTGTCCGGGCGCTTGGCTGTCCGGTGGTCATGGGAAACCATGATTCCTACCTGACGCAACCCGACGAGGAATTCCTGCGGCTCGAGCAGACGCGGGGGGCTCTCAAGAATCAGGTCTTTGCGGGAATCCGCCATGCGCGGGAACTGGTGACGGGCGACGATCTGGCGTGGCTGGCGGATCGTCCGAGGGTCTGGGAAACTGCCAGTCTGGTTTTCGGGCATGCGGCCCTGCATGGGGACGATGACGACTGGCCGTACCTTGTTTCCGCCGAGGAAGCGGAACCAACCCTTGCCTTGCTTGGCAAGCGCGTCGGTTTCTTCGGACACAGTCACCGGGAAAAGGCCTTCTGCGGAGGCACGGAAAGCTTCGTGAAGAAGTCGCCGGGTGTGTACCGATTCCCTCCGGCGAGCCGCCCGGCTGCCATCACAGTGGGATCGGTCGGGCAACCCCGCACGGGCGATCCGCGGGCGCATTGGGGCATCTGGGACAGCCGGACGAGCACGTTTCAGGCAAAGCGGACCCCGTATCCGGTGGCGGATGCGGCCATGGGAATCCTCGATGCCGGGCTGCCCACGTCGGCTGCCCTGCGTTTGTACGGTCGATCCCGGATTGACGATGCCGTGCTCGACCGCTGCATTGAAATCGACGGCGACTGAGCGGCTTGCGTTCCGGGGACGTCTGCGGTAGGAGCGCGCGGAATCTCCAACCCGATTGATGCTCTACCGATGATGACTCCATGGCGACGCATGCTGGCTGTGCTGCTGATGGCAGCGATTCCGGTTCCATTTCTGCGCGGCGAAGAAGCTGTGCGGCTCTGGCAGTTGGTGGGCGGCAAGCATTTCCGTGCCAGCTTCGTGAGCGAAGCCGGCGGCAAGGTGACCCTGCGCCGCAAGGACGACGGCAAAACCGTCACGGTGACCCGCGACGAACTGATGCCCGCCGACACGATCTATCTCGACGATCTCGCGAAGGCGGCCAAGCCGTCGGGCGGCGGCACCGGTCCGGCTGCGGCGACTGGCGGCGGAAGCGACGAGGCCCTCCCGTCCGGGGAACCCGGCAAGAACCGGCTTTACCCGAGAACGCGCGAGGAAATCCGCGCCGGGCTGAGGGAAATTCAGTCGCGCAAGAAGCCGGACAAAGTGGAAGGGGAAGTGTGGGCAGCGATTTGCCGGCTCAATGAGCATCGGTTCCTTGCGG